>CAYRHW010000001.1:0-137900 GCA_964424305.1 uncultured Candidatus Saccharibacteria bacterium
TTCATGCCAGAAACAGCTGTAATATGCCGCAACCCAGTAATATTTAATTTATCCTTGAACTCCTGGGAAAAGCTTGATTGGTCTCCTAGAAGTATCCCGGCCAATAGCTTACTTTCAACAAAGGAAAAACTCTTATTGATATTTTCCCTAATATTGTTCTTAAATTTAAGAATTTGCCCATAAGAGTATTGAAAAACATTGGAATAGTTCTCTTTTGATAGAATTTTTATCTCCGGCCAATTTAGCACGGAGAAAATACCTTTTTTAGATAAATAATTTTGGTAGTCGAAGTCCTCGAACGCCTCTGGGGTTTTTAAGAGGCCAGTAATCCTAACTATGTCAGCATAATTGTATGTCGGATAATTGTTTGTTTTAACCAAAACTTTCCCAGAAGAAAAAACTATCTTCTGACCATATAATACTTTCTCGACATCCACGATCAACTGGGTAGCATTTTCTCTAACATCGGGTTCTGACACAACTTTACCGACTAATATAATTTCCTTTTGGTTATACTGCTGTAAATTACTTTTATCTAATTCGACTGATTGATAGCGCAGAACACCCAATGATAGGAAAATAAGACAAACGCCAATAATCGCAAACGGCTTATGATTCCTGATAAAACAAAACCCCGTAACTAAAAACCCTATAACAAAAAATCCCAAGACATAACGCCAGGGGATTAAAAATACAGACCCGATGAACACTCCTATTATTAGACTAAGGCAGAGGGAAAAAAGTATTTTTGATGGAGACATTATCGAACTTCGCAAAGCTTAAAATATGGAGAGATTTCCTTTTTTACTTCCAACAACCACTCATTTGTATATGCCCTTATATCTTCAAACTTCGGGTCAATTGTTTTTTCTGGTCTAAAGCCCTGTAAATAGTAGACAACATCTGGCCCTCCTATCCATTCTGCAATTTTTTTAAAATCTTCTCTCTCGTGGATAGTAGGGACAACGGTTGTCCGAAACTGATAACCAACTCTGCCTTGCTTTAAAATTTCAACACTCTTTTCTATATCCTCTATGCTAATTTTTGCTCCCAAAACTTTCTGATAGTTCTCTTTCGAGGTTTTAATATCCATTGCCACATAATCTATTAAATTCTGTTCTATTAGATCCTGCAACATCTTCGGGTTAGAACCATTCGTATCTAATTTCACTGAAAAACCTAATTCTTTAATTTTTTTAACAAACTCAGGCAACTCATAATTCATTGTCGGCTCTCCCCCGCAAATAACAACTCCCTCCAATAAACCCACCCTGGATTCCAGGAAATCAAAGAAATACTTTTCCGAAATTACCGGATGATTTTTAATTTTTTCCGGCACAACTAGCTCTGCCGAATAGCACCAAGGACAAAAAAAATTGCACCCAGATATGAAAACTGTGCAAGCTATTTTCCCAGGATAGTCTATTAATGTATTTTTCTGCAATCCTCCAATAATCATGTTCTCATTATACAAAAAAACTCCCTTTCTTCAAAGGAGTTTTTCTGTTTGAAAATTAAAGTTTTGCTGGGATTTTAAATTCCATCCTCTCTTTGTATTCTTCCTTCTTTCCCTTGTGCCATTGAGTTACAGGCCTAATGTATCCCACAACCCTTGAATAAACCTCGCACGGTTGTTTTATGGCACACTGTGGGCACTCAAAGTGTTCTCCACTTAAATACCCGTGGACAGGACATATAGAGAAGGTTGGGGTTAGGGTTACATACGGCAATTTGAACTTCTCAAAAATCTTTCTCACTAGATTCTTTGCCATTTCTGCATCAGCTATTCTTTCTCCCAAGAATAAGTGCAAGACTGTGCCTCCGGTATATTTTGTTTGTAAATCATCCTGCAATTTCAAGGCCTCAAACATATCATCGGTATAATTTACTGGCAGCTGAGTTGAATTTGTATAATACGGGACTTGATCTGTGCCGGCTGTTATAATATCTGGATATTTCTCTTTATCTATCCTAGCTTGCCTATAACTTGTTCCCTCTCCAGGCGTTGCCTCTAAGTTATATAAATTGCCAGTGTCTTTTTGGTACGTGACCAAAGTATCTCGCATGAAATCCATCACCTCTATGGCAAAAGTCTTTCCCCTAGCTGTCCCAATGTCTTCGCCAATAAAATTAAGTAAAGCTTCATTCATGCCCATTAATCCGATGGTGGAGAAATGGTTTCCGAAATAGCAGTTCCTCATTTTCTTAACTGCGGCTAAGTAATGTTTAGAATATGGATAAAGCCCTTTATCCATAAAATTCTCTAGGGCCTTTCTTTTAATTTCTAAACTCTCCTTGGCTAAGTTCATCAAGTGCCCCAGTCTGCTTAAGAAATCTTTCTTAGTTTTAGAAAGATATCCAATCCTTGGCATGTTAATTGTGACTACCCCGATTGATCCAGTTAAAGGATTCGATCCAAACAACCCGCCTCCTCTCTTGTACAACTCCCTATTATCTAATCTCAAGCGGCAGCACATAGATCGAGCGTCATCCGGGCTCATTGTTGATTGAATAAAGTTTGAGAAATAGTTTACTCCATACTTCGCAGTTGCTTCCCATAATGGTTTTAATACTGGATTGTCCCAATTGAAATCTTTTGTGATCGAAACTGTTGGGATTGGGAAAGTAAACGGCCTACCTTTCGCATCGCCCTCCATTAGTGTCTCGTAGAAAGCTTTGACAATCATATTCATCTCTTCTTGGAATTCTGCGTAGGTTTCTTTCTGTGGTTGACCACCGATAATTACCGGTTGCTTTGCTAAAAATGCAGGAGGATTAATATCTAAAGTAATATTTAAAAACGGCGTCTGAAAACCGACACGCGTTGGTACCATACAAGCAAATAGAAACTCCTGCATTACCTGTTTTACTTGAGCATAGTTCATCCCATCATAACGGACAAAAGGGGCTAGCAAGGTATCGAAGTTTGAGACAGCATTAGCGCCGGCTGTCTCTCCTTGGGCGGTGTACAAAAAGTTAACTAATTGACTAGTAGCTGTTCTTAAATGTTTAGCAGGTTTGCATTCTATTTTCCCGGGAACCCCTCCAAATCCCCTCATTAAAAGATCGTATAAATCCCAACCCATACAATAGGGAGCGAGTAATTCTAAATTATGAATATGGAAATCTTCTCCAGAAGCAGCATCACGGATTTCTTTTGGATAAACACGGTTCAACCAATATTTTTTTGATATATATGAGCCGACATATTGATTCAGTCCCTGTAGGGAAAATGTCATATTGGCATTTTCGTTAACCTGCCAATCTAATTCCGCTAAATAACTATCAATTTTTTCGCTAGACTCATCCACTACCTTGCCAGCTTCTCTAATTTTTCTTCTCTGATCTCTGTAAAGAATGTATGCCTTGGCTGTTTCAACAAATCCCTCCAAGACTAACATTTCTTCTACTATATCTTGGATCTGTTCTATATTTGGTATCTCGTCTTTTTTAAAACGTCTGTTTAAAATGTCGACGACCTTCTCTGCAACCTTCTTTGCTTGCGGACCATCTCCCTGCGCTGAAGCAGTAAGGGCCTTGTGGACAGCTTCCTCTATCTTCGCTTGATCAAAATCTGCGATAGAGCCATCTCTTTTTTGGACTTTCTCTATTCTGTTTTTTGGCGGCACCATGTTTGTTAATTATTAATAAATTTTTAGCGAAAAAAAAATAACTTAACTCGAAATTATCTTATTTTACCTTTTATAAAACTCAGGTCAAGTCTTGCGGATTTTTAGAAATGTTTCAAAGAGTAAATAACTATTTTTTAGAACCCTGTGGCGATTACAGTCACTTTTATTTCGCCTTTTTTCAAATCTTTATTATCAACTGCACCAAAAATTATTTGAGCCTTTTTATCAGCAGTCTTGGTAATGATTTTCGCCACCTCAGAGACTTCGGAAAGTGCTAAGTTGTCACCCGAAACGTTAAATAATACTCTTTTGGCTCCATGTATCGAAGAATCTAGCAGAGGAGAGCTGATTGCCTTGTTTGCAGCCTCTATCGCCCTATTTTCTCCTACTGCTCTACCTACTCCAAACAAAGCCCGGCCAGCATTTTTCATAATTGCCAAAACAGAGGCCATATCTACACTAACAATTCCTGGTAATAGAACTAAGTCAGTGATACCTTGCACTGCTTCTCTCAACGTTTCGTCACAGATCCAGAATGCATTTGATACCGTTACTTTCTCGTCGACTATTTGTAAAAGTTTATCATTAGAAATCACAAGTAACGCATCAACATTATCTTTTAATTTTTCCAGAGCCTGGGTAGCAATTTTACTTCTTTGGGTCCCTTCAAAAGAGAATGGTCTAGTGACGACAGCAATTGTTAATATCCCTAATTTTTTAGAAATACCAGCAATGACAGAACTAGCTCCCGATCCAGTACCCCCGCCAAGTCCACAAGTGATAAAAACCATATTGGCACCTTTTATTGCATCCTGTATTTTTTCTCTACTTTCTTCTGCCGCCCTTTCCCCGATGCTCATATCCATGCCAGCTCCCAGACCGCGCGTAATACTTTCTCCGATTAAAATTTTACTCTCGGCCCGGCAACCATTCAAAGCCTGCGCATCAGTATTAACAACAATCAAATCAATGCCTTGGATTTGGCATTTTATCATGCGAGAAATTGTATTTGAACCAGAACCGCCAACCCCAATGACTTTAATTTTTGTACTCGGTTTTACTGACATGTTTTAGGGGATAAAAACTCTAAAGAGATTTTTAAGTTTAGATATTATCACCCCCATAATACCAGGTTCTGGATTGTCTTCAATAGCAACGGTCCCATCTAACACTAATCCGCAGACGGTAGCTAAAGATGGGTCTTCCTCAATCCCAATAATCCCAGACGGGATTCCTATTTCACACGGTAATTTCAATTCTCTTTTGACTAATTCTTTTATCTTGGGCAGCTTAGCCCCACCGCCAGTTAAAACAATCCCTCCTGGCAATAGCTGCTGCCTACCAATCTTTTTAAGTTCTTTATTTATTAATTCAAAGATTTCAGAAACTCTAGGTTCAATAATATCTATTAGGGCTTTTTTAGAAAAAGCAGCTGAGGAAGTTTTATCAATGATTTCTATCTTCTTCTTTGATCCTGGAGCTTTCTCCTTCTTGCCAGCCAAGACACATGTGCCATGCTCCTTTTTGATATTCTCCGCGATATTCACATCAGTTTTCAGCCCAATGGCGATATCATTGGTGATATTTGCTGAACCAATCGGGAAAACTGCGAAATGTATCAAATCTCCTTCTTCAAAAACTGCTAGGCTTGTTGTGGCAGAGCCGATATCAACCAAAGCCACGCCTAATTCTTTTTGTTGTGGAGTTAAAACAGCAGCAGCGGCTGCCAGAGGGGACGGGACGATATCATCTATCTGTATTTTCGATCCTAAAACAGCCTGAGTGAGTTTGATAAAAGAAGGGGAAAAAACACAAAGCAAATTTACTTTAGCTTCCAACCTTATGCCAGTTAAGCCTAAAGGTTCTTTTATTCCCTTCTGGTCATCGATAATAAACTCCTTTGGGAAAACATCCAATATTTCTTCATTGGACGGAATGTTAATAGCTCGAGCAGCTTGCAACACTCTCTCTATATCTTCTTGTGAAATTTTTTGGTCAGCTCTGGAAACAGAAATAATTCCATCAGAACCCGTAAGATACAAATGGCTTCCGCCAATATTCACAAAGACCGAGTTAATTCTCTTCCCAGAAAGTTTCTCAGCTTCTGCCAGAAGAGCTACTATATTGTTCGTTACCTGCTCAACATTAACAACCGAACCCTTCCTAACGCCGAAGGAAGGAATCTGGGATTGAGCTAAAACTTCTAATTCGTTATTCCTTTTCTGAACAACTAAAACTTTAATAGCGCTTGTCCCTATGTCTAACCCTGTAACAATTTGGCTTCTGGCCATAGTACTAACAATTAAAAATTAACCCGTGATAAATAATGACTTTCTAATTTCTGCATTTTTTGGGCATCCGCCTTTTTCAGTTCATGATCATAGCCCAATAGATGCAGAATGCCGTGAATGAAAACAAACACTAATTCTTTTTTAAAACTACTATTTGCCTCCTTGGCATTTTTCCTCACCTCTGCTGGGCAGATAACAATCGTACCTAAAAACCTTTCCTCGCCCGCAAAAGATAAAACATCTGTAGGTTTATCTTTCTTCCTGTATTTTCTGTTTAATTCTTTTATCTTACCACTATTAAAGAAAACAACAGAAATTTCTTTTTCCTTTCCTATATTTTCACCCCTAAAGACATTTTTTGCAACCTGTGCAAAAAGCTTCTTATCAACAGCCGTTTTTGTGAGGTTTTTTATCTCGATCATTATATGATTCTAGCACAAATACCGTTGGAATAAAAAACCGCCCAAGCGGGCGGTCTTTCTAATTACTATTTTGCAGTTAATAAATCTTTTACGATCTTACTCACCACGCTCCCATCTGCTCTACCCTTTATCTTCGGGTTTAACTCTGCCATCACTTTTCCCATATCCTTCATTTCTTTTGCTCCCGTCTTAACAACGGCTTCGCTGACAAGTTTTTTAATTTCTTCCTCTGATATCTGCTCTGGCAGATACTTCTGCAACATCCCTATCTCTTTTTTCTCCTTATCGGCCAATTCTTGCCTACCACCTTTTTCATAAAGAACTACGGCGTCTCTCCTCTTTTTGATTTCCGAGGAAATCACATCTAGTATCTCTTCCTCGGCTAACTGTGATTCTTTGACTAGTCCCTCTTCGTTCAGGGTCGGCTTCTCTTTTGAAATTTTGTACCTTTTCTCTTTCTCTTTTGAGGTGATACTAGCAATTAACATCCTCAGAGTACTGGTGACTAATTCGTCGCCACTCCTCATAGCGTCTTTAATTTCTTCTTGTATTTTTTCTTTTAACATACCTCTTTTTGGGAAAACGAAAAATTATTGAGGCTTGGCCATCTTGTATTCCTGCGCCTTCTCTTTTTTTACAATTTCTCTTCTTAGCGCAGATCTCTTTTTAACAAGGGAGCTCTTCACTCTCTTGTGAAATTGTCTTTTCCTTTTCTCAAGCAAAATTCCACTTTGACGTACTGTCTTTGTGAAACGACGTACTAAATTTTGAGAATTTTCTCTATCTTTTTTTCTAACTTCTAATGGCATGTTTATTATTTGTTACTTTAATTCTTTTAATTTCTTTTTAATCTCTTCGACCACATTTTCTAATTTGAATGTTTCTTGCCCACCCGTTTCCATGTCTCTTATTACAATCTCCTTATCTAGGGCCTCTCTCTGCCCAAAGATTAGAACATATCGGATTCCGAGTTTATCAGCTTTCCTAAGCTGACCCTTTAGGGAATCGTCTGATAAAGTTTCTCCAACCTGAATTTTAGCTGCTCTAAACTCTTCTAACAATTTCAAACTTTTCTTCTTTGCCAAGTCGCCCAATTGAGCTAAAAATACCTTGGCCTCATTGGTCTTGAGCGGCTTCAGCTCTTTTGTCTTTAAAACACTTACGACTCTTTCTGCCCCACCGGCTGATCCACAGGCCGGGGTATCTCTTCCCCCCAACATTTTTACTAAAGTATCATATCTTCCTCCTCCTATCAATGCCCCCTGGGATCTTCCCTCCGGGCTATCCTCATAAATTTCGAATACTGTATTTGTGTAATAGTCTAAACCCCTTACTAAATACGGATTTAATTTGTATGGTATTTCTCCTTCATCTAAAAATTCCAGAACCTTTTTGAAGTGGTTATGACAAGTTTCGCACAGGCAATCCATTATTTGTGGTGCATCAGCTTTTATCCTTTGACATTTCTCTTCCTTGCAATCTAAAATTCTCAATGGATTCTGTTTCAACCTTCTTTGGCAATCGGGACACAATGAAGCTCTCCTAGATTTAAAATAGTTAGTTAAGTTCTTTTTAAATCTTGGCCTACATTCTGAATCTCCGATACTATTTATCTCTACAACTAAATTTTTGAGCTGAGCTTCTTTTAATACATCGTAAGACATTTGGATTACTTGGCTATCTATTGCTGGATTTTTATCCCCCAGAATTTCAAAACCAAATTGGTTAAATTGCCTATATCTCCCTGCTTGAGGCCTTTCATATCTAAAACATGGTCCATAGTACCAAAGCTTTACTGGCTGTGGCATTGTGTGCATCCCATTTTCAATATAGCTTCTTACGATGGAGGGGGTCCACTCCGGCCTTAAAGCAACTGCGTCTCCTCCTTTTGTTCGGAATGAATACATTTGTTTTTCAACAACCTCTGTGTCTGAACCTGTACCTTTGTAAAAAAGATCAACATTTTCTAAAATTGGTGTTTCTATCCTGGAACACGTATAAAAACCGGCGATACTTTCTATCGCTTTAAAAATCCTTTGATAATATTTCTGCTCATTTGGCAGAATATCATGCATCCCTGTTAATAATTGAATTCTATCTTTTCCTGACATTTAATTTAGTAAGCTGGGGCTGTTATTTTGCCCAAAGCAGCTAATGGAAAAATTCTTACAAATACCTTACCAATTATATTCTCTTTTGGCACTGGTCCCCATATCCTTGAATCTGAAGAATATGGCCTATTGTCACCCAGAACAAAATATTCTTTTTCTCCCAAGATAACCCTTACATCTCCATAGGTCGGCTTTGAAGCTGGGATATAGCTTATTTCTTGCAAGGTTTGCTCTTGGCCTTCTTTGTTATATACCTTCACCTGGTCATCTTTTATCTCAACCGTCTCTCCGGGCAAACCGATGATTCTTTTGATAAACTTATGGGCTGGATTCTTTGGATATTTAAAAACAATTATATCCCCCCTCTGTGGTTGAGAAAATCGGTAAGAAATCTCATCGATTATTAAATAATCACCTGAATGGAAATTTGGGACCATTGAATCCCCGCTCACTACAAATGGTTGAAAGATAAAGTAACGGATAGGAAGCACTATCACCAAGGCGATGATAACAACTTTAACAATCTCCCATAGATAAGTGAACGATGGTTTCATAAGTAAAAATTAGATTTTTATTTCACTCACTATATCAGTTTTTAAAACTTCCGACAAGGGGTAAGCACTGAAAAGAAAAAGGGACCGTCATTGACAGCCCCCAGTTGGACTACTTGCGAAATATTGGGTTAATTGGGGCGACGAGAAGATGCCAGTCGCACATGGCGATCGACGAAAGGTACCGGGGCATTCACCCCAGACTTCTTGCGTCGACGCTGCTGCATCTCAATCCTGACGAGGATCCTCCCCATCGCTTTGGGGCTGATCTTCACGCCGAACCTCGTGGCGAAATCCCGCGCGAACTGCTCCACCGCCTTCGGGTTTCCCAAGTTGGGCCGCTTTGCCCCCAGAATTGAGCCCTTTTGCTCCTGGCTCATGTGGCCCCAGGAGTAAATGGCCGGGATAGCGGGTTGGGAAGACGTGGTTGAAAGGCTCACATCTGTCGTCATCACAAATCCTTTCGCTAATGAACCACAGGTCGATTTATGCTACACGGGCACAACCGAACAGCTTTTTGTTCGATTTATTACTCCCTTCTACCCAGATGGGTTGTAAAGGTTCCACCCTTAAACCATTTAATATATTATAGCATATGATACGGATAGTCAATTCAAGTGTGATTTATTCACAATGATATGATATATTAAAATCATGTTTTTAATTATTGGCCTGGGGAACCCAGGTGAAAAATTTAACAATACCCCCCATAATGTTGGGTTTGCTGTAATCGATAAATTCGCAGAAAAAAAGACTTTCCCAGGTTTTGAGTTAAACAAGAAATCCGAAAGCTTAACTTCCGAAGGGACCATGGGTAGCGAGAAGATAATTTTGACCAAACCTCAAACATTTATGAACGAATCCGGAAAAACTGCAAAAAAACTGCAAGAACAAAAAAAGGGACAGAAAATTATTGTAGTGCACGACGATGTTGATCTCCAGTTGGGAAAAATAAAGATAGTGGTGAATAGAGGGTCTGCCGGCCACAAAGGAGTGGAATCTATCATAAAGGCAATCGGGAATGAGGATATTATTAGGATAAGGATCGGAGTAATGCCAACCACGGGGAAGCCCAAAGAAGCAGAAAAATTTGTTTTGAAGAAGTTTAGCAAAAACGAAAGCAATACTTTAAACAAAATCGTTGATCGAGCAACCATGGCAATCGAAATATTGGTTATAGGTGGTTTAGAAAAAGCGATGAATGAGTGCAATCGGTAGCCTCTTCCTACAATATTTTCACTTTATCTAACAATTTTCTCGGGACGAAAAGCCCAACAAAAAACTAGCCCGTAAGCTAGTCGCAACTAGTTTTAGCTAGCGCCTTTACTCTGATTGATTGATTAGACTTGGATCAAATACTGCGATGGAAACAGAGGCAACCATGCCCTTCTTTTTGCCATCGAGCTTGGCGACCATTCTGCTACTTTCAATCTTTGCTGTCCCCGCCATTTCATCAACATCGACCTCGGTTCCGGTCTCCAAAACCAACTTGTCGCCAGGCCGGATAAACCCGCTAAACTTGGCATTGGTGATTTCTCTGGCAGCAGCAGCCTTACCCTTCAACATCGCGGCTAATTCGGGATTTTTGGCAACAATAATACCGAGAAGCTGAAAAGCCATCTCGACAATTTCAACCCCGCGCATGACGGGCATATTGGGAATCGGTTCATGGCCCACGCAATTTTCAGCGGGAACCGTAAACTCTCCGATAACCTTACCATCGGTAATAGTAACTTGGTCCAGAAGAAGCATCCTTCCTCTGTGAAAAAGAATCTGCATTATTTCTTCCTTCTCAACAACAATCGTTTTCCCGCCACCAAAAATCCACTTAATTATCCTTTTCATTGGGCACCTCCACATGTTAAGTTTCTGATTTTGATTCTACATTAAAGCCCCCGAATTTCAAGGGTTTAGATATTTCGTGTTATGATTACTGAGATGGAAGATATAAGAGAAGTAAAAATTGAAGATGATAACTATCCAGATATTCTAAGAAGGACCGTGAACCCGCCAAAAATTCTTTACTACATCGGCGAATTTAAAAAAGAAGAATTATGTTTGGGAGTTGTCGGGACCAGGAGATGCTCACCCTATGGCAAGCAAGCAACAGCGGATATTGTTAGACAGTTGATTAAAAACCAAATCACCATCATAAGTGGCTTGGCCGAGGGGATAGACACAATCGCCCACCAAACCTGTGTTGAAGCGGGGAAAAGGACAATAGCTATACTGGGCACAGGGTTAGACGAAAGAAGTATATACCCACGAGCCAACATCAATCTTTCCAAAAAAATTGTGGAAACCGGTGGTTGCCTAATATCGGAGCTCCCGCCCGGAACAGCTGGCTCTAAGTATAGTTTTCCAAACAGAAACAGGATTATTTCTGGTTTATCTCGCGGGGTCCTAGTGATAGAGGCGAAAACAAAATCAGGGGCCCTAATTACTGCTAGCTATGCGAGAAAACAAGGAAAAAAACTTTTTGCCATACCTGGCTCCATCTATTCTGCCAACTCAACTGGCACCAATAGATTAATCAAAGCTGGGGCCAAATTAGTTGACAACGCAGATGATATCCTGCAAGAATTGAATTTACCTACTCCTCAAAAACAGCTAGACCTTAATTACGACAGTCGAAATGAAGAAGAATCTTTAATAATAAAAGCGGTTAGCAAAGAGCCCCTGCATATAGATAAAATAATAGAAAAAACAAAATTACATGCTACTATTGTAGCTAGCACCCTAGCAATTCTGGAAACAAATAATAAAGTTAAAAATCTAGGAGGCAATGTCTACACCATAATCCGTTAAATATATGAACACATTAATTATTGTTGAAAGCCCGACGAAAGCTAAAACTATTCAAAAATTTTTAGGGAGCGGATACAAGGTGCTCTCTTCTTTTGGCCACGTAAGAGACCTGCCAAAAAGAAAATTGGGGGTTGATGTGGAAAATGATTTTGCGCCAGACTATATAATCCCCACAAAAGCGAAAAAGACAGTGGCGGCACTAAAAAAAGCCATAAAGAAAGATACTAAGATTATTCTTGCGACTGATGAGGACCGCGAGGGCGAAGCCATTGCCTGGCATTTGTCAGAGGTTTTAAGCATCGAGAACCCCGAAAGGATGGTTTTCCACGAGATCACAGAGTCAGCGATAAAAGAAGCTCTAAAAAACCCGAGGACCATTGATCTTAATTTAGTTAATGCTCAGCAGGCGAGAAGAATCCTGGACAGAATTGTGGGTTACAAGCTTTCCCCCTTTTTGTGGAAAAAAATATCAAAGGGCTTATCGGCCGGTAGGGTTCAGTCTGTTGCCGTAAGATTGGTTGTTGAACGAGAAAGAGAAATAGAAAAATTTATCGCCCAGGAGTATTGGACAGTGGAAGCCACCCTAAAGAGTAAACGAGACGAATTTATTGCCTTCCTATTTAAGAAGGACGATAAGCTAATAGATAAACTAGAAATTAAATCCGAGACAGAAGCAGAGGAAATCCTGAAGAGTTTAAACAACGCGGAATACAAAATAATTAATATTGAAAAAAAAGAAGCGAAGAAAAATCCTTTACCTCCATTTACAACAAGCACCCTACAACAAGAAGCCTGGAAAAAACTGCACTTCCCCGCCAGATTCACGATGGGAATTGCTCAAAATCTTTACGAGAATGGACTTATTACATACCACAGAACAGATTCAGTAAATCTTTCTCAATTGGCGCTGGATGCTTCGAAAAAATTTATTACGGAAAGTTTCGGAAAAAACTATTGGGCAGGATATTTTAGACAATATGCATCAAAGGGGAGGACCCAAGAGGCCCATGAGGCGATAAGACCAACCTATGCCCACAATATACCCGCTAACCTCAAACTAGACGACAGAGGCTTTAAACTCTATAACCTCATATGGCAGAGATTTATAGCTAGCCAAATGGCTCCAGCCGTGTTTGATGCAACGAGCCTAGATATCTCGGCCAACGACTGTGTATTCCGTGCGAATGGACAAACCTTAAAATTTGATGGTTTTTTGAAAGTATATCCGATGAAATTTAACGAGCTTTCTTTGCCAACTCTAACAAATGGGCAATCATTGGAATTAGTAAAAATCGACAAGGGCCAACATTTTACCGAACCACCGGCCAGATACAATGAAGCTAGCTTGATCAAGGCCCTAGAAAAAGCGGGTATCGGTCGACCATCGACCTACGCCCCAACGTTAACAACGATCCAAACGAGAAATTATATAGAAAAGAATGACCAAAAGAGATTCAAGCCAACAGAGATTGGAACTGTCGTCAACGACATCTTGGTTGAAAACTTCCCTGAAATTGTTGATATGGAGTTTACGGCAAAGCTTGAAAAAGAATTAGACGAAATTGCCGAGGGCAAAGATACATATATAAAGACCTGCAAAGATTTCTACATCCCCTTTGCCAAAAATCTGAAAAACAAATATGAGGAAGTTCTGAAAAAAGACATAACCGACAAACCAACGAATAAAATATGTCCGAAGTGCGGTGCGCCATTGGTTGAGCGGTTGGGAAGATTTGGTAGATTTTATGCTTGCCCAAAGTTTCCAATATGCAAACACGCGGAATCAATTGAGGGAGATTCCAATACTATAAAAATAAAATGCCCGAAATGCCAGACAGGAGAGATCACTGGGAAAAGAACAAAAAAAGGAAAAATATTTTACGCGTGTAACAAATTCCCGGACTGTGACTTCGCTTTATGGGATAAACCCATAAACGAGAAGTGCCCAAAATGTGATTCCCTACTCATTGAAAAGGGAAAAACGATTAAATGCTCCAATAAAGAGTGTGGCTATAAAAAAGAATAATGTCTGACAAATTAAAAAATTTATTAAAAAACACCGAAAGGCCTGAAATAATTCAGAAAGCTTTTGATTTCGCTAAAACTACCTATGGGGAAAGAAAGAGAATATCTCAAGAAAATTACATCGACCACGCCCTTAGGGTCGCGCTTATGCTTAAAAAGATGGGGATGGGAGCAGAAACAATTGCCGCAGGGATTCTACACGATATAGTTGATGATCTGCCTCCCCTGGCAAAAAAGCTCCAACTAGACCAAATAGAAAGAAAGATTGGGAAAGAAATTAGGTTCCTAGTGGAAAGAATATCCGAATTGGGAAAAATCCATTACCCTTTGGTTGTCAGGCTTAAAGAAAAAGCGAAGTTCACCGAGGAAAAATTTGAAAACTTAAGACAAATGTTTCTTGCCCTCGCCCAAGATTTCAGGGTAATTTTGATAGAGCTCATGTCTCGTCTCGACAATCTTAAATACTTAAAATATTTATCCCAGGAGCAACAAACCCTATACTCCCTAGAAACATTGAAGATATTTGCTCCCATTGCCGATCGGCTCGGTATCGGAGAAATTAAATCACAATTAGAAGATCATGCATTCTCCTATCTCTTCCCCGAGAAATCTAACTGGCTAAAAAACTACATAAAAAAAGAATATGAAGAGAGGGTTAAATATTTAAAATCCTTCTCGAAACGCCTAGAAAAAATACTAAAAGGAGAAAGGATAAAAGTTGTCGCCATTAATTGGCGACCAAAAACCTATTGGAGCACATACAAGAAACTTCTAAGGAAAAACATGGATATTGAAAAGATCCACGACCTTTTGGCCTTAAGGGTTATTGTTAATGGGGTAGATACCTGCTATAAAACCCTTGGTATTATCCATAAATATTACGAACCACTTGGGCAAGAAATCGACGATTACATCGCCAAGCCAAAACCAAACGGCTATAGATCGTTACACACCACTGTATTTTCCGAAGATGGACAAATAACCGAAGTTCAAATTAAAACACCGGAGATGCACAGGGAGGCAGAATTTGGTATCTGCGCCCATTGGGCATACAAAGAAAAGATAAGTCTAGCCGGTGATAGAGAAAAATTAAAATTCACCCAAGATATCCCAGAATTTTGGAAAAGCTTCAAAATTGATTTCTACGAGGATAAAGCTTTCACCTTCACCCCTAAGGGAGACGTTATTATCCTATCAAAGGATTCTACCCCAATCGATTTTGCCTATGGAGTACATAGCGAGATTGGAAACTACTGCGAGATCGCAAAGGTAAATGGAAAGGTTGTCCCATTGTCACAACCGCTGAAAAACGGGGACATTATTGAGATAACTGTAAATAAGAAAAGAAAACCATCTGCAGATTGGCTGAAATTTGTTAAAACAAACCTTGCCACGTCTCAAATTAAAAAAGCACTGGCAAAAAGAGGACTACTTGATAGGATATCTTCTATTGGTAGGATCCCGTCTTTTCTAAAAAAGAAAGTCATCGAAATTTCAGAAAAAATAGGCGGGAAGCCCTCAATGGCTAAACAAACAAGGCCCACAAAAGAAAGAGTTAGAGAGCTATATATAGATGGTCAAAAAGGGATATCCTATACCCCTGCAAAGTGCTGCAAACCCATGATAGGAGACGAGGTTAAGGCTTATCTTTCAAAACACAGATCTGCTGTTTTGCACAAAACTTCTTGTAAAGATTTTAAAAAATTAGCTGCTAAATCCCCGGAGAAAATAGTTGATGCTTATTGGAAGTAATGCTTGATAATTAAAAAAAATAGTGGCAAGATAATGTTAAATTTGCCTGGGTGATGAAACTGGCAAACATACAGGTTTCAAAAACCTGCGAGCGCAAGCTCTTGAGGGTTCAACTCCCTCCCCAGGCACTAAAAAACCCCGCTTAGCGGGGTTTTATCTTGTCTTATTTCTCGTTCCAATCCACCCGGGTGTTATTGCGAGATGCATCTTTCTCAGTAAACCCTTGAGGGTACCTTTTAGCTAATTTACCAATGTTCTCCTGTAGAATTTCCTCTAAATTCCAACCGTAAAAATTAGAGATCATCGCCATATACCACAATGTATCGCCAAGATTCTCTCTAATGCCAGCCTTCTGATCGTTCCCGTGGAACAATGTTTTCTTAATACACCCGGCCAAATCCCCAGCCTCGCCAGCAATACCCAGCCCCCAACTAGAAATCTCGTTCTCTGGCCGGTCGAAGGTCTTCGCTGTTTTTTTACATAATTCTTGGTATTCTTTTAAATTCATACTTTAATATATTTCTTAAATATTTTATTAACCAACCACCCAGTGAATATACCAACTGCTGCTCCGGCCAAAATGTCTGCCGGCCAGTGGACACCTGCAAACACCCTCGCAATCGAGATTAGAAGGGCCGAGACGAAAAATACAATGCCCCATTTCTTATTATACAAATAGACAATGGTTGCCAACCCAAATGCAAAAGAAGCATGACCAGAAGGAAACGATTGTTCATTAACCCGGTCTATTAATAGACTGACTTCGTTAATGGTGAATGGTCTCCCTCTTGGTTTAAGTAATCTAATAAGTCCTGTTACTAAAAATCTAGCAGCAACGCCAGAAGTCAGGGCTATCAAAACCATCTTCCAATTCTTCTTGAACCTCAGTAAGAATAAAAGTAAAACTATCCCCATCAAGTAGATGAGATGTTCAGCTAAAAATATACCCAACATATCTAACCAAACCCACCTAAAGGCCAAACCATTAATTGACTGGAAAATATAGTGATCTAGGCCTATGAGATTGCTATATAAGAACATGTTATTTTGGTAACGGAAATTTATTACAAAACTTTTTAATTTCTTTCCTAACTCTTACCACAGATTTGGGATTGGATATAACCTCATTTATCCAAGAAGCTATTTTTTTCATTTCCGGCTCCTGCATCCCCCTTGTGGTGATGGCTGGAGTCCCCATCCTAATGCCGGATGGATTAAACGGTGGGTTCGGGTCAAAAGGAATACTATTTTTATTAATCGTAATTCCAGCCTCCTCTAACAAATTCTGGGCTTCCGGCCCTGTAATATTTTTGTTTCTTAAATCAATTAAAATTAAATGGTTATCTGTCCCTCCACTAGCTAAATTAAAACCATATCTCTTAAGCTCTTCTGCCAACGCCTTTGCATTTCTCACAATTTGCTTAGCATATTTCTTAAAAGCTGGCGTTGATGCTTCCTTCAAACAAACTGCGATTGCGGCAATCTGATGCATGTGGGGGCCCCCCTGAAGCCCGGGGAAGATAGCTTTATCAATTTTCTTAGCTAAGTCTGGATCCTTCTCAATCCCTTTTTTCGTTACCATTATTATTCCGCCCCTCGGCCCACGCAAAGTTTTATGTGTTGTTGTCGATACGATGTGCACGTAGGGAACGGGTGAAGGATGGGCCCCGCCGGCGATTAATCCTGCTATATGAGCGACATCGGCTACCATATATGCACCGACAGAATCGGCTATGTCTCCTAGCCTTTTCCAATCAAAGATTCTTGGATAGGCGGTCGCTCCCACAAATATTAATTTTGGCTTCACCTCTTTCGCTAATTTCTCCATAGCATCGTAATCCACTAGCCCTGTTTTTTCGTTAACTCCGTATTGAATTGATTTGTAGAATTTAGCAGAAAAATTTGACTTCCATCCGTGCGTCAAATGACCGCCCATAGGAAGGGCCATCCCCATTATAGTATCTCCGGGTTCACAAACCGCCAGATAAACTGCTGCATTCGCAGGAGAGCCAGAATAAGGTTGAACGTTTGCATGAGGCACGCCGAATAGCTTTCTGACCCTTTCTCTACATAAATCCTCTAGCACATCGTAATACTTAAGCCCAGCATAATATCTTTTCCCAGGATAACCCTCGGCATATTTATCTGTTAGGATAGATCCCAAAGCTTCTCTAACCGCAGGAGTCGTATGGTTCTCCGATGGAATCATCTCTAAAGAAGTCTGTTGCCTTATGGTTTCTAACTCTATTAATTTTGCTATTTGTGGATCTGATTTTTTGAGTTTCATATTATTTTCCCTAATAATAGCATTTCTTTTTTTAATTTATAAGTATTTCCATATTTTGCAAGCTTGAGGTGGTTAAAATCTTTAAAATAAACCCGCCGAGTTGGGCGGGAAAAATAAAAAGAGTTGCGGAGAGCGACGAAACGATAGTTCTCGTCCCAATCGTTCTCAAGCCAGTTGAGGTTCAGGTTACGCTCGCTGCCGTTCCAATCCAGGTACGGAACGTTGAGGTTACCATTCGGGTGCCGCCAGACAGAAATACGCAGAATATCACCAATACCACCACCCTTCGAATACTCTCCGGGCTGAATCTTATTCGGTATCTAAACATACCCTAACGCCTTACACCAAGTATCTTCATTTTTTAATAATCAGGGATGACTCTCTTGAAAGGCATGCCCGCCAAGAATCTGCATACACCTGAGATATAGAATTCGGCCACCTGAAGCCTTAACCGCAGATTTATTAGCCTACTATCCGACTTAATGTTATCACATATATTTTAAAACCCCTCTCTGCGCGCTGCGTAGAGAGGGGTTTTACTGTTCAGGGTTCCAAGAAACCAAGGGTTCAAGAAAGAACCAGAGTTCCAAGGGACCAAGGACAGTTTGAAGATTACTTGCGGAGAGCGACGAAACGACAGTGCCCGCCCCAAACGTGCCCAAGCCAGTGGAGGTGCAGGTCACGCCCGCAGCCGCGCCAAGCCAGGTACGGAACGTAGAGGCTACCACTCGGGTGCCGCCAGACAGAACCAAGTGCTAATATTGGAAATTGCTTCTGCAACTCCGGGTAGCTGGCTCCTAAGGCGAGGAGCTCTTCGATGGTCGCAGGACGGAATCCCTGCTTTTCCATCTCAGAAATGGCCTGGTCAGAAGTGACGATTCGGTTGAAGTGGAAAAGCACGGCCTCCACTTCTTTCTGGACTCCTCCCTGGACCGGAAAATGATCCTGAGTGATGTCCGAGTTCACCCAATCGTATTTGCCAGCCTGAATCGCCTCCTGTAACGTCTTGCGGAAATCCACCAGAATTTTGAAAACCTGGCGCTTGCTGCTGACAACGAGGTCGGCCATCTTGCCGAGAAGCGTCTCACCGTCTGGCGTTGCCAGACGATGGATGTCCTCATCGTTTCCGCCTGCTTCCCGGACCTTTTTGACAAGCATCGTGAAGATGCTCGCCACCAAACCCGCCCCAGCCACGATCACCGATTTGTCCAGCTTACTCGACATTTCGCATCTCCTTGCTCTGTGGCTTGTTCCCTATCTCGCAACGAGCGAGACTTCAAACAAACCTCCAATGTACTATTAAATAGTATGCCACAAGATACCTCCTGTGTCAATAACGGATAATCTTTCTTGCCTCCTCAGTAAAATCAACAATTTTTGATGGTTTTTTCTCTAAAAGATCCCCTGCATCTACCACTAAATCTGGCTGTACGTTTTGACTTTCAAATTGCCTTAAAATTTCTTCTATTTTTACAGTGGCGGGTTGACCAGATATATTCGCTGAGGTCTGGGCCAACGGTTTCTTGAATTCTTCCAGGACCATTGCTATTAATCCATGGTTTGGTTGCCTTAAGCCGATTGTCCCATTTTTATATACCAATTTTGATAAACCATCCTTAGCCCTTAATACAACCGATGTATCCCCTGGCCAATTCTTACTTAGGAACTCTTTCTGGATATCTCCAACCTCTGCATACTTCTCTGCCATTTCTACGTCTCTAACAAATACCAATAGGGGCTTTGATTTTTCTCTTTTTTTAATGCTAAATATCTTTTCTACAGCTTCCTCGTTGGTGGCATCACAAACTAAACCATATACAGTATCCGTCGGAACAACTAAAACCTTTCCCTCTTGTAGATATTTCACAATCAAAGAAACTTCGTCCTTACTCTGTGGTAGTTGTAATGTTTCCACCTTTGTGTAAAAAATTAGATAATTTCTCAATGTCATCTGGGCACCCAAAATCCTTCCAGTAATCTTTTATCTTTTTTACTTTTACTTTCCCTTCTTTCGCTAAAAGGGAAATAGCGTCAGTAATTTCATATTCTCCCCTGGAAGATTTTTCGATTACGTCTACCTTACTAAACACTTCTGGAGTAAATTTATACATCCCAGCATTTATCAAATTGCTAATATATTCTTTTGGCTTTTCAACAATCTCCCTCAAAAGTTCCCCTTCGTTAACTAGAACACCATATCTCTCTGGATTATCATGCTCTAATCCTGCCACATAATTATACCCGGCATCTGCGTTCATCGCCATGAGATCTCCCACCGAATAAAGATTGTCTCCGCAAACAAACAAAAATTGTTCATTACCGACGAAATCTCTAACTTCTTTCAGCATTAGGGGACAAGCAGTTCCATACTTCTCGTCTGGGTTAAGATTTTCATATTGATTCACAAATTTTATTTTAGGCTCGCCAGACTCAGTTGCCACATAGTCTTTCACAAAATCTTCCACCAATTCTTTTTTGTATCCAGCCACCAATATTGTTTCTTTGTAGCCAGCTTTAAAAAGACTGTCTAATACATAAAACAAAAACGGCTTTCCGTTAACTTCGATCAAATGTTTCGGCTTATTATCAGTTAGATGCAACATCCGCGTTCCCCTTCCAGCGGCCGCAATGACAACTTTATTTACCATTTTTAGAAAGTAAAAAGGCTTTTTTATTTAATTCCAGATATTTACCTGGCACTATTTTTTCTATGGCCCTCTCGATCGACTCCGGCCTTAAGGGAATCAAATTATTAAACGAGGCATACCCCAATAGATAGATTCCACTTACCACTTCATTCCCCAGTTCTTTGGTACAAATTTCCGAGGCAGGGACTAGAAATAGTTTGTCTTTAAGGTTATTTTTCAATTTGTTAGAAATATCTTCCTTGGTCAAAGAACCAATAAATGGCATAAAGTGGTCATTCACTAAAAACTTTGTTTTAGCACTAGCTCGGTAAACTGCCCTTAGGCCCTCTAGCATCTCTAGGCCAATTATTAAATCTGCCTGACCATTAAAAACTAATGGGGAATAAACCTTCTCTCCGAACTTAACATGGGTCTCAACGCTCCCTCCTCTTTGGGACAAACCATGAAGCTCTGATGATTTTACATCATTCCCTTCAATTAACGCTGCTTGGTCTAGGATAGATAACAAAGTTACTACACCCTGCCCACCGACTCCAGTGATTATGATATTAAAATTATTTTTCAACATTTTTTTGTTGTCTTTTTTCTAGTAATGCACAAATTCGACGGCAAACGATTAAAGAAACTTCTTCCTTATTTAAAAACTCCTTTATCGAATTTTCCAACTCTTTTACATTTATCGGATCCAAGACCTTGATGTTCTTTACTCCGCAAGCCTTTGCTATTTCTTCTGGAAGCAACATAACAGTTTCTTCACCCATGTTTGTTTTCCCCACCCCTGGATTAGTTTGGTGCCCAGTCATGGCCGTGATCCTATTGTCTAAAAGTATAATTAAAGGGTTCGATTTATTATAAACAGCGTTTATCATCCCTGCTATCCCAGAATGAAAAAATGTTCCGTCGCCTATTAAAGAAATCACCTTTTGATTAGTGGATTTTTTAACTCCGTGGCTGATACCTAGCCCCGCACCCATGGAAAACAAATAATCTTGAACATTGTGTGGAGGGTAGCCGGCTATCATATAGCACCCGATGTCACCTCCAAAAATAGCATCTGGAGCTACCCTTTTTATCGTAGACAAAACAAATAAATGGGGACAACCCTGACAAAGCATCGGGTATCGGGTTGGGACCACTACAACCTTTCCTTTATTAACGTTGAACTTTTTATTCGTTAGTTTAGCCAAGGCGATACCCATCTTTTCTGTATTTAACTCTTTTACTTCTGGCAGCAAATCCTTTCCGTGAATTTCTAGTTTTGGATTTGTATCCTTTGCTAGAGCCGTTATTTCCTTCTCTAAATATCCATCTAATTCTTCTGCAACCAATACCTTCTTTAATCCTTTAATAAACGTTCTAACTTTATTCTCTGCCAAGGGATAGAAGAGTCCTATTTTTAAAATGGGCATATCCAGCCCCATTATCTCTAAGGCTTCCTTTGTATAAAGATAGGAAATGCCAGAAGTAATTATCCCGATTTTACTAGGTTTTTTCGACTTAATAACTTTATTCAAATCTCCTGTTTCTGCAAATTTCCTTATCTTCAATATCTTGCTGATGAGTTCTTCCTTCATCTCCATAACTCTTGGTGGCATGGTACAAAATTGGTGGGGGTTTTTAATAAACTCTCCCATCCTCCTTTCTGTCCTCTTCGGGATGTCGTCGGTCGTTACCGGCATTTTCTGATGAGCCACTCTTGTGGTCGTCCTTAAAATTACCGGGATATTAAACTTCTCTGATATCTCAAATCCTAACTTTGTAAAATCATAGCATTCCTGGGGATCTGATGGCTCCAACATCGGGATGCGAGCCAAGTATGCGTAGGCCCTAGAATTCTGTTCTGTTTGAGCAGAGCTCCAACAGGATGGATCATCACCCAAAACTATCACCATAGGCCCTTTGGTGCCCGTATAGACTAGTGGCAATAGGCTATCTGAGCAGACATTGATGCCAAAACTCTTCATGTTCACCATAGACTTTAAACCAGAAAAACTAGCACCAATGGCAGCTTCTAGGGCTGTTTTTTCATTATTAGACCACTCTGAATAAACTCCGTTGTCTTTTGCTATTTTCCCAAATATATCTCCCACCTCCGCAGCAGGGCACCCAGGATAGCCAGAAACGAAATCAACGCCTGAAGCTAAAGCGGCTTTCACGATTGCTTCATTCCCTAATAAGATTTCTTTTTTCATACAATTATGTTAATTAGTCTTCCCTTCACAAAAATTATGTTTTTAATTTCTTCTTCCTTAACTAGCTGCTTTATCTTCTCCCTAGATAAAACTATTTTCCTCACCTCCTCTTCTGCTATATCGGCTACAATTTCTATCTTATCTCTAACTTTACTATTTACCTGAATAATCAAAGTAACTAATTCATTTTTAATTAGTTTTTCATTATATTCCGGCCAAGGCTGTAAATGAATACTTTTTTTACCTATTAATCTCTGCCATAGCTCTTCTGCGATATGCGGGGCAAAGGGAGCAAGTAAAATCAACAACTTCTCTATTATATCCTTTCCAATGTCATTTTGATGTTCGGAGATAAAATTAGAGAATTCCATAAAAGCTGCCACTGCAGTATTAAACTTCATTTGGTCCAAATCTTCTGTAACCTTTTTGACCAAATGATTTAAAACTGATAGAGCTTCCTTGCTAGATTTTTTCTGGTCAGAACAATTTACCGAAAAGTTCCATAGTCTGTCTAGAAACCTACGAACACCAATCATTCCATTTGTATCCCAGGCAATCGCCTGATCAAACGGCCCCATAAACATTTCGTAGACCCTTAGGGTATCTGCCCCGTATTGTTTTACTATTTCATCTGGGTTTATGACATTGCCCCTGGACTTCGACATTTTTTGACCATCTTGAGCTAAAACCATTCCATGGGAAGTTCTTTTCAAATATGGTTCTGGCTGAGGCACAACCTTAATGTCATAGAGAAATTTGTGCCAAAACCTAGAATACAAAAGATGCAAAGTAGTATGCTCCATCCCTCCGTTATACCAATCCACCGGAAGCCAATAATTCATTTTCTTGGGGTCGGCAATCTGCTTGTTGTTTTTTGGATCGGTATATCGAATAAAATACCAAGAAGAACCGGCCCAGTTTGGCATTGTGTCTGTTTCCCTTTTCGCTGATCCCCTACATGTGGGACACTTAACATTCACCCATTTCTTTATTGCATCCAATGGGGACTCGCCCGTTCCCGTTGGTTGATATTTTTTTACGTAAGGAAGTTTAACCGGTAGATCCTTCTCCAGAACTGGAACCATGCCACAAACAGGGCAGTGTATTATGGGAATCGGCTCACCCCAATAATGCTGTCTAGAGAACACCCAATCCCGCAGTCTATACTGCACCTTTTTTTGCCCACACTTATTTTCTTCTAGCCACTTGGTTATCTTTTCAATTGCTTCCTGCGAAGACAAACCAGAAAATTCTCCGCAATTAGTTAACTTCCCATATTCACAAAAAGCACTTTTTATAGTATCCCCACCCGAAACAACTTCCTTTATATCCAAATTATATTTCTTAGCAAATTGATAATCCCTTTCGTCATGAGCCGGCACCATCATAACGGCCCCACCCCCATAGGAAGCCACGACATAGTCCCCGACCCAAATAGGGATTCTTTCTTTATTAATAGGATTAATAGCATAGGATCCAGAGAAGACGCCTGTCTTTTCTTTTTCTAATTGAGTTCTTTCGAATTCATTTTTTTTCTTTGACTCGTTTATATATTCTTGGACTTCTTTTTCCTTTTCTCTTGAAACAATTTCTCTTACTAAGACGTTTTCCGGAGCAATAACAACCGCGGTTACCCCAAAGATAGTATCGACTCTCGTAGTGAAAACTGTTATCTTCTTATCTGAGTTTTCTACTTTAAAATCAACTTCTGCCCCAAACGATTTCCCTATCCAATTTATCTGTTGGGTTTTTATTCTATCTAAATAATTAACTGTATCTAAATCCTTAATTAATCTGTCGGCATACTTTGTGATGGCCAACATCCACTGTTCTTTTTCTTTTTGCTCTGCCTGCGCCCCACATCTTTCACATTTCCCATCTACCACTTCTTCATTGGCCAGCCCAATTTTACAAGAAGGGCACCAATTAATAGCCATTTTCTTTTTATAGGCTAACCCATTCTTAAATAGCTGCAAAAATATCCATTGAGTCCATTTATAATATTTAGGGTCCGTAGTATTTATTTCCCTATCCCAATTAAAAGATAGCCCAAGGCTTTTCATCTGCCTTTTAAAGTTCGCTATATTATTTTTTGTGGCAACGTTGGGATGAACCCTATTTTTTATTGCATAGTTCTCGGTTGGCAAACCGAAAGCGTCCCACCCCATTGGGAACAAAACGTTATATCCTTGCATTCTTTTTTTTCTGGCTATCGCGTCTAACGTAGCATACGGCCTACAATGGCCAACGTGCAAACCATCGCCAGATGGATAGGGAAACTCGAGTAGAATATAAGACTTTGACTTTTTAGAAAAATCTGTGGCTTTATATAATTTTCTCTTGTCCCAGTAGCCCTGCCACTTTTTTTCTATTTTTAGGGGGTCATATTTGATAATAGACATATTCATATACTATAAGAAAAACTATATATTAAAAAGAGTCCTTGCGTTATGAGTAGTAACCTCCGCTATTTTATTATATTCGATACCCCTCAATTCAGCTATTCTCTTGGCTACATATTCCACAAATAAAGGCTCGTTTCTCATGTCCTTCCCACCTGCTTGAGGAGGAGTAAGATAGGGGCAATCAGTCTCAACCAGAATTTTATCTAGCGGGATATTTTTAATTACTTCGTCTAAATCCAACTTAAATATTATACCATTTAAACCAATAAAAAAACCCATTTTGATATATTCTTCGGCTTCTTGTAGGCTCCCAGTAAAACAATGGATAACTCCTCTTATCTTTGGTTTATTTTTTAAAATTTCCATCACATCGCCGTGAGCCATTCTACAATGAACAATCACTGGTAGATCTAATTCTTCGGCTAATCCTAGCTGTTTTATAAACAACTCTCTTTGTTGCTCCTTAAACTGTTCTAACCTTTTAGTGGTCTTGGGTCGATAATAGTAATCCAAACCAATCTCTCCTATGGCTACCACTTTTTTTGACTTCGCCAACTCCCTGTATTTACTCTCGTCGTAATCCTCTCCCAGGGTTTCAAACGATCCTTCCTCGGGGTCAGTTTTGAATTTAACTAAATCTGTTTTTATATGTACCGGATGCATGCCAATTGACGCATAGATCCCTTCTTGATGTTTCTCTGCCACTTCTATTGCCTTTTTACTTGTCTCATATTTTGTTCCGACATTAATAAACCAAACGCCATTTTTAAGCGTTCTTTCAGCTACCTCATACAAGTCTTCTTTGTATGCATTGAAGTTAAGATGGGCGTGAGAATCGAATAACATATTCTATAATATTATCAGATTTTAAGCAGAAAAAAAGCACGTATGCGACGCGCTCATTTATGGCTTAGGGGTTTCCCCTTTACCCTGATCTGCTACAAGCCTTCTTAGGCCAGCGGCCTGATCTTCTCCCTTTTCCTTTTCTTGCTGAATAGTTTCTTGTGCCTCTTCAAGTCGGACAGGAATATGCGCCGGAACCTCAATCCCAATCCGCACCATTTTTCCACGAATTTCTGTTATGGTTATAACAATGTTATCACCAATACGAAATCTCTGGTCTTTCGCTCTTGAGAAGGTGATCATATTCACCCCTTTCTTGGATTTTCTTTAACCCATCAAGCCGTGGCAGACGGTTGGGCCATTGGGGCACAGCGCGGAGGGTTCCGAGCTGGATCCATCAGCATGCCCAGGGCATCCTTTATAGCGGCCTCCAAAGAAGCCTTTCCTTCTGGCGGAAAACGATTGAATCTTCCAAGCGGAGGATCAACCACCTGATTGTCTCGAAGGATAACGATGCTGGGAGTTGCTCGCATCTGGAAACCCTCTTCCAAATCATCCCGCTGAGAAGCATCAAAATAGAAGAAATAAACTCCTGGAAAAAATTTCGATACTCTCTCGAGCATCTTCTTCAGGCCATCCTCACCACTGCCTGGAAGAACCGAGTTAATCTTCAAAATGACCTTTATCCCAGAAAGATTTTTCAACCACTCTAGACTGGCGCGATCGTCAGATGGGTCCGCCCCAATTTTCTCAAGAGTCATCTTCTACTCCTTCGCCCTATTGGGCTGTAAAAAAAGAAACTAATGAGATTATAATCAACAAATTACACAATGTCAATGGTTAAAATAAAAAGAAAAAGCATCCGGATGGATGCCCTATGCGGACATGGAAACTGGTCTCAAATAATCGGATTTTTCTCCGTCTAAAACTATTCCCAAATTGTAGACCAAACAACCTTCACTGCTCGGATCAATAAGCCGAAGCTTTTCTTTTCCCGCTGAAAAGAGAACAACTTGCGGCAAATGATCAATTTGAAATTCTCTACAAACTTCCGAACCCATCTCAGTTGGCAACCAGAAAAATTTAACCTTACCGGAAAATTGGGAAGACAATCTTTCCATCTCTTCAAAAAGTTTGCTAATTCCTTCTCCAATGTGATGTCGTGGCACAAATAGTACTACTGTAGGTTGATGACTCTCAACCGATTGGCCCAGACAACTTGGGTCGTTAAATTCGTAGAAATCCGGTGCAGATCCAACCATGGTCCACCGTCCTTTCTAGAAATATATTTTAAATGTTCATATTCAATCAATTTTAGAACTTATAAAAACAGGGGTCAATAATAGTTCTGCACATGTAAGAAAACAGCGCGACTAACTGCGTCGCGCTCTGTTGAGCAGATCCTTGTGGAGTCTACGAATGGCGAAGTCGATAACGCCGGGTTGTTCGTAGAACCTCGCTTGGATCCTTTGTCTGACTCTGGCCACTTTTGAGTTCCTTGCGGTACCCTCGGGTGGCTTTTTGCCAAACGGTATGTGGAGCTTTGCCATGTATTTCTCCTCTTCCTATATCTTCCTGCTTCCGCAGGTTGGTCTCTAGAGACCGGGAACCGCGATTGGGCACCCACTCGTTGGGATATCCGTATCTCAGCGAGTTCACCGGTCGGCAGGGTCCCTCCAGGACCCTTCGGTCAGCACATCGCGCAAAAGGACAGAATGATGAGAATCACCATGTCCCATATGCGCTTCCACTTCTTTATGTTCATGAGCAGCTCCTTTATATCTGAAGACAATATACATATTATCACACAATATACTACTCTGTCAATAGTTGGAAGAAAAAAAGCGCTTTTTGGGCGCCCTAACGATTTCTTCTCCTTTTTCTCTTTCTTTTCTTTCTACTATTAATATCCCCCTCCAGTCCCTCTACCCTTAACTCCAAGCCCTTGATGGCTCTTTCTTTCCGAGTGATATTAAATCTCAGGTCTTTCTCTCGTTGACCTGCAGTCTTCAAAGATCTTTCCAGTCTTAACATCTCCCGAACCTTACATTCCTTATCGTGCAGCAAGGATTTGATTAACGTAGTCAAAATCTGGACAAGGTCCTCTGCATCGGCACCAACCTCCGGGATATCTATAATAGAATCCGCCCTCATCCCCATCCCGATAAGAAAACTACGCACCCTCTCTGTAAGCGCAAACAACTTTTGGGAATATTCTCTGCTGCCATCTTGTGCTTCGGCAAGAGCGATACTAAGCTGTTCAATCTGTTTACGGAAAAGAGTTCTCTCCTCAGATCCAGCGCTACCGTCCATCTTCGGCCTTCCTTCCGCCCCCGTTGTGATGTAAAAGTACGACTAAAGGGTTTGAATCTTTTTGAACAAAGACTCTCCTTTTTTTATCTTAAACTTAATAAACTTTTTGTCCAGGTGGTCAACGCCCAACTGTCCGAACATCTTCTCTGAAGTTTCTGGCAAGAAGGGTTCTAACAGTTGAGAGATGTGGGATATGCAGACCAGAAGGTTATAAATTACAGCTGGGTCTTTACTTTCCCATGGTTTTTCCTGATCAACATATTTATCACAGAACCCCGCCAGATCCCAGATCACTCTTAGGGCTTCGTTAAATTTAAATTCATCTAATAATCTTTTGCATTCTTCTCTGGTTTTTAAAATTTCTTTTTTGAAATCAGGACTTATCTCCCTTATTCCACTAAAATCTATCTTTTCGGCTAGGGTAATAACTCTAGCAAGTAAATTTCCTATTCCCCCGGCTAAATCAGCGTTGTATCTCTCTTCAAACTTAGTATATGTAAAATCACCATCATCTGTTGGCGAAATTTCTCTCAATAAATAATATCTTACAGCATCTACCCCGTACTTATTAACCAACTCAAAAGGATCAATGACATTTCCCAAACTCTTGGACATTTTTTTATTATCAACCGTGATAAACCCGTGTACAAAGATCTCCCTAGGTAGCTCTAGGCCCAACGATAAAAGCATGGCCGGCCAAAAGATGGTATGGAACCTCATTATATCTTTCCCCAGACAATGGACATCTGCTGGCCAATATTTTTTAAATTCTTTTGAATTATCGGCGTACCCTATGCCGGAGATATAGTTTGGAAGAGCATCGCACCAAACGTAAATGACCTGTTCTGGGTCCCCGGGAACTTCAAAGCCCCAATATTTATCTTTTGTCCTAGAGAAACTAACATCTTCTAGCCCCTGATCTATGATCGAGAGGGTCTCATTCTTTCTTGATTCCGGAGATATTTTCAACTCACCAGATTCAATAGCTTCTTTTATCTGAGTCCCATATTTTGAAAGCTTAAAAAAGTAATTTTCTTCTTCTACCACTTCGAGTTCTTTTTGGTGAATTGGACATTTACCATCGATAAGATCTTTTTCCGTTATAAAGGCTTCGCAACCCGCACAATAAAATCCTCTATACTTCTTCTTATATATATCTCCCTTAGAAACAAAAATTTCCCAAATCTTTTCTATTGTTGGCCTATGTTTTTGTTCATCGGTGGTTCTGATGAAGCCATCATTAGAAATATTTAAAGCCTTGGCTAGTAGCCTAAATCTTTCCGATATCTCATCGGCAAAATCTTTTGGCTCTTTCCCGACAGCCCTAGCGGCTCTAGCTGTTTTAATGCCGTGTTCGTCTGTACCGGTTAGAAAAAACACATCTTTCCCCTGAATGCGGTTATGGCGAGCGATAACATCGGCCTGAACCGCCTCCAATGCAAAACCAATGTGCGGGGCCGCATTTGTGTAGGGGATGCTGGTGGTGATATAGAAATTTTTAGTTTTTCCTGGCATAGTGTAATTATTACAGCATAGCATACAACTATTAAATTTCCATGATTTTAATCCCGCATTTGGTTATAGGGGCAGCAATTGCAGCAAAGTTCAACTCATTCCCCCTAATAATTATTCTGGCTATTTTAAGCCACTATCTTTTAGATACACTGCCACACGTAGATTACTCAATAGTAAATATAAAAAAGGGCGAATGGGGAAAATCCCGGGAAGACATTTTAAAAATACTCATTGATATAGCGATAGGAGTAATATTTATTTCTATAATCCAATCCCTTACCCACGCGAGTCCCATAAAATTAGCGGTGGGCGCTTTTTTTGGTGCCCTACCGGATTTACTAACTCTTTTATCCTTTAAATTCAGAAGAAGCAAGATACTAATAGCTCATTCTTCTTTTCACTCAAAAATTCACTTTCTCGAAGAAAAAAAATATCCTCTTTACCTGAGGATATCCACCCAAGCCTTTGTCGTCTTACTGGGATTTCTCGCCATAATCTAGTAGCTAGGCTAACTGGCCGAGTTCTTCGTCTTCCTTCCTTTTTTCTAAAAATTCCTTTATAAACTCGTACAATATTCCAAATACTGGGATAGCAAATATCGCACCCAAAAATCCGAAGATTATTCCTCCGATTACTACAGATAATAGAACTAAAACTGGTGGTAAACCGACAAACTTTTTAGTTAATATCGGAGAGATAATATTATTCTCAATCATATTGATAACAATAAATGTTACCACCGCCATTAGGGCCATAACCCACGAGCTGGCTACGCCAACAAAAACCGCCAATAGGACTCCGGCTATTAGGGGCCCGATGTAGGGGATAAAATTTAACAGACCGCAAAGCAAAGCTAAGATAACTGCGTATTTTATACCAAGGAAATAAAATACAAGGAAGCATGCTATGGAGATGAAAAGGCAGGCTAGAATCCTAGCCCCGAACCATCCGCTAACCTTTGTCTGACATCTTTCGAAGAGTGCCAAAATGTATTCTTCATTTTTTTTCGGAGACAGTAGTCTCAAAACTTTTTCGATACCTTTTTCTTCTATGGATATGAAGAAAGAAATAGCGATAATAAAGAAGGCCGAGACAACCCCGCCGAAGAAGGCGGCCAATGTGTTGAAGACACTAGTTGAAACTTTTTCTAGGTTAGACGTAATATCTTGAGTAAAAGATTCTAGATTCTGTAGGGCCTCAATTTTTAAATCTTTAAAAATGGGGCTCACTTTCTCAAAGTATCCGGGAACCGATTGAGAGAACTGCTTGATTTCATCAATAAATAATGGGGCAGTAAGATAGAGAAATAATCCCAGGATCCCAAAGAATACTAGATAAATAAAAGTTACTGCTAAGATCTTTGGCACCCGGAGCCACCTTAAGAAATTAATCGCTGGCTCAAAAAGCACAGAAATTATGAGAGCGAAAAAAAACCAAATAACAATATCCCTAACAAGAAACAACAAATAAAAAAACAACGCAGAAAGCGCGATTTTTATTATCGTTTCCCATGAGATATCTAGTGTGTGTACTTGGCTATCCATAATTTGTTATCCCCCGCACCTCAGGGGATACGATTAAATTTTCAATAAATTTTTAAATTTGTCTTTTTCTTTGAGTGGCCCAATAATTGCGAGGTTCAGCTTTTCGGGCCTAAAGATATCTTCTGCTACTTTCTTTATATCATTTACAGTAACCCGGTCAATCCTTTTAAAAATCTCTTCAGGCTTTAAAATATTTTTCCTAAACAACTCCTGCTCTGCATAAAAGAAAACTTGGGCATCTGATGGCTCTAAAGATAGCGCCATAGAGCCTTTAGTATAATCCTTAGCTTTCTTAAGCTCATCTTTAGTGATCTTTTTATCTTTAAGGGATTTATATTCTTCCAAAACTAATTTTATGACCTCTTCTACGTTTTTATGATCGATCCCAGCTTGAGTAACAAGAAATCCGGTGTCAGTGTTTTCCTCAGCCGATGTGCGAATGTAATAAGCCAAGCCCCTTCTTTCTCTAACTGAGATAAACAATCTTGAACTCATATTGCCACCCAAAATAGTGGCCAACAAACCTAGGGCGTATCTTCGTGGATCAAATAAGTTATACGCCCTTACACCCAAACACAAATGTGTCTGATCAGTTTCTTTAAAGTGGACTAAAACTTCGGGACCGCTCTGCTCATCTTTTGCCACCAGTTTTTCTTTTGGCTTTGAATCGTTAATATTTTTAAAATACCCCATAATCTTATCCTCTATGGTTTTTGTACTAATATTCCCAGCAACACAAACTATAGTATTTTCTGCCCCATAGTGGCTTTTAAAATAGTCGACAATTTTTTCCCTGTTCATATTCAGAATATTCTCCTTCTCTCCAATTACCCTCCAGCCAGCTGGCTGGTCTTTGTAAAGCAAACTTTCCCAAAGATCCCCTATATATGCGGTAGGAGTATCTAGATACATATTCATTTCTTCAATTATTACTCCCTTTTCTCTATCGATCTCTGTCTGCTCTAGTTTTGAATTCAAGAACATATCTGAAATCCAATCTAAGGCAACGTCCTGATTCTTATCAGCCACCTTCGCCCAATATCCAGTGACCTCTTTTGAGGTGAAGGCGTTATATTCTCCGCCGACTCTGTCTAGTGTCTCGGCGATATCTAAGGTTGTTGGCCTCTTCTTCGTTCCTTTAAAAAACATGTGCTCTAAAAAATGAGAAATGCCATTAATCTCTTTCGTCTCATATTTAGAACCAGTTTTAACTAAAACTAAAAAAGTGACAGTTTTTGTGTTTTTGACCGGAATGGTGATTATCCTCAAACCATTCTTGAGCGTTGTTTTTTTCATTAACTATTTAAACCTTCCGTTATTTTTTCTTTCAAATCAGATATTTTTACTCTTTCCTGTTTCATCGTGTCGCGGTCACGAATAGTTACCGTATCATTTTCTAGAGTTTCGAAATCAACGGTAACGCAATAGGGGGTACCGATCTCATCTTGCCTTCGGTAACGTTTCCCAATATTTCCATTATCATCAAACTCGCAAGAAAACATCAATTTAAATTCATCGTAAATTCCTTTTGCTTTTTTAACTAATTCTGGTTTGTTTCTTAAAAGTGGGAAGAAAGCTACCTTAATTGGGGCTATATGTTTTGGAAACTTCAAAACCGTTCTTTCTTCTTCTCCCAAAGTTTCCTCATTATATGCAAGATCAATCATCATCAGAACCAACCTATTCAATCCTGCCGATGTTTCCATTATATGTGGGATGAACCTTTTATTAGCCTCTGCATCAAAATACCTTAAATCAACTCCGGAGAACTTCTGTTGCTGCGAAAGGTCCCAATCTCCCCTAGCATGGATACCCTCTACCTCTTTGAAGCCCCCCAATGATTTGAAATCATATTCAATGTCATAGGCCTCTGACGCATAATGAGCTAATTTTTCATGTTTGTACCATCGTATTTTATCTTCAGGAACCCCCAACGCCAGATACCACGCCCAACGAGCCTCTCTCCACTTGCTATAATTTTCCTTCATTGTTTCCGGACTCAAAAAGTATTGCATCTCCATTTGTTCAAACTCTCTGGTCCTGAAAATGAACTGACGAGCGACAATCTCATTTCTAAAAGCTTTTCCCACTTGAGCTACCCCGAATGGCAATTTCGGATGAAGTGTATCAACGATATTTTTATACTCCAGATATATTCCTCCGCAGGTTTCTGGCCTTAAGTAGACAACGTTGTCCTCTGATAAACTATCTGTCGGTGACCCGATATTAGATTTCACCATCAAAGAAAAAACCTTTGCTTCAGTAAATTCTGTCGAGCCACAATTGGGACATTTAATCCTTTTTTTCTTTTTTAACTTACCAAGTTCTTTATTAATAACCTCTATTGTTTCTTTATCAGCACTAATGCCGAACTCTTCAAGAATATGATCAGCCCTCATCCTGTTCTGACACTTAACACAATCAATCTGCGGATCGTTAAAAGAACCAACGTGGCCAGAAGCTACCCAAGCTTTTGGATGAATAAAAATTGCGCTATCAAGCCCATAGATATTATCTTGATACTGCACCATTTGTTTCCACCAAAAATCCCTAATGTTATTCTTCAATAAAGTTCCGTAATGGCCGTAGTCGTATACCGCAGCAAATCCTCCATAGATTTCACTTGAGGGGTATATGAAGCCACGTCTTTTAGCCAATGAAACCATTTTCTCCATTAAATTTTCCATAGATTCTGTATATTTAATATATTTTTCTATTCTATCTGATTTTGGATAAAAAAAAAGCCCCCACTCCTGGAAGGCACTCGCGTGGGGAGACGAGGCCAATGCCGAGGAGTGGGGTCTGATTGATCGGACCCGATCTTCATCTGTTATTAGAGAATGGGGTTTACGGCGCTAGGCACCGTATTTGGCGTGAGATATGAGGGACGATGTAGGAATCTCCCAACCACTCTTGCCACGAGACATGACGAATGCGCTGATGCGCTCAAGTCTTTTTACCCTTTTTTCTCTCTTTCCCGAAGAGGGGTCCGATTGATTTCTTGTGTGCTACTATATTACTCTTATACCAAAACCACTGAACTGTGTCAATATTTCGGTTGTATTATGAGGTTATTGTACTGTTCCTGAATGATTGGTTATAGAAGAATCATCGGGTAGAGTTGTGTCTAGTCCAGGGGTTTCAGTGCTGATACTTTGTCCAGTCCATGAATCTTCTCCGGCAATCGTGGCCTTATTCATTATTAGAGCTACTCTCCCCACCTGAGAAGGGGTGGGAGTTAAGGAAACTTGGAAAGACACGCTGGGGGGATTATTTGTCACTCCAGTCCCCGGAGCCATATCATTGGCGACATTCCATAAAATTTCTCTGCTGTTACTATCAAAAGAGAATCTTGAAATTTCGCTGTCTGGAGATATCCTACCCGTTAAAACCACTCCCGGTGGTAAAGTCGCCCTTACTTTCACATTTTTAACATCATTATAATAATTCTGAGCTTGCCAAGTAATAGTATAGGTAGTTTGCTGACCGACGACTGGCCGAGAGGGACCAGTATTTCCAAAAACACTGTCTTGATAATACCCTTTTTGCAAAACCACCAACCTTGAGTTTACTTTGGTTTGGAAATCTTGAGTTATCTGAGAAATATTCACTTTGTTTTTTATAAAAGTATTGTTAAAATCTGCATCGGAGATGACCCAGGATTTTTTTAAAGTAACATCAAACTCAACTTTCCCCTCCTCCTGTATCCCCAAAACATTCAACTCCGGAACTTGTTTCCAGTCCCAAATAACCATATTGTCGTCAGCTCTTATCTGTCCCGCATCTACCTTTAGGGTTGTTAAGTCGAAAATGGAGCTATCAAAGGTATTTGTCAGAAATAGATTTTCGAATGGAGTCCGGCCAATATTCCGGAAATAGATTTCATAATGTAAGGTTTCCCCTGGCGATGGGATATAGGTGGATGATCCGTTTATCTGCTGTGATATATAGAGCAGCGGTTCTATTATTTCAACCTCTTTTGTGGCCTCTTTTAGAAGAGTGAATTCACCATCTTTCCAAAGTCCAATTCTTGCTTTAAATTGTATTTTATTCCCAACCTCTTCTGTTAGGTTGCCGATTATACTTATTCTCCCGCCTTGAGCCTTGTCCAAATCTGCTATCTCCCATTCGTTATTATCCAACGACTGTGGGTTTGAACTGATAAAGCTGAATTTCTCTGGGTAATCAACCTCCAGCCTTAACCCTGACAATTTAAAATCAGCGTTCGAGAAGTAGTTAATGGGGAACTCAATCTCTTTCCCTCTTTCCATTTTAGATGGTAAGTCAAAATCTAGGGTGATTGGCACCATGTCTATCTTCGTGGTAAAGGTTGTGCTCGATTCATACCTAGCCTTTAAATTCTGTGGCTTATACGACAAATACGCCTTTGCGACCTTAAGATCGTCCTCTTTACCAATAAGCCTTGCCTTAAATTGTATAAATTGCTCATCGCCAGGATATATATCCTTTAGAACTTGGGAAACCCTTGTTTTCCCCTCTTCGTTTATGGTGAATTCCGGATATTCAAAATCCAACCTTGGCTCTTCTAAGGTAAAATTACTATTATTCTTATATTTAATGGTGTACTCAAATTCCTGCCCCATTTGAACATTTTCCGGCCCCAAAATTTCGAGTTTTAGTATGCTCTTCGAAAAAATCGTTTCTCTATAATACCAATAGCCGCCTGCTGCTAATAGAACTACAACTAAAGATATGACGATGATTAGTTTCTTGCTCATATATTTTTATTATATCAAAATTTTCTCTCTTCTTAAATCTTCGGTTGATAAATGAATTGATAAAAGATGGAAATAGTAATCATCCGATATCTCTCGTAGCAGCTTCCCCGATGATATTGGGATTTTTAATTTAGACAATGTTTTAAAATCCTTCTTTAAAATTAATCTTAATACCTTAACAATATCCGTGTTTATCCTCTTACAAAACCCCGCACCCTTAACACACTGGCCACAGACTAATCCAGCTCCATCTGGAGAAAAATATATAATATTGGGCACTAAACTATTTTGGCAAACAACACATTTATGAACCTCTGGCTTATACCCCAGAATATTAAACAGGTTCCAAATGAAATAGAAATATATCATTTGTACCTGTAGCGGGGTAAGGCTAACTTCGTCTAATCTATCGTAAGAATCTTTTAATAGATTGTAAATTTCGTCGTCCTTCTCTTCTTTTGAAACCAACCCATTGGCCACATCTGCTATTCTATGCGCCACCTTTAATCTAGGGAGGTCGGCTTTCAAATTACTGTAACAGTTCAATGGTTCCGCATCGGTTAAAGTTTTCTGGGCCCTACCCTGGATAAATTCAATTTCGGAAAGACCAATTAGATTAATACCACTCCTAAGTTTTGAGGTAATTTTTCTTATCGCCCTGCCCAAAATTCTAATCTTTCCAAAATCTTCTGATAATACGGTAAAGACTCTGTCCGTTTCACCGGCATCTGTTTTCTTAATAACAAGCCCACGTGTCTTATAATGGAGAGCCATTATTTCTTAATACCTACGTGGTATTCTTTACCGTCAAACTTATATGCCTTCTTAACATCACCCACTATCTCTGCCTCACTGGCAACCTGTTCAAAATATTTAGAGCCGATATCTTTAATTAGCTCTTCTTCATTAAACACTACATTTGCGGTAGACGTTATCCCCTGGACGATAGATCCAGAAACTAATCCCAACTCTTTCCTTAGGCTTCTAACGGTTCGTATAAATTCTCTTCTCTCTCCCTCTTTCTTCAGTTCATCTGTTAGCTCTACATTCAACTCGATGTCTTTTGCCAACTTATCGTCAAAAACTATTTCTCTAACATTGGCCTCTTCTTTTAATATCTCCAATAATTCCTTTTCCTTGCTTAACTCATTACTTTTTACCTTTAACTGGGATAGGGGTTGCCTTACCTTAATGCCCAGAAGAGTCCTTTCTGCTAATACTAAATTTACTAGGTTCCTCAATTTACCCATACTACCCTCTAGGTCATTATCTATTTTCTTTTTATCTACTTCTGGCCAATCTGTTAGATGGACGGATTCTGGCATATCTGGAGTTTTCAAAACTTGGTAAATTTCTTCTGCAAAAAACGGCATCACCGGACCCATGATCTTAACTAGATTTAGAAGTATGTAATAGAATGTTTTAATTGCCTGATCCCTGTCCTCGCCCATTTCATGGAATCTCGCCCTTGATCGCCTGACATACCACAGAGATAAATCTGTTATGAAGAATTCTTCAATTGCATTTACCCCAGTAGCTGGGTTAAAGTTTTCAAAGCTTTCCTCAACTTTCTTAACCAAATTGTTAAATTTTGAAATAATCCATTTGTCTAGGGTATTTGCAGGAGATAATTTTAAATCATTGGGGAATTCTTCTTTCTTTACATAGGTAGTAAAGAATACAAAAGTATTATACAGCGTTAAAAGTCTTCTTTTAACTTCTTCTGCATTAATATATCCAAACTTTAAATTATCCGCTGGATTCTGTTTGGCATACATCCACCTCATTGGGTCAGCCCCAATTTTTTCTACAGCTTCGTCGAACCAGACAGCATTCCCCTTAGACTTATGCATTTCTTCCCCCTTTTCATCACGAACCGAAGCATAGCCGAAGATATTCTTAACTGGTGGTTTTTTCTCCAGAACCACACTCATTACGATAATGGAATAAAACCAGTTTTTAAATTGCCCAGGGAAGGATTCACAAACCAGTTCAACTGGGAACCACTTTGCCCAGTACTTCTTATCGCTGTCATATTTCATCGTCGAAAAGGGAACAATCCCGGCGTCTAACCATGGGTTACCGACATCGGGAATTCTAGATACAACTTCGCCACATTTAGAACATTTAATCTTTACTTTATCTGCCCAAGGTTTATGGGGGGATTTGCCTTCAAATTCATCCCAACCAGAAACTGCACGTTCCTTTAATTCCTCCTTCGAGCCTATAACCTCGAAGTTTCCACACTTACATTCAAATATTGGCAGAACTAAACCCCAGTATCTTTTCTTAGAGATTAACCAGTCGTGCATATTCTTAAGCCAATCTAGTTCTCTCTCTTTACCAAAGTCTGGTATCCAGTTAATTTCTTTAGTAGCCTCCATTAAGGGTTTTCTCAACTTATCCATTGATATGTACCATTCATCAACAACTCGCCAAACTAATTCAGTCTTGCATCTCCAGCAGGTAGGATAACGATGGGTATAGTCTTCTATTTTAAACAGAAACTGTCCGGCCTTGTAGCTAGAAAGATAATCGAAGATTAATTCTGGGTTCTTCTTTGCGCTCTTCCCAGACAGATCATCCATTCCATCAAGATAAACTGCTGCTTCATCGATCACATCAATTACTGCCAGATTCTCTTCCTTCCCCACCTTAAAGTCTTCCTCCCCAGCACCGGGAGCGATATGGATAATGCCAGTACCCTCTAGGGCTGTTACTAAGTCCTTGTCCAAAACAACTGTATGAAAAGTTTTTTCATTTTCTTCTTCCGCTTTTACGGTTCGTGGTAGATTATCAAATGGGCCTTCATACTTTAGTCCTTTTAATTCTTTACCTAGAAGCTTCTTTTCTAAGACAAACTCCTTACCAACAACCTTCTCGGCCAAATCTTTTAATAGGACAAATTTATCTTTTCCATTACTAAAAATTCCGTACTCCAATTCGGGATTAACCGCCAGGGCAACATTGGCCGGGATTGTCCATGGGGTAGTAGTCCAAACTAGGAAGTTAACGCCCTGAAATTCTTTATCTGAAATTGGCAGCTTAAAGTAGATTGCCTTATGGATTATCTCTTTATACTCTTCGGTTAAAATCTCGTGTTGAGAAATGGCCGTGCCACATCTTGGGCACCAAGGCACGCTGTCTCTTCCTTTATATAAATACCCTTTTTCATAGCATTTCTTTAAAAACCCCCAAATGGCGTAGTTATTCTCATCTGACATTGTGTAGTAAGAATTATCCCAATCCATCCACTGGCCCAACCTGATTGATTGCTGGGTTTGAATGGCCGAATACTTATTTACCCTTTCCTTGCATTTCTCGACGAACCTATCTACTCCGTACACTTCAATATCTTTCTTACTTTTAAAACCTAACTCCTTTTCAACCTCCACCTCGACCCAAAGACCTTGGCAATCAAATCCATTCTGGTACCTTTGATCTCTCCCCTTCATTGCAAAGAATCTCTGGAATAGGTCTTTGTATGTTCTTCCCCAGGCGTGATGCACTCCCATGGGATTATTGGCAGTGATCGGTCCATCTAAAAACGACCAAGGCTTGCCATCCTTGTTTTTTTCTCGAAGTTTATTGAAAACACCGTTCTCCTGCCAGAACCTCAGTATTTTATTCTCTATCTCTGGAAAATTTAACTCCATAATTGTATTTTCTCATCTTATCTGAAAATTACCTTAATTTCAATAAAAATCTGCCGGGTAGTAGGACATCACCCTACAATATTGCCTTCATTCCCGGTGTATGATTTAAAAACCTTATCTTTAATTTTTTCCGTATTCCCGTGGCTTAACATGCCGATATATGAATTCAAGGTTTCCAGATCGTTATTTCCCACTCTTTTAAACATTCTACTTTTAGTCTTGCCCCTTATAACCCTATGGTCTGGGAAGTTAACCCAACCCAAAAAGTCCACTCCGGAACACAAGGTCTTAATAAAAACCTTACCTGGGTGTAGCGCGAGATTTAATTCATCTTTTAGAAAGTCTGCGATAAGCAAAACTTTTCCTTTTAGATAATTCTCGTGCCCTGATAAAATTACAAAATCATCTGCATATCTAATGTAGTGCCTTACTTTTAATTTATGTTTCACGAACTGATCAAATTCGTTCATATATATGTTCGCAAACAATTGAGACGTCAGGTTGCCCAAAGGCAAACCAAACCCTGGTTTTATATACTGAAAACTTGTTATTATCTCTTTTAAAAGACCCGCAATGTCCTTATCTGGTATGTATTTTTGTAAAATTTCTAATAATATATGCTGGTCGATTGAATAAAAAAACTTTTTGATATCGCCCTTTAAAACCCAGCAAGTCTTAGTATTATTTTTTGAAACGCTATGAGCAAGGCCCCTGAACCTATCAATCGCCCTATGGGTTCCCTTCTCATCACGGCAAGAGAAGGAATCCGATATAAAGGTTCTGTCAAAAAATGGATACAATATTCTATACACTGCGCGATGCAAAAGCCTATCTCTAACACTTGCCTTATGGATAATTCTTGATTTCGGGTCACAAATATTAAATTCTTGGTACCCTCCGTGTTTGTATGTATAATTAGACAATTCACAATTAAGTAATAAAATGTTATCCATTAGGTGAGAATTAAATTCCTGGACATCTTTTTTATTTCGTTTACCTAAAATAAACTCTTGCCATGCTTCAAGTAAATTATCAACACTAATTATATCTTCAAATTTATGACTCAGCTTAATTCTCATAATCAAAATAATTATTCCTCTAACCCCCCCCCCATCCAGTCAGTTTAACTTGAGCATAATTCAAAAGCTGACCCAGGTTTATAAACTATGGCAGGAGTATTTACTTGATTTCCCAAAAACCTCTCGTTATACGTTGGGCCAAAAGATTGATTCTTCGTTTTTAGAAACCATGGAGAATATAATGAAAGCAGGATATTCAGGTAAAGTTGAAAAGCAAATTTTCCTTAAAAGATCCTCCGTTAAGCTCGACCTCCTCAAATTTTTTCTGCAAATTTCCTGGGAGATAGGGTCTTTGAATAATAAAAAATACACAAACCTCTCTGAAAAGCTGGACGAAGTTGGAAAAATGCTGGGAGGATGGATTAAATCTTTAAAATAAAACCCATCCTAAAAGACGGGAAAAACGAAGAGAGTTGCGAGGGAGAACAAACACGAAGTGATTGTAGCCATTCCAGACATTGTCGGGATTGTCGTAGTTGCTGTTGAGCCACAGACCGTCATCGTTGTGCTTCACGTTGAACAGCTTGAGGTTGCCATCCGAATCGGTAATGCGTAAAGCGTCATCTATACCACCACCCTTCGAATACTCTCCGGGCTGAATCTTATTCGGTATCTAAACATACCCTAACGCCTTACACCAAGTATCTTCATTTTTTAATAATCAGGGATGACTCTCTTGAAAGGCATGCCCGCCAAGAATCTGCATACACCTGAGATATAGAATTCGGCCACCTGAAGCCTTAACCGCAGATTTATTAGCCTACTATCCGACTTAATGTTATCACATATATTTTAAAACCCCTCTCTGCGCGCTGCGTAGAGAGGGGTTTTACTGTTCAGGGTTCCAAGAAACCAAGGGTTCAAGAAAGAACCAGAGTTCCAAGGGACCAAGGACAGTTTGAAGATTACTTGCGAGGGAGAACAAACACGAAGTGAGGGCAGCCACCCCAGACATAGTCGGGATGGGCGTAGTGGCCGTCGAGCCACAGACCGTCACCGCGGCGCTCCACGCGGAACAGCCCGAGGGTGCCATCCGAAGCGGTAATCGGCTCCATGCCAATCACCAACCACTCTCCCTTGGGCTGGGCCCTGTAGGCCAGGCGGAGCTGGGGGCCGACCTCGGCGGGACAGAGCTGGAGGCCACGTGATTTGGCACTGGCGTAGATGTCCTCTCTCTTGGCTCCATCCTTGAAGCCGAGGTCGGCGGGGGTGAGAACGACGAGGTCCAACATGGTGGCCTCGGGGGCCACCGTGAAGGCGGGTTGCCCGAGGATGTTGTCGGCCCACTCGCTGATCTTCATTCCGCCATCCATGAGGGCCAGGCGGAAATCTTCGGCGGTCTTGGGGCCGGTGCCCAACTTCACGGTCTTGAAGACCTTGAAGTCGGGCTCCCGGACCACGAGCTCACCTGCCAAGAAACGACGGATACCTTCCGGCCCTCCAAGCTTGTTACCGATTGCTTCAATCTGTCCCAGAGTTAAGTCGCCATACTTCATAGCACACATCCTTTCTTTGGCTGTTCGCCAAGGAACCACCTCTGCCCGAGGTTAAGGGGCTGACCTTAGCAGTCATAGCCAGAAAGCACCAAACTCTTATTAGTACCTTTTGGCTATGACTGCTGGATCGCAAGTATTACTTATAAAAAGAGCTAATTTATACATTTAAATTATACCATACATGTCCAGGCTCTGTCAAGATGACGGGAAGTAAATCCAACGAATGGTTGCAACGCTCAAAACACTAAAAAAGACCCCCGAGAAACCAGGAAGGCCTTCCTACTATTCTCTACATCTTTTCCGGGCTGGAGACACCCATTAAGTCTAAGGTATTTTCTAAAACAATTTTCGTCGCTAAGATTAAAGATAATCTAGCAGAGCTTAATTTTTTATCTTTCGTAATGACTTTGCATTTCTCATAAAAGTTATGAAAAGCATCGGCCAACTCTACCGCATATTGAGTTAATCTTTGTACTTGGTAATCTTCTGCTGTTTCCTGCACAACTTCGGGCAATCTAATAATTTGATTAATTAAGTTTAATTCTGCTTGATCTGTCAGCAACCCGAAGTTAGGTATTTTCCATCTCAACAGAATTCCTGTTTTTTTAAGAATGCTACATATTCTAGCGTGGGCATATTGGACATAATATACGGGATTCTTCTGAGATTGTTCTTTGGCTAGGTTTAAATCAAAATTTAGATGTGTGTTAGCAGCTCTTTGTAAAAAGAAGAACCTAGCCGCATCTAAACTTACTTCATCTAAAAGCTCATCTAAAGTAACGTAGGTTCCCGCTCTCTTTGACATCTTAACTTCTTTCCCCTTATTAAATAGGCTGACAAGTTGCATCACGACGACATCTATGTTTTCTTTATTAAAGCTCAGGGTGTGCCCAGCTGCTTTTAGACGATTAATGTAGCCATGGTGGTCGGCTCCGACGAAGAGTATAATCTTTTCGAATCCTCTTTTAATTTTATCCTTTAAATAGGCGATGTCTGAAGCAAAGTATGTTTTAGCCCCATCTTTTCTAATCAATACTCTATCCTTATCATCTCCCAAACTTTGCGACTTAAACCAAACGGCCCCTTCACTTTTATAGGTAAACCCTCTTTTTGTTAAATCAGCGATGGATTTATCTACCCAGCCGTTGTCATATAGTTTCTTTTCAGAGAACCAAACATCAAACTTAATCCCCATCCTGGCAACCGCAGGCTTTATCATTTTAGCAAGAATGTATCTTACAGCATTATCACCCACCTCCTCTGCATTCTTCCCTTCTATATTCTTATTCAGCTCCTCTACATACTCTCCCTTATATACCGCCTGCTCATCTTTTAGAACCGAGTGCCCAAGCTTAATGATTTGCTCCCCGCGATCATTAATGTAATATTCCCTAGTTACCTCGTAACCAGCCTTGCTCAAAACTCTTGATAGTGCATCACCGCAAAACCCTCCTCTGCCATTCCCTAAAGTTAAGGGGCCAGTTGGATTGGCTGATATGAACTCGACATTTACCTTTCTTTCCTTCCCTATATCGATAGATCCAAACTTCTTTTTTTGTTTTAAAACTTCTTTTACCTTATTGTGTAGATATTTCGGGGAAACGAAAAAGTTGATGAACCCTGGAGCAGCGACCTCTACTTTAGAAAAAATCTCTGATTTAGCCAATCTGTCTCTTAGAGTTTTAGCTATTTCTGCTGGCTCCTTAGAAAAGAATTTTCCCAATTTCAAACAAACACTGGAGGAATAGTCCCCGTTATTTTTATCTACCGGGCAATCAATGGTAATTTCTGGGATTTCAAACTCTGGAAAAATCCTATTCTTCTGAAGACTGACGATAACGCCCCTTACCAATATTTTTATTTCCTCTTTAATCATATTAAAACTTAGTTAATTGTTGTTCCGACAAATGGTTTATTATTTAAAAAGCTATCTAACCTTTCTAAATGTTTACCATTAATAATAGCCACTCTTAATTTTTGCTTTTCTGCAATCTGGGAAGCTATGGGATCAAAGGGAGAAGATAACCCTGGGGACCACTTTGGACCAACAATCTTCCTATAATCACTCCAACCCATCTTTTCTATTTTCTTTGCATCTGGAAACTTACTTGGGTCTTTATCATAGACATAATCAATATTAGTTAAATTAATGACCGTCTTAGCACCAACGGTCTTTGCTAGAATAACGGTTCCGTAATCAGTTGATCTGCCTGGTTTCCAGCCCCCACTAATAAATATATCATATTCAGACCCTAATTTTTTTGTCGGATCGGTCCCTATCTTTGGACAAGCCAAATCACCGAAGATCTGCCTTACAATCTGAGCGTTTATACGAGTAACTCCTATCCCAGCCCAGTCTCTTTCAGTGTCACTGGCTCCGTATTCTTCCAATACTTGCTGATAAACCCTGCAAATTTTACCTCCGCCCACAGAGATATAAAAACGGCGGCCATTTAGATTATTTAAAATTACATTCTTAAAATTGTTAAGAAATGTTAAATCAATCTTGTCTGGAGCCACCAATGAACCTCCCAGAGAAATAACGATGATTTCCTTTGCCATTTTATTAATATATTTTACCATATTTCCCAAATAGGGGTGTAATTTTACACATTCCTTAGCTATTGACAACACCTATCTAATATGGTATAGTTAAAGTGTCTTAGGTAAGGTACTTGAGACGACAAAGTTCTTTCTTTTAACCCTTTTTTTGAAAAAGGGAAGGAGCCCTATTATGATGACTTACCGACCCGTCGTTACCCCCACCCAGAGGGCGGCCCATTTCCAGGACCTCGCCGAACACCGCTTCGAGGAAGCCGTGATCGCCGAACAGCGAGGAAACCAGGCAATGGCCCACGAGTTTCTGCACATGGCGGAGGAGTTCGAAGCCAAGGCCACGGTGGCCATGGGCAAGAGGTACTCCTCCGCAAGCGCCATGAGCGCATGAGGGGAAGCGTCCCCGACAAACAAGAGCCCGACGCGCAAGCTAGGGCTCTTCACTTTTATATCAAACTCCTATGAAAAACCAAATTCAATACATACTAGCAATATTGCCAACACTCCAAGATTCGTTTAAGATAGCAACGATTGGTTTTGTTTTAGCCAAAAGACTAACTCCAACAATATTGAGTTTAATTCTTTTCGTTAAAATCTGATAGAATAAACATATGAAAGTCTTTTCTGAAAATAAAAAGGCAACATTTAACTACCAAATCCTAGAGAAATTCGAGTCTGGGCTGATTTTGAATGGCCAAGAAGTGAAGTCCATAAGGCTAGGGAGAATGAGCCTTGATGGCTCCTATGTTGTTTTAAATGGATTAGAACCGAACTTGATAGGCTCAAAAGTTCCAGCCTACCAACCCAAGAATGCACCAGCTGGCTACGACCCAGAGAGATCAAGAAAATTATTGTTAAAAAGGGCTGAAATCGAATATTTAATCGGAAAAACCCACCAAAAAGGCTTGACTTTAGTGCCATTGAGAGTTTATAGTAATTATGCTAAGATTAAACTCGAATTCGGATTAGCCAAAGGAAAAAAGAAATATGACAAGAGAGAAGATTTAAAAAAGAGAGAAACCCACAGAGAAATGGCTAGAGAGTTCGGGAAAGTCTAACATGGGGGCGAATTGTTTCGACAAAAGATCTTTCACAAAATAAGCAAACCGAGTCCTCTTAAACCTCGTAAAACTTTAAGAAAACTAATAAGTGTCAACTTATTTAACAGACAACCAGCATTAGCATACGCTTAGTGCTCATCCTTCCTATCAATTCCTAATAGATAGATAAGGGTGTCATATTTTTAGGATATCTAGCTTTAGGTTCCGGAAAGCCAGAGAAATGAAGGAACTAAGGATATTAAAGTTTTGTCTACTTTCTATTTAATATTCGATAATTAAAGTAGTCTAAGTTTGTAGAATTATTTTGTAAAACCTTTTGGACGAGGGTTCGATCCCTCCGCTTCCACTAAAAACCCGCTTATTGCGGAAAAAATGTATAGCAGAATACCAATAAACAACTATATAAGAGCAAAAGAAGTTCGCGTTGTTGATGAAACAGGAAAACAGCTTGGTGTCATGCCTCTAGAAGAGGCATTACGTATATCTGGAGGAAAAAATTTAGACCTTATCCAGGTGACAGAAAAGGTTGAACCACCAGTTTGTAAAATAGGGAACTTTGGCAAATACCTGTACCAGATACAAAAGAAAGAAAGAAAGATCAAGCCAACTGGAGGAGATTTAAAAGAAATACAAATAGGCTTTAAAATCTCACCCCACGACCTAGAAACCAAAGCCAAGGCTGCTGAAAAGTTTTTAAGAAAGGGCGACAAAGTGAAGGTATCCATGCCACTGAGAGGCAGAGAGAAGGCTATGGGAAACTTTGCCAAAGATAAAGTATTAAACTTCTGCGAAGTACTTCATAAATTAATACCAATTAAGACAGAGAGAGAATTAAAAAGAGAGCCCCGAGGGTTCACGATGATTGTCTCAAAAGAATAATAATATGACAACAAAAGCTAACCAAGCAATATTAAAAAGGTTCAAATTCTGTAAAAACGGAAAGATTTTGAGAAGGGCCGTCGGCCAGGACCACAACAGAGCCAAGAAGACTGGAGATAAAATTAGGAAAAGTCGCAAGTGGGTTTTAGTTTCCAAATGGGAGACAAAGGCACTAAAAAGAATGGTAGGTAAAGTTAAATAGATTTAAAGAAATAATAAAACTATGGTAAGAGTAAAGAGAGGTACAAACGCAAATAAACGCAGAAAAAACGTACTTAAAACTACGAAAGGTTACAAGTGGGGAAGAAAGTCCAAATACAGGTTGGCCAAGGACGCGATGAAGCATGCCTCAAAGTGGAGCTACAGAGATAGAAAAACTAAAAAAAGAGAATTCCGAAGACTTTGGACAGTAAATATCAATGGATCTTGTAGGAAATTAGGAATAACCTATAGCAGATTGATCAACGGGTTAAAGATAAATAAAATAGAGATCGACAGAAAGATTCTCTCCCAGCTCACCAAAGACAGACCAGACGTATTCGCAAAAATAGTTGAAGCCGTAAAGAAATAAACAATGAAAAAACCGTCCTTGCTGGGCGGTTTTTGTTTCCATCGTTTTTTTATCTGGGGGCTACCGGATACTCTCCGGTAAAGCACCCGAGACAGAAATCGTCGGGAGAAAGCCCGAGCTCTGTTATTACCTGCTTCAACTCATCTACGGTTAAATATTCCAAAGAATCAGAATGGACAACTTCCTCCCTTATCTGATCTATGGTCATGCGAGATGCAACAAGCTCTCCGGTCGTAGAAGTATCTAGCCCGAGATGGCATCTATGGCAAACAGGAGGAGAACAAACTCTCAGGTGAACCTGTCTGGCCCTGCCATGTTCTCTGGACATTTTTACTACCACAGGAGCAACTGAACCTCGGAAAATGGAATCTTCAACTAAGCAAACATCTTTTCCGTCCATAACGTCATGGATGGCCTGAAGTTTGGCTCGCTGGCTTTTTCCACGGTTAACTTCCCTTGGCTCCATGAAAGTTCTTATGGCGTAGCGACTTTTTATAAGCCCTTCCCGGTTTGGGATGTTGGACTGAGAAGAATATCCATCGCTGTATCCTCTGCCAGATTCAGGGACTGGAACGACCACATCGGCGTGAGCAGGATGCTCTCTGGCCGAAATCTCGCCAGCCTTAACTCTGAAAGAATAAACACTGTGGCCGGAAAAACAACTGGCCGGGTTTGCAGAATAGATAAATTCACAAACACAGAAGGCAGATCTTGTTTTATCGGTCCACTTTATGGACCTCTCAATTCCATCTGCTCCCAATACCACTATTTCGCCGACGTCCACGTGACGAACAAATCTTGTTGCTTCCAACGCCGGGAAAACACTGCTCTCTGAAGCGAAGATGTAGCTATCGCTATCCCCATTTTTCCCATTCTTCTTAATGATACAAAGGGGTCGAATCCCATTCTGGTCTCTGACTCCATAAAGCTTGTTTCCGAACAAAATGACCAGAGAAAAAGCTCCCTTCCCCTCGATCTTCTTCAAAGTCTCAATAAGAGCCTTCAAGAAATCTTCTTCGGTGGAGGTGGAAAGCAACGCGCCAATCACTTCCGTATCAGATGTGGCCGATTTGAACCTATAACCCGCCCTCCTTGCTTGCTTTCTTAATTCTCCTAACCTGACCATATTGCCATTGTGAGAGATGGCACCCATCTGACCGTGAAAGCTAAAGATGACTGGCTGTTGAGTTTTCGGCTGCTTTCTTTTTTTCTCGCCAACCTTTCCAACGGTTGAATAAAGGGTATGCATCGTGCATGCTGGCCCTATAAGTTTTGACCATTTCCTTTGGTCCCGAGGACCAAACACCTCGGAAACCCTTCCTTGCCCGTAATAATACCTCATCTTTTTCCCATCAGAAACAGCGGCCCCGCAAGCCTGCTCACCTCTGTTGTTCTCAGCATTAAGCAGAACTCTGCCGTCATGTATTACATTTCTCCCTCTACTTATTACGCCGATTATTCCGCACATTCAGGCTCCTTTCTCTAGAAACCATGGAGTAAATCAAAAATTTAAAAGGGCGTCTTCACGCCTTTTTATTACCATGCGGAGCTGGGAGAGTAAATAGTCTTAAAATATATCTATTAGCACTTTCCAAAATCCCCTGACTTTTCTTATACGCCCTATTTTTCCTAAGCCTCCTGGTGGTACCATCAAAATCATTCCATTCAAACCCCTCATGTTCATGGGAGATCTTAACATCTTTATTTCTTGCCTCGATTAAGTAAAAGGTAACCGCCTTGGTAATTATCTTATCTCTCTCCTCAATTTTGGGATGGTCCTTGTGGCCTCGGTAATAATATTGTTCACCAGTCCTAAACCCGGGAATTATTTTAAAATTATCTAGTCCCGTCTCTTCTCTCACCTCCCTTTGGGCGGTATCGATTTCCCTCTCCCCAGCCTCAACGCCTCCTTTAGGAAAATTCCAATAACGTGCGCTATGTTTTAAAAGTAAATATTCAATTTTACCGTTTGGGTTTTTGTAGAACACTACCGCCCCAGCTGCTTTTTTGAGAAACATTTATTTAAAATATTTTAATACTTTATCTAATGGTTGCGTATTAATAACATCACCTTTTTCTGCCCACCCCCTTCGTGCCTGAGATACTCCATATTCCATTTGGTCCATCTGCTCTTTTTCGTGAGCGTCTGTATTAATTATCATTTTTACGCCAGCCTCCTTCGCTTTTTTGATATTAGTATCCTTTAAATCTAACCTATAGGGGGAGGAATTAATTTCTAGAATCGTCTCTGTTTCTTTCGCTACCCCAAATATCCTATTAATATCTATTTGATATTCATCTCGTTGCTGGATCAGACGACCAGTCGGGTGGGAAATGATATCAACATTTGGGTTTCTCATTGCTTTAATGATTCTTTCCGTCATCTGGTCTTTCCCCATTTTTAATTGTGAATGCACCCCAGCAATCACGTAATCTAATTGAGATAAAATCTCATCCTTAATGTCGATGGAACCATCGGCCATTACGTTCGCTTCACATCCGTGCAATATCTTAAAGTCTTTATACTTTAAATTAAGTTTTTCTATTTCCTTCTTCTGCTTTAATAATTGGCCCCCTGTTAAACCCCTCTCAATGTGTAAAAATTCTGTGTGGTCAGAAATCCCTATATATTTATATCCCAAGTCCATGGCCTTCTTCGCCATTACTTCAATAGAATGCCTCCCCCCATCCCAGCTAGAATGACAATGCAAATCTCCTTTTATATCTTCCCGCTCAATCAACTTCGGAAGTTTATTGGTCAATTCTCCCTGATTCTCTCTTAACTCTGGAGCGATCCAAGGAAGCCCAAGAGCAGAATATATACCCTCCTCTGTTTTCCCGGCCACCATTTTTGAACCAGAGAAAACGCCGTATTCATTCAGCTTAAGGCCCTTTGATATGGCTATCATCCTCGTCTCAATATTATGCTCCTTTGAACCAGTAAAATACTGAAGAGCGGAACCATAACTTTTTTCCGGTACTATCCTTAGATCTGCATCAATTCCCCACTTTAAATGCACAGATGCTTTTGTTGATCCCTTTGCCCAGACTTTTTCAACTCCAGGGAGTTTAGTAAAAAAATCTACTACTTTGCCGTGATTTTTAGCAACCACAAGAATGTCTACATCTCCAACCGTCTCCTTCATCCTCCGTATTGATCCAGCCAAACTAATTTTCTTTACTTCTTTCAAATCTCCCAATCTCTTTAAGATATCTTTTACCACTGGCATAATCTCACCAATCAAAACTCTTCCCTTATTCCTGCTTAAAAAATCAATTCCTTCCAAGATATTTTTTTCTACTTTCTCCCCGAAGCCGAATAACTCCTTTATTTTCCCCTTCTTAGCAGCTTGCCCCAACTGTTTTAGATTTTTAATATTCAACTTCTCATACAAGGTTTTAATTCTTTTAGGACCCAATCCTTCAACGCCCATCAATTCATCTAACTTAACGGGAATTTTCTTCTTATACTCATCCAGGATCCTAACTGTTCCTGTCTTTAAATATTCTTCTATGGCCTTGGCTAAACCTTCACCAACTCCAGCAATACCTTTCAGCCCCTCAAACCCATCTTTTTTATATATCTCCTCTACATCCTGATCTAAAGCCTCTAAAACCTGAGCTACTTTTTCGTAGGCAAAAGGCTTAAATGGAACATTGTCCATATATAGGTAAGTGGCTATGGCATAGAATGCTTTCGCTATTTCTCTGTTTACCATGTGCCCTCTTCATTAGGGGTCTTCACCGGCTGGCCGATATGAGTAGCCTGGATGGTAGAAAATAGTTGTTTCCGAATGAAAATTAATAGGATGGCAGCAAGGAAAGTAAATAATCCGACAAAAGCTAAGATGAGTTTAAACCCTAGAAAGGCGGTGGCTACTCCGCCCATAGCAGCGGCTATGCCGGCGCCCACCCCGACGAATGTACTCCACAAACTCCACTCCAACGCCTCCTTTCCTTTATCAATGTGCCTTGTGAAGATCGCCGTCCAGGCAGGGATAACTAGAGCCATGGCAATGGAATGGACTATTTGGGCAAGGTAAATATGCCAAGGCGCTGTAGACAGCAAATACATAATTGGAACAATCCCAGTCATAAAAGTACCAATTAACATAAGGGTAAAATCATCTTTTTCCCCATGATTTTTGTCCAGATACCTAGCAATCGGAATTTGTAAAATTGATTTTGGAATCCAATAGAAAAAAGCCGAAAGACCAGCAACCTCAAGGGCCTTCTCCAAGTTGCCATTTGTTATCTCCTGGGCGATAAATAAAGAAAAGATAGGGGACAAAAACCCCCACCCGTAATTTAGAATGAAATCACTATAAACTAAAACTTTAATAACTCGGTTTACACCCTTGAACATACTTTGATTTTGTTAATTATAAATTTATCTATTATACATCAACGACACACTAAACAAAAACCCCGCTATTTGGAAGCGGGGTTTTTTTAAATTTTTGGTTTTCTATCGCTATGAAATTCCTTATCCATCTCCCCAACGAAATCCAGCAAAACGGGCTCATCAATTAATTCCCTTATTTGTGACCACCAAGGTTTTTGAGGGAAATTTTTATTAGTTTTCCAATATTCTATCGCCTGCAAAAAATTCTCTAATCTATCTGCCTGTTTAAAAAATCTTCCCTCTGGCGTTAGCCCACTTTCGTAATCATTCCAAAGGTTTTTCATTTCAAACCTCGTAGATTTGGGTAAATATTCGAGAAGCTTATCTAGGGCTTCTTTCTCCTTCTTATGTTTATCCTTAGCAATCTTCTTCCTCTCCTCTTCCGTGAACCTTGGCCAAGTTTTCATTAGCTCCCTTATCTTCTTTTTGCCTTTGGGAAGAATCGTGTCGTAGGGAGTAGTATCACCGGCATAAACCTCACAAAGATCATGGATTAATGCAATTTTTAAAAGCCTTTCCATATTCAGACCCGTTTTCCTGTTTCCCAAAATCCAAGCCATTAAAACTGCCCTAAACGTGTGGGAGGCAATTGTCTCGGGATTTTTAACTTCCCTTAACACCCAGCCTTTTTTGGGCATCTTTTTTAACTCCCCGACTTCAATAAAAAACTTAATCAGATTATTCATATATTAGTATAATTTAAAACCACTTAAATACGACCGACGACATTAGAAATATTAGGAGGACAGATATTTAATTTTCTTTATTGTATAGGTTGTTTCGAGCGGAGGAGACACCTTAACCTTTTCACCGATTTTGTGCCCGATCAACGCCATCCCGACAGGAGATTCGTTGCTAATTTTGCCAAGAGTAGGATTCGCCTCCAACGTTCCTGTGATTGTGAACTCATCTTTTTCTCCATCTACATCAACCGTAATTGTGGCACCCAGTCCAACGAGTTTCTCCTTTCCCGAAGAAGGTTTTTTAATTATCTCGTGATTCTTAATTATATTTTCAAGCTCTGCTATGCGAGACCTTAAAAAGCTCAGATCTTCCTGAAAATTAAGATATTCGGGGTTTAGGTCTTCCGACTCAAAAATCTTTGGGATGTCTCCTTTGGTCTTTTTAAACTCAACAGCCAAGAGCTCCTTATACTCTTTTTTAAGTTCTTCATACTTATCTTTTGTTATGTAGAATATTCTTTCTGCCATGATTACTTCCCCCTTTGGGGTTTTATCATTCTTACTTTTAAAGACGCGTTTGTCAACCTTTTCCCTTTATTACAACAGCGGTTTTTGCCTCTTTTTATCGTTTCCAGCCCCCGCCAGAGAGATCTTAATCTTCCCATAAACTCCATCAAATCCAGGCTCAATGGCGACCTTACCCTCTCTCACCTTCATAATCCCATCGACAATCTCCGGCAGGGCACAGCCGTTAAGTTTCCCCCTGCTTGCATCGAGAAGGATGCTAAACTCACTCCCGCAGGTTTTAATCAGATTCTCGTAGTCTTCTCCGACTTTTTTTGAGGCAACCGTTACCCCCCTTGCCTTTGCAATAATTTCTTCCAGGGGAATCAAGCTATAAAATGGGATGCGATCTTCCCCGTTATATCCATCGGGCCTGTCTGCCAATTCCTCTACTCTATTCAAGACGCCGATTGTTAGTGGCTTATTACATTTAGGGCAAACATTATTATTTTTCTTAGACTCTTTTGGGCAGAAACTTATACCGCAGGCCCGATGGCCATCGTAGTGATATTTTCCTTCTTCTGGGAAGAATTCTATTGTATATAGAAATTTTGCCTTATTGTTTGATTTAACAGCATCCGTTATCCCATCGTAACTTAGCTCCGTATTTAAAACATTCGCCTCTCTACCAATTTTCTGAGGGGAGTGGGCGTCGCTATTTGATATGAGGGCTATCTTATCCAAAAAAGATAGCCTCCAGTTCATTGCCGGGTTGCTAGATAAGCCCGTCTCCACCGCATATATATATTTTGAATATTCCTCAAAGCATTCCTCTATTGTGTCAAAACCAGACTTCGACCCGAATAAGGAGAACCAGGGGGTCCAAATATGGCCGGGGATTATTAAACACCTCCAGTCAATATCCAAAACAATTTTCGCTAACTCTTTCGCGTCCAACCCGAGGATAGGCCGCCCATCTGCCTTCAAGTTTCCAATGGCTGACAACTGTTTATTAATCTTTTCCACAACATCAACGGACGGCGCGACAACTATAATGTGGATTTTCCTTACTCGCCCATTTTTGGAATAAATACAACTAATTTCTGAGGTTAGTATGAACCGCGTGGGGGAATTAGTTTTATCTACTCCAAAAGCTAGTTTAAAAAGACCAGCTTCTGCTGGTTCTAATTTTTCTTTAAGATTGGCTAGCCATCCAGGATGAGTAAAATCCCCAGTTCCCAGAACATTTACACCTTTTTTCCTAGCCCATTGATCCAGGCTTTCTATGTCCATGCTCGGCGAAGTGGCTCGAGAATATTTAGAATGTATATGGAAATCGGCTATTATTTTCACTTTAGTATTAATCCTCCTTGATAATTTAGTTTATAAATAGGCTTCCCACCCATTGTTATCTTCTCCTCCCCAGAAAACTTTTCTAAAGAGCCCTGCCCCTTATCTTCATACCTGAGATCCTTTTTCTTATTCTCACAACTTCCTCCCAACCGACAGACATCAACTAGGGCAAACAACGTCTGTTTTAAAAACTCTGTTGGGTCTTCTTTTAATTGATCGCCGAAATAGCCCATGGCCCAAGCTGGTTTATTGTTCCAATAAACAGTTTCCTGCCCAATAATATTAGCTTTCCCCGAGAAATATATATCCTGATAAAACCAATCTCCTTTTTGAAACTCAAACTCTTTTGACCCCTTAAGGCGCGGGTTATCTAGCGCCGCAGCACCACCAGCGAAGGTATTGCGCCTAGCTTCTGTTATAAAGCCCCTAAGTTCTTCAATCTTTATATCTCTGACACCAGATGATCCAGCCTCTGGGAAAACAAACTCTTTCCCTTTTTCTACTATGTCCGTTAATATCTCTCCAAGATTATGTTTGGTCACTACAAATTTTGAATAAATGTTGATGCCCCTCACGTCTACTGGGGCTTCGAATATAAAAACATTTTGACCATCTACCGTTGCTTGTTCGGCTACCTCGATAAATTTGGCAGATGGCACCAACCATGCATACTCAAAAATGTCTTGTACCACCATATCAAAATGTACAAACAATATGTAAAGTCCTTCGTCAGAGATGATCTCCCCCTCCGTAACTACCGAAGTAAAAAATCCTTCCCTCTCACCCCTTCTACATTGTTTAATAGTTAAATAGGCTATTTCTTTGTCAGAATAGTCTCCTCTCTTTTGAATAATTAAACTAACAACAGAATTAGATTTTTCTGGTTTTGTAACAATAAGTTGGCCACCCGTTGATACAGATATCCAATCAATCACTGTGGCTATAATTTTCTCTCTAATATTAACTACCGGGATATTTTTATTCATTTTTTAATACTATAAATTAAACCATGGTCATCCTTGGGGCGCCAATTTCGATAATAACTAATCCTATACTTTAAAAACCCTATAACCCTCTCTAACCTTCTCTTTTACTTTTAAACCAACGTCGTCTCCTTTCTTTGCAGCTTTCACCTTTTTGTGATCAATCTGCATTGAGGAAACGTCTTGGTTAAAATCTGTGTTCTCCCCACCGATTATCCTGATTTCATCTCCTTCTTTGATGGGAGCAGCCATTTTCAGAACAGCCACGCTTATCTCAGAGAAATAGTGGGTAATTTGACCAACTAATTTTCCCTCCTTGGCTTTAGACACCTTAACAACGGGGGCTACTTTTTTCGCTACCTTCTTAACTACTTTCTTCACTTTCTTTTTTATTACTTTTTTAGGCATATTTTTATATACTCTATTATTGTCTTCGACCTTTATTATATATTCTAGCACAATACCAAACGTTGTGAAGTATCAAAAAACCCCGCTAAAACGGGGCACTTTGATGAGGGGGTTTATAACTCTCAATGTCATCGATCTATGCTCGAGCCTAGTTCGGACATGAACCAAGTTTATACAAATTCAATCTCCTCCATTAAGAACTATTTTGTCCTTGAGAATAAATCTCACACCCCCTCAAATTGTATTGTAGTTTTAATTCGGATTATGTCAATATCATATTTTCTTTGCAACTTCCCAGGCACGATATTCAAATCGAAAACTGCCAGGTAGAATACCTTACATTAATTAGTTGCAACTATATGTTGAGGTACAATTGCTAAAGTTCGGACTATCAAACCGACCAGCGAAACCAGTACTGTCTATGCACCAATAACTATAGTCCGCTGGTGGGTAAGTAGTTAACAATAATATCACATAACAAAACTTATCATTTCCATTATTATTAAGAGCCCCCGGGATATTCCAGGGACCCCCTCCCGACCACCCAGTAATTCTTCTGATATCCGCGAATATTTTCTGAGCCTCTGAACTAGCCTCCAGCCCATTGTAATTATTATTATCAAGATTATATTGCAGGCCGATTGTCATAAATTGTTTCAGCTGAAGCTTTACAGCAGCATCTTTTGCTTTATTCCTAACAACGCTGACATTTACCAACACAATGGTAGACAGGATGCCTATAATAGCGATGACTACTAATAATTCTATTAGTGTAAACCCCCGTATTTTTTTCATATCCATATTACTATTATATACAAAAAATGCAGACATAAGAAATCTCCGCCCCCATAAATAAGGGCCACGCATCCATATGCTCCCGGAAGGAATCGAACCCTCACCTGAAGTTCCGGAAACTTCCGTTCTGTCCGTTGAACTACGGGAGCTTATTTTTCTGCCACAATATATATATTGTTGTTATTCCTGTCCGGTCTTTTAGTAATCCCGGCTTTTTTTATTTTAAACCCCGCCTTCTTAAAAAGCCTCTCTATTTCCCTTTGTGTAAAAAGATGTAGATATCGCTGAGCTAAAATTTTCCTGTCATTATTCCTCCAAGGGAAAAGGACATCTCTAAAATCTAACTTTGACAGACCGAGCACCTTGAGACTGGCATTCTTAATTAACTCCCGCCATGCCACCCCCTTGTGCCACAGATTCCAAACGGTTACCACCACGATTCCGCCCGGCCTCAAAACTCTCTTAATTTCTCTTAAAACACCCGATCTTACCTCTTTTGATGGTATATGATGCAAGGTGGCAATGCAATAAACTTTATCGAAATAATTGTCATCGAATGGTAATTTTAAAATATCAACTACTCTAAAATCTGCTTCGGGTGTTTTCACTTGTGCTCCCCTTATTAATCCTTCAGAATTATCAACTCCGACATATTCTACATTCTTATCTTTTAACGCTCCGAATAATCTTCCATTACCACAACCCAAATCCAGCACTTTATCGCCCGATACAGTATAATCGAGGAATGGTATTAGATCCTGCCAAATAATATTTCTAGTATTTCTTGTTCTTGAAAACTGTTCGGCAATCAGGTTATAATCTGCCTTGGTCTTGTTTATAAGATATTCTGCATATTCTCGTTTCATATGAAAAAAATCGATCTAAATTTAATAATTCCCGACCTGATCAAAGCCAAATTAGAAAATGTGGGAGATTTGGCGATTGTAAAAAGAAAACTAGCCAAGAAATACGGGGTTTCTATTCTCTCTAATGTTAATCTACTCAAAGCGTATCATATTTATTGTCATAAAAAAAGAAAAAAACCCAATCCGTTTATTGAACAAACGCTAAGGAAAAGGCTGATAAGATCTCTCTCCGGCATAGCCGTTGTCTCTGTGCTCACAAAACCATATCCCTGCCCAGGGAAATGCCTCTACTGCCCAACTGAAAAAGGCATGCCAAAATCTTACCTCTCAAATGAACCTGCCGCGATGCGAGCTGTTTTAAATAATTTTGATCCAGAAAGACAGATTAAAAATAGGCTAGAGTCATTAGCTTTACAGGGGCACCCAACAGACAAAATAGAACTAATCGTCATCGGCGGAACTTGGTCATATTTCCCGACAAGTTATAAAAACTGGTTCATAAAAAGGTGCTTCGAGGCAGCGAATGGTAAAAAATCAAAAGACTTGGCAACCGCCCAAAGGATAAACGAGGGAGCCAAGCACAGGATTATTGGTATAACCATTGAAACAAGGCCGGACTATATTAACGGAAAAGAGATACAACATTTAAGAGAACTCGGGGTTACCAGGGCAGAAATGGGAGTACAAAGCATTTTTGAAGATGTTTTAAAATATAATCTAAGAGGACACAAAGTAGAAGATATTGTTAACGCGACAAAACTTCTGAAAGACGCTGGTTTCAAAATATGCTATCACATAATGCCTAATTTACCCGGATCTAATGTGAGAAAAGACGAAGAAGTTTTCAAAACCATATTTTCTAACTCTGCTTTTCAACCAGATTTATTAAAGATATATCCTTGCGCCATACTAAAAAATGCCCCTTTATACAAACTATGGCAGCAGGGAAGATATAAACCTTACACCAAGAAGCAATTAACGGATCTACTACTTAGAATAAAAAAACAAATCCCTTACTACTGCCGTATCCAGAGATTAACTCGTGATATTCCATCTCCAAGCATAGTTACCGGCCCGACAAAAATATCGAACATGCGCCAAATATTGGAAAAATTGTCGAAAGAACAAAGTTGGAGATGCAAATGTATAAGGTGTAGAGAGGTTAAAGAAAATTACGACGCAAAAGAAAATTTGTATTTGTATAAGCAAGAGTATGAAGCTTCTGGTGGGAAAGAAATATTTTTAAGCTACGAGAATAAAGACAGGACTCGGCTCTATAGCCTACTAAGATTGAGGGCTCCTTCTGTAGACACCTCCATCCCCGCGCTGAAAAGCTCTACGATTGTCAGAGAGCTACATACATACGGGCAGCTACATCCGTTTAAATCCACCGCCGTATCTCCACAACACAAGGGCTTGGGGAAAAAATTAATAAAAGAAGCGGAGAAAATAACCGCGAGTGAGTTCCATCTTAAAAAAATCGGCATAATCTCTGGAGTGGGGGTAAGGGGATATTACAGAGGGCTGGGGTATAAATTAGAGAATACCTATATGACTAAAAAGCTCCGCTAATTAGCGGAGCTTTTTATTTGTAACTTTAAAATCTTTTTATTCTGATTAATCCCGAGCAAGGAATAATTTCTATCCCCCTCTTTTCTAGTTCATCTAGAAACAAATTAATGCCCAAAGAATCAGAAGACATGTGCCCGGCGATAACAATATTCACATTGGCTAATTCCGCCTCTTTCTTGTGCTCTTCCGAAACATGCATTCCAATTACTGTGCCAATGCCGGCCTGAGCCATCTTCTCATAGAGCTTAGGAGATCCCTCTGTGCCACCCGTAATCTCTGTTACTGCAATTTTTCCACAGCGTCCCTCGGGACTACCAACATAGATCTTGGGTCCTGCCCCAATTTTCATCGCCTCTGCATACTCTGGGATTTCTTTCAACATATCCATTACATCTCCAACAGTACTAAATTCTTTTTCTTCGACCTTATCCTTTAAAAACTTAGCAGCTAAATTATCGCAAGTAGTATGTAGGCACATTAAGTTGAACCCCAACAATTTCGCCGTATCCACCGTCCTCTGATGATTGCTAGAATTCACACCCCTAGCAACTTCGCTTATTTTTTCTCTCATTAAACCCTCCGCCACATTAATCGGTACACCGTAGGTCGCCAAGACATCACATTGTAAGCTCATTACGTCTGCTAGATTCGCCAAACCCTTCCCCCTGGGGTGATGAGCGATAATTAAATCTATATTTCCCAATTCCTTCGCCAAGAGAATCTCAGCTGACTCGATATCAATCCCGAATAGAATCTTTTTTATTTCCCTATCCTCGGCCACATGCAAAATTCTAGAGTCAGAATATGGGTTCTCTAGGGTTTCTATATCAAATTCTTCTTTCTGTTTATCTGATAATTTATCGTATTTCTCTTTTCTCCTCTGCAAAAGATTTTTTACAAAATCAGCGCCCCTTAAGTCAGTGGCGACACTCATTTGTATGGCTAGATCAAAAATATCCTTAATTTGCATCTTTCGCTAACTTATCTTTAGTAATAAATCTTAGAACAAGCTCTTTGATTGCCTCTTCTTGTTTTTTGGAGTCTAAAATCTCCCGGCGAATTTTAGCCTTGGCCGTTCTAATAAACTTCCTGATTGATTTTGGTAAGTTATTTTTTGTCATAATGCTACTCTAGCCTAAACAAGGTTAAAAATCAACAAAAAAGTTCCCTACACAGCGACGCGTAGGGAACTCATATCTTTATGCGGTCGACATAACCGCTTATTTCTAAACCCGGAGACGAGGGAAAGGAGAAGTAAACCCCGGCTCCGGGCGACCAACGACCATGCGATCAAGCGGGGTAAGGAGGAGGGATGCCTAACCCCACAATCACCTGGTCTCGCTGATCAAACTGGCCCGGAAGGACCAGCTGCTCTATCGGGAGAAACTTTGGCAGTCTCAAGCAATGCCTTCTCTGCTCTCATTGCAACTCGCAGAAGACCCACAAACTCACCAAAGTTTTTTGCCAACGCTTCCCGGCTTTTGCCGATAGTATCAACCGCAGCACCAATTCTGGCGATGGTGGCCTCGCTGGCCTCGCCAATCTTTATGACAGCGGCCTCATTGGCCTGATGCTGTTTCATCAACTCATCGCTAAGCCATTTCTTGAGGCTCGTTTCCCATTCTTTCTGCCCCTTAATATGATCTTCAATTCTCTTTTCAACTTCGCCATTCTGTTTTTGAAGATGATCTTTCAATTTCCAAATTGTAGCAATTACTTTATTAATGTGCTGATGTTCTTTCTTGACGGCGTGCCTGAGATACAATAACGTTGCTATCGATATCCCGAGAGATGCCACAGAAAACACGAAAAAAAAGATACCCGTAGTTGAACCAATCTCACCTAACATGATTTCACCTCCTGGAAGTAAAGAACACAAATGTCCTCAATTCCTAATTACAATCTTCTTGTGCTAAAGTCAATACTTTTAAACTCTTCTTTCGTAATAGTCCGGTCGTCCCAAGGGACTTTTCCAGTTGATAAAACCATTAGTTGCTCTGTCCCTTTCCCTAAAATTAGGACCATATCATTTTCTTTCGCCAGTGTTAACCCTTTCCTAATGGCCTCCCTCCTGTCTAATATTTCAAACAAATTTTCTTTTACAAACCCCGACTCAATCACCCCTTTTTTTATTTCCTCTACGATCTCTTCCGGCTTCTCATCGTAGGGATCTTCGTTGCACAGAACGATATAGTCGGCTGATTGACCGGCAATCTTCCCTAAAACTGGCCTTTTCCATTTATCTCTTCCGCCACCAGCAGATCCGAAAACAACAATAATTTTATTGTGTGGGAAAGCTTTTACGGCTTTAAAAACCTCCTCATAGGAATCTGGGGTATGAGCTAAATCAACGATAACCTTATATGGCTTCTCTATCACAACCTCCATTCTACCGGGCATTATACTAATTTTTTCTAAAGCCCTTTTACAAACCCCTAGAGCGACGCCGGAAGACAAACCGACCCCTACAGCCAAAAGGGAATTAGAAATATTAAACCTACCCAGGAGCTTTAAATTAAAATCCATACCACCGATAGAAAACCCTACCCCCTCTCTAGACTCCTGAATATTTGTCGCGTATATATCAGCCCTCGGATTGATCATGCTACACCCGATCTTTTTATGCGCAGGAAATTGCATAAAATATTCCAATTCCTTGTCATCCAAGTTTAATACATGAATATTTTTAGTTGCTTTAAATAGTTTCCCCTTACAAAGCCTATAATTTTCAAAACTGCCGTGAGCCTCAATATGCTCCGGCTTTAAATTAGTAAAAACTGCAGTATCAAAATTGATAAACCTATGTCGATGTTGTTTTATCCCCTCTGATGTCACTTCTAAGATGGCGTAATCACATTTTGATATTAGGGCATCTTTCAAAAATCTTTGGATGACAAACCTTCCGGGCATTGTCATATGATAGGGATTTAATATCTCCCTATCGGCGACCTTAATTGTAGCCGAAGTCATCCAGGCCACCCTAAACCCTGCCTCCTCTAGGATTTTTCCTATTAGTATCACTGAGGTGGATTTTCCTTTTGTCCCAGTCACCCCAATAACTTTTATTTTTTTACCAGGAAAACCATAAATCATAGCTGCTAATAAAACTAGCTTATAGTGATATAAGCTAAGTAAAAACTTCGGTAATAATTTTTCTATTATTTTCTTAATTCCCATGTTTATTGCCCTATCATTTGCAGGGCAATCTTTAATCTTTCTTGAGGGTCTTTTATATCTTTCGAAATCCTTGATAAAACTTCTTTTGCCTTTTGTCTTGGGAATCCAAGGTCCACCAACGTATCTTCGGCTTCCTCCCCTCCGGGGGATTTCATTTTAGAAATATTTTTTATCTTCCCGGTAAGTTCTAAAATTATGGACATCGCTCTTTTCTGCCCAATTCCGGGGATAGATTGGAATATCGTCTCATCGTGATTTAGAATTTTATCTTTTAGTTTATCTAACGGCCCTAGGGAAGCGATTTCGATCGCGGCTTTCGGCCCTATCCCCCTAATGTTATTTAATATTTCAAAAAATTCTAATTCTTGATAATCAAAAAACCCATAGAGGTCTTGGGCCGTTTCCTTAACATCCATGAAGATATATACCTTGAGGTTCTGCCCGACTTCGGGCAATTTTGAAAAAGATTTTTTAGACAAAAAAACCTTGTACCCTATATTATTAACTTCTAGGATAATAAACTTTTCTTTCTTTAAAACAATTTTCCCCTGGAGAGAGGCTATCATTTGGTGATGTCTTTTTTAATTTCGCTCTCAATCTTACCCATTTCTTTATAAAGGACATCTTCAAGATTCGGCAAATGAGTAGTAATAAATTCTTCTTGCAACTCCTGATTCTGTGACAGAAAAATATCGTTCATTTTTTTCTTGTCACTTTCGCTTAAACTAAGATACAGATTCTTTAGAACCCTCTCTAGCACCAATTCAAAAAGATCTTTGGTTATTTTCCTCTCTTCTCCCGGAATATTTATTTTATTAAATATATCTTCGTACATTGTAATTATTTACCCCCCTTTTCCTCTTTCTTCGCTTTCGGTATCTTTACCCCAGCCTTCTTTAACACGGGGGCTAATATATCTTCTTTAATCGAGTCTTTAACCTCTTTGGCCGCCTCCAATGTAACGACAACCGACAAGGCAACTAAGGTACGCCCAATATTCCAAGCCAAACCGACGATGCTTGCCAGGGCGCCCGTTCCCTTATCTAAAACCCCGACCACAGCTCTTTTGCCACTGTCCATCCATGTTCTGGTTTCAGGGGCCTCGTTTCCTGTCTCCTCTGTCCTGCGCTGGATAGAGTCTTCCACTGCCTCATTGGCTTCTTGTGGCGCTTCCATTATATTGCCCCCCTCTCTTGATCTAAATTGTTCTACCATATTGCAAATATATTGATATGCATTGATTGTAATACTTTTTAGGCTAAATTCAACTTCATTAAGGACGAAAATATGTAATTTAAGACGACCAAATATCCAAAGTAACAAAAAACTGTCCCAGCAGTTGAGACAGTTTTCCAAAACATTAGATCGCCTCTATTCTTTTAACAAAATCCTTTATCATCTTATTTATTGATGCCTTTGAAACTTTCTTCTTCCTACTGGTGCTGCGTGCTGATTTTTTTGTTTTTTTAACAATTTTTTTTGCCATATTATTATGCTGCTGCTGATTTCTGACCAACAGTAGCTAATTTCTCCCTCACAGCAGCGATATTTTTCTCCATCTCTTTCTGCCTTATTATTTTATTTCTTGCACCGATGATTTTAGCTCGCATATCGTGCTCCTTTTTAATTTCCCTATGCTGCTGCATAAATGAATCCCAAAAACGAACCGGAATCTTTCCCAACCTATCTCCCGCCCCCGCTTTCACAGATTTTTTAAAACTCGTGACCTCCTTTGGGGTTAACCCCAACCCAGATAGTATCGCTACGCAAGCTTCATCATCAACAATTTTTTCCATCTTACTGATCCTTTCCTTATATTCTCTCTCTACTTCTTCGCCCTTGGTTTTCACCTCAGCATCACTTAACACCTTGACTTCATTTTCAAACTTTTCTACTGCCATGGCTTCTTTAAAGGGCTCTCTCGTGGCGGCACTGGCCGCGACTTCCGGAGCCACCCCAGAATGAACAATATCCGCCGAAATATCTATCAACTTATTTACCTTCCTATTCATCCAAGCTTGTTTACCTATTTCGTGTTCCTTCCCCATTTTTAACCCCGCATCTCTGCGAATATCCATCATTAAATTGTGCTTTTCTCCCTCCGCCCAAGCTTTAAAGGTATTTAAATCACCCTTAAAAAATGGCGGAGTATTTTTCTCTTCCGGATTATTGTGCGAATACGCCATTACTATTTTCTTACTAAAAATTCCTTTCTTAACTAAATTCTGAGGTTCAATCCCCCGAGAAAGAAGATTATAGTAAACATCTACCGGAAGATCTATCCCACCCCCTTTCAATTCTTGTCTTCTGGCCTCTAGGTCCTTCCCATATTTTTTGCTTGCCTCTTTAATATTCCCCGACTCAAGAATTCGTCGTCTTTTCTCATCCTCTGACAGACTATTCCAACTAACCCTGACCCCGGCTCCGATTCTTCTTTTTGTCTCATCTTTTTCTGCTTTGGCTACATTCTCCTGGCTAAAAAATTCTTTTCGGCTAATAACTTTCTTCCCATTTCTCCTCGCCTCTTCAACGGCTTCTAACCTCATCCTTTTATCTAAACTTTCCCCAGTAAGCCCATAGGCAGCTTTCTGCATTTCCGTATAAGAAGCATCGATACTGGCCATGCGTTCTGGCGACATTTTCCCAATTCCCAACCATTTTCCCACCATTTCTTGTGATGACCCTGCTAAATTTTCTTTCAGTTTCAAAATTTGCTCATCGTTTTCGGGAGCAACTGCTGGTCCACTTTCTGGCGCTCCACTGGGCTCCCCAGCCCGCCCCACCTCATCCTCAACAGCCAAGCCCTTTACTATTCTTCGTACATTCCCAGGAGAAATATCGAATGGCGCTACCTCATCGGGAATATCGCTACTAGGGCGAAGCGATCCGCCACCAAAACGGTATCGCGCCTTGCTTGGTTTTTCCGCATCTTTTTCTGGTTGTTTTGGTGTTTCAACTTTTGCATCTACTGAAACTTGTTCAGCGGGGATTGGAGCTTCGCCTTCCTTTGGAGCGGACCCTTCTTTTGCCACCGTTGGTTTGAATCGGGGTGGTAGAGGTCGAGATCTAGGGGGCACACTTTTAGTTGCTTCTGGCGCACTCGGCTGTTCTGTCCCATTTACTTCCCCCCTTTTTTTAGCTCTAGCCAAAAGAGCATCATATTCTTCACCAGTCAAGGAACCACCTTCTCCCCCTTGCCCTTCCTCTCCTGCCGGTAAATCCGGTGCTGGGGATGGTTTATTTACAGACACTTCTGCTTGGGTGGGTGGCATTGGATTCTCTGGGGAAACTTCGGTAGGTAAATCAGGACGTTTTTCCTCTACGGGCTGATTTTCGCCAACAGCCGCCGCCTCAATAGCTGCTCTAGCGGCCTCAATAGCCTCTCTCATTCCTTTATTTCCTTCCCCCTGGGCTTCCACTACTTCGACTGGGTTTTCTTCTTTAGCTTCCGCTTCCCGGAACTCTTTAGAAGCAAAAAGCCCCTTTTTAGCTAAACGGTTTTCTTGTGGCGGCCCTGGTTGTTGAACGGGCTCTTGAGGTGGCATACTTTCTGGAGTCTTTTTTGACATATTAAAAATGTATATTTCTATTATAATACAATCCCGATTAATGACAAACTCTTGAATTGTTTATTATTATGTGTTAAATATCATTATATACACATATGGCAATTATAAAATCTGCGAAGAAGGCTCTTCGCCAAAGCATCCGAAGAAAGGAAAAAAATCTTGTCTACAAAGACAAAATGAAAGACCTCATCAAAGAGGCCCGCAGTTTGGTTTTAGGAAAAAAGGCGAAAGAAGCGGAGGCCCTCTTACCAAAGATCTACCAAATTCTAGATAAGACAGCGAAGGTTGGGATTATAAAAAAGAATGAGGCTAGCCGAAAAAAATCCAGATTGACCAAGTTAATATATAAAAATCTAGCAAAATAAAACTGGCCCTCGGCCAGTTTTTTGATACAAAAATCTTATAAAGACGCCACCAACAGATCCAAGGCAAGCTCTGGTTCTATCTTCCCAATCTTGATGTTAAGGTCTACCTCAAAAATTCTTTGGTAGATTTTTTTTAGGTCCCCGAAAGAAAACAGTTGCGCCTGATCACAGCTTTTCCTAACCACAAACGGATGTAGCCCACTTTTTTTAACAAGCAGATTATAGGGCACGGCTTTCTCAATCAGCTCTTTCACTATTAGAAGGTTGCGGAATTGATAACTTATCATTGACAGAAGATATAGTGGAGAGTCCCCATTCTCTAGGTGTTTATAGATTAAGCCGAGGGCTTGCTTCTTATTCTTTTGACCGATGGCGTCCACTGTTCTAAAAATATCTGTTTCTATTTTGGGCTTGATTAACAATTTGATATCCTCTATTTTTATCTCTTTTCCTTTTTTATAATTTGTTACCTTATTTATCTCATTCGACACTGCCCACAAATCGTTCCCGGCACAACCTAAAAAATAGTCCAGGGTCATACCATCAATTCTCGCATTTACAGAATCAAACTCTTTTTTTACCCACTCCCTTTTTTGGCCCAACTTTAACTCACCAAACTCCTGAAATTTTGTATTCTTCTTCAAAAACTTTAGCAGAGCATCGCTCTCTTTCGGCTTGTTGTCTTCATAAATTATTATTATATCTTCTCCATCCGATAAATCTTTCGCAATCTTTAAAAACTTTTCTTTATTATTAACATCGGAGAAAAGATTTTTTACCACAGTAAGATTTTTATCTCTGAACATTGAAAACTGTTGGGTGGAGTTTTTTAAATCATCGACAGAAACCCCTGGCTCGCCATAATCAAAAAATCTTAAATTAAGGCCACTTTTGTTGGTCTTTTTATACTCTTGGATAATTTCATCTAACTTCTGACGGGATCTATACGAATCCTCGCCATAAAGAAAAATAATCATAATTTTCTATAGTTTCTGGCAGTGGGGACAAAAATGAGCACTGCGCCCACCCATTTTTATCCTTTTAATTTTTGTGCCACAACGGCTACATTTTTCTCCTTCTCTTTGATATACCATTCTTTCAGTGTCAAAAAAACCTTTTTCGCCTTGTGGGTCTCTAAAATCAGAAAAACTCTCTCCCCTTAGCGCAATTGCTTTTTCCAGAACCCTTCTGATATTTTGATATATCAACCTTAACTCTGTTTTATTTAATTTAGAAATGTCCTTCTGCGGACTCACTTTCGCTCGCCACAATATCTCATCGGAATAAATATTACCAATGCCAGCAATAATCTCCGGCTTCATCAAAACTTGTTTCACTTTTCCTTTTTTATTCTCTAATATTTTTTCAAATACTTCAAAGGTGAATCCTTTCTCTAGCGGTTCTGGCCCAATTCCTTGAAATTCTTTTGAATTAAATAACTTCCCTTTCTCCCATAATTCTACTTTAGCGAATTTCCTTAAATCGGAAAGCGCCAACATTTTGTTATTATCCAAAAAGAACACAATGCGGATATACCCGTTAACTTTCTCCTGCATTGGCCCCGCATCTTTTGGCCACCAAACATTGCCCTTCCTCTCCCAACTTCCATATAGAAGATGCCCTGTCATTTTATTGTGCACCAATAAGACATGGCCACCAGACAGTTCGATCAAAATGTTTTTAGCTCTTCTCCAAATTTTTTTAATGGTTTTCCCTTTAATTTGTTTTTGGAAAGCTCCGAAGGATTTTGGTTTTTTAACTATTTTCGGTGTATCGGTCCAAACATTAAGAAAGGTCCTATTAAGGACCTTCTTTTCTAAATCTTCTACCATTGTTTGGACTTCTGGTAATTCTGGCATATATTAATTATTCTTCTTCTCCTCTACTCTTTTTCCCTTTTGCGCCGCCCAACGCTTTTATTGATTTTTTTAACTCAACGACTTCTGTCTCGCGAGTTCTCACTAAATCTTGCAATTGTTGCGATTCCTGAATCATTTTTTGCAACTCTTGTGCTCTTCCCCTCACCTTTAGCTCCAAATTTCCCACAGTCTCTTCCAACTCTTTGGTTTTTGCTCTAATTTTTACGTCTGCCACACTCTCGGCTTGAGCCACCTCCGCACGACTCTTTTGAAGTTTTTCGGCCACTTTATTTAAAGCCTCTGCCAACTCTCCAAATTCATCTTTTGTCTCTAAAAATACCTTGGAATCTAATTCTCCCTTATTCAACTTATTTGCTTTATCGATTAACTGCCTCATCGGAGAAGCAAATTTTTGTCCTATCGCAAAACCAAAAAGGAAAACAAACACGGCCACTAAAAGAAATATACCGTACACCTCCAATGTTAGGCTTTCATAATCTACGGCGGCAAAAACTGCTATTATGAATAAGCCGACCACAACGATTGGGAAGGCTATACTAAATAAGATTGTTCCTCTTGTTAACATATTATTTTAAAGTAATGATTTTTGAATAGGCCTAGGCTCTTCTTTTTGTAAAAATGGCAGTCGCGCGATGAGAGTATGAAATTCGAACTTTGATAGAGTCTCCGTTATTTTTTTGCTATCAAATTGTCCAAATAAACAATCCTTAATATTAAAATATATATCTACGTCGCTTTTCATCTCCACTAACTCCTTTGCTAAAAATGCTTCTTCTTTGTATTTTAGTAAAACTTCTTTTACTTTTAGTCTGACGCTAGCATCTTCTTCAATTTTTCCGTAAATGTTCTCTAGGCTACCAAATTTCTGCAATAAATAGGCTGCTGTTTTTTTCCCTATACCCGCCACCCCTGGAATATTATCCGAAGAATCTCCCACCAAAGCCTTGAAATCTACCATTTGGTCCGGTGTGATCAGGAACCTTTCAAATACTTTCTCTTTGTCGTATATAACGGTGTCTTTAATCCCTTTCCCTAAAGTATAAACACGAACACTATCATTAACTAATTGGATGTTGTCGAGGTCGCCACTCAGGATGTAAACATCTATGCTCTGCGAACCTTCTAGGGCTTTCCGGGTGATTGTCGCGATTAGATCATCTGCCTCAAACCCCTCTTTGGCAAAAACTGGTACGTTAAACTCTTTTAGGATTTCTTGTGTTTTGGGTAGTTGCGCAATAATCTCATCGGGCGTTTTGGGACGCTGTGCCTTATAATCCTTAAACTTGATGTGCCTGAAAGTGGGCGCCTTGGTATCGAAGCAGGCAACGATATATTTGGGGTTCAGGTCTTTAATCGCTTTAAAAAAAGCAAGTAGAAATCCGTAAATAGCTCCTGTCTGCTCCCCAGATTTTGTCGTTAGGGGCGGTAGTGCATGGAAGGCCCTGTGTAAAAGAGCGTTGGAATCTACAATAAGCAATCTATCTTTCTCCATTGTTTTTTATTATATCATTTAAACTAGTCCCCGACAAAATTATCTCTCTTTTATTTTTATCTAAAAATTTAAACCCGATAGAAATATTCTGGGTTGGAACTGCTTTCCTTATCTTCTCTACCCACTCAATGGCGACGATACTATGTTTATCCATGCTGATATCTTTAAAATTAAGGTCCTTTAAATCATCAGCGCCGTTCAACCTATAGCAATCGATGTGATAGAAATTTCTGTAGTTTGAATTTTTCTTTTTGATCTCAAATCTTTTTAATATCACAAAAGTCGGACTTAATATCTTCTCCTTGATTCCCAAACCTAAAGCAAACCCCTGCAGAAAAGTTGTTTTCCCACTTCCTAGGTCTCCATCTAAACCAATAATAACAGGGCCGATTCTCCTTTTTTTAATAATCATTTTCCCCAGCTCTCTCCCTATCTTTTGCGTAGCTAGCGCCGTGTTAGTTATATACACTATTTCTCCCTCTTTTTTCATTTAATTTTAAATTGACTTATTAAAAAAATTGATGTACTTTGGACTAAACTAACGACCTTCCTATGAATTCGCCAAAAGAAGCTAAAATCCTGATCGACAACTCCCAGAATATATACATTTTACCCTCAACTCCAACCCTAGAGAGCCTCGTAAATGCTCTGGCTCTTTTCTATACTCTAAAAGAATCTGGCAAGAATGTAAACCTGGCCATAGAAGAATTACCAGAAAGATTAAAATTCTTGACCCCGGCTCTCGAACATATCTCTTACCCAAAGGATTTTGTGGTTTCCTTCCCAAATGATAAAGCGAATATCTCTCAGATAAGATACGAGAAAGATCAAATTAGTACAAAGGTGTTATTGACGATTGATAGGGGCAGCCTCAAAAAGGACGATATTTCCTTTTGCTTCGCAGAACCAAAGCCTGATCTTTTAATAACTTTGGGATTTAAAAATATAGAAGCCGTGAAATGGCCCCCAATATTTAACAAGGACATTTTGTCCAAATCTGCAATTTTAAATATAGACAACCAACAAGATAACACAAATTTCGGTAAGATAAATATTGTGGAGCAGAATAAGTCGCTATCTGAAGCAGTTTTTGATATTATAAAGCTGGGTAACATTAACAAGAATACGGCCACCTGTCTCTTGGCTGGACTAATTTTAGCCTCAGATAACTTCAAAAACAAAACTACCTCTTCTCCAATGCTAGAAGCCTCTGCCGTATTAATAAAAATGGGAGCTCAGCATCAAGAAATAGTTAAAAATCTTTGGAATAATACTATTTAAAATATAACTAAATAAATAATTTATTAAAAAATGGAAACCTCTAGTAATCAAAGACTATTAGGATCAATCACCATATCGCCGGAGATATTAGATATGGTCCAAAAAGAAGTTAAAAACATTGTTGATTTTAAAAAGAAAGTTGAAGAAAACTTAGAACAAAAAACTTCCGCTGTCATCGATCTTATCTTCTCTGGGTCTATAACCCTAGGAGTCTCTGACATCCACTTCGAACCCCAAGAAGATCAGGGGCGATTAAGGATAAGACTGGATGGTGTTTTGCAGGATGTTATCTTTTTTGACTTAAAAATATATCAAGGACTAATTTCTCGTATAAAACTTCTATCAAAACTGAAACTCAATGTTACAGACAAACCACAAGATGGGAGATTCTCCATATTGCTAGATGAACTACAAATAGAAATCAGAACATCTTCTTTGCCATCAGAATATGGAGAGTCTATCGTAATGAGAATATTAAACCCAAAGAATCTAAAAAATCTAGAAGACTTGGGTTTAAGAAAAGATCTATTCGCTCTTTTCCAAAAAGAAATACAAAAACCGAACGGAATGGTTATTGTAACCGGTCCTACTGGATCTGGTAAAACAACCACCCTATACGCATTTTTGAAAAACATTCAAAACCCAGAGATAAAAATTATAACCATTGAAGACCCAATCGAATATCATTTAACGGGAGTTTCCCAAACACAGGTTGATGCAGAAAAAGGATACACCTTCAGTGATGGGCTAAGATCCATAGTAAGGCAAGACCCTGACGTAATTCTAGTCGGAGAAATTAGAGATTTGGAAACAGCTAAAATAGCCCTACAGGCTGCACTGACTGGCCACTTAGTATTAAGCACCCTCCACACCAATGATGCTGCTGGAACTATCCCGAGGCTGGTAGACCTAGGGGCAGAACCTTCTTCTGTCGCCCCTGCCTTAAATTTAATAATTGCCCAAAGATTAGTAAGAAAAGTCTGTTCTAAGTGCTCAACGCTGGTTAAGCCATCGGCAGAAGAGTTCGAAGAGATCACAAAAGGATTGGCTAATCTACCCAAGGAGGTAGAGATTCCAAAATTAGATAAAACGTTAAAAATCCCCAAGGTAAACCCGAAGGGTTGTGATTTTTGTAACTTCACTGGCTATAGGGGCCGAAGAGGCCTATACGAGGCCATGGTAAAAGACAATGAACTCGAAAGGTTTATCTTAACCAACCCCCCAATATCGGCAGTAAAAGATATGGCTATTAAAAAGGGCATGGTAACAATGCACCAGGCTGGACTAATCGAAACAATATTGGGGGTCACCACACTAGATGAGGTGAAGAGAATTGTCGGAGATTAATTTAACAAACAAAAAACAGCTACTTTATTGAAGGCGTCCTTATGTCTGAGACATAAGCCAGCCCCACCTGAGGAATAATCGAGCCGGAGCCAAATTACCCTAACTGAGGTGAAACCAATAACACACGCCCTCAATAAAAAAGCTGTTTAATCTACTTTTATATTAGAACCTGTATTATATCAGTTTTATAAACCTATGTCAAGAGTTTTAGACAAAAAAGTGGCGGAAGACGAAATATTGGATTCTGCCCTAAGACCGAAGAGTTGGGATGAATACGTCGGCCAAAGCAACATTAAACAAAACATCAAAATTATTGTTGATGCGGCCAAAAAGAGGGGTCAGGCTCCTGACCACCTTCTTTTGTGCGGAAACTCTGGCCTAGGGAAAACAACATTGGCTTATCTAATAGCAAAAGAAATGGGAGCGCCGATAAGAGTCACCTCTGGCCCGGCGCTAGAAAGAGCGGGCGATTTAGTTGCTATTTTAACGAACCTGGCTGACGGCGAGGTCCTATTTTTAGACGAATGCCATCGAATTAATAAAACAATTGAAGAATATTTGTACCCAGCGATGGAAGAGTATAAATTGAACCTAATTCTGGGCAAAGGACCAATGGCAAGAACCATGGAATTAAAGGTACCAAGATTTACCCTGATCGGAGCGACCACAAGACCAGCGATGCTATCGGCCCCACTAAGAAACAGATTTGGAGCAACATTCCAATTAAACTTTTATGAAAACGGAGATATTGAAAAAATTGTTGAAAGGTCTAGTAAATTACTAAAAATCGCCATCAATGATGACGCCAAAGAAATCATCGCCCAAAGGGCTCGTTTTACTCCAAGAGTAGCAAATAGACTTTTAAAAAGGGTGAGAGATTTTGCTGAAGTGGAGGGAGATGGCGTTATCACAAGAGAAATTGCGGAAAAAGCACTAGGATCTTTGGAGGTTGATGAAATGGGGCTGGAACCGTCAGACCGAAGAATTATTGAAACAATAATTAATAAATTTAATGGCGGTCCAACTGGGCTACAGGCCCTAGCCGCCGCCATCCAAGAAGAGGAAGATAGTATTTTAGATATTAATGAACCCTATTTAATGCAATTGGGATTTATTGAAAGAACCCCCAGAGGAAGAATGGCCACTAAACTAGCCTACGACCACTTTGGAATTAAATATAACAGGCCGCAAAACACCCTTATTTAGCCGTGCTAATAAAATTCTCTCTAATTGCCCTTATATTTCTAACAGTTCCCCTAATAATTTTTGCTGTGGATGGGGTAGAAATTAATACGGCGACGCTACAACAACTAGATGGAATAACAGGGGTGGGGCCGGCGATAGGCCAAAGGATAATAGATGCCAGGCCTTTTTCTTCGATTGACGATCTATTAAGAGTGAAGGGTATTGGAGAAAAAACTTTACAAAAGATAAAAGACCAGGGGTTGGCCTATGTTGATGGTCAGATCGCGCAACCCATACTCCAAACACCCTCTGAGGCGCCGATAGAAGCACCTTCTGCGACTCTAGCCGAGCCACTTGATATATCTCCAGCAGAAACGCCACTGCAAAATGTGGTCATCCCAATAGTTTATCCGACGGGCGTGGTGATAAATGAAATATTGCCTAGCCCAGAGGGAGCAGATGAACAAAACGAATGGATTGTCTCCACAATACAACTAATAATTTCAGCCTATTTGTGACAACTTACCTCCCGGATAGGAATTATAGCAAAGAAAGAAATATGGTAGCCGTAGAATGAAGGAGTTAAAAGCCACCTTTTAATCGGGGTGGTTTTTTGTTCTAGCTTTTGGTATATTTATATAAAATAATGAGTTATCAACAGTTATAGTAATTTTATAAATTTACTATAAGTACCAAGTTTATGAACCCTATAAATTGGCAACAATTTGGCTTGAAGAAAAATCCTTACGACACCCTACCACTTATAGAGGGAGGAGATCTGCCCATAGATAAAGCATTCGTTGGAAGAGACGGAGAAAGGAAATTCCTTGATGGTCTTTTTTCTTCAAATAATAGAATATGTTTGACTGTCTGTGGGGGTGTTGGAGTAGGAAAAACAAGCTTAGCAAATTTTCACAAGTTTATATGGAAGTATACAAAAGAAAAATTACTTTTTTCTTTTAGGAGAGAAATTGAGGCCAACTATGACTTACTTAATAAAAAAAGTTTTTTGATAGAAATAATTGGTTCCATATTAAGAGAAATTAGATTGCTAGAACCAAACTTGTTAAAAAACGAATTATTGAAAAAACTCAATCAAATAGTTGATATTAGTCAGACCATGAGCATATCTGGTGGAGCTTCTTTCTATGGATTCGGTCTAGACGTGGGAGGAAGCAAATCACCGACAATTCCGATACAGTTATCCGCTACGTTGCTTGAAGAACATTTTATATCTCTAGTTAAATTTATTAAAAATAATGAGATTAAATCTTTAGAATATTCTGGTTTGATAGTGCATGTAAATAACTTTGACATAATCTTGTCGAATGAAGAAGGCATAAAAAAGGCGATTAATTTTTTTGATGAGATAAGAGATATTTTGCAAACCCCTGATGTCTATTTTTTATTTTTAGGCCCCGAAAATTTATTTAAGGACGTGATCTGTTCCCGTCAAAGAGTAAAAAGCATCTTTTATCCAACTCCATTAAAAATAAATCCTCTATCCAAAAAAGAGATCGTAAAAGCATTTGAAGAAAGGATGGAGTTTTTAAAATCCGATGATGTCTCCTCTTACATAAAGCCCGTAGAGGATGATGTAATTTATAAGATCTATGATTTATATAATGGAGATATCCGCTCAATAATGACAAGCACCATAGATATACTAGGACAATATTCAGATAAACTTGCGAAAGCTTTAACTACTAATGAGGCCATGTTGCTTTTGGGGAAAGAACGCTGGGATAAGATTGAAAATGTCATGAGGCTAACTCATGAACAAAAAGAAATACTTAAATATTTAGCAAGTGCAGAAAAGTTTATCAGTCAAAAGGAAATAGCAAAAATGTTTAACAAACAAACATCAAATGTTTCTGGTTATTATTTTAAACCATTAAGAGATAATAATATTATTGAAGAAAAGGAACGCATTAAACAAACCCCATATTATGGTTTAACATCTGATTATGTCCCCATAAAATGGTTAATAAAATCTCAAAATGAAGTTAAAAAAAGCATAGAATGTAAATCAAAACAACTAAGCTTGCTATAAAAATTTATTAATAAAACAGTCTATATGTGCTGTTTTTTCTTGATTTTACTATGCTTTAGCACTAAGGTTAAAATAACAACTTAATATTGAGCCTAAACCTATATTTTATAGGCATGGCACAAAACTCCAAGTGCATACTGAACCCGTCGTTCAGGCTCCATGCACTTGGTCTATATCCGAAAGGGTATAGGAGACGCAAGTCTCGGCCTAGCGGCGGGCTTTGTGTTATGCCGCTATAAAACTATGAAAAAATTTATCATCGCAGTCATTTTATTATTAACGCCTTTCTTTGCGTCTGCTTCCATAGATAAGAATTTATCTTATGGATTAAAAATTGACTCAGATGTTATGGAGTTGCAGGAGTTCCTAAAAGCCGATGGTTGTTATAATGGCTTTACGGGGGGGAATTTTCTGATGCTCACCCTTAAGGGTGTAAAATGTTTTCAAACAAAATATCACGATGAAATTTCAGCTTTGGCCGGTTATTCTATAAAATCCTCTGGTTTCGTCGGCTCTGGAACAAGGACTTTTATTAATCAAAAACTTAATGAAGAACTCGCCGATTCCAATATAGATGCTAACCAAGAAGGAACAGTTGCCTGTTCTCCTTTTTGGAAATGTAGCAATTGGAGTGCTTGTGCGGGATCTCAACAGACAAGAAGCTGTATTGATTCAAATAATTGCAAGGTTACAACTGGGAAGCCCAATGAAGCACAGGGGTGTACCACCGCTTGTACTCCGAATTGGCAGTGTACTTCCTGGGGTTCTTGTATTAACTCTCAATGGGTAAGAACCTGTAACGATTCTAATAGTTGCGGAATTACAACAGGAAAACCGAGCGAAACACAGTCCTGTACGGTTGCTTGCTCTCCTAATTGGCAATGCTCTTCGTGGAGCACCTGTGCAAATTCACAACAGACGAGAACCTGTAGTGATTCTAATAGTTGTGGGACTATGACGGGAGAGCCAACTGAAGCACAGGTGTGTACGGTTGCTTGTAGCCCAAACTGGCAATGCAATGCATGGAGTACGTGTTCCAATTCTCAGCAAACAAGAATTTGTAATGACGCCAATGGTTGCGGAGTTTTAACTAATAAACCGTTGATAGCACAATTTTGCACAGTTGCCTGTTCTCCTAATTGGCAATGTGGAGAATGGGGTATTTGCACAAACTCCCAGAAGGCAAGAACATGTAATGATGTCAACAATTGTGGGCTCGCCAGCGGTAAACCGAATGAAACAGATTCTTGCATTGTATATTTTGTAGCAGATATATCCCTTGATAAATATACGCTTGCTAATAATGGTGTAGACTCTATTAAGGTCAACATAAAAACTAAGGATTCAAACGGTAATATCCTTCCCAACAAAACTGTTCAAATTACGACAGACAGTACCGTCAGCGCCACATCGGACTCTAATGGAGATATAAACACAACAATATCTACCACGGGATTACCAGGATCACGCAAACTTAAAGTTAGTGCTGATGGTTATTCGTATGATTCTAATAATTATGAGGTGATCGGAACGGGCGCAACCGCCATGGGCTCGGTTTGTTTCCCACAAACTGGTAACCTAACCAGACTTATGGCTCCCGGGAAAGATCAGGAATTACTTCAGATAGCACAATTGAGAAGTTTAGGAATAACAAATTTGGGTTTAAAAAAGGTAAACTTTAAGGTGAGTGGTATAGATTCTACTTGGATAAGCAATATAAGGATTCAAAAATACCCACCACCTTGTAGTGAATATTTTTGTTATCAGGGGAATATAACTGCGCCGAGTAATGCTGTGGGCACCATATCTAGTGATGGGATAATTAGTGTGGTCTTAGTAAATCCGTTGCCAATTCGTAATGACGATCGTGTATATGTATATGCAGATTTGGCGAATCCAACCTCGCCAAGAACCGGTACGACATATACTAATGAATTTATTTCAGCGGAATTTACGGGGATGGTTGCAGGTTATACGTCAAATAGTATATCTTTTGGGGCATTTAATTGTATGAGCACAACTGATGGGTTGGGCGATCACGAAACATTTTTAAGTCAAATATTTAGGGGTAACTAAATAATGAGTATATTTATAAAAGACAATTGGTTTAAAATTATAGCTACAATATTATTATTGTGGGCACTAGCAGATAATCCTTACGGATATTATCAATTTCTAAGATGGGTTGTGGTAATAATCGCTGGCTATACTGCTTATGTCGCCTATAACAATCAGAAAATCGGTTGGGCATGGGTTTTTGGTATTGTAGCTATTCTGTTTAATCCTATTTTCCCTTTTTACCTCTCGAAGGGTAATTGGCAATTTATAGATGTGGTAGTAGCCGTGTTATTTTTAGTATCGTTATCTAAAACACAAAAACTTGAAAAAAGTAATTAAAATATTTTCCTTATTGTCGCTTCTATTAGTTCTTGGTGTATTGCCCATAGTCGTTGATGCTAGAAGCGGTTGTTGCTCTCATCATGGCGGAGTTTGTGGCTGTGGTTGTTGTGACGGGACTTCTCTTTCAGCGACTTGTGCCCCATACTATCCCGAGTGTAGTCGGAATGTTTATACTCCGACAACGAACACTAATTATAATCCCCCGGCCGATAACACTTATATCCCACCAGTAGTTAATAATAGTCAGGATAGTAATGCTGGAGAGAATAATGATAGTTCTGGTTGGTGGACATTAGGAATACTTGGCTTAGTTGGATATGGAATATATCGTTACGTAAAAAACAAAAATAATAAATAAACTTATGAAAAAAATATTACTATCAGTATTTATATTATCAATGCTATTTTTTGGTGGTTTTAATGCCGTTGATGCTAAAATTCTAAAGATAAATGGCTATTATAAACCGAGTATCGGAAAGTACGTTCAACCATACTATAAGACCAGCCCGAATAAAACTAAAATTGATAACTATTCAACGAAAGGAAATTACAATCCCTTTAATGGAAAGATCGGAACGATAAACCCCTATAAGTTCTAATACTAAATCTATGAGTCTCTCAAAAGAATCCATAGATGAATTTAAGCGAATCTGGAAGAAACACTTTGGTACTGATATTTCAGATGAGAAAGCTCGGGAAGATGGAGGGAGGCTTCTTCGGCTAGTAGAAATAATTTATAAACCCATGACCCAGAAAGAGTACGATATATATAGTAAGTAATAAGCAAATTTATGAAACAAATATCTAAGATTGTAATAACTTTATTAATTGTTTCTTTTATCGTCCCGCAAGTAGCATTGGCGTCTTGGTGGAATCCCCTTAGTTGGAATATCTGGGGTGGTATTTTCCATAAAACTGATTCTAAAACACAAATATTAGAGAATCGTGTGAAAGAGCTTGAAAACAAGTTAAATAGTCAACCCACCTCTACAACTACAAAAACTGATAATACTAAACAGTCAGTCATCACTAAACAAACAGAACCTAAGTCAGAAAACAATATTAATAAGCCAACAACAGAAACTACTAAAACAACCAACAATACACAAGCTACAACGATGAAGCTTTCGGTCTATAATTCATATATAGATTCTGCAATAAAAGCATATCAAGAAAATATCACTAACTATAATCAGATGGCGAGCTATATACAAGGCACAAAAGATGGATTGGATCGGGAAGAATCTTTGCTCTTAGAACTCAAGGCATCGGAAACCGATTCTTGGTGGAAGGGTGCTTGGCAATTAGTAATTGATAAGGCGGTTGTCCCGCCAAGAGAACGGTGTAATCAATTTTTGGATAATTTTAATAAAAATATTCAGGCAATAAATTCAAATATTGCTATTCTTAGAAATGAAAAGGATAAAAATAATGTTTCTGCTCCAGTCAGCATTGAACAATATATAGCGTATTTTGACAAATTGAATAGTTTGATTATCATTGATAAGTTTTCACAAGATGTAGATAGCACTTCTTTATTACTTGAACCATTTAATCAAAAGACTTTTGTCGACCTTAAGGGTGCTGTTAAAATATTTGCTGACAAACAAACGGAGCTTTACTATAAATCTATTGGCACTGCCTATGTTCCAAGTCAAAACACATACAACCAAATAAATAATTATTATGTTCCGCCAGTATTCCCCACGATTCAAGTACCACAAACAACGCACTGCACAATGATGCGTACGATCAACGGAGCAACTATGGATTGCTATTAGTTTACTAAATAAGCCCTTTTTGGAGGGCTTTTTGGTTGGAAAAAACATCAAAATCGTGATATAATTTAAGCGAAATTAATGAAAATTTAAGATAAAAATGAGAGAGAAGTTTAAAAAACCAAAAAATAATCTAGGAGCTGACAGCTTATTTTTTAATAATCCCCTGGCATACATAGACGAAAAAGGAAGATTTATTTATAAGGCGAGCGGTTTTTTTCGTCTCGAAAAGATATATGGAGCTTCTTATGGTATAGCCGGTGAGGTTTCTAGACCATTAGATTTTGATACTGTATATAAGTGGCCGAACTTGAAGCGGGATGGGTACGAACTGATAAGCGAGCCGAACGAAATAACTATTTGTGGGGGTGGCAAGGTTACAAGGATTGATAATGCCTTATCTTTTAAAGATATTGAAATAAAATTTAATAATCGGAAGGATTTAGTCAATTTGTGTTCTTATATTGATGACAAGAAATCTTCACTGGAAATCTTTATCAATGTTGCCAGCGTTCTATCTGAACAAGGAGAAATCGATTTTGCAAACGAACAGAACAATTACTTAAAAATTAAGTCTGAAAAAATAAGCTCGCTTTTAAGCTTCGGGTCTACTTTTATAATAAAAAATAAATCAATGGAAGTAAAAGGCGGGGATAGATATATTTTTGAAAGCGATGAACTAATTGATCAGCTAACCATTTCAACGCTTCTATATTTTGCCAAGAAAGAGCACATACCATCTCACAATATATTAATAGCTCTTCTTTTGGACGGATTAAAAAAATTTCTAAGAAGTTATACAGAAAACATTGATGAGTATGAAAAAGATATATTAACAAATGAGGCGTTAGAGTTAATAAGCCTTGTTATCCTAAATAAGAATAAGAGATTTGTGTTTAATCCAAATAATAGACAATCCTTACAGCATTATTTTTTTGGAACTGGTCATCCTGTTACGACCAATAAAGGTGGCTGGATACCTAAAATTCAGGAGTATTTGAAAGATAAAAATTTAGAGAAGCATAGGTTAAAGGAGGAAGCTACTGTGGTTGAGAGCAGAATTGAGGATAAAGATTACGATAAAATATACAGTGATTGGGGTGCTTTTTTAAGAATGGACCAATCGGCCCAGACGGCATTAATAAAAGATAAAACTAAGGATTGGCCAGCAAAAGATCGGGATATATTGTATATGCATTATTTAGAGGGAAGTACCCTTGAAGATATTGGTAAAAAATATGGTGTAAAAAAAGCCCGAATTTCTCAGATTTTAAACAAACTAGTAAAAAAACTAGGCACTATGCATTAAACTTTTTCACATAACCCTCCATTTATTATACTAATAGCCCCATTTATTGGGGTTTTGTTTTGAAAAAAAATGGAGAATTATTCTACTTATACTGCGAGGCAGGGAGCGCATACTCCAAAAAACAACGCAATATTTGAAGTGGTGGTTCTAGCCTCAAGCTCACCATACGAAGAGCGAAAAAAGAAAATGCAGAAATGGATTAATTATTTTTGCTTTGAATCAGGAGAAAGTATTAACGATGAGAAAAAATAAACCTATGCAACAATACACCGGCCAGTTTCCAAAGTACGAATTTAGCGAAACCCAAAGACTTAATCCTTGCTGGAGCTCCCTAATTTGTTTTCACGAAGTAATCAAAAACAGAAAGGCGCTGCATCCACGCTTAATCAGAAAATGGTTTTATAAATTAGTTGATAAAGATGACTATGTAGTAAAAGACAAGGATGAAGTTTTAAGCTATGCCCTAAAGTTAGCGAGAGGCGAAGCATAGGGGGGGGTGAATTCCCCTAATAAAAAAGACAAAATATGCCACCAGCAGGCAGAGAAACAGAATGGCGGTAAAAGGTACATCTAAACACCCTTTCCAGCCCAAAATCTATGAAATTACAAAATTTAACAATAAGTGAAATTAATGTAATACCAGTTAAACCAAACGAGGGGCTAATTGGATTTGCCTCTTTTGTTTTAGACGAAAGGTATTATGTTGGCTCGGTTGCAATCTATACAAGATTAGATGATTTTGGTTATAGGTTAGTTTATCCAACCAAAAAGGTAGGAGATAAAAATATAAATATCTTTCACCCCATTACCCAAGAAGTTGGCGGGGTTATTGAGGAAGAAGTAATAAAAAAATTAAGTGAAATATTTGATGAAGATTATGGACACAGAAAATAACAAAAAATTAAGTGAGGGACTAGAAGAGTTTGTAAAAGAGATTGCATATAATAATTTAGTTCCTACTGGTTGGGAGGTTATAAAAGGTGAACATCTTTTGAAAATGGAAATATCAAAACGAGAATTTCTGATAGATGGTCTTCTTCCATCTCAGGGGATCATCATTTTATCCGGTAACCCCGGCTGTGGTAAAAGTTGGCTGGCAATTGAGATCGCAAGGGTTATCTCTTCGGCCAGCTCTTCATTGTTCAATAAATTTGAAGCCAAAGACGGCTCTGTACTTTATATTGATGAAGAATCAAATATTCAAGAAATGCAAAGGAGGTGGAAGGCGTTGGGAGCAGATATTCTTTCGTTTACTGATTTTACGTTCCTTCGTGGGTTTAAAATTGATAATAGAGAGGAAAGAGAAAAATTACTAGATTTTGTTAGCCACAAAAAATACTGTTTAGTTATTTTTGATAGTTTAAGAGATATCCATAGTAAGAATGAGAATGACTCCCAACAGGCGCAGGAGTTGATAGATTATTTTCGTGAACTAATAAAAATGGGCTCTACTGTATTAATTTTGCATCACAACAGAAAAGAGAGTTTTCTTAATTCTAAAGATCCTTCTCAATTATTGCGTGGCTCAACAGCTATTTTAGCGGGCCTAGATTGTTTAATTTCGGTTGAAAGCAAAAAAATAAATGACCGGGTTATTGAGTTCACTATAAGTCAACCAAAATTAAGACAGGGGAAACCAGTATCCCCATTCAAATTAAATCTAGTTGAAGAGGAGGGTAAGATAAAATTTGAGTATGTGGGAGAGATAGAAGAAGAGGCTACAAAACTTCAGAAGGCCAAAGAGGCTATACTAGAACTTCTTAAAGACGGAGAGAAATATCACGGTGAAATCGTCCAAACCCTAATCTCGCTTTACTTTGCAGAGAGAACAACCAATAGAGCCATAAAAGAACTAAAGGAAGGCAAAAATATCCAACCAAGAAAGGATGGCAAGAAGATTTATTACACTATTGGTGCCATGGTGCCAAGTGATTAGTGCCAATGGCACACGTTCACCCTTAAAACCTTCTAAAGAAAGGTGGGGATTAGTGCCAAACACCCCCTTTAGGGGGTTGGCAGTAATACCTTTCTTAGAGGGTTAAATAAATTAATTATAAAGGGCGCCCGTCCTTTAAACCAAAGGTTGGTGCCAAACAATAAATGGAAAAAGAAATACAAAAAGAAGAGAACAAGTTATTAATTAAAAAATATACGCCAGAGAAGGCCAAAGAGTTTGTTGTGGATTGTTTTGTGCTCCCCGGAATAGATGCGAACCATAATTTAAGAATTATTGCCAATGAAATAATGCCAAAGTTTTTCAGCGATAATAAGGAAGAACAGGAAGAGGGGCAAAAGAGAATAAATGAAATTTCCTTAAATGTTCTAAGGGCTTTTGAGACTGAAACTTATATAGGATTGATGGAGGCAGTTAGCGAACAATACAGATCTTTAGCCAAAGAACTAACCATTCAAATTATTAAAGATTACGCTTGCAAAACAAGCATAGAAAAACTTATTGCTGAGGATGTTGTTCATTCATATATTAAGGTGCTTGATAGTTCACGAAGATTAAATAGTCAGCTTAATAGCGGAAATACAACCTCACTTTTAAATACATATATGGGCATACTGAGTAAACAGGCAGACAGAGCCCATAGGCAATTCCTTAATGCCCTAATGACACTTAAGCAAATAAAGACTCCCTTAATTGAAATGAATATAAAAACAAATAATGCTTTTGTTGCTCAAAACCAACAAATTAATGCAGACAAGAAAATCAATGAAGCTAAATGATTTAGGAAATAAATTATTAGTTGAGAACTGCCAAAAGATCTCTATTAATACCTTTTCCAGACAAGCAAATAAAAAACTAAAAGAGATGTTTTTATCTTCCCAATTTGAGATAACAAGCAGGAATATTGAGCTCACTACCTCTAGTGTTCATTTTGGTGGTATCAGGTATTGGTTTAAATGCCCCTTGTGCGAGAAAAAGATGGGAACCCTATTTATTCACCCCCTTAACCAACAGGTCGGCTGTAGGGGCTGTTTAGGGCTTGAGTATAGAAAAAGAAGATATAAAGGAATGGTTGAGGGAGAGGTTATCAACACCACTTAGCACATAACCAAAAAGCCCTCCGTTTTGGAGAGGACTTAGTGGGAGCTGTTAAATTGTACTTTTTATCATTTCAAATACTCCAGGATAAATCCAACTTACTACTTTAACGGAAACAAACGGAAATAAAAACAGCAGGAAAATTGTTAAAATTATTGTGTAAATTATTTTCTTGAAAGACACTTTTAAAACTTAAAAATAAAACCCAGTATGGCTATCACGATAAGGACAAGGATTAGATATAGCAATGGACCAAGCCAAAAGGTAAGAAAACCTACTCCTATACCCAAACCCACCTTTCCTGCTTTCTCCGCCAGACTGTCTTTCTTGTTTCTCTGTCCATTATACTGGTTGTGCTTAACATAATATCTAGTAGCCACCACCTTAAAAACATGCCTCGCCTCTTCTTCGTTCAGTCCACCTTCAATTAATTTATTTACCCATTCGGATTTGTTAGTCGGATTAAATGAATAGTCTGCAAACAACTTTTCGGTAGCAACCTTAATGTTTTCTTTTTCTTCCATAAATTTATTTTTTAATCTTGGATTTGAATGGACTCATAAGGACATTACCTATCATTTGCGGTAGCGGAATAAATGCAGAGGCATAATAAATAATAACTCCCAAAAAAGCCACTTTCCAATTTATAAATAAAATAGCTATCCACGTTCCTATGCCAATCCAATAAAAAAGTAATGTCCACTTAGGAAGATTTGGCTCATTTGTTGGAATATCCCCAAACTTTTTAGCTTTTGCTAAATCTAAATCAAAAAGAATTATTGATAATGATAGAAAGAATAAGATGACTAACAGAATTAATATATCCATAGATTATAAATTATTTACTAAACTTGTCGTATTCTTTCTGGGTCATTGGTTTATAGATTGCCTCTACCAGCTGAATAAGCTTGCTACCACTTTCTTGAGCCTTCTCGTCTGAAATGTCTTCTCCGAATTTCCTCTTCCAGATTCGTTTAAATTCATCTAGCCGTTCTTTAGAGATTATCATAGGTTATTTTTTATTTTCTATTTCTTCACAAAAAAAGAACCCGAGCCAAAAATATGCAAAAATTATAAAGCATGTCCCAAAGGTGAAATAACCGTTTCCAACACCGATTAGAGAAAATGGAGCGAGACTAATAGGAAGATATAAAATTAGATTTATAGCTTTCATGGATTTATTTGGTTTTGTGCTTCATTATCATGATGCCGATAGCAATTAACATTGCTCCAACTGAAATAGCCATAAGAACATCTTCTGAATAATAATAGTAATTAGCGCTACCACCGAATGTATGATAAAAATTAAAGGCATTATAAGAAAAAACCCCAATTCCTATTATTGTTAGTAACTCTCCTAAATACTTCTTGATAAATACTGTTATTTTATTCGTTGTTATTTTATCCATATATTTATTTCTTATGTTTCTTAATAAAACTATTCAGATCTTTTCCATCAATACGAAAATGCTGGTCAGTCAACTTAAGAACCTTGAGCCTTTTGGACTCAATATAACGATAGATAGTCTTCTTACTTACACGGAGGTAGTCAGCAACCTCTTGTATGGTTAGAAATTTGTTAGACATTAATTCAATATAATACCAATGGAAACAACAATCAATACCTGTCCACACTTGACACGCCATCTCAACACGAGGTACAATTAAACCGTTGAAGATAATAACCAGATTCTATAGTTATTTATTTTATAAAACTATATAATAACTACGGGGACGGAACTGGTTATCTTCAACAAATAACTATAGATTCCGTCCCTTTTAGTTTATAAAAATATGAAAACAACATTACAAAACTATAATATAGGTCAAGGAGTGACCCTCAAAACTAAAAGAGCGGCGATTTATATTAGATGCTCATCAGATGAAGCTGGGAAGGAAGGATACAGCCCTCAAACACAACGAGATAAAACAATGGATTTTATCAGAGCAAACAATTACCAAATAAATGAAAGATTTATTTATACAGATATTGGCTGCTCAGGGAGCACGGACAAAAGACCAGACTTCCAAAGATTTTTAAAAGACGCTAAAAACAAAGAATTTGATGTGGCTGTCGTTTATAGAATGGATAGGTTTTTTAGAAACCTGAGGCTGCTTTTAAACACCGTGGCCGAGCTCAGAGACATCGGAATAGAGTTTAAGTCAGTAACAGAGCCCTTTGATACTTCAACTCCCACAGGAAGGGCAATGTTTGCGAATGCGGGTGTCTTTGCAGAGTGGATGAGAGAGGTTGGGTTAGAATCAAGGAATGAGGGGATGGTGAAAGCAATGAAAGAAGGTAAATATTTAGGCGGAACCCCTCCCTATGGATGTAAAATTAACAAAGAAACACAAAAATTAGAGATTGAAAAAAACGAAATTAAGGTAGTAAAGATGATATTTGGATGGCTTGTGGACGAAGGGCTGAGCGAGTATAAAATACAGCAAAGGTTAAATACAATGAAAGTTCCTACTAAGTTTGATTTAGTGGGAAGGAAAAAGAAAACTGGGAGTACGTGCTGGTGGAATAGAAAAACCGTAGACAGGGTATTGAGCAATGAAGTATACACAGGAACATTCTACTACAGAAAATATTTACATCCTGGCAGGACAAGAAATGAAAATAATTTTAGACCCAAGGAGGATTGGATAAAGGTTGAAGATAAGTCTCTAATGGTTATATCTAGGGAAAGATTTGAAAGAGGACAAAAACAATTAAAAAAGAACAAAGAACAGGCGGCTAGAAACACAAAAGAATTATACGCCCTACAACATAAAATAGTCTGTGGTGTGGATGGTTACAGATACCAGTGCGGGATTAGGCGCTACCAATCAACAAAAACTGGCAATAAAAGATCAACTAAATATTACTTTTGTGTGGGTACAAGATCATATATGGCCGCCAGAAGGTGCCACGTCCCGACAATAAGTGAATCCAGGATAATACCACCCGTGTGGAATAAATTAAAAGAAATTTTTCTCAACCCAGAAATAGTTCTAAAAGAAATTGAGACCTGTAAAAACCAAAATGCCGGGAGTAGTGTGTCTGATCGGCTAGAGATTGTTAAAAAAGAGCTTGCCTCCCAAGAAGAAAAGAAAGAAAGATATGCTGAATTATATGCAGAGAAATCTATCAATAAAAATTTCTATGATAAAAAAATAAAAGAATGCACCGATAAAGCTGAAAAAATGCAAGAAGAGGGAATAAGGCTGGGAAGACTTGCAACATCTGAAGACGAGAAAAAAACTCAATTAATGTCTATAATAGAACTTTATGGGCGATTGAAAAATGGACTTGAAAATGCTACCTATGAGCTAAAGAGAGAAATTCTCCAGGACCTAGTAGAAAGGGTTGTAAAAACCGATAATAAGCTTGAAATAGAATTCCTTATACCGTTATTAGGAGAAAGGGACCAGGAGAATCAGTCGGGTTGTAGTGACAACCCAAGAATGGATAGAAATATATAATCAAAACCCGACTGCAGTAGATTTATCTGGATGGAAAATATCTGACACCGAAGGAAGTAGCAATGTCTACACCTTCCCAATTGGTTCAAAAATACAAAGCAATGGTTATTTAGTCCTGGGAAGACCCGCGACAAAGATTGTTTTGAATAACGCCAAAGACGGCCTAATAATTAAAAACCCAGCGGGGGTAATATCAGATGAAGTTAGCTACACGAAAGCCCCAACAAATCAATCATATAATAGGCTAAATTCTGTTTGGGCTTGGAGTAAGACCTTGACTCCTGCCTCAAAAAATATTATCTCTACAGAAAGCGGGGGAAGCACCGATATCGCCTCCCAAGAAACCGAAACCATTGGTGAAGAGGCCCTATTGGCATCCCTAGAAAAAGGAATCCCAGAAAAGAAAAACTTCGCCCCTACCCTCTTATTCGGAATTATTGTTTCTCTATTTTTAGTAATATCTTTTTACTTTTTAAAAACAAAATTAACCAATAAAAATCTATGAGCGGACATAGTCATTTCAAAACAATCAAAGCCCAAAAAGAAGTAAGTGACGCAAAGAAGGGAAAAGCATTCTCTAAGGTGGCGAAGCTAATCATAATAGCAGCAAAAGAGGGTGGAGACCCAATCACTAACCCAAAGTTAAGGGTAGCCATTGATTTAGCCAAGAGCGTTAATATGCCCAAGGATAATATTGAAAGAGCTATCCAACGAGGGACTGGAGAATTGGCTGGAGACAATTTAGTAGAGGTTGTCTTCGAGGGATTCGGTCCAGGAGGAACGGCAATTATTATCGAGGGTATCACAGATAACACCAATAGAACGCTGAATGAAATAAAGCAGATTTTGGGTCAGCATAACAGCAAAATGGCTGGTGAGGGGGCGGTTAGGTGGATGTTCGAAAGAAAGGGCGTAATCACCATCACCATTGACCAACCGGGGATCAACAAAGAACAGCTAGAGATGATGGCAATCGAAATCGGCGCCGAGGATATTGCTCTCCAGGAGAATTATTTAAACATATTCACGAAGCCAGAAGATTTAGAAACCGTAAAGAAAAACCTGGAATCAAAAAACATTGCCATCGAGGCCTCCTCTCTGGGATGGATCCCAAAAGACAAGGTGGCCGTAGAGGAGAAAGAGATGGCAAAATGCCAAACATTGTTTGAGGCCCTAGATGAAAATGATGCTGTCCAGGAAATATATTCTAATCTAAAAGACTAACCAATGATTATACTAGGCGTCGACCCAGGGACAGCAACAACGGGTTTTGGTGTAATTAGAAAAGAAAAAGACAGGAAGTTTACTTCTATCACCTACGGCTGTATCTTAACCGACCCGAAAGCTTGCCCGGGAGATAGATTAAAAAAAATTGCAGACGAGCTAGAAAAAATAATCAAAAAATACAGCCCTGCGTTAATTGCTGTTGAAAATATATATTTCTTTAAAAACCTTAAAACAGTTATCCCAGTTAGCCAAGCCCGCGGAGTAATATTACTCACAGCGGCTAAAAAGAAAATCCCAGTTTGTGATATCACCCCCCTCCAGATGAAAATGGCCATCGTCGGCTATGGCCGGGCTGAAAAAAAGCAGGTTCAGCGGATGGTTGAAACGCTTCTAGATTTAAAAAAACCCATAAAATCCGATGATGCAGCAGATGCGTTGGGCATCGCCATCTGTGGAGGATTAAAAAATTATTAGCCCCGGACTTCTCCACATCTTGACAAACCTTCGGATAAAAATACAATGTAGTAAATAATAATAATTAATTTACTAAAGGTCGAATAAATCTTTAAAAATTATAACAAATTAGCACAAAGACAATGGTTGAGGAATATTTAACTCACTTCGTAAATCTTGATGAGGAAGATGACTTAGACGTAACACTTGACGATGAAGAGCTAGAGGGCGACGAGAAGGACGCCGATGCCGAAGAAGACGACGATACAACGGTAGCCCCAGAAGAAGATATTTAAAAAAGGAACTCCGCCCGTGGGGCGGAGTTTTTTGTTCCTTCCATTATTTACTTTTTTATTGTTTAATAGTAGGTATATACAATGAAAAACTATTTTACATTAATTCTCAAAAAACTAGGCTTTAAAAAAGACGCAAACAAGAAAACCGGCCCGCGAAATTTGTGGTGGGTTTTTCTTTTAATTATTAAATACATCGTAATCGCCATATTATTATTAATCCTCGCCATTTTTGTATTATTCATATACTACGGCCGAGACTTGCCTCGCCCAGAGAAATTCACCGAGAAACCCTTTATCCAATCGACAAAGATATATGACAGAACTGGGAAGATTCTTCTCTATGACATCTACGGCGAAGAAAGGAGAGAGCTCGTGACCCTAGACCAAGTATCTCCGAACCTAATAAATGCAGTGATAACATCCGAAGACTCTAGATTTTACCAACACTCGGGGGTTGATTTTAAGGGCATTGTTAGGGCAATTTTGACTGATTTAAAATTGGGAAACCGTAGCCAAGGAGCATCTACCATAACCCAACAGCTTATTAGATCTTCTTTTCTAACGATGAAGAAAACCATTGATAGAAAAGTAAAAGAAGTCATATTAACTCTAGAATTGGAAAGAAGATACTCAAAAAACCAAATTTTAGAATGGTATCTGAATCAAATACCATTTGGAGAAAATTGTTATGGGATAGAAGCTGCTAGCCAAACCTACTTCACAAAATCGGCCAAGGATTTATCCTTAGCCCAATCGGCCGTGCTAACAGCCATGATCCCGGCTCCTAGCTATTATTCCCCCTACGGCCAAAACAAAGAAAAATTGTTAGACCGTAAAGACTATATTTTAAACAGAATGGCCAGGGCTGGTCTTATTGACCAAGCCCAGCTAGAAAGTAGTTTAAAGGAAGAATTGGTATTCGCCGACACCTCGAAAACAATAAAGGCCCCTCATTTTGTTTTTTACATAATTAACTACCTAGAAAATACCTATGGGGAAGACTATTTAATTGAAAAGGGCCTCAAGGTTTACACAACACTAGATTGGGATTTACAACAACACATGGAGGCCGTGATTACAGAAAAAACTAGTGTCAACGAAAGCTTCAATGCTAATAACACTGCCGCAGTAGCATTAGACCCTAAGACGGGCGAGATTTTGGCTTTGGCGGGTTCTAAAAACTACTTTGGCAAATCATATCCAGAGGGATGTAATTCCCGCCAAGGAAAGTGTTTATTCGACCCTAAATTCGACGTAGCCACATTGGGGAAAAGGCAGCCAGGGTCTGCCTTTAAACCCTTCGTTTACGCCACTGCTTTTAATAAAGGGTACACCCCGAATACTACTTTATGGGACACCCTAACAGAATTTAATACGAGTTGTAGCCCAAATGCCAACCAAAGCAAAGATATCTACGGATTAAATTGTTACAACCCACGTAATTATGATGGAGCATTTAGGGGAAAAGTTTCTTTACGACAAGCGCTAGACCAGTCTCTTAACGTCCCCTCTGTAAAGCTTTTATACCTAGCTGGAATCGACAATAGTCTTAAAACCGCACAAGATATGGGGATGACGACCTTAAACGATCCTACGCGCTACGGATTGTCTCTGGTGCTTGGTGGCGGAGAGGTTAACCTTTTAGAAATAACATCTGCCTATGGGGTCTTTGCTGATGATGGGTTGATGATCCCACCTGTAAGCATTTTAAAAATTGAAGATGCCGATGGAAATATAATTAAAGAGAATAAAAAAGAGGCAAAGAGAGTTTTGCCGCAGCAAACAGCCAGATTGATGAATGATGTTTTATCTGATAATGATGCTAGGGTGCCGGCCTTCTCCAGAGACAACCCATTGTTTTTCAACGGTTACCAGGTTGCCGCTAAAACAGGGACAACCTCGAGTTATGTTGATGTTTGGACAATAGGATATACCCCATTCGCCGTTGTCGGCGTTTGGGCTGGCAACAACGACAATTCACCAATAAACAAAAAGTCTGGGATTGGGTTAGCCGCCCCAATTTGGAGAAAAATTATGGAAAAGATAATTACCACTCACCCCGTTGAGAATTTTATAAAACCAGAGCCGCTCACAACAACAAAACCAATGGTAAATGGACCAACTCCAGCGGGGGAAAATCACGATATATTATATTACGTTGACAGAAATAATCCCCTGGGAGACCCCCCACAAAATCCTGCAGCTGATCCTCAATATTTACCATGGGAAGTTGGTGTTGAAAATTGGTTACTATCCCATCCTCAGCCCGTCCCGACCCCTATTCCTGCTCAGTAAACAAAAACCCCGTTATAACAACGGGGTTTTTGTTTATTAATTAAGTTGCTTTTATCGGCATCGCGACATAGAGATAACTCGCGTCTCCGACTGGCCTTAATATACAAGGCCCATCTTCTCCGCTGATCTCAAAAAGGATTTCTGAGCTTTTTATATTCATAATCCCATCTATCAAGAATTTGTAGTTGAAGGAGACCTCTATCGGCGATCCGTCTATCTTCGCGGGAAGCGTAGAATTGCTTTCTCCGATGTCTGGATTTTTTGCTAAAACCTCTATATTTTTTTGATCTGGTTTCACAACAAACTTTATTTCACTAACCTTGCCACTGAATAATGATGCTGCCTTTATTTGATTAATAAACTCGTCTCTTTTCACGGTGACAGTTGTCTTAAACTTCTTCGGAATGATTTCTTTATAATTTGGGTATTCCCCCTCTACCAATCTAGAGAATATTTGTATTTGGGGATGATCCACTTCTTTCATTGGGAGTTCAAATAAGGTTTGGTTGGTAGAAAAACAGATTTTAAGCTTGCCCTCTTTATCCCCAAGGGTGTTTATTATCTCCCGTGCTGATTTTTGAGGGATAATAAAGGAATATTCTTTTCCTTTTTTATTCTCGATGCTGATAGTTTTTTCTCCCAACCTGAAGCTATCTGTTGCCACCATTTTTAAACTATCTTTTGAGAATAGTAAGAAAATTCCCGCTATTTCTGGCCTTGTTTGAGAGGAAGAACACGCGTCTATAATTTGCTCTAACCCTGCACAAAATTTCTTATTATCAATAACCAAAGACTCGTGGTCTTTTATCTCGGGGATTAATGGGAATTCTTCTGGGTTAAACCCTTGTATTTGGTTTTTGTAGTTTTTACATTCAATTAATAAATTCTGCTTCTTTTCCTCAAAAGATATTTTATCTTCTGGCAGTAAGGAGATGAAACTAGATAAAAATTTAACGGGGACAACAACGCTTCCTTTTTTTGTTATCTTAGCCATCGCCCAATACTTTATAGCAGTTTCTAGGTCTGTCGCTGTTAATAGTAGAAAAGTATCTTCGGCGGTTATTAAAACATTATCTAAAATTGGGAGGGTTATATTTTTCCCGACAATTTTTTCGACAACACTTAATCCAGTTTTTATGTTGTTTTTTAGAATTTCTATTTTCATATTAATTAATATATTAATATATTTATATTTATTATTACTATTAGTATTTGATATTTTAAAAAGTGATTGTGTTTGTTTAAGATCAAATTTTCTGTGGATTAATTGTGTAAAATATGTATTACCGAACTGGGTATTAAAATATTTTTTAAACTGTCAGTATTTTTTAAATTCTTATACACAGTTTTTCTCCACTCTTTTATTAATACTTTTTCCCACTAGTTATCCACTATATACTCTCTGTTTTATGAGGTTAATTTCTTCGGTTAACTTGTTGTTATTATTAAACTCTTGCCCTATTTTTTTACATGCATAAATAGCGGTCGTGTGGTCTTTGCCGCCGAACTTTCTGGCGATTGCTGGGAAGGAATATTTTAATTCTCTTCGTAATAAAAACATAGCTATTTGTCTTGGGCGGACAATTTCTCGTTTCCTTGTTGCCTCAAAAATATCTTTTTCCTCTAAATTATAGAATTTAGAGACAGCTTCTATTATTTTTTTGTAGTTAGCTACGTCAAATGGAGAGAATATGTAGCTTTTTAATAGTTTTTTGGCAGTCTCTAAATTGGGGATACTATTATTAAGCTTAGAATAAATTAAAAGACGGTTTAGGGCCCCTTCTAACTCCCTAATATTCTTTTTTACATTTGATGCGATATAATCTAGAACGTCTTCAGATATGTCTAGGTGCTTTTCTTGAAGTTTATTCTTCAAAATGACTAACCTTGTCTCATAATCAGGGAAACTGATGTCTGCTATCATTCCTCCCTCAAAACGCGACCTAAGGCGTTCCTCGAGCTCTGGGATGGCATTTGGTGGGCGGTCCGAGGAAAGTATAATTTGTTTATTCTTCTCGTATAGGGAGTTGAAGGCGTGGAAGAATTCCTCTTGGGTCTTATTCTTCCCAGCTAAAAATTGGACATCATCAAGTATTAACACATCGATCTGAGAAAGGGTGGATTTGAATACATCGATATTGTGGTTCCTAATAGCATTCACAATGCCAGTGATGAATTTTTCAGAAGAAATATATCTTATTTTTTTCTTTTTAGAGTTCTCAACAATTTTATTGCCAACCGCCTGTAATAAGTGAGTTTTCCCCAGCCCTACCCCACCGTATATAAACAAAGGGTTATATGTTAGACCAGGGTTCTCAGAAACCGCCCAAGCCGCTGCATGGGCCAACTCATTGAAAGATCCTACAACAAAATTATCAAAAGTGTAGCGAGGATTAAGATTAGTCTCTTTGTCTATTTTGAACTCTTCGAAGTTGAGTTGTTCAATATTTGCCTTCTCGGCGTCCACATTGCTGTTTTTAGGAGGGATAATAACAGCGGCCTGTGGTTTTATTATATATTCAACGTCTTTTATCCTGTCATCCAGTCCGTGGAGAATTTTTAAAATAGTTTTATTATATTTGTTGCTTAACCATTCCTTTGAAAAAGCGTTGGGCACAGAAACAACAACTTTCTCCTCTTTTATAAAGATAATTTCGGTATTTTGAAACCACGTGGCGAAGTTTGCTTTAGAGATATCCAATTGGATTTGGGATAGCGTTGACTGCCAAAGCTCTTTGATGTCCATACTTTACTTTTTAAAACAATTAATAAACTAAGTAGTGAAAAATTCAACTTGGTTCCATTATACTAGATGTCAAATATTGAGGGAAATAAGCTCAAATAGTCCAAGGGTGTTAATAAGGTGGGGATAACCTGTGGTGCCGTCCTTTTATTTAAAAATTTTGGTTGACTACGGCGTGTTTATATAATATACTAATTCATATATTAAATACAATAATTGCGACTGTATTTAATGTGCTAAAGCATTTCATAATATAAAAAAATGAGTTTTACCTACAAACCAAAAAAGAAAAAAAGGAGAAAAACCCATGGGTTTTTAAAAAGATCGAAAACCCAAGACGGGAGAAAGGTAATAAAAAGGAGAAGGCAGAAAGGAAGAAAAAAACTGACGGTGTAAAAATCCGTCAGTCTTTGTGTCGGCTTCTCAATATTATCTATAAAGGAATTGGTAGATTAACCGTGGATATGTTAATTAAACAAAATAGACTTACCAAAAAAAGGGATTTTGAAAATATCTTTAAAAGGGGGTTTGGAGTGAAGGCGGGGTTTCTCCTTTTAAAATTTATTCCTAATAAGTCTGACAGTACTAGATTTGCTTTCGTTGTGAGCCAAAAAGTTTCTAAAAAAGCGGTCCAAAGGAATAAAATTAGAAGATTTCTGAGAGAGGAGGTCCGGAAGAGAATGGCGCAGGTGGAGAAGGGATTCGATTGCATTTTAGTGGTTCTCCCGGGCCTTAAACTAGAGACGGCTGAGGGAACATTAAATGATTTATTAAAACAAGCAAAATTAATAATTTAAATTAAATGATTGCATTCCTTGTAAAAGCATTCGACGTAGTCTTATACCAACCACTCTTTAATTTTTTGGTTTTAATATACAATTATTTCCCGGGGCATGATTTTGGTATATCAATTATAATTTTAACTTTAGTAATTAGATTTGTATTATACCCCTCCACGGTAAAAGCCATTAAAACCCAAAAGGCCCTTGGAGAGATTCAGCCGAAACTTCAAGAAATACAAAAAAAATACAAAGACGACAAAGAAAAGCAAGTTAAAGAGACCCTGGATCTTTATAAGCAAGCCAAAATTAACCCACTGGGGAGTTTACTACCAACATTAATACAGCTTCCGCTTCTAATCGCCCTGTACCGCGTATTTTGGAACGGCTTCAAACCAGAGGCGCTAGTGAACTTATACGGGTTTGTTTTTAACCCGGGATATATTAATGCTAGTTTTATAGGTTTAATTGATTTGTCTAAACCAAGCTTGATTTTAGCAGTTATTGCTGGTATATTTCAGTTTATCCAAAGTAAAACAGCGATGCCCATCACTAAGAAAAAAGATGGCAGTGGCCCCGATTTCGCCAATATTATGCAGAAGCAGATGATCTATTTCTTCCCCTTCTTAACAGTAATTATCTTAATGGGGTTGCCTTCCGCGCTTGGACTTTATTGGGCAGTTGGTAGCGCGTTTATGATTGTTCAACAGTATCTTATTTTCAAAAAACCAAAACTAGAGGGGATAAAATAATATGATAAACGCAGAAGACATCAAAAATATTAAAGAGATTATAGGGGCGTTTTTTGATAAAATGACGGTTGCCGCAACTTTTGAAATAAATTCAGGGGTTTCTAGTTTGGATGATATTTTGTCTAAAGATAGCGAGGGAGGGAGACAAGAGAGGGATACGATAGAGGTGGTGGTAAGGACCGATGACCCCCAAATCCTTATTGGTGAGAAGGGCCAAACGCTGAGTGAAATCCAAAAGATCTTAAAATTTGTTATAAGCAAAAGGTTAAGTAAAAATGTTTATTTAAACCTTGACATCAACGAATATAAAAAGAAAAAGACAGAATATCTCAAGAATTTTGCCAAAGAGCTAGCTGACGAAGTTTCTTCGACAAAGGAAAAAAAGATTTTATCTCCAATGTCTTCTTATGAAAGGAGGATCATCCACGCGGCCCTATCCGATAGGGACGACGTAAGAACAGAAAGTGACGGAGAGGGAGAAGAAAGAAAAGTAGTCATATTCCCTAAATAATAAACACTTAAAAACCACTCCGTTCTCTGAGGAGTGGTTTTTAATTACAGTTGTATCTCTATCCCATTAAAGAGGAGACGACACAATTGGGAAGATAGCCACCCTGTTGGGGATATCTCCATATTTGCGTATGTAGTCCCATTTCATTTCTTTGGGGCCAATAAGGTTTAGGTCTTCGGGTGTCGGGAATATTTGGCAATTGCTCCACTTATATGGGTTGGGGCCGCTGGCGGAACTGTGTCCACCCACATAGAAAAATAATACAATATAGTCTCCATTAGTTTCTATTGAATTAATGTTTTCCATCGTTACTTTTGGGCACCTTCTCGAATCTTTTGCACATTGGCCAGTGGGTTCCCACTTTATGCAGTCTTGTTCCTCCTCGGGGACAGTGCAGTCTCCCCCATCGCCGTCAAATGTTATGTCACCAAGGGCGAATTCTTCGGCATTTATTCTAACCCATCCACCGGCTTCATTAAAATATGGTTTTCTATAAAACTTGACGCCATCTCCCATGCCACCGGTATAGAATTGGTATATGCTCATAGATGAGGCTTCAGCGGTGGGCTTAGCCGGGCTTGTTACATTCAGGCACACTTGGTTGTTGGGATCAATTTGCTCACAGCCTCCTAGAAAATTTGGTAGTTCATGGAAAAACATAATATATGATGAGGCCCCCTGGACAATCTTGCCAGACTTTAATTTATATTTCATTTCTTTCAAATTTGTTTCCGATTTGGTATAGCGCGTGTAGGTGGGCTCTTTTGAAGGATCTTTGGGGGTGGTTTCTTCCGCGCAGTCAGCTGTAGTATATAGGTATACACCAGGGGAGAAAATTTTAGTGGGAGGGCGCGGAGGAGTCGGGGTTGTGGATATGGGGTTGTAGTGGAATATGCCTAAGTCTGGGCTAATAGTTGTGATGATTAAATAAGTGAAGGCTAGAAGCAAAAATCCGGTTATTGCCCCAGAAATTCTATCGGAAGCAATGGCCTTCAATTTGGGGTGGGCAGAGGATAGCACCCAAAGAACCCCACCAACCGCGAGGGTAGCCACAACTATCAACATTCCCAGCCCCATTCCCAAATCAAAAATATATTTAAAGGATTGGGGAAGAGTGGCGTCTCCTCCTAGTCCCGGGTTAGATCCTATCTGCGGGTATTGTACTTCCAGCGCTTGGGCGCGGCTATAAAAAAACAAACAAGATAGGATAAAGCTTAAAAAAAGGCGTTTTTTCATTATTTAATGCTGTTTTAAACTGTTAATCGGAAAGTAGCGGAGCTATCTTTTCCCCTCTAATATTTCTATGCTTTTTAATTTCCTGCCGTCTCCGAAAAGGGTCTTGTTGTCTTTGTAAAAATCTTGGACATCGCTAGAAAAAACCAAACAATAGGGGGCCGGCTTGGGGGTCGCATCGCCCGGGTATTCAGCCTTAAGTTTTACCACATAGTTTCCTAAAACCTTAGCAGAGCCCGGGCAATTTTGTTGGCCCAAAGAGGAAAGATCTTTACAAACATCTTTTATGGCTGGTAGTGTGTCGGGAATTTTAGAATAGTCGAATGTGGTGTTTTTTACGTCGGAGACCGTATGGGTTGTGCCGAAGCCTTTTATTTCAGCTACCCCCCCCTTGTTTTCAGTATCTTGCCAAAATTTAATCCCGTCGCCAGAAGAAGATTCAGCTTTTTGGACTATAGTTAAAGAGGCCGGACTAGTGACGCCCGGGGCAGAGGCGCCCAATTTTTTGCATGTGCCGACCCCGCTAAAGGTCAATTGGTAAAAATCAGAGCAGCTTCCTTGGTAGTCCTTACTTTGGTGTTCTGCCACCACAAAAGTTGACGTCTTAGAAAGAGCAGCGCCAAACCACCCATAATGGACAACGACGATGGATTTAGCCGAACCAATATCTTCGATAGAGGCAGTCAGCGGGTTTTCGCTCACGATATCATTACAGGTGGCATCGTTAAAAAGATAAACGCCAACCCTTATCGTTACAAGTTTGTAAGATTTAAAGGCTCCTAGTGGAACTCCATTGGTGTTGCCACACTCTAACACTGTTTTGGTGGCGGCGCCTTTATAATTTTCGTCAGCGTATCTTATTAAAAAGTATTTTGTATATCTTTCCGGATCGACCCCATTCGGACAAACATAACTAATAGTTGTATAGCCCGGCCAATTTAAAAGGGATGGGACCGAGAGAGAGTATTGCGTTAAAACCTCTGGGGCGCCCGCACTGGCGGGTTTTGTTAAAAGAACGGAAGTGCCGGGAGGACCAGCGTCAACGGGGGTCGTCCCCACTGTTTCAAATTGGGGGTTTATCGACCTCAGGATTATAAGGGACCCAAGGGTTAGCGTTACCCCCAAAATGGCGCTTATCATTTTACTCTTTCCTTCACCGGCGGTTGTTGGGTTCCCCGACGAGGCCATATATTGGACAGCTCCAATGATAAATGCTATCCCCGCCAACCCTCCCACCACCATCATGGCAATATCAAATATTTTTTTTGTAAACGAACCGAGCCCTTCTACGTTTTTAAACTCATCCACCTCAGCCCCGAATGCAGTAGTGGCGAAGGCGATCCCAATAGTTAATAAAAGAAAAATTAGAAGACTGGCCCGTAGATAGTTGTGTTTTTTTTGCATGTTATAATAAATATTTAATTTTCTTCTTGCTGTTGTTTTTCACAACTGAACCAGTTGTCTAATAATAAATTTCCTGGCTGCAGATAGGCGCTTACTTTTTCTCCATAACAATACCCAGGAATCTTTTTATTATTTATTACCACATCGTCGTTAATGATAGTGGGGAAGAGTTTGTTCTGGATTTGGTAGCAGCTGAAAATAGAAATGGTTTTGTCCGGGGTTATTTTTATTTTAACACTATTTTCATCCATTTTCTTGCGAGAATAACTCAGTCTTTTTAATACTTCTGCCCGAGCCAAGGGTAAAGAAGAATTTTTCAAAGAAGCAAGAGATTCGGAAATTTTGTTCGCGTAATCTTTAATTCCTTTATATTCCGTTCCTTTCGGGCACTTATCCTCGGCTTTTTTTCCAAGCATTAAGTTAAGCATTTTTTGGCAGGGACTCCCATCACAGTTTGATTTGACACACGCACAATTTACGCCAATTGTATCTCCATTCTCATCTGATGCCGGTGTCTCAGATAAGTCGCACGTTGCTTGGCAGGCAGTTTTGCCATCTCCACAGGGGCTGTCGCATTTACAATAATCCCTTTCGTCAGCGATTTGTTTAATAAGCTGTACCAGGGCGCTAGTTTTTTGGCGAAAAGCTGCGGCGTATTTTTCCAATTCGTTCCCCCAGGCAAGGGCCCCGTCAACGGTTTGCCCCACTGGAACTTCGGTATTTTTTTGACAATACATGTCGGTTTGGCGGTCCCATATATCTTGCATCCATTGGGTCGCGGTATGGGCACTGGGGCAATAGTATGTCAACGGTTCTCCGCTATAGGAAAATTTTTCACAGGTACTACTGCAATTAAGTAGATTAAGGTCCAGGGCTCCTGGGGTACATGCATCATCAGTACACGGAGCCTTTGGAATATATGAGCAAGAAGGGCCCTTCCAACATTCTTGGAATTGTTGGATGCCGCTAGTTGTGGCTTTTTTTGTTGTAGGGTCAATCTCTACTTTTCCAGTTGCCGGATCTATCTTTTGTGTGCAATTTGGACACTTTTGCTGAGATTGGTGGTTATAGAAATATAGGGAAGAGTAATCTCCGTTGTTAGGCATCATGGTAGCTGGCCAAACTGGGTCTTTAAAAACATCGGGGTCTCCAGGATTTTGGTTAGAACAATATCTCCCCTGTAATGCAAACTCCGCACATCTTTTAAACTGGGGAAAGTCGCTAAAGTTATCGGCGCATGTTTTAATGTCAGTGGTAGCAAGATAGGTTCTATCTCTGTTGGCGATAAGACTTTTTGAATTTGCGACACAGGCATCTTTGCATTCCTTAAGGGCATCGGGGCAATTCGAATACTTTGCATCGCAATCTTTTGAGCAGGAAATTTTACAAGCGCCTACACAATATTGTTTATTTTCTTCGCCATTCGCGGCCGCCTCTTTGTAAAAACCATTGAAGCCCGACTCTTCTGTGCAGCTTGCATTGTTAATGCAATCACTAAGACATTTTTTTTGATTTGTAACGCATGTTTTGTATGTCTCAGTATTTTTATCCCCAGTACAAGAAGAGCAATTTTTAAAGCACTGTTGTCCCGCCTCGGTTATGGGGTCGCATGTTTTTTGGCAGTAATAGAAGCAACTGGAGTTGCTATAGCCGAAGCCTTCGCAATATTTCGAAATGTCCACTGGTTTTTTAGTGACTTGGTCTGTAAACCCATTGTTGGTAGAAGTGGTAAACTTTTCTTTGTTGATAGTCGCCGAATCTATTAGAAATTTCACGGCTGAACTCCCAAAATAGCAGTTGTTGTTTACTTTTGTTTTAGCGGTTTTTAAATTATTCAGATCTTTTTCTAAATTGATGTCTTTTATTTTTTCGCTAAGATATTTCAATTTGTCAACTAACCGCAATTTTTTCCAAGCCTCTTTGTCAATAATTTTTATTTTTTCGTCGCTACCATCAACTTCGATTTCTTTTTCAACGGCATCTAAAATGGCAGAATCAGCGAACTGACTCCTAAATTCATCTAACCCCGCGTATTCGCAAGCTTCTTTACACGTATCTGCGCATGCCTTTTTACACTCTTGTCCGCACTCTTGGCCAGTGCGGGTTTTGAAGTTCTTTTCACAATCTGATTGACAAGTTTGGCAAGTTCCCCCACAACCGTTATCGTCTAGGGTCATGGGGCCGTGTTCCATTTTTTTAATTGCGTCCGCACTACAACATTGCTTCCCAATACACGGTTTGGATTCACAATCTGAGGGGCAAGTATTCGGGACACAAGAGGCACCCTTCTGTACCGCGGCTCCCGGATAGCTACAGTTGCAACCTCCTGCGAGCTTACAATCTCCTCCACCCCCTCCGCAAGAGCAAGTGTTCATTACTTCGGCTATCTTTTCAGACAATAAGTCAAAAAGTTTAGCTTTTTTTTCTACTGCTTCCGCCAGCTTCAAAACGCAATCCATTCTATCGTGGTTGAAGAAAGTTGGCTCCCATTCGTCAGCAGTGGACACATCTCCGTCGATTGGTTCTCCGCTACCATTAAAATCATAACAACGCATGCCCCTTGCCACAAGATTCTCGGCTAAAACCCCAATTGGTATTTCGTCAAAGGATAGATTTTGGGTTGTCCCCCGGGTCACCGGCGGATCAACGTGGATCCACGGGATTTGGATGGGGACCCACGATATTTTTGCGAAAGATAGGATCTCGGGATTTATCGCTTTAACGAAGATATAGGCGCCAGTGGTAAGGATTAAACCGAATAAACCTGCTTTAACCCACTCTTTCCCTTCGTTAGTAACCTTGCTCATTCCCAAAGAAACCAACCAATATAGTCCGCCGATGGTTATAACTAGAATAGATAGTGACGCCGCAGATAGCATTATCGTATTTAAAACGAACGCGACATATTCTGGTATGGACGTTGTTCCCGCTAACTCAGCAACTTCAGCGGCTTTGGCTGTTAATGGAACAAAAAAAGTCAGACCCATGCTTAAGCAGGCAGAAAGAAAAAAGGGAGCAAAGAACAAAAATTTGCTTTTTTTTGTTTGCATTCTATTGCGCTGCTTGTTTTCTGGCTTCCTTCATTTTTAATATCTCTTCGGGTGAGGTGGTGACAATTTTATCTTCTGTCGGGCTGGCAACTATCTGGATTGCTACGTGTTTACTACCAGCAAAAAATATTCCTTCGCCGACAGCCGATTCTAATAGTAAGTATTTTTCTTGTTCGGTTAAGTTGAATACTTTTTGGACGGCATCAATTGTTGCTGGCGATTGTTTTAATAGAATGGACATAGAGGAATTTGTGATAATGGGCTGGCCATATTCTGATTTCATAAAATCAGCAACATCTTGAGTAATCGTTGTTACCCCTAAATAGTATTTTCTAGAACGTTTAACTAGGCCGAATAGAAAGGATGCGCCTTCTGGAGTTTGCATCATCCACCAGGCCTCATCAATAACTAAAATTCTCTTCTTTAACTTTGATCGGACAATGTTCCAGATGTACCGCATAATGATATACAGGGCCATTGGTTTTAGGGCCTCCTCCATGTCTCTAATTCCAAAAACGATCATATTCTTTTCCATGGTGATATTGGATTTCTGGTTGAAGAAATCGGCGTATGTTCCTTTTGTAAATTTTCTGATTCTTCTTACTAAAGACTCTGCTCCAGTCATACTTTCTAAAATTTCTTCAAAATCAGACATCAGTGGTATGTTCTCTTGCCACGTTATGGGGTCTGAGGTTGCCGTAATATCTTTTATGGCGTATGTTTCGGTCAGTGCTTGATCAATAATGCTATCCTCTTCTGGAGTTAACCCACCTAACATAATCCTTAATAACCCGACCAAGTTTATAATATTAGATCTTAATATGTCTTCTTTATTTTCTTCTTCTCCCGGGATCGGTAGATCAAATGGGTTTAGTTGGTGGGCCGATGTTAGGGAAATTTTGAAATATGATCCGCCGACAGCATCTCCCAGCGTCTGGTATTCATTCTCTGGATCGATGACAATAACATCGACTCCCTGCATCAAGTACCTTAAAATTTCTAATTTAATGGCATATGATTTTCCACTTCCTGATTTTGCAAAAACAACAGAGTTTGCATTTTCCAAGCTAAATCTGTCAAAAAGGACAAGAGAATTATTGTGGCGGTTAACGCCATAAAGAATTCCTTCATTGGAACTTAGGTCGAAAGATATAAAGGGAAAGGAGGTAGATAATGGAGCGGTGTTCATTGGGATATGTACCCCAATCAAATCTAACCCATAGGGGCTACAAGAGATGAATCCCTCTTTCTGTTTATATAGGGCAGGTTTAATATATATTAGTCGCGCCTCAAAGATTGACCTTAATGTGAACTCAGTATCTTTTAGGGCTTTTAAATTATCTTCATAGACAGTTATATATAATCCGAAGCGGAACATTCTTTCTTCCGCTGATTGTAATCTGGTTCTTAGGGCTTCGATATTTTGGTAGGCCATTTCCAGGGCCGGATCACGAACCAAGCCCTTATCTCCCCTCTCTAATAACTCAGCAGACACTTCGGTAATTTTCTTCCTTAACTTTTTTAAAATTAATTCTGTGCTGATCGGCGATATATGGAAGGCTATGTCCATCGGCGAATTCAGATTGATTACTGGGGACAGCCATCCAGTGTTTAGATATCTGGGGTAAGAAAAAATAAAAAAGGAACGGCAAAGTCTTTCGCCAAGCACAATGTGGTCTGGGTTCACTCCAATGTGCGGGGGCGAAATGATGTCTCGTACATCAAAAGCCTCTTCTTCAAATATTTTTTCTTCAAGAAGGTCGTTTTTTTTGGGTAATAGTTTATCTAAAAATGGTATCTTCATTTTTACTTAATTAGCTCTGGTAATATTTCTGGGTAATAACCAATTTCTGCTTGGTCTGGGTGATGGATCGCCCAAAATAATTCTATAAGTTCTGCTGTGGTTAGGGGGATAGATTCTATTCCACATCGTCTTAGCCCCATGGCCAGAAATTCCATTCTTTGCCAAAGTTGGGTTCGAGCTCTTTCAAACTCTTCGTCAGACATCGCTTTTTGAGCTGGGGTTTGGCCCTTATTCCCACCGAGAATTCCCCCAAGGTTAAAACCCTTAATGGCTGATTTAACACCGAGGGCCTCCATGAGAGAATAGGGGACGACGAAATAGAAATTCTTTACCATAATAGTTTCTCCCTGCACTAGACTTTGTATATATTCTCGGTAAGAAGCGGTTTGTATTTTTAAAAGGTCATTAGTGTGTTTCTCTTCCAAGGTTTTTAGACTATCTAAATACGGTGTTATATTTATTCGTTTTGATTGAAGAATAATTTGGCAGGGAAAATCCAAGCTGTTTAAAAAGTTTTGGTAAGCAAAAATAATGGCGGTTTGCTCGTCTTCAGATTTCAAAGCAAAATTTAAGGAAGAGACCATTAGAACCCCGCGGATACCCTGGTTTTTTAAAATCAACACTCCCTCTTTAATATCTCGGACTTCTAAAAAATCTTGTGTCGAAGATTCTGGCATTTTTTATTATTTTGTTTTTAGTTCAACTTGAGTTTTTAAACTTTTTAAAGCACTGGCCCGGCCCATGCCTAGTTTTTTCTCTTCAACGACAAATTTTAGCGGTGCTTTCTGTATGGTTTTAAATGGGTAAAGAGATTCTTTCTTTTTCCATGTGTAATTTTTTGAGCTGCCCAGAAACCCGATAGAATTCAAAATAACCGTTAAGGCGGGAATCCCGTCCATTTTGTAAAAAGCTAAACCAGCCGTTCCCACTCCGATTATGAGGGCCAGAATTATAAACAATGAAAATGGGAGGAAGGAATAAAGCAAAAAGATAACAACGCCAGCGCCAACTAAATAGAGGAATTGTTTTGTAGTAAGAAAAGAAACAATTTTTGATTCTTCTTCGATAAATTGTGGTACCGAGTATTGTTCCATGTTTTATTATTATAACATAACAAAAAAATGGAAACAAAAACGGGTGTCAATATCTATTGACATATAGAATTGTAAATGGTATAATATAAGAGTGATGTTGGGAGTGTTTCCCAACAAATGGATCGGACATTGACATCAAAGATGTCTAAAAGAAAACGTGAAGGAGACTGTCATGAAGAATTGGAAAAAATGGTTGGTAATGGGGATGCTTATCTGGGTGTGGCTACTGGGGCTCTATGTTTTGTGGGCCCTCGGTGGAACGTTCCAGAGGATCATCACAGTCGTGTTGGCCCTGATTATGGTCAACTGGCTGGCGCATGGATTCACGATTGTCAAAGAGGCGACGGCCAAGTTGGTCGTGTCTTTCGGGAGCTTCAGCCACTGTATGATGGCCTGGAAAGATCATGATTTCCGGAGGAACCTTCCGGACCCGCGCAATCTTATCACTCCTGACAACGAGTGGGATGTGATCGACGCCCCTGGTAAACAGTCGGCCTGTGGGTTGCGCTGGATTGGGCTTTGGCCCGTGTATTCGGTCGTCAAATACGACCTCAAATACCGGGTCATAGAGTTGGTGGAGGGACAGGAAGTGGTCGAAACCTATGATCTAAGAGGGATCGATTTCTTCACCCTCAAGCAGCACATGAACTGGTTGGATTTGCTTGATGCAGAGTCAGCTGGTGAGGAAGACGGCACCGGAGCGTTGAAGTTTGATCTGGAGTTCCTTCTTGGGCTCCAGATCATCAATCCCTATAAGGCTCATTACGGGGCCCCGGGGGATTGGAACACGAACACGGTGGCGCGTCTGAGTTCTTTCTTGAGAAACTGGGTGACAAGTAAGTCCCCCAAGCAGCTTCTGACCATGAGTCGGTTGCCGAAACGGGCTCGCAGGGCTGTTGGAAGTGTCACCCCCAGAGTGCCCACCCTCTATCAGGAACTCCTGAAGGATCCCGTCGTCAAGGACATCGAACGGAACTGGGGCATCAAGGTGATCGAGAACGGAATCGATGTCCGGGATATCGGGATGACCGAGGAGCTCCAGAAAGCTTTTGCTGCTGAGCAAGAGCAGAAGCTGTTGGCGAAAGGACTCGCCGCACAGACGGCTGACCCAGTCATGCAGTATCTTTCGGCGATGACCGGGAAGACTGTCCGCGATCTCCAGGTGGAGTACAACGCAGACCCGGAAGTCTTCAACGGGAGATACGCGCGACAGATCTCCAAGGCCGAAGAAATGGCGGAGCAGGTTCTACCATTGGCACAAGGGAGATCACAGCATATGTTCCCGGGTGCTGATGGTATCGGGAAGCTACTTCTCGGGCTAGTAGCAACGGCCCGAAGTGGTGACCAGGGTGGGGACAATACTCCACCCCCGGCACCCGTAACGACCCCCCCCGTTCCGCAACCAACTGGAGGAGCAGGACAGCCCGTGGTGTCACCACCTGCTGGCGTTCCGATGACCACCGAGGAGGCAGAGGCCTTCCATGCGGAGATGGAGGAACTATTGGCGAGAGGAGGAAAGTGAAAAGGGGCTTACAAGCTCAAAAAAGGCGAGACACACGTGTCTCGCCTTTTCACTTACTTTTTTTAATTAATCGGCTCCCTGTAGGCATCATCTTTTTTTGGTTCTGTCGGTGGTTGTTTCTCCGTGTTTTCTTTTTCGGGAAATTGGGTGGATGGTGTTTGAATCTCGTCATCAGTAGGCCCCGGTTCCAGCGGCACATTTTGCTCAATTGGTTTTGGTGGGAGCACCGAGAGTTGACTTAAATCTTCCCGAGAATCAGTTGTTGCTTCTAATATGGGATCTTGCTCGTGTTCTAAAGTAGAGGGTTTTTCTTGTTCGGCGATTTCCTCTGGGGTTGCCCTTCTTGCTCCTAAAAGTAGTTTTTCCTTAACATCAGCAGCAAGTCCTTGGGCTGTTTGATCGGATACCATTAATCTCTCCTTAATTAAGGAGACTAAGTCATTTTCTTGGGTTGTCCCAAGAACAATTTCTTCAACTATCGTTAGAATTAAATCTCCGTTGAGTAATTCCTCCCTTTCTAGTTTATCGGAGATCTCATCGGGTTTCTCCTCTAAACCATACTTCTGAAGAATTTCGGCAATAGTAGTGGCAGTGTCTCTGTCAAAAAGTACTTTGCCGTAGTTATTAGTGTCATTCATATTTTATTTTTTAGGAAGATTAAAAAATGTTGATTTTGGAGGATTCTTTGAAATATTTGAAATATGATCAGCATCTCGGCTTATTGATTGTGAGTGGGCGTCGTCCGCTGGTTGTTGTGAGGTTCTCCCTGACGCTGCGTTGTATCCCCTTTTGAAGGTGCCGGCTATTTTCCTTCCTGCTTTTTGAAACCCTTTTCCTGTTCCCCTCAATGTTTTTCCCCCCACATTTTTAATTTGTCCTGGCAATCTTTTAGTTGCGTTTTTGGTTGCGTGACCTGCTTTCCTAAGAGCAGCAGGAACAGCTGTTTTGACTGTGCTTCCTGCTCTTGCTGTTGCGCCAACCGCCCTTTTCCCAGCCCCATATATTGTTTGCGCTACCTTCGGGGTGGTAACCGCGCCATATGCTGCGCCAGCTCCAACCGTTACGCCCTTCGCTGCTGCGCCCACTGTTCTGGCGGCGCCAGTTACTGCGGTTTTTGTTACATTGGCTACCTTGCTCGCAGTAGACACCGGTGTAGTGGGTGATTTGTAGTATGCGGGCCTGCTGGTTCGGATTGTCTTTATGTTCGTCATTAAATTTCTATGTTCGCCATCGTAGCGATCTGCTTCGGCAGTATTCCCGGCGACTCTCGCGGCAGCAGCTTTTGTTTTAAGTACCTTGCCGTAAGCTATCTGATTTTTTAGTCCTCCACCTCCGCCGCTAACAGAATCGTACATTTTTTTCTTATCGGCTGGGCTTGCTTTAGATAACGCGAGCCCAACATTTTTGCCACTCATTGCAGCAAGACCATGGGGGCTACCCTGGGTAAGAGCCTTTGCTTTTTCTCCGGGAGTCTTTAAGCTATTAATATTGTGCCCTACTTGATCTAATTCAGCGACAGTCGGATTTTTCTTATTCTTTATCGCGCTGTCAGCAGAAAGTTTGGTGAGTACATCGGGTTGCACTCCACGGGCAGCAGCTTTCTTAGCAAGGTTGGGGAATTTTGCAGAGTTAAGAGTTCCAGCGCTTCCTCTACTCGCTAATTCTTTCATTCCACCAGCGACAACACTGCTAGAAGCCCCTCTTCTTTCAACGGCTTTTTTAATTTCAGTGTCAGACATGCTCTTCATTTGTTCTTGGGCAGCATTGGTTCCCTTGGCTTGTTTTGCAGCGGTTACCCCAACCTTTCTTAAGCCAACACTCTCTAAGAATCTTCCACCAGACGCAGAAACTTTAGATGCAGCATTTGATACTGCACCGGCACCTGGAATTTGTCTGGCCATTGCTCCGGCAACCCCCGCGGCTGACCCACCAACTGATTTAACGGCACCCATTGCCCTACCGGCAACGGTAGCTCCTGCCGCCATTGCCATTGCTCCTGCTGCTCCGCTACTTTTCATTGCTAGTTTGAGGCCGACATAGAGGAACATACAGACTATAAAGACAGCAGGAAGCATGGCCGAAGCGGTTGTCCCCTTTGGTATAGCCTTGAAAACATCACCAGCAACTTTTATACAAAACATCACTCCTACCCCCACAAAGGCCCATTTTAATAGAGCCCCCATCCACTCGTCAAAATATTTTTTAGAAAATTCGAAAGTGATACAAAAGAATGCAAACGGTGACATTATGAATAGCAATATCAGTAGTGCCCATCTTGCCAACATAACCCCAGCCAAAAGGAAATATATGAAAGCCGAAAAAACGTAAAAAATAGCGCCGATTATGCAGAGTTTCAAATATTCGAAAGGCTCTATCCCCATCTGCGTACATTCGCCCATGCTTCTTCCCCTTATCTTGGTTCTTAGTGGTGTTAATATATCATTTTCATACTTTTCTATCGGCCCTCTTATGCTATCACCCTGAAGCCCCTTCATAATTATGTAAGAAGTATCTATAATTAGTCCGCACATTAGTGGAGTAAAGTTTATCAGGATAGCAACTATTATCAGCTTCCCCAATTTTCTTTGAGCAGCATATTCTTGAATCCTTAGCGTTGTGGCAATGCCGATGAATACAAATCCCAAAACAACCCCCATGTTAGCGATATCTCTCACTGAGGACCATATTTTATAATAGTCAGGGTTACCAGTGATGTTATCGTGGTTAGTCATGGTCTTAAGAAAGGTAGGACTTGACACTGTTGAGAATAAGCTGATCGCCATGTCGGCGATATAATAGGTATATCGGATTAAATCCGCAGTAGCGGTTGTGATCATCCCCAACATTTGCGTTCCTAAGCAGTCATACCATGCGGCATTGGTTATATTGGGTATTGCAATAAATAAAAAAGCAAAAAGAAAAATCAGAGATACAGAAATAATAATTGATTTTTTCTTTTTGCCCGAGAGGAAGTCTTTAATTTTTTGGAACATATTTTATTGAGTATCTTATAATTTTGTAATTATACCACGATTAGAAATAATAGGAAAAGTTTTTGTCAAAGTTACCCAGGCATTTATAGATAGAGTTTCCGCTCTTCGGTCAACCTCAATGTTGTTTTGTAAAAGCCACGCTTGAACCTCTACTTTGTTTAATTTTAATCCTTTGGCAAGATTTCCTCCAATTTGTTTTCTTGGCTGGGAGAACCCAGCTTTCAAAATTTGGAAAAATAGCTTGGTATTAATTTCCGGGTTGTGTATGTTTGTTATTTTTAATATCGCGCTATCAACTTTTGGCATTGGCCAAAAAGAACCAGCCGAAACTTTACTAATAATTTCTGGCTTTCCGTATATCTGTACAGAAATTGATAAAATACTCATTTCTGGTGGTTTGGCGCAGATCCTTTGGCCAACCTCTTTCTGAACCATTAGTGTCATTGATCCCGGTTGTTTCCCGAGTGGCGGATTCTCTAAAAACATTCTAATAATTGCCGTAGCGACGTTATACGGAAGATTAGCAACCACTTTATAGCCAATCGGGAGAGAGAAGTTAATGGAAGATAGTTTCAGGGCGTCCGCGTGGATAATCTCAACATTCTTTAAATCCTTTAATCTTTCCTTTAATATCTCTACCATCTTTCGGTCTTTTTCCACCGCGATAACCCTTTTCGCCTTTTTTGCCAGCTCCATCGTTAAAACTCCAAGCCCGGGGCCTACCTCGACGATAGTGTCGTCTTCTTTTATATCAGCAGCCCGGACGATCTTATCTAAGATCCCCCTGTTAATCAAAAAGTTCTGTCCAAATGATTTGGATGGTAGGATGCCGTAGGAATTAAGAATGTCTTTGGGAGAATTTAAGCTCATTTGGTCTATTATACAGGGGATTCCCCTTTATTGGAGGGTGTGGATAAAATCTTGACTTGACCCCTCTTTAATGATATCTTAATGATAAGACCTTGACCCTGATAATAAGGGAAAAAGGGCATTAAAATATTTATAATCAACCTTTTCACAAACTGAGAAGTAAGATATTAGCTGTTGGCCGCTATATATGGGAAAGAGTAGGATTCTTGGCCGAATTCAAGGGGTTTTGCAAGACACCTTGTTTTTATTATAGTTTAATTTCTTTGGTTGTGCTTGCTATAATATTTTTTGGCATTAACAAATTTCCTAAAACAGTAGCCCTAACACGGGCGGGTTATGTTAGCGTTGCAGAGGCTTCATTTTTTACGCCCGTTTTAGCCAATGTGGATGATTCAAAAGAGGGGGTCTTCTTCTTTAACCAAAGTCAGTTTCGTAGTTTAGAGGCGCCTGAATTAAAAATTATCCAAAATGATTGCTTGGCTGCTTTCTCCACCCCAAGAGTATTGTCGCCGAAGGTTTTAGGAGCAATTTTCGGACAAGGGCCACAAATTAGGAAAGAGGTTGTAGAATATGAAATTAAAGCTGGAGATACGTTTAAATCTATTGCCGCCAGCTATGATATATCTTTAGATACGTTATTATTAGCAAACGACCTAACAAAATCTTCAAAAGTAAAAGTTGGGCAAAAATTGATTATTTTGCCAGTAACCGGTTTAGTCCACATAGTAAAATCCGGGGACACCTTAACTGCTATTGCTAAATTGTACAAAGCCAACGTGGACGAAGTCGTCGAGACCAATGATCTCTCCGACGAACTAGATGTATATGTTGGTGATATCTTAGTCGTTCCCAACGGCACCATGCCGAAGAAAGCGCCTGTCTACGCGCAAGCATATCTACCAGATAGCTATTTCAGTTTCCCAGTTCAAGGAAGAATTACCCAGACCCTGCATTGGTACAATGGCGTGGATATTGCCAATGAATGTGGAACTCCAGTTTATGCTTCAGCCCGGGGAGTAGTTCTAAAAGCTAAATTGGATACAATCACCGGTGGGGGTAACGTTATTACAATAAGACATGACAACGGAGTTGTGAGTTGGTATGGGCATTTAGAAACGATGCTGGTAAAAGTGGGTGATGTGGTCGGTCCGGGGGACAGAATCGGTTCAGTGGGTGGTAAGCCTGGGATGGCAGGAGCTGGTATTTCGACTGGTTGTCATTTGCACTTCACTATTATCGGTGCCAAAAATCCATTTGCCAAACTACCCTTCGGATACCAGATGAAATATGTCTCGAGTTAGATACACCTGCCCGGATAGATGTTAGATAGACTCAAAAAAGCAGGGAGACCCCCTGCTTTTGTTTTTCACAATCTGTTTCTATTTACACTTGATACAGAATTTTGCCTCTGGGCAGGCCTCTAACCTTTCGGCGTCCAGTTCTTTGCCACACCTTTCGCATATCCCGTACGTTCCTTTCTTTATTTTTTCTATGGCTAGGTTTACATCTCTTAGCCTCTTCTCTAGGCTATACTCAACGGATAACAATTTCTCGTATTCTTGAACCTCATCGGCCTCAGATTCCATGCCACCGCCCTCAAACTTCGGGAATTTTGTTGCCCAATCGCCCTCTGGCTTGAAATCTTCTTTCGCGAAAGAATTGAGCTCTTTTTCTAAAGATTCTTTCTCTGACAGCAGTTTTTTCTCAAGCGTCTCTTTTTCTGTTTTTGTCATTTTATTTAGGTATTTTACTGTTTCTTTTGTACTTTATCTTCTTCTGCCCATTCGTCGATCCTTTTTAGAAATTTTTGTCTTTCGCTTTCTTCTTCTGCGGCACCCTGGTGCATTTTTTGGGCTAACCTTTCTTTTTTCTGTTCATCTTCTACACTATTTAACACAGGAACTTCTTTGTTTATTCGTTCCTGTCTTCTAATCTCTTCTTTCTTTTTTCCCTCTATCTCTGCGCGGCGCACTGCCTCTTGATCCCGTTGTTCTTTTTTAGCCCTAATGTTTTCCTGTTCCCTTAGCATTATCGTCTCGTAGGTGGTTCTCAGCGTTTCGGTAATGGTTGTAATCCTGTCTCTTAGCGTTTTTTGTTGAGCCAGGAGTTTCTGGTATTCTCCTTCTGTTGTTTTTATCTTTTCTTCGGCGGCTTGTAACTCTTGTTCGATTGCCCATCTTTTTTTCTCTAACCCCTCTCTCTCTGCCTCTAGGCTCCATCGTTTCTTTTCCAAGTCTTTTTTGTCTTGGTTAACATTTGTGTTTCTCTCGCTTTCTTCCACAAACTTTTGTTCTTGTTCCAGTTTTTTCTCTTCTTCAACAAAAACCTTAAGCTTATCCTCCGCATCATTCCTCGTAAGCATCTCCCTGTTTTTTTGTAACTGTAGGGGAGGTTCTTGCTCCTGTTGCAGAGATAATAGTTCCTTCTCTAGATTACTTTTTTCTGTTTCGAGATAAAAGATTTGTTGACGCTCTTCTTCGGTCGCACTTTCCTTTATTTGAGAAATGGCAATTTTCTCTTCAGCGGTTTGTTTTTGGGCGATTTCTTCCCGGGCTACCTTTTGCTTTTCAAAGTCTGCTTTTTGTATTTGTTCTTGTTTCGTTTTCTCCAGATTTGCCTTTTCAATCATTTGCTCTTCCGGAGTTTTAATCTTTACGATCTTGTCTCTTTGTTTTAACGCAATATTCTCCCTTAATTTTTGAAGATCCTTTTTCATCGTTCTAATCTCAGATCTATTCAAAAATTCCTTTAATTGTGTCTCTTCTTCGTTTTGTTGAGGAGTATTTACCATAATTTGTGTGTTATTGGATTATGGATTACCTAATTCTTATTTCTTCGGCTTAAATCCGGCCTCTATGGCAGAAAGATTTATCCTTCCTAGCTCGTCTACGGAGATTACTTTGACGGGAACAATGTCCCCAACCTTTAGTACTTCTTCAACACTTTTTATGTGGTAGGGAACTATTTTTGATATATGTACCAACCCATCTGTCCCTGGTAGTATCTCAACGAAAGCTCCAAAGTCAGTAGTTTTTTGTACTTTTCCCTGGAAGACCTCGCCAACCTGTACTTCTCTGGTGATCCCCTTTATCTGTTGGATTGTTGCTTCCACTGCGGCATCGTCTGTTCCGGTGATAAAGACCAAGCCACTGTCCTCTATATCAATACTAACATTATATTGTTCAATTAACTTGTTAATTACGCTTCCTCTCGGGCCAACAACCTCGCCGATCTTAGCAGGATCAATCTGTACTGTTCTAATTTTAGGCGCCCAGATGGAAAGTTTTTCTCGTGGAGCTGGTATTACCTTTTTGATTGTATCAAGAATTTCTAATCTTGCTCTCTTTGCTAGGGCCAAAGCATCTTTCATCAAATCTTTATCTATACCATCAGTTTTGGTATCCATTTGGATGGCAGTAATGCCATTTTTAGTTCCAGCCACCTTGAAATCCATCCCCCCCAAATGATCTTCTGGGCCCTGGATGTCTAGCAAGAGTTCATTTTTTGATGGGTCCTCGTGCTCCGCTAATCCAATGGATATTCCGGCGCAGGGTTCTTTAATTGGTACGCCAGCGTCCATTAGGGCCAATGTAGCGCCACAAACTGAAGCCATTGATGTTGATCCATTGCTAGAAACCACCTCAGACACAACTCTTATGGTATATGGGAATTGCTCGGCATCTGGGATTAGTGGCAGTAAGGCTTTCTCAGCTAAAGATCCGTGTCCAATTTCTCTTCTTTTTGGTCCACGAGAGAACCCTACTTCTCCGGAAGAGTACGATGGGAAGTTGTAGTGGTGCATAAATCTCTTCTTCCCGATAAATTCCATTCCTTCTAGTAGCTGGGAATCTCTTGGGCTACCAAGGGTTAAAATTGAAAGCACGCGAGTTAGTCCCCTCGAAAAGATGGCGGAACCATGGGTTCTTGGTAAAACCCCGACTTCTCCGTAAAGTTTTCTCAGCTCGTCCTTTTTCCTCCCATCCGGTCTTTTATTGTTCTCTATGATATTTTTGTAGACAGCTTTTTTTATCTCTTCTTCAAAATATTCGAGAGCAAGTTTTGCTTTGTTCTTGTCGGGATATTTTTCTGTAACTGTTTTTTTAAATTCCTCTCTTAGGTCATCAACGGTGGAAAGGCCCTTCTCAGTTTCTTTCATCCCCCTAACGGCTTTCTCTAGTTTGTCTTTGGCAAAATCCTTAACTTCTTTTTGTAATTGGTCGTCTGTTGTTACCGGCAAAACGATCTTTTCTTTGCCGACTGCTTTTGCGATTGTATTTTGAAAATCAATTAGTTTTTTTAACTCCACCTCGGCTGCCTTGGTTGCTTCCATTATGTCTTCTTCTGTTATCTCTTTGCCACCCATTTCAACCATATTAATTAATATCTTTTTGTTTATTTCAATGGCAGCCAATGTTAAATCAACATCACTTTTCGCCCTTTCTGCGTAGGTAGGGTTAAATATCCACTGGCCATCTACGCGGCCAACTCGGACGATGCTTACGGGTCCGGAGAAAGGAATGTTGGAGATAGATAGAGCAGTTGAAGCTGCAATTAGTCCCAAAACATCTGGATCATTTTCTCCATCCCAAGAAAGGCAGGTAACAACTACTTGAGTCTCTCTTTTAAATTCTTTTGGGAATCTCGGTCTTATTGCTCTGTCTATCATTCTCCCAGTTAAAACCGCATCATCGGTCGGTCTGCTCTCCCTTCTTACAAAACGAGAACCGAAGATCCTCCCAGCAGCATAATACCTTTCTTCGTAGTCAACGGTTAAAGGAAAGAAGTCTTGATCTTCTTTCTCTACATTGGCCATCACTGCCGTGGCTAAGACTTCGGTGTCTCCCACTTGTACCAGACAAGATCCAGAGGCTTGTTCAGCCCAGTTCTTCATCTTTACCTGCAGTGTCTTATTTTGTATCTCTATTTTAAACGTTTTTTCTTCCATAGTTTATTGGTCTTTATTAAGAAGGAATTTTGGTAATTCTTTATCCATGTCGATTACTTCATCGGCCACCTCTCTAAGCCTGGATGAAGTAGTTTTCCCGAATGCCATAATTTCAACTCTCTTCCCTTGGTTTTTTAAATATTCAACTAACGGTACAAAATCTCCATCTCCGGACACCAGTATCACAACATCTATCCCGGGAGAAGTTCTAATGGCATCAACAACAATACCCACATCCCAATCGGCTTTTTTTTGGCCATCATAGAATTCTTGGAGATCTTTTATCTTTGTTTCAATGCCTAATTTCGTTAAAGCCTCAAAAAACGGCTCCTCGGCGCCGGTTTTAGTTCTAACGACATAGGCAAAGGCTCTTATGAATTTTCTTCCGGCGATTGCCTCCTTGAGTACTTCTTTGAAATTAACTTTAAGATGATAGAGATTCCTTGCAGAATGATAGAGATTCTGAACATCTATTAAAACTTCTACTCTCTGCTCTTTTGGTTTTGCCATATATTAATGAGTGAAAACTTTTAGCCCTTCTTTTTTGGTGCCTTCGATGTGTTTTTTATCTTTCTGTCGGCTTCTTTTTTCAGGTAGGCTAATAGTTTTTTTCTCTTAACTACCATTTTAATTAAACCCCTTTTTGAGTGGAGATCCTTGGGGTGCTTTTTTAAATGCAAGACTAATTTGTCGATTTCTTCTGTGAGTAAACCAATTTGAACCTCAGGAGATCCTGTGTCTGTTTCGTGGGTACCGAGTTTCTTTATTATCTTTGTTTTTTCTGCAGTTTTTAACATATTGTGTTTTATTGTGTTTGTTTTGCTATTAGAAATGAAAAAAAGCCGGAGCTCTATTTATTTGATTTTAACTATAGATTATTAGAGGGCAGTTGTCAATTGTGGGGAGGAACCCGGAAGCACTGGCAGAGGCCATAGGGGGCCTGGAAAGTAAAAAAAAGTAGAGGGATTGGCTCTACATTTCTTCAAATGTGCAACTTTATTTTCCAAGTTCTGACTCGAGACTTTTTTGAGCCAGGGCTTGTTTTTTCTCTTGTTCCTTTTGGGCTAGCTGTACTAGCTTCGTCCTTTCGAAGGTCAATTGTTTCTGGGTAGTGCCATTTATGCTCACTTTCCAGATTTCATTGTCTTTTCCGACGAAGGCAATCGTTTTGTTGTCGGGAGACCATGACCAACGAGGCCAATAGAGATAACTTCTTGGTCGTATCTCATTGGCTTCCACCGGCGAAAGGTTGGGCACCTTCAGCCGTGAAATGACTGCTCCCGCGGGGATTGTCTCGCCATGTTTGGCTATATCATTGGCAACCAATTTATTCACATTGAGAATTTGGACGTTGTCGTCCTTAACAACTGCCACCATCTGGCCGGTCAGCCCCAATATGCTTGGTAGCCTGCTCGATCTGTCCCCGTAAATAGGCGCGGTTGTCGGCTGGCTTCCGTCTGGTTTCGCCACATTCAAACGGGCCGTATTGGTGCAAAAAATATATTTTGAATCCGGCGATACGGCGATGTCTTCAAGCATTGAGAAGGCGCCCTCGCTTGGATTCTTTACCTCTGTAAGGTTTTTGCCGTCAACATCAATAATGAAAAATGAGCATTGGCTTGGTTCGCCAGTGGCGAACGTAATTCTCTTGCTATTTGGGAACCAAACTGGGTTGAACCCGTCTGTGAGCTTGAACCAGAATTTTCCTTGTGCATCTGCAATCCAGATTTGAAATTCACCATCCTTGACAGAAAAGGCAAGCTTTGTCCCATCGGGCGACCAAGCAAGGTAGCCGTATTCTGCCCGCACGTGTTCTTTGTGATTTGTTATCTGAACGCGCGCTTTGGTGGCAAGATCGATGGTGTAGATGTTGCTATCGTTGGGATCATTTTCGACGAAAGCAATTTTTTTGCCGTCAGGTGACCAGCAAAAGTTTCTAAAGGAGTTTGATATTGAGGCAATTACCCTTGGATTGTCACCGTTTTCTTCGATGACATATAGTTGGCGCGCGGCCGGGTCATTGTCCCAGACACCGCTTTCTAATCTGATAAAAGCTATTTTGTTTCCAAGGGGAGACCAAACAGGGCTTCTCGCCATTACCTTAATATTTTCCACCTTAATCGGATCAGTCGGAGACGGCAACTTTTTGGGTCCGGCTGATGAGGATAAATCTTCAGTTGCAGTCGGGGAAGGCGTTTTCTGTGGCGCTTTCCACGAGTTTGATGGTATATTTTGTGCTATCACGTTGTCGGCTGATAGCAGTAAAGCGGCAAAGAAAGCAAAAACAACTAAGGTACCCATGTTTTTCATGGCTTCCTCCTTGTGGGGTTGGGGAGATTAAAATTGAAAGGTACAAGAACAAGATTCGCTAAGTTTATTCTAAAATTATGCAGAGAGAGTGTCAAGGAAAAGTATCGGGAGAATATGTTTGTTAAAATAAAAACATCTATTTACGATGTTCTATTTTTCTGTGGTGCGCCCGGCGGGACTCGAACCTGCAACCTTATCCTTAAGAGGGATCTGCTCTGCCATTGAGCTACGGGCGCGTAGTATCCTGATGCTATATCGGTGTTCCTCCTAGTGCAGTTAGAACGGTATTAACAATCACCGCGGCCCCATATGCCAAGAAACCTCCAATAAGCGTTGCGAAAATAATTTTTTTACCAAGAGCCAACAAATTTGGACTTCCTCCCGAGAAAAGCATTACAAGTCCGCCGATCGTTATCAACAGAATGGCTACTGGCAAGATAAGGTTATCTTTAATCCAATTAATAATAACAACCGGCATGCCAGTTAAGTCGCTGAATTTGCACCTGGCATTTGGGCTGTCGCCAGTTCCGCAATTAACAATCGCACCAGCCGCTAATATCATAGTGGGTAGTAGCACAAGGGAGAGGAGGGTTATTAAAAATAATTTTTTCATAAACAAAGTATTAAGCTTCTTTTAATATACAATAAAACCGCAAAAAAGAAAGACTAATGTGCCCCCGGCAAGAATCGAACTCGCATCCCTGGGTTCGAAGCCCAGTACTCTATCCGTTGAGCTACGGGGGCAAATTTCATCTAAACTTTAACACAAATTTAAGGTAAAATCAATTGAAATTACTTGGTCTTTAAGATAGAATTACAGAATCATGGTAATCCCAAAAGAGGTAAAAAAAGTAATCACGGAGTTGAAGGGCAATGGTTTTGAGGCATATATTGTGGGCGGATGTGTCCGAGATTTTTTGCGTAATGTCGAGCCGAAGGATTGGGATGTTACAACCAACGCTACTCCAGAAGAAATTCAAAAAGTATTCACAGAAAGTTTTTATGAGAATAAATTTTTGACGGTGACTGTTAAAACAGGAAGCAAAAAGGAGGGGCTAGGAGGAATTGAAGTTACAACCTATAGGTTGGAGGGGCAGTATTCTGATAATCGTCATCCAGACCAGATAAGTTTTGCTAAAACGTTGGGGGAGGACTTGGCTCGTCGAGATTTTACAATAAACGCAATTGCCCTAGATATTCCGGTTAGTGGGAGCAAGAATAAAGTGGTAGATCTTTTTGGAGGACAAGAGGACTTAAAAAATAAAGTTATTAAAACTGTTGGCAAGCCGGAAGAAAGATTTTCAGAAGATGCTTTAAGGATGATGAGGGCGGTTAGGTTCGCCACAACCCTAGATTTTAAAATTGAGCCTTCTACTCTTGGGGGGATAAAAGATAATGCGACAAGATTAAAAGATATTTCTGCAGAAAGAATAAGGGACGAATTTTTAAAAATCATTATGTCAGAGAGAGCCGACCAAGGGGTAGACCTGTTAAGAGAAACCGGGTTGTTAAAATTTATCGCTCCAGAAATATTGGAGGGATTCGAATGTGGGCAGAACAAACACCATATATATGATTGCTATCGGCACTCTGTGCTGTCTTTGAAATATGCTGCGGGAAAAGGCTTTAATCAAAATGTAAGGCTAGCTGCTTTATTCCATGATGTTGCTAAGCCAAGGGTTAAAAGAGGAAACGGTCCAGATTCCACCTTTTACAATCACGAAGTGGTTGGGGCCCAAATAACGAGTTCCATATTAGAAAGATTAAAATTTTCTAAAAAAGATATCGAAAAAATTGTAAAATTAGTTCGTTATCATTTGTTCTATTACAACACCGACGAGGTAACCGACTCTTCGGTTAGAAGGTTAGTAAGAAATGTCGGGCCAGAGAGTATGGAGGAGCTTTTACAGGTTCGTATGGCGGACAGGATTGGTTCCGGGGTGCCTAAAGCTGAGCCATACAAGCTAAGACATTTAAAATATATAGTTGATAAGGTGGCCCAAGATCCGATTTCTGCCAAGATGTTGAAGATTACGGGGAACGATGTAATAAAACTTTTAAAAATTGAACCCGGGCCAAAGGTTGGTCAGATTTTAGATATATTATTGGGGATTGTTTTATTAGATCCAAAAAAGAATAAAAAAGAATTATTAACCAAAGAAGCAATAAGCCTCGGAAAATTATCCGATTCTGGGCTTCAAGGAAAGGCTGGTAGTGCTAGAAAGGAAAGAGAAAAAACAGAGACAAAGCGAGACGAAATGACGAAGCAAAAGTATTGGGTGAGTTAAAATAACGGGGCATAGTGTAACAGAAACATGCACGCTTCGGGAGCGTGTGACTCTGGGTGCAAGTCCCAGTGCCCCGACAAATATATGCCATATCTTTTCGAAATACCATCTCACAAATTCTTAGCAGGCGTAAAGGTTCTTACTGGGATATCAGATAAGAAGATTTTAGCGTTCAGCCCTCATTCCGATGATTTGAGTATTGGTGCTGGTGGGTTTTTGGCGCATCTCTCGAAGACTAATAATATTAAACCAGTTTTGGCATACACGGGCTGGCGAGGTGTAAAAGACAATAACCCAGTGGCAGGGGCGATTAAGACAAGGGAGAAAGAGATGGAACAAGAGACGCACATTTTGGGGATAAAGGAACCCATTTTTCTTCATTTGTTAACCTATGAGAATGATAATAAAGAGGACAGGAAGAAAGATGCTATAAAGATAAAGGAAGTCATTAGGAGAGAAAAACCAGATATTATTTTTCTTCCCAACGAAAAAGACATACATCCGAGGCATAAGCTACTTTCTTTTCTTATCCTCTCCGTGCTTAAAGAATTGGAAATAAGCATTGAGCTTTTTTTCTATGAAATACCTTGGTCTGTTTTTTCTGGAGAGGAATTTAACTTTGTTGTGCCACTTTCTAATAAATTAGTTAGCAAAAAGATAAATGCAATAAAAGTACATAAATCTCAATTGGCGAGAACAAACTTTGTCCGGTTGAGTAAGGCCCTCCTATCTTTGAGGGCAGGGATGGTCCCAGAGCAAAAGATAGCAGGTTATGGGGAGAGTGTCTCCTTGGGTAATTGGGTAGAAGTCTATAAACATAAACTTTTGAAATAATGCAAATTTTTATTGAGGACAATTATGAAGCAATGTGTAAAAAGGGATCAGAGCTGATTGCCTCTGCTATAAAAGAAAATCCAAATATTGTTTTGGGTTTGGCAACTGGGTCTACGGTAGTTGGGGTATATAAGGATTTGGTAGAAAAATACGAGAGAAAGGAAATAGATTTTAGCGGGGTAACGACGTTTAATTTAGATGAGTATGTAGGAATCAATCCCGACGATGAGAAAAGCTATCATAGCTATATGAAGGATGTCCTTTTCTCTAAGACCAATGTAGATATTAAAAATACTTTTTTCCCCAGTGATTATTCCGAAGATTATAGTAAGTTTGAAGATAAGATAGAAATATTGGGGGGAATAGATTTGCAGGTTTTGGGCATAGGTGGCAATGGTCATATTGGTTTTAATGAGCCAGGGTCAAGCTTCGGCTCGAGGACAAGAGAGATCACACTAACCGCTGGGACAATAAAGGATAATGCAAGATTTTTTAATAGCGAAGATGATGTTCCTAAGAAAGCAGCAACAATGGGTATGGGGACAATTATGGCGGCCAGAAGAATCGTTTTCTTCGCCAATGGGGAGAAGAAAAAAGATATTGTCAAAAAGGCATTACAAGGGTCAGTGACGGAAGACATTCCAGCTTCAGTCTTACAGAACCATAAAAATGTTATAATAATCTTAGACAAAGAAGCAGCCTCAGAGCTAGAATAAAAATAATATTCAATAATATGCAAGAAAAAGTAAAAATCTCGCCGAAGCATGTTTTTCTTCATCTTTTTTCAATAATAATGCTGTATGCAACAACCATTAGTTTGTTGACCCTAGCATTCCAATATATTAATGTTCTGCTCCCAGATGCACTGGCCGATGCTGGGTTTATATCTACATATTCTTTTGATTTAATAAGAACCTCTCTGGCATCTATCCTGGTAGTTTTCCCTTTGTTAATTTTAGTTTCAGTATTTCTAAATAAAAGCTACAAAAAGGATCCAGAAGTGAGAGAAATGAAAAGTAGGAGATGGTTGATATATTTTACTCTTTTCGCAGCCGCGTTAATTATTGTCGTTGACCTAACAAGAATTATCTGGGTATTTTTAGGGGGAGAAATCACCCTAAGGTTTATATTAAAGTCAGTTGCCGTTTTACTATTAACTGGAATAATCTTCTTCTATTATCTACAAGATGTAAGGCAAGATAAGGCCATCCCAAGGGTAAAATATTTTGTTTTAGAAGTTTCAGCCATGGTTCTTCTAATGGTGGTTTCGGGATTCTTCATAGTCGGCTCCCCGCAGAAAGAAAGGATGAGACGTTTCGACGACCAGAGAATTAGTAGTCTACAAAATATCCAATGGGAGATTATCAATTACTGGCAACGGAAGCAAGCATTACCAACCAAATTGGCAGATTTGAATAATGATATTTCTGGTTTCATGGTTTCTCAGGATCCTCAAACGGGGGAACCCTATGAGTACAATGTTCTGAAGAAGGATTCATTTCAATTGTGCGCTACCTTTGATCTATCAAGCGCGGGGCAAGCGGGGGCGGGAAGAGAACCGGTCTCCGTCCCGGTGGGGTATAGCCAAAATTGGGATCATGCGGCAGGCAGAGTTTGCTTTGATAGAACAGTAGACGCGCAGTTGTATCCCCCAATTAAGAATTAAAAAACAGCCCCAGTTACGGGGCTGTTTTTTTGTTGCGCCTATTTACTCTTATAGAATTTCATCGATAGAGCATTTAAGACAACACTCACCGAAGAAAAGGCCATTGCCGCCGCTGCTATGGACGGGCTAAGAAGCCAACCAGTGGCGGGATAGAGAGCCCCAGCTGCTATAGGTATACCGACTATATTATAGAAGAAGGCCCAGAATAATCCTTGTTTTATCTTCTTTAAAGTATATTTGCTTAAATCAATGGCGACGACAACGTCTCTTAGATCGTCTTTTATTAAAACAATTTCTCCTGTCTCCATGGCAACGTCGGTCCCTGATCCAAGGGCGATCCCTAGGTCTGCTTGGGCTAACGCTGGCGCATCATTTATACCATCTCCTACCATGGCAACTATATTTCCTTGGCTTTGTAGCTTTTTAATCTCTTCTGATTTTCCTTGTGGCAGTACCTCTGCTAAAACCCTATCGATGCCCAATTGTTTCGCTATTGCTTGGCCGACCCTTCTATTGTCGCCCGTAATGATAGCTACTTGTTTCCCCATCCTATGCAGACTGTCTACGGCTTCTTGCGAATTGTCTTTTAATGTATCGGCAACGGCAATCAACCCCAGTATTTTTCCATCCACCCCCAAGATCATCGTTGTTTTCCCTTCCTCTTCAAGTGCTACAATGTTTTTCTCTGCGCCTTGATAATCAATGTTGTTTTCTTCCATCAGCATCCTTGTCCCCAAAAGGATTTTTTGATTGTTAATATCGGCAGAAACTCCCTTGCCCGGGATTGCTTGGAAATTTTGTATCGGCAAAAATTCAACTTTTTCTTCTTTCCCTTTTTGGACAATCGCTTGGGCCAAGGGGTGTTCTGAGTTGTTCTCTATCGAAGCGGCAATTTGTAAAATATCCAGAGTTTTTCCAGAAACTTCTACGATGTTGGTGACAATGGGTTCCCCTTTTGTTAGCGTGCCGGTTTTATCAAAGACAACCACATTCACCCTTTTGGCAATTTCTAGGGCTTTCCCCGTTTTGATCAAAATTCCTTTTTCTGCAGATATACCAGTCCCCATCATCACCGCTGCTGGGGTGGCAAGGCCAAGGGCGCAGGGGCAGGCGATGATTAATACAGCCACGAATATACTAATTGCAAAGGCGAAAGGTTGGCCCGTAACTAGCCAAATGCCTGCGGCTAAAATCGCAAGGATAAAAACAGTGGGAACGAAGTAGAAGGAGACTTTATCGGCCAATAGTTGGATCGGTGCCTTTGAGCCCATGGCTTCCTCTACTATCTTTATTATCTGTGCCAACATTGTGTCTTTCCCAACTTTAAGGGTTTTTATTTTCAAAACCCCCGTTTTATTTATCGTCGCGCCGATTACCTGATCTCCTATTTTTTTCTCGACAGGGATGCTTTCTCCGGTAATTGCTTTCTCGTCCACGCTAGAATATCCATCGACAACCATTCCATCTACTGGGATTTTCTGCCCAGGCTTTATTAAGATTATATCTCCAACTGCGACTTCAGATATGGGGATAATAATTTCCTTTCCGTCTTTTATAACAATAGCCTCTTTGGGTTGTAGTCCCATTAGTTTTTTAATGGATTCGTTCGTCTTCCCTTTTGTTATTGCCTCTAAATATTTTCCAAGGGAAATGAATATTAGGATGAATATCGCACTTTCGTAGTATAAGCTTTCTGGAAGCCTACTTGTTATCAAATAGATGATAGAAAGAATAACGCTGTAGAAATAGGCTACGCTGGTGCCAATGAATATCAAAGAATCCATATTCGGCGAGAGCGCTAAAAGTTTTTTTAAACCAGAGGACCAGATATTAAAACATGAAATAATCACCGCAGTGGCAAGTACAAGTTGGATTATTAATCCGTACTCTTCAAATATTTTTGGCATTGGCAGGCCCAACATCTCTCCCATAACCATATAGATAATAGGAAAGCCAAAAATTAGGGAGAAGAGGAATCTCTTTTTAAGTTTTTTCATTTCGGCTTCCTTGGCTATTTTATTGTGGTCGTCTCCCCCCGTCTCTTCCGATGCCCCATACCCCAGGTGCTTAATAGTCTTTTTGATTTTTTCTATAGTAGTCTGTTTCTCGTCTATTTCTAAATAAAGTTTTTCATTGGCAATATTTACATTGGCCGATATAACTCCTTTTTCTTTTTTCAGACCGTTTTCAATAACAGAAGAACAAGAGGCACAGTGCATCCCAGTAATAGAGAATATTTTTTTGTTTGGATTATTTTCCATTTAGGTCTTTTAATAAACCCTTTAAATCGAGATCATAGGCCGCACATATTTTTCCGATCTTCAATGTAGATATTTCCTGAGCTGCCATGGGGCAGGATAAACAGGGCAAATTGTATTTTGCCAAAATTCCCTCTGCACCCGGGAGCTCCAGTATTTTTTCTAGGGTTGTGTCTTTCGTTATTTTTGTTTTCATAAAATTAAATTTAATTTCCGCCACAGGTTCCACCAGATCCTCCTCCACCACAGCTACAGCCACTTGCTCCTGACGGGATAGTGTTCGCGTCGTCAGTAATGGCGGTAGCTGTAGCGGAGGTGGTGGTCACCGCACTACCGCTTACATTAACTACTTCTATCACCCCAGAGATCATCCCCATTGAACAGCTGAATTTGTATCTTCCAGGAGTTGTTGGAGTAAATTCTTTAATAGATACTTGGCCTGGAGTTAAATTAATTGAGCCGGAGAAAAGACTTGTTGAAATAATTGATCCATTGCATCCCAATGAATTAGCGGCGGTGATTTCCCATTTTACCGGGATCCCTGCCCTAACTTTGATGTAATTCGGACTGTCAGAGGAAGCATAGGCTGTCATTTTAATAACCTGCTTTCCATCAACAATTTCCGGTAGGTCTTTTAAATCTATCTTTGTGGTTTGGTTTGTGTTTGATATTTTAATATCACTAAGGCTAGTAACCCCAAGGACATTTAGTTGGGAATTAACATTATAGATAGCAAAAAATAGTATTAAGACTCCGGCGACCTTGGAGAATCTTTCTGCGAGGTGAGGCTTTTGGGATATTTTAACGCTTGATAGGCCGATGGCTAAAAGTGGCAGTAAAGTTCCTAGGGCGAAAGATCCCATTATCAGAGCTCCCTGTATGGGGTTCCCAGATATTAATGCCATCCCTTGGGCAGCTATAGTAAACCCGCATGGTAAGAAGAAAGTTAGGGCTCCCATTAAGAATGGCATATTCTTACCTTTAAAATTTCTTTCATTGGCGATATTTCTAGTTACGGACTTTGGTAGACTAATCTGTAATTTTCTGAAGGCTTTTATCCCTAGCATCTGCAGGCCAATGAAAAACATCATTACGGAAATGGCGATTACCAGAAAAGAGGTGAACTTAATAGATAACTGGAATCCACTTCCTAAAAACCCCAACAGAGATCCAAAGAATATGTAGGATAATAGTCTCCCAGTGTTGAACATTATATGGGGCTGGAGTTTTTTGATCGTTGATGGTTCTCCGGCATATAGGTCAAGCCACTGTTTTGACATAGAAAGAATTAGTCCGCCCACTAAAGCCGCGCAAGTAGAAACGCCGGCCAGAAGGCCGAACATGAAAAAGGTGGGTAGAGAAGATTTTGAGCTCACATTCATCCAATTTGTTAAACCCAACTTACTAATAGCCATAAAGCCAGCAATAATTAAAAGGGCGATAAAAATACTTCCACCGATCTTTTTCCCATTTGCGCTTGTCTCCTGCTTGTTTATTCCATCAGAGAATGTATATCCCTCTTTCTCAAATAGGTTATTCAGTCTTGCTATTGCCGGTTTTCCCTCCTCGTATTCTATGAAAACCGTCCCCTTATTTGAAGAGGCGTCAACGGCTTTGACCCCCTCGATAGCAATTAACTTCTGCTCTATTAATACCTCGCAAGAGGCACAATGCATCCCCTTTACCGAATATGTGTGTTCTTTGAATTTTTTTTGCATATTATTTATTAAATAATTTAGTTACCTTTAAAATTTCTTCGGTCATTCGTTTCTTTTTACGTGTATCTCTTGTCGCCATGGCTTTTTTAAAACAGGTGTTCAAATGATTCTCCATCAAATCTTCGTGGGCGGATCTTAAAAGCCCGATAACAGCTAAATTCTGTTGCATGATATTCATGCAATAGTGGTCATTTTTAACCATACTGATTATGTTAGAGAGTAGGCTATGGGCCTTTTTGAAACTAATTAAAGTCTTTTGTTTTTTGTTATTCATGTCTTTATTTTATTAGATACCATACCTGGGGGGTAGGTATGGTCTTATGATAGCAGAGTAGCAAAACCCTGTCAATGCTTTCGCTCTTGTGAGAAAACTGGTAAGATTAATTAGATAATAACGCCATGGCAACAGAATTAGAAAAAATTAGGGACACGGAATTAATACTCAGCAGGAACTTGTATATTATTTGTGCCCTTGTAACATTCGTCACAATGGTGATGACTGTTATGGAATTTTTTAGTCGTGGTATGTTTTTCCCAAACCATATGGACCTATTTTATCTTGGGATTTTGGCTATCTATGCTTTGCACAAGGAGCTAGTAAGGTGGCTCAGTCGTAGAAAGATAGAGAGGCAGGGAGAATATTTTGTGTATGCCTGGGTAATACTTACTACGGTTTTGTATATAATTAATTTTGTTTCTGGAGATTTCTATAACTATATGCCGCAGGGTGGCCCAGCCAGTTCTTTGAGGGATGCTTCCATTATGACCATAGAAGTACTCGGGATGTTCATATTGACTAGGTCCCTTAAGATTGTTAGTCTGGCGATAAAAGAGCACAAGATAAAGACTTAGTTTGGGGCCTATAGTATAGTGGCAGTACGCGGCATTCGCATTGCCGAGACGCGAGTTCGACTCTCGCTGGGTCCATAAGTTAAAATGACAAAAAATAAAATAATAGGAATTTTAGGCGGAATAGGGCCCGAATCAACGGGGAATTTTTATTTGAATTTAATTTCAACACTTCAAAAAAATGGGTTGATTAATTCGAATACAGATTTTCCCCAAATTATAATAAATAGTATCCCCGCTCCGGAGTTAATTTACGAGAAAATCACGGATAAAGATTTAGAATTATATATCAAGGGTTTAAAGGAATTAGATAAATTTGGAGTAGATTTTATTGTAATGGCTTGTAACACGATTCACTTATTTCACGAAAAACTACAAAGGGAGGTTAAAACACCAATATTGGACATAAGGAAAGAGCTGAAAGACTTTCTTATAAAAAAAGGCATAAAATCTATCGCAGTTTTGGGGACTCCAATGACAATGAATCAAGGGTTATATAAATTTGACGAATTCAAATATCTCGACCCAGAAGAAAGCGACGCGAGGCTTATCACCGACGCTGTATTTAACTTTAATAAAGGATTTGAGAAAGAGAAACAAATTAAAATTATAGAAAATATTGCCAGGATGTGTGTTGGCAGGGGCGCAGAAATTATAGTTTTGGGGTGTACTGAACTATCGTTGATGTTGGGAGACATTGATATTCCCAAAATAGACACGATGGAAATATTGTCGGCGGCCGTAATTAAAAACCTATGGTCATCTTAGTAAAGAAGAGAAGCAATATACACAAAATTGGTGTTTTCGCGAAAAGTTTTATCCCCAAGGGTTCGAAATTTTACATGCTCCCCCTGGGAAAGATATTAAATGCCCCAAAGAGAGGGTGTGCTCATGTCGGGAATAATAAGTATTTATCTGACGAGATAGTGTTAAACTGGGTGAACCATTCTTGCGATCCCAACAGCCGGTTGGACATTAATAGCAAAGAGCCATGTTTGGTTTCTCTGAGGGATATCAAGGTTGGGGAAGAGGTTACCTGTGATTATAGTATAACTGAAGTAATGGGAACTAAGGTTAAATGTAATTGTGGAAAGAATAATTGTAGGGGATATTTTTTAAGGAAAGAATAATTTTGCTAAATCAACGGGCCCCCTCCGTTTTTATTTTTTCTATTTTACTCAGCAAAAAAAAGACCCAAAACTGCACGCTAGGGCATAGTTTTGGGTATAGTTTAGGAGATTGTTAGTCCAAGGAAGGACATTAATGTTTCAAAGTCCTTGAGGGCATTGTCATGGTTGCTAGTTTTTGTTCTTAGTTCGTAATAGCGCTCGTGGCACCAATCGTGTCCGGAAGTGGTTAAATCTGGTAGTAACGGCTCTCCTTCGAGAGGGATATAGCAAGGGGTTTTGCAAATTGTCATGAAGCGATCAGTCGGATTATTTTTCGTGCATAGGTCGGGCCTTCGTTCTCGGAGGAATTTTCGTATTACCGCAAAGCGTTCTTCGGATTGACTCATCAGATTAACAAATTGGTATCCCATAGTGGGGTAGGACCTTTTCCAAATCAGTGGATGATGCATGTCTAGCCAGGAGAACGGATGGGCAGCCATATACACGGTGGCGTTATTGGCTCCCGCGGTGCCTCCGTGTTTCTTCCCAGACGTTTTGATCCTTTGGACAATATCGGCCACCTTCCCGCCGGAAGAATGGTTTAGCTCCGCCCCAAGGGTTGCCATGACTTCTAGCGAATCCTGGTTGATTGGTTCGGCCTCGTCAAAAAAGAAATCAACGCCGTGCCTATTGAAAAATTCAGCAATTACCGCTTGAAACTGTGATTGTCTGGGTTGCCATCCATTACAATAATTAGCGATGGGGGTTGGATCAATCACCCGTATTATTGAGGTAAAACCAATTTGTTTAAGTCGCTTCGATAATTCGATGGCAGGGATCAACCCAGCACAAAATCTTGCTGGTAGCCCCAGTTGGTGCTCATAGGCAACAATACTAATTTGCACGATTTCCCCAGGTTTGAGGGAAAGGTTTCCTATAATCAGCGGGGATTTGATAATGACGTTGTTCATGACGCACTCCTTCTTAGTAGATTAGATTTTAATGTGCTGGTCGGAAGTTTAACAAAAAACTTCTCGTCTCTGCGGTGTAAATAGATTACACAGCAAGGACGAGAAGTCATATCTCGCGGTACCACCTTGATTCCCAATCCTCGAGGGGTCGGGCGCTTTATTGACTCCATCTTGCCTAGATTTCATCAACTATCCCATGGTTACGGGGGAATCCGGATCTCCACTTTTTGCAGAAATCACCTTGCCCCTTTCGGCGGGGCGAATCGGGCCCAACCTCGCGTTAGACGCGAGACCCGTTTCGTAGGTTTTGTAATTGTTAATATATTAACAATATAGCAAACTGCAGAATAGCTGTCAATTTTTTTGAAGGTCAGCATCATGGTGTTGACAGTAGGGATTAGTCTTGATAAGCTAATAATTAAAGTAATGACTGTTTAGAAACACTGTCCGTCTGACCACGGGCTTTTTTTAAAAATTAATTTCGTAAAATAATAAAAAATATGGAAATAGATATAAAGTCGTTTCATCGAGCCTTGGCTCAGATCGCCCAAGAAAGGGGCATCCCAGCTGAGAAAATTATAGAGACCCTAGAATCGGCCATGGCCACTGCATACAAAAAAGATTATGGTCAAAAGGGTCAAAAGATTAAAGCTAAATTTAATCCCGTCTCCGGAGAAGTTAAGTTTTGGCAGGTAAAGTTGGTAGTCGACAAAGACATGATCTATACCGAAGAGGAGATAGAACAACTAAAGGAAAAGAAAGAGATCTTCTTCGCTGAATCAGCAGAACATGAGGAGGGCAAGAAGGTAGTTTTTAATGCAGAAAAACACATAATGGTGGAGGATGCTAAAAAAGAAGATTCAAAATTAAAAGCAGGAGAGGAGTTGGAAATTCCACTGGTCCCCAAAACAGACTATGGGAGAATCGCTGCTCAGACAGCAAAGCAAGTCATATTACAAAAAATCAGAGAAGTAGAAAAGGAAGTTATTCTTAGTGAGTATAGGTCTAAAGAAGGAGAAATCGCTTCCGGTATTGTCCAAAGAATTGAGGGTCACTCCGTTCTTGTCGACATAGGCAAGACACTGGGTGTTTTAAATAGGGAAGAACAAATTCCAGGAGAATTCTACAGACCTGGGCAACGTTTAAAATTTTACATTTTAAAAGTTGATGAAACCCCAAGGGGCCCCGCCGTTATATTATCCAGAGCCTACCCAAAATTGATCTCAAAACTATTTGAATTGGAGGTTCCAGAAATACCCGCAGGCACAGTTGTCATTAAGGGCATCGCCAGAGAGCCAGGATTCCGTACAAAGATAGCAGTTGCCTCAAACGCCGAAGGGATCGATCCTATCGGTAGTTGTGTTGGGCAGCGTGGCACCAGAATTATGGCAGTGATTAATGAGTTGGGAGGAGAAAAGATCGATGTTGTGGAATGGAGTGATTCCCCAGAGAAGTTCATAACCAATGCCTTGGCTCCAGCAAAAATTGTTGAGGTAAAAATTGATTCAAAAAACACCGCAAAGGTTTTTGTCCCCGGAGATCAATTGTCTTTAGCTATTGGTAAAGATGGTAGGAACGTTAGATTAGCAGCCAACTTAACTGGTTGGAAAATTGATATTGAAGGAGTAGAGGCGGGGGCGGTAGTCGAGGAGAAAGCAGAAGAAGAGCCAGTAAAAGAAGTAGAGAAAGAGAAGAAGGTTGCTAAAAAAACTAAAACTAAAAAATCTGCCAAAAAAGAAGTTAAGGCAGAAGAGGTCGCTAATAAAGAATAATTATTAACAAACAACGGTATTTTCATATCGTTGCTAATTTTCATTATTATGGACAATAATATTTTAATACCAATAATCGTGTCGATCTTCACAATTGGTTTTGTTTTCTTCTTAATCAAAAAGGTTCAAAATGCTCCTGCCGGAGAAGGTAAGATGGTAGAGATCACAAAAGCCATCAGAGAGGGTGCTGTCTCGTATCTTAAGAGACAATATAAAACTGTTTCCATCGTTGCGGTAGTTATCTTCCTATTATTAATAGTCGTCTATAGTTTAAAAACGAATAATTTTAAAACCGGACTAATTACAGGAATTGGTTTTCTGATCGGCGCAGCTTTATCGGGGTTTTCTGGATTCATCGGGATGATGGTTTCCACACAGGCCAACGTAAAAGTAGCTCAAGCCGCTAAGAGTGGCCTAAAGCCAGCGCTGAAGTTGTCATTTATCGGAGGATTAATTACCGGCTTATTGGTAGTGAGCTTGGGCTTATTGGCGATAGCCGGATTTTATTGGATAACAAAGGACCTCAAGGCTTTAATCGCTTTGGGGTTTGGAGCAAGTCTAATTTCAGTCTTTGCTAGAATCGGTGGCGGTATCTATACAAAGGCTGCTGATGTAGGGGCCGATTTAGTTGGTAAGGTTGAAAAGAACATTCCCGAGGATGATCCAAGAAACCCAGCCGTTATCGCAGATTTAGTCGGAGACAATGTCGGGGACTGTGCAGGTATGGCAGCTGATATTTTTGAAACATACGCCGTAACAATTGTAGCCACAATGATTCTTGGAGCATTGTTATTTCCATTAACGCCTCAATTTATACTTCTACCATTGATGTTAAGTGCAACAGCAATTATCGCTTCGATAATTGGGAGTTACTTTGTCCGCTTGGGGAAAGGGAATAATATTATGGGGGCTTTGTATAAGGGGATTGTGGTCACGGCAATTCTTTGTGCAGTTGGTTTCTATCCAGTTATCAATAGCATCGCAGGGAATCTGTCTAATAAGTTATATTTTTCTACTTTAGTTGGTTTAGTAATTGCAGCTGGTATGTTTATCATCACCGAATACTATACCGCAAGAGATAGGGGTCCGGTAAAAAGCATTGCTTTTGCTTCTCAGACAGGACATGCAACAAATGTTATCACTGGTTTGGCGATCGGCATGCAATCAACCGCTCTGCCAATCTTGTTGATATCAGCTGGTATAATTGTAAGTTATTCCTTCGCTGGCATATACGGAGTAGCTTTAGCGGCGTTGGCCATGGTTTCTTTGTCCGGTATCGTCGTCGGTGTTGATGCCTATGGGCCAATAACCGATAACGCCGGAGGCATTGCAGAAATGGCTGGACTGAATGCAGAAGTAAGAAAAACAACAGATGCCTTGGATGCAGTTGGAAATACAACAAAAGCAGTAACAAAGGGTTATGCTATCGCCTCTGCCGGATTAGCTGCTTTAGTCTTGTTCTCCGCCTATTCTCAAGAGCTTTTGGATCTTGGGAAAAACATCCAATTCGTGTTAGCTGACCCTAAGGTTATCGCTGGATTATTCATCGGTGGCTTGCTTCCTTATCTGTTCGCTTCTTTGGCAATGAGTTCTGTAAGTAAAGCGGCAATGGGAGTAGTTGGAGAAGTAAGGAGACAGTTTAGAGAGATTAAAGGATTAATGGAGGGCACAGGGAAAGCCGAATATGGAAAGTGCGTTGATATCGTTACAAAGTCCGCCATAAGAGAAATGATGCTCCCTGCTTTAATTCCAGTTATTGCTCCAATCTTAGTTGGATGGATATTGGGGGTTGAGGCATTGGGTGGATTATTAATCGGATGTATCGTTACTGGTTTGTTTGTTGGTATTTCAATGACTACCGGTGGAGCTGCTTGGGACAATGCGAAGAAGTATATTGAGATAGGAAATTTTGGTGGCAAGGGTTCCCCTGCCCACCAAGCTGCAGTTACTGGTGATACGATTGGAGACCCATACAAAGACACTGCGGGTCCGGCAATTAATCCGATGATTAAGGTTATTAATATTGTCGCCCTATTAATAGTTGCTTTCTTGGTCTAACTCTTTCTGGATATGCTAGAAATAGAAGAAGTTAAAAAAGAAATAGCTCTAATAAAAGAAAGGAACAAAAGGGTTGAGATAGATAAGGCGTGGGAGACAAGCGCCCTCCGCATCTTTTCCGTTTTAACAATGACCTATATTGTCACTGCGGTTGTTTTCTATTTTATAGGAGTCAAGAATTTTTTATTGAGCGCGTTTATTCCGACAATTGGTTTTTATCTTTCCACTCAATCTCTGCCGTTTATAAAGAAATGGTGGGTCAGCAAATTTTATAAATAAACCATGAAACACACAATAAAGAAGTTACCAAAATCGCAAGTTGAAATCGAAATCGAAGTTCCTTCAGAAGAACTAGAAGATTTCATATCCCACGCCAAAGAACATTTAGCAGAACATCTTAAAATAGATGGTTTTAGGCCTGGCAATGTTCCCAAGGAAATGGTTGAGGGCAAGATTGGAGCAGAACAGATTTTAGCTGAAGCTGCTGACATGGCAGTAAATCATTCTTACAAAAAAGTAGTTACAGAAAACAATCTGGAGCCCATCGCCCATCCAGAGGTTAAAGTTTTAAAATTGGCCCAAGGGAATCCCTTCATCTTTAAGATAACAGTAAATGTTTTACCGGAAGTTGAATTAGGTGATTATAAGAAGATTGCTTCTCAGGCGAAGATAAAAGAAGTAGAAGCAACCGAAGAAGAGATTAAAGATTCTTTGGAATATATCAGAAAGTCTAGAGCGAAATATTCTCAACTAGAGCGACCGGCGGAAGACAAAGACTATATTGAAATTGAATATGAAAGTCCCGAATTGGGGACCATGTCTGTCCTACCAGACGGGAAGGGAAGTAATAAAACGAGGGATCAATTCATCTTAAGTGATGGAGGTTTTATGCCCGGCTTTGAGCAAAACATTATCGGGATGAAAAATAATGAAGAGAAGGAGTTCTCCATCATTTTTCCCCAAGCTGCTCAAAGAAAAGACCTAGCCGGGAAAGAGGTCCATTTTAAGGTGAGGGTGATAAGTATCCAGAAGGTAGAATTACCAGAAATTAATGATGAATTCGCAAAAACTTTAGGGAAGTTTGAAAATGTAGCAGATTTAATGGTTAGTGTTAAGGAGGGCATAAAAATGGAGAAGGAAGAACAAGAAAAACAAATTAGAAGAAATGAGACTCTAGAGAAGATATCTGAGAAATCAAAGTTTGATCTTCCTCAATCTTTGATTGATATGGAAAAGGAGAACATATTTAAGAATTTCCAGAACAAGATAACGCAGAATTACAAAATAACATTCCAACAGTATTTAGCTTCTGTTAAGCAGGATGAGGCCACAATGAAAGATTCCTTTGCTAAGGAAGCAGAGAAAAAGGTTAAAAACTATCTAGTATTGAAGGAAATTGGGAAAAAAGAGGGTGTCTCGGCTGACTCAGAAGAGGTGGAGAAACAGGTCAATTTAACCCTAGGTAATTACCCCAAGGAAACGATAGCCAAAATTGACATTAGTGAGCTAAAAGAGTACACTAAGGGAGTAATATTTAATGAAAAAGTTTTCCAAAAGTTGGAAAGCTTCATTGAAAAGAAGTAATTATTATGCCAATAGTACCAACTATTGTAGAGAAATCGCAACGTGGTGAGCGTGTCTATGATATATTCTCTCGATTATTAGAGGAGAGGATAATTTTTCTTGCAGGCCAGATCACAGATGCTAACGCAAATGTGGTAATCGCTCAAATATTGTATTTGGCCTCAAGAGATGCAAAAAGAGATATTAAGATCTATATAAACAGTCCAGGAGGATCTGTTACAGCAGGTTTGGCCATTTACGATACTATGCAGTACGTAAAATGTCCTGTCTCCACTATTTGCGTTGGCCTAACGGGGTCAATGGCAGCTATACTTTTAGCTGCAGGCACAAAAGGAAAGCGCTTTGCATTGCCTAGCGCCGAAATTATGTTGCACCAAGTAGCGGGAGGAGTAAGCGGCCAGGCAAGCGAGATAGAAATTACTGCGAAACAGATAATGAAGTTGAAAGCGAGACTAAACAAGATCTTAGTGCATCATACTGGTCAGCCAGTATCAAAGATAGAAACTGATACTGACAGGGATTATTATCTTACTGCAGAAGAAGCCAAGCAGTATGGTTTAATAGATGATGTTATAGGGACAAAGGAAAAGATAGACTAGTCCCATTCTTTTTCGTAATTCATAGACGCTAAAGTTAAGCTCACCCCGCTGGTGGGTTTTTGTTGTTTAGGTGCTAGGGGCAAGATATTAGAATTGATATCTTGCCCGTAGAACTTAATTAATAAAAGAAAAATTATGGATTTAATAATATCAATCGTATTAGCAATCGTCGCCCTAGCCATAGGCGCGATTATAGGGTACTTGGCGCGTCAGTCCATCGTTAAAAAAAGAGCAGGAAATATAGAGACAAAGCTTCATCAAAAAATGGAGCAAGTTAAGTCAGAAAGTGCAGCTATTTTAAAAAATGCTCAAGAAAAAGCATTTAATCTAACATCAAAAACGGAGAAAGAAATTGACGAAAGAAGGAGAGATTTCCTTAAGTCCCAACAGATACTATTAGAAAGAGAAAATCTTTTGGATAAAAAGATGTCTTCTTTTGATGTAAAAGAGGAAGAGTTCCACCAGAAAGCCGAAAAATTAAAGGAGATAAAAGAGAGTCTAGAAAACTTGAGGAAAGAGGCAGAAGAAAAATTGGAGAAGGTGGCCAGTTTATCGCGGGATGATGCGAAAAAGGAGCTGTTGGCTTTAGTCGAGATAGAGAGCCAAAGAGAGCTTTTAGAAAAAGAAAGAAAGTTAAAAGAGGCCGGCATAGAGAAGTTTGAAAGAAAGGCAAAGGAAATAGTTATTCTGGCAATCCAAAAGTGTGCAGTCCCTCAAGTCCAGGAGCTAACCACCACCACCCTAACGATCCAGAGCGAAGACATTAAGGGAAAGATTATTGGTAAGGAAGGAAGGAACATTAAAGCATTTGAGAAATTAACCGGGGTTGAATTAATCGTTGATGAAAGCCCAGAAACAGTTGTTATCTCAAGTTTCAACCCTATCCGCAGGCAGATTGCTAAGATTGCTTTAGATAAATTAATACAAGATGGAAGGATCCAACCAGCTAAGATTGAAGAAAAGGTAGAAGAGGCGAAAACTGAGGTTGCCGGGAAGATAAGGGAGGTTGGTGAGAAGACCGTTTATGATATGGGGATTGTTGGTATTGATGATAAATTAGTCCAACTTTTGGGTAGGTTATACTACAGAACAAGTTACGGACAGAACGTTCTAACGCATTCTATGGAGGTCGCCTATTTAGCAGAGGTAATCGCCGACGAAGTTGGAGCCAACAGTCAGATAGCAAAAAGAGGAGGCTTGTTGCACGATATCGGTAAAGCAGTTGATCACCAGATACAGGGGTCTCATGTGGATATTGGTATTAAGATTTTGCAAAAATTTGGAGAAACTCCCGATATTATAAAAGCTATGCAGTCCCACCACGAAGAGCATCCGGCAGAGTCTTTAGAGGCTACTATTGTGAAGACTGCCGACGCTATTTCTGGCGCAAGACCGGGAGCAAGAAAAGATTCTTTGGAGAATTATTTGCAAAGGTTAAAAGAGTTGGAAGATATCGCAACTAAGTTCGAAGGAGTTGACAGGGCATATGCCATTCAGGCCGGAAGGGAGATTAGAGTTTTTGTGAAAGCTGATAAAGTAGATGATTTGGGTGCGCAGAAAATGGCCCGTCAGATTGCAGATAAGATAGAAGAGGAACTAAAATATCCGGGAGAAATTAGAGTTATCACCATTAGAGAAAGTAGAGTAATTGAGTACGCGAGATAATCGATCAAGCATAAAAAAGGCGACCACTTAATGGTCGTCTTTTTTAGTGGAGCGGGAGACGGGATTCGAACCCGCGACCTTCTCTTTGGAAAAGAGACATTCTACCACTGAACTACTCCCGCAATTTTTTACTTGTTATGGCATAAATCCAGCCAGCTATTCTTCTGTGAAGTTTTCTCCCATGCTCTTTATCCCCCAAGCTTTTGGCATGTAGATGTATGGTCCCATAGGGTAGTTTCCCACTTTTCCGTGTGGATTTATCCGTCCTCCTATCTATGCTTATTTTGCCGAATTGATTCCTGGGTATTTTAGTAATTCCTGACCAATATGCTAAGCTTTTTTTTACATCATTGTCTGGGTACAAATGTAGGTATGGTCTGAAGTTTTTAGTACCTAGCCCGCATATTTTTTCGAACCATCCCATCGCTATTTTTATAATATCTGGGTCCGAGTTAACAACTCTAATTGTTTCGTTGCTTTTGGAACCTTCGCCTAGATATATGCCTATGCCCAATAACCATAGATCTCTTCTGCTTATTTCCCCAAGTTCTTTTGATGCGATATCTCGCATCTCATTTATTTGGTCAATTTTTTGGCGGTTTTTAAAAATAGCCGATTTTAACCTAGCATTTTTCACCCTCTCTATAATCTCTCGGTTTGGTTTGTATGGTATCTCGCTAAGCCAGTCGCTCAAAGTACTTTTTGGTAGATTAAGCTTGGCTGCAATTATATTGTAAGAATAGCCTTCTCGGCGTAATGTGATAGCTTTTTGTTTTATGATAGATGGCTGCATAATAGTGGGCGATAATCGGACGCCTCAACTATATTATACCGTAAGATGCCAGGGGATTCAATTGTAATGTGCGGGTTGTTTCTAAAATATCCAAACTTTGTCGGGGTATCCAGATTCGAACTGGAATTAAACGCTCCCAAAGCGTTCGTGCTAC
>CAYRHW010000002.1:0-70424 GCA_964424305.1 uncultured Candidatus Saccharibacteria bacterium
TTGTCTTCTACGATAAGATAAACGATTTAACCAAGCCAGCAAAAAGAGCCATAGATAAAGACCAGACAAAGCAACAAACAAATTTATTTGAATTTATTAAAAAAGAAAAGAAGAACATTGAAGTCTTACGATTTGAGATAAGGATAAGCCATAAAGACAAGATGGTAGAAATTTTAGATAGAATCGGCTTTAAGGAAAGACCAACGCTTAAAAGTATTTTCAAAAAGGATTTGTGCCAGAAGATAGTAAGCCTATATTGGAATGATTTATTTGGAAGCAATTTATTCTTATTCAACACTTATAATAACCCGCAGAAGATTTTAGAAATGATTTTAATGAAATATCCGAAGACAAAAATAAGAACTGCCGTAATGCTGGTAGGGTTAAAACTACTATGTAAGGACGATGCTGGAGTTAGAGGCTTTAGAAAAATTGCTGGGAGCTATAAGCCAAAAACAAATTGGCTTACCCTAAGAAAATACCTAAAGAAATTTGAAGATGAATTTTTCACTATTCCAATACACGGATTCGTAAAAGACATTAAAAATAGCATAAAAGAATTTGAAGCGTTTAAGCTTATCAAGTAAAATGGCCAATTTGCCTATCATAAAGATTAGCGTTATAATAAATTTGTTGACCCGCCATAATCAAATCACGCAAGGTTTTTTATTGGTAGTGCCCTTTAAGGGATGGCTTACCAGCATTACTACTCCTTGCGAGAAAGTGGTTGGGTCAACTAAGCCATCCCTTTAAGTTAAAAAATATGAAAGCAATAATTTTAGCCAGAGTTTCAACCGAAGACCAGATGAATGAGGGGCAATCTATCCCCGCTCAACTTGCGAAGGCAAGAGAATACGCAAAAAGAAAGACGCTCGCAGTAAAAAGCGAATACCAGTTTGACGAATCATCAATAAAAGACCGCCGAACAAAATTTGAGCAGGTTATTGATGAGATTAAAAAATCAAAGGAAAAAGTAGCTTTGGTAGTTGAAACTGTTGATAGATTGCAAAGAAGCTTTAAGGAATCCGTTTTATTGGATGAATTTAGAAAATCGGGAAAACTGGAAATACACTTCATTAGAGAAAATCTGATAATACACAAGGATTCAAACAGCTCCGAACTTCAAAGATGGGATTTAGCCGTATTTATGGCTAAGAGCTTTGTATTACAAATAAGCGACAATGTTAAGAGGACAAACGAATATAAAATTAGACGGGGCGAATGGATAAGTAAAGCTCCTTTTGGATATATAAATATAACCAAAGAAGATGGAAGCAAAAATGTTGAACCAGACCCAATTAGAAAACAGCTTATGGTAAAAATGTTTGAACTCTACTCTACTGGTAATTATTCTTTAAGAACACTGGCTGATAAGCTTAAAGAAATGGGATTAAAGAGCAACACGGGAACTCACAAGCCCGTAGGAACGGCTTTAATCCATCATTGCCTAAGAAATCATTTCTACTACGGAATGATGAGCTATAAGGGCAATTTATATTCTCACAAATATGCCCCTTTAATTTCTAAGGATTTATTTGATTTAGCCCAACGAATACTTGATGGATACCATAAAAAGCCTTTTGCATACGCTTCTAAGCCATATGCTTTCAGAGGATTGATAAAATGTGCAGACCCAGCTTGCGGTTGCACTATAACGCCAGAAACACATAAAGGACATAATTATTATAGTTGCACGAACGGTAAAAGAATACACGCCGAAAGAACTTATGTTAGGGAAGAGGATTTATTAGCTCCCATTAAGGAAGTTGTTGCTGGATTACAAATGCCAGAAGACAAGATTGAAGAAACAGTTGATAAGCTTAAAGAAATAAACAAAGCAAAAAATGAATTTTACTTTGACTCCATTGCTGATTTAAGGAAAGAACACGACCAACTTGAAAAAAGAATTAGTAATTCTTATGATTTACTGGTTGATGGCAGTATTACTAAGGATATGTTTAACAATAAGTTAAAGGAATACAAAGAAAAGCAATCCGAGTTAGAAGCACAGACGGCATTATACACAAACGCAGACGAAAGCTTCTATTTGAACGCAAATATGCTCTTACACGCAGTAAAAAAGGCATCTCAAGTGTTTGAGGGTTCTGAACCAGCGACAAAAAGGCAAATTCTCAACTTTCTACTTCAGAACCTCAAATTAACGGGCAAAAAGCTCAATTTTGAACTTAAAACACCCTTTGATAGGGTGCTTCAAGCAAACAACTGTTCTACCTTGCTCCGGTGCCTGGATTCGAACCAGGAACCTTTTCGTTACACTAACCCTAAAATTACTTCTAGGAATGGACTATATCATCATCCCCCGAAGGGGATGCGAGGCGCTTCGAGTAAATAGACATTTACTCTACTCCCTTGCGGGATAGTCTCTACACCTTATCGCCTAAGCGATCTTGGCTCGGGATTGCCCCTGTGGGGTTTCCCCGAGTTCACCTCGTTTTTCAACCTCGATTACTCGAGGAAGCTGCAACAATTTACAGCGAATTGCTCTACCGTTGAGCTACACCGGAATAAACTATCTTATGTGCTACCACTCCACCAGAATGGTTTCTCTAATACTACTTTATTTCCCCGATCTTTTCAAGATAATATTCTTGCAAATATAACAGAATAAAGATAATCTAGAATCATTAATACAACACGTACATGATAAATTTTGATGATTTCAAAAAAATAGAATTGAAAATTGGGAAGATTCTCACGGCGGAAAAAGTAGAGGGGAGTGATAAATTAATAAAATTAATGGTTGATTTTGGTACAACCCCAGCTACCCCGACAGAAGACGATCCAACCCCTACCCCACTCAAGGTTACCAGACAAATAGTGGCTGGCATAGCAACGGCCTACGAGCCGGAATCATTGGTTGGCAAAGAGTTTGTTTTTGTTTTTAATCTTGAACCAAAAATGCTGAAAGGAATTGAAAGCCAGGGGATGATATTGGCCGCGACAGATAATGGGTTGCCCGTTCTAATATCTCCAGACAAACCAGTAGAACCAGGAAGTGGCCTTCGCTAAATCAAAAAGCCCCATTACGGGGCTTTTTTTAGTAGTAATCTTGTACTTTCTTTAATTCTTCGTGCTTTCTTAATTTCTCTAAAGCTTTGGCTTGGATCTGCCTAATTCTTTCTCTGGTTACTCCAAATTCTGCCCCAGTTTCTTCTAGGGTATGCATCACGCCATCTCCTAAACCAAACCTCATCGCTAAGATTTTTAACTCTCTTGGGCTTAGATCCCCAGATAATTCTTTTAATCTTCTTGTTAAAAGCTTCTGAGCAGCTTCTGTATTCGGCGAAAGAGTTTTATCGTCTTTTATAAACTCGGCTAAAACACTTTCTTGTTTATCTTTGTCTTCTCCGACTGGGGTTTCTAATGATACTGCTTTTTGAGCAATCTTTCTTATATGATGCACCTTATCAACCTCTAGACCCATTTCCGATGCAACTTCCTCCGCCAAAGGCTCTCTCCCCAACTCCTGTAACAGGTTCTTCCTAACTTTAGTATATTTGGATATGGTTTCTATCATGTGGACGGGGATCCTAATAGTTCTTGCTTGGTCAGCCAATGCACGAGTAATCGATTGCCTAATCCACCAAGTCGCATAGGTAGAAAATTTGTACCCCTTCCTCCAGTCAAACTTCTTTACTGCTTTAAATAACCCCAAATTACCTTCTTGGATAAGATCCAATAAGGTCAAATTTGGGGATCTGCCAACATATTTTTTTGCTATGGAAACGACTAATCTTAGATTAGATAGCGCTAACCTATTTTTTGCTTCTTCATCCCCATGCTCAATACGCTTAGCTAGTTCCTTTTCTTCTCTAGCAGTAAGAAAACCAACCCTGCCAATTTCCTTTAAATACATCTGAATGGGATCAATCTTACCCACAAGAACAGCCTTCTTCTTTTTCTCTTTTTTCCCAGTTTTTGATTTTACTTCTAAAAATTCTTGAGACTCTTTGATTTCGATTCCTCTCTCATTTAAAGTTTCGTAGATTCTTTCGAGCTCGCTAATATTTTGCTCTATATCTGGGAATGTATATAGAATCTCAGAGGTGGTAATAAACCCTCTTTCGTAACCCTTCTTCAGGATACTGTCCATCTGCGCTGGAGTTGCTACCATCTTTCTTGTCCTTGTTATTATCCTTTGCTTCTTAGACTTCCTTTTCTTGATAACTTTCTTTGCCTTCTTGGGTTTTACCTTTTTGGATACTTTTTTGTTCTTTTTTTGTCTCTTCATAATTCCTTCGTTAATTTGTTGAATTGTTCCATTAAACCCTCAACCTCTTGGGGTTTATCATCTTGCTCTGCTTTTTTAATCTCTGCAGAAATTTCTTTAAGTTTATTCCTAATTTCCATAGATTTCAATTGTATTAGGCATAAATGGATCTCTCCCTCGTCTTCTTCATAATCTACTTCGGCCCTTAGAGCAAGGGTGGCTAGAAAGTCTTTTATATCCGGATCTGTATCCGAGGAATTATATTTTGCTATTAAATCATCAACGACTTTCTTAAAATCTTTTTTAATATCGTCAGTCTGGGCCAGGGCATGTTCCTGTTTTAGGGCTTCGAGCAAACTTTTAATCTTCTGAGAAAAAAACTGTAAATAATCCGCACTAATTGCCCCTAAATTCTCAGGATTTTTTAAAATCAACGAGATTATCTTTTCTTCTAAAACTCTCTTTCTCCCAATTGGTAAAAAGTTCTTAACTTCTTTAACTACCCCCACTTCCGCAATGCTTGGTTCAAATTCAAAATCAATTACTGTTTTCTTTAACTCTTCAATTACGTCTTGTTCTCTAACCGATAGAACACTGGCTAATTTTTGGATCCAAAAGGACTGCTCTATTTTATTCGGCATCCTTTTAATCGCTGGCAATATTACCTTTCCAATTTCTTTTTTCCCCTCTGGAGTACTTTTATCATATTTTGCAGTGGCCGAATCAAAGTAAAAATCTAGAATTGATCTGGCCTGATCTAAAGATTTCTGCCATTCTTTTGGATCTTCTTTAATAACATCGGCTGGATCAGAATCAGCCTTAGTTTGTTTAATAATCTTAATATTAAAACCGGCTTCTTGGGCTAAGCTGATGCTTCTTTTGGTGGCATTGTCTCCGGCCACATCCATATCAAAAGCCAAAAGGAGGTTTTCAGTATATCTTTTCAACATCACTAAATGGCTAGAGGTTAATGCCGTGCCGGAAACAGCAATTGTGTTCCCGAAACCAGCTTGATGAGCCATTATGGTGTCCGTATAACCCTCTGTTATTACGCATCGATTCTCTTTCCTAATTTCGATCTTTGAGAAATTCAAGCCGTACAAAGTGTGACTTTTATCATAAAGTAGTGTTTGTGGTGTGTTAATATACTTTGCCACTTCTTTTTCCCCCTCTATCTTTTCAAAAACCCTGGCACCAAAGCCAATAACTTGAGAACCCAAATCAAAGACAGGAAAGATGATCCTACCACGGAATCTATCATAATAGTTTTGCTTAGTTTCAGATTTTACCACCAAGCCAGCTCTTTCTAATTCCTCCCGCTGATAACCCTTACCAACTAAAAAATCCGATAATCCCTGCCAGGTGTTTGGTGAATAACCCAATCTCCACTTCTTAATACTCTCTTTGCTTATCCCCCTCCCCAATAAATACTTTTCAGCTTCCTTACCCTTAATGCTGGCCTCTAATTGCTTCTCAAAGAACTTACATGATAATTCACAAATCTCGTAAAGCTTTTGCCTGGCTGATGCTAACTGTGGATTTTGTTGCGTTAATTGTACGCCAGCTTTCTGAGCTAAAATCCTCAGTGCGTCTCCGAATTCCACCCCCTCAATTTTCATTACAAAGTCAAAGATAGAGCTGCCTTCACCGCATCCAAAACATTTCCACATTTGCCTTGCTGGTGAAACAAAAAAAGAGGGTGTCTTCTCCGAATGGAATGGACAAACGCCCCTGTAATTAGCCCCTGTTTTTTTAAGCTTGATGTATCCGCCAATCACCTCAACCACATCCAACTTATTTTTAACCTCCTCAACTTGAGAGTTTAACATAGTGCTTCAAAATCGACTTTATCATAGCATAAATATCAAAAGTTGCCAGACTAAAAACGTCCCACATAAGTGGGACGTTCTCATTAACTCAGTGCGCTGATAACTATTTTATTCTGTAGGTAATGTATATATTCGCTGTTACTTCGGTCTGACCAGATTCGATTTGTGGTGCCGGAGCTGCTACGCCAAGTCCGTTAGCGGTATCCATCGATTTCTCATATAGTCCGCCTCCATAATATGGATAACTGCTATCTTGAATATTTACAATCTTCCCCAATTTCATACCAGCGGCATCAGCCATTGATTGAGCTTTTGCTTTAGCATTTTCTATGGCCTTATCGCGCGCTTGCTGAGTAGCCTTTTCTGTATCGTCAATTGCGAATTGTAAATTACCGACAAGATTCGATCCTAGGGCAGTTGCTTGATTCAATACATCGCCAATTTTAGTGAAATCCCTAACCTTTACGGCGACCTGCTGGCTCATTGTGTAGCCCTTGAATGTTCTCACCCCAGTTTTTTGGGCATACTCATAGCGTGGTTCCAAACTATATTGAGTTGTGGTGATATCTTTTGCATCAATATTCTCAGTCACCTTTAGCATATTAATAATCGCATTCATCTTGCTCGCATTCTGCCCTACTATGGTTGGCACATCTACTCCATCGGTTGTGACTCCAAAGTTAAGCAAAACAATATCTGGAACAATAGAGACCTTCCCCTCGGCACTAACTGTTATCTCTCGAGGATAAAAATCGGGAATATTTCGGTAATCAACCATCGCCCTAACTACATAGGAACCGGTAATGGCAACCACCAAAACAACTGCTAGCATGAATAGGCCCGAAGTAAGCCCATGCCTTTTTATTATTGTTTCTTCCATATTTTTATTAAATTAATTAATATATTTTACTACTTTTTAAGAAACCACACCAATAATATCAGCCAGAGGAACCAATCTCGCCTCTTTTTCATTTCTTTTCTTTAATTCAACGCTTTCTTCTGCTAAGGTTTTCTTGCTTAATACCAACCGAATCGGCAAACCGATGAGGTCAGCTTCGGCAAACTTCTCCCCCGCTGTCTTGCCCTCTCTATCATCATAGAGTACCTCCCCCCCCTTGCCCATCATTTCATCGTAAAGTCTATCTGCCTCTGTTTCTGCCCCGTCTAACGCAATTAAATGCACTTTGAAGGGCGCGACATCCTCTGGCCAGACAATACCACCCTTATCGTGGAATAACTCGACTATGGTGCCCATTAGGCGCCCCAGACCAATGCCGTAGCACCCCATTGTAAGGATTACATCATTCCCCTTCTCGTCTTTAACCTTAAGATCAAAGGGGGCTGAATATTTTGTCCCGAGTTTAAAGATATTCCCAACTTCGATTGACTTAGCCTCCTCAAGCTTCTTCTGGCCGCATCCTGGGCAAGCCGGCACATCATTAATAATCTCCTTGTTCACTGCGACCCTACATTTTTTACAAATGTGTATGGTATCTTCTCCAGCCTCGCAAAGTGTCTGGAATTCATGAGAGTATTTAGAGAAAGAGCCACCAGATGCAAAGGTAAGATAGGTTTGCTCACCAATGCCCATTCGGCTAAATATTCTAATGTACGAATTAGTAACTTCTGTGTAATAATTATCCAAATCTTCTTCTGTTAAATGAAAGGAGTACAAGTCTTTCATTAAAAATTCTCTCCCACGAAGAATCCCGGATTTTGATCGTAGCTCCATCCTAAACTTATTCTGGAACTGGTAAACAGCAAAAGGAAGGTCGCGGTATGATTGAATATATTTTTTAACCAATGGAGAAACAATTTCCTCGTGCGTACCTCCAAGGGCAAATTCTCTGTCACTTGCATCTTTCACTTTGTATAGATCATCCATTGTGCTCCAACGGCCAGTTTGTTCCCAATTCTCTTTTGGCTGAAGTGAGGGCATAAATATCTCTTGCCCTCCGACTGCGTTCATTTCTTCACGAATAATATTTTCTATCTTCTTAATTACTCGTAGACCCAATGGTAGATACGTGTAAACTCCGGCCATTACTTTATCAATAAATCCGGCACGAATTAATAGCTGTGCGTTCAAACTCACCTCATCTTTTGGTGATTCTTTTTTGGTCTTAGTGAAAAGCTGTGATTGTTTCATAATATTGTTTATCTATTTTAGCACAAATCTAGAACGCGGGAAGATCCGCTGATATATTTTAATTACTTTTACTAATATTTAAAACCTTCCCATAGCTGATGGCAAAAAGTAGAGAAATGTTTATAAAAACTAAATACACCGCAAATGCATACTGAGGGAATACCCAATACTCAATTGCAGCAAAGCTTGTTAGGGCACTTATTAAAAAAGTTAAATACAGTGTTGCAGATTCTGACTCTGGGTTGGTCCACGCTTTCTTTAGTGTTGGTATTGCTGCAAAGGCATCACTGGCGATAGCAAGAACAATTGCAATATTTGCTTCTTTCGTAATTAACCATAATATCAACGCCAACGCAGAAAGAAACCCACAAAGATAATCAAAAAGCTTTATTTCCCAATATGCTTTCTTGCTAAATAGGGAAGCAATAAATATACAAAGAGGGCCGAAACCAGACATAAACACAGGAAGAACTGCCCAAGTTACTCCCTTAGATAATGCGGCAACAGTTGCAATAAGTGGAGCGATAGACCACATTAACCAACCAACCTTATTGGGTTTAACCCTTCCACTCAGAGTATCTTTAAAATATATAACAGTCCCATATACTGCACATATAAAACCTAAAAAAACTAAAAATTGAAGCATAAAAATTTTCTAAAGCGGAGGGGACAGGAGTCGAACCTGCAAGCCCTTGCGGGCGCACGCTTTCCAAGCGTGTTCCTTGCCATTCGGAGCACCCCTCCAAATTTTTTAATGGCTTACCCTTGCCGCATAGTTAAATGCGTAAAAATAATTATTCCATTTTTCATCGCTGGAAGCATAGATGTTATCAAACATAAAATAATCTACCAAACATTCTCTCGTCAATAAAATCTCTTTTAATCTTTTTTTATTTCTGGGAGACTCAATCGTCAAATCTAGCAATTCTAACCCTCTTTCAAAAGCGGCACTACTTCTTTTTTTATCTATTTTACGCCAGTTTATCGCCCTGCCAACTTCAGCCCCGACGTTTGCCATCTGCTCAAAAATAGACAGTTTCTGCCATCTCTCTACCGTTAAATCTTGGTGAAGGACGGTCATTTTTTTATCAATTTATTCACAATTTCAATTATTTTTTTCCTTGTCTCCGGGTTATCTACTCCTCTCGTCCTATTATTCCACCCTGGCTTTATATTTATCATTGAATCGAATTCAATAAATTCTTCGCCACCCCTATCTGGCCATATATTTATCCCCCAAAGATTCTTTGGCTCAGAATTTTCTTCCTCTATCAGCAATTGCTCTTCATCTACGTGCAATGGCGCATCAACTGCCATAATTCCTCTTTCAACGTCAATTACTGCCTTAACCAAACTTTCGTACATCTTTTTAGACATTTCTTTTAATTCTAAGACTTCTATTTTATCTTTTACAATTTTCATATGATTATACTTTCGTATCTCTTAAGGCCCTTATCCTCTCTTCCACCGGCGGATGCGTTGAGAATATTCTCACAAACCAATCCCTGGCTTGTTTACCTTTGAATGGGGAGGATATGAAAAGATGGCTTGTGGCACTATTGGCTACCTGCATTGGAGCAGCATCTTGGGATATCTTTTCCAATGCCCTGGCCAACCCCTCGGGGTACCTTGTTAAAAGCGCCCCATCGGCATCAGCCAGAAACTCTCTCTTCCTTGATATCGCTAATTTGATTAAATTACCAGCTATTGGCGCTAGGATAGCAGCGACCAAACCAAGCAACATTAATAACCCAGCACTTTTATTATCCTCCGAATCTCCTCCCCTCCTGCTTCTAAAACCAATCCTCAAAAACCAATTAGACAGTATGGCGATGATACCAACCAAAACAACAATGGCAGTTCCCAACAACATATCTTTATTCCCAATGTGCGATAGCTCATGGGCGATAACTCCTTCCAACTCTTGTTTATCTAATTTATTCAAAAGCCCCCTTGTTACAGCAATAACAGCATGTTTAGCATTGCGACCAGTTGCGAAAGCATTTAATTGTTTTTCCTCGAGAATAAATATCTTTGGCAACGGCAACCCCGCTGTAATACAAAGATTTTCTACCACCCTATAAAGATCGGGATTATCTGATTTCTGTATTGGTTTCGCCTTCATCATTGAAAGAACAATTTTATCAGAGTACCAATAGCTAGAGAAACTCATAACAACACTAAGAATCACCGCCCCAAATAATATGATTTGGTCGTCCATGATATAGCTAAAGAGCCACCCCAGGGCAATGATGAAAAGCAAAAAGCCGATAACTAAGAACCATGTCTTACGGGTATTAGAATCGGCTTGCGTATATAATGTCATGACAAATTAGAACTTCACTGCCACCGCTTCTCTCTGTGCTGCATCAGCAATCTCAAACAATTCTGCTTGTTTAAAAGAAAATGCTGAAGAGATTACGTTAGATGGGAAACTCTCTATTTTCGTATTCAGTTCCATAACATTGGTGTTATAGAATCGTCTAGCTGCCTGGATTTTATCTTCCGTGTCTCCGAGCTCTTTCTGTAATTCTAGGAAATTTATTGAAGCTTTTAAATCGGGATAATTTTCAGATACAGCAAATAGACTTTTAAGAGTATCGGACAACATGTTTTCTGCACCAGCTTTATCCTTCATTCCCTGCGCACCCATCGCCCTTGTCCTAGCTGCAGTAACATTCTCAAATAACTGTTTCTCGTGAGTGGCATATCCCTTAACAGTTTCTACTAAATTGGGAATAAGATCATATCTTCTTTTCAACTGCACATCTATATCTGCCCAGGCTTCTTTCGTCCTGTTTCTCATCTTAATAAGGGTGTTGAATGTTCCAATCACCCACAAAAGGAGGACGGCTATAATAATTACTACGATATATGTTAGACTCATGTTTTTTTCTCGACGAAAGTCGAGTATTAATTATTTATTTAGGTATCCCCTCCCTAATCATTGTTGTTATTAGGGGATGCTGAACCGAGAACTTATAGCTCAACAACTTTAAAAGGCTAAAAAAATCTAGGATTTCGGATCTAAAGCTTTCCGGACCAACAAATATCTCTCCAAACTCCTGTACCAAATTCCTTGAGAAGTTATACAATACCTCGTAATCTGATCTCTCTTTTAAGTATTTAATAATCTTCTTAAATTCTCCTTTATCTAACCAAATACCATGGCATACGTTGCAAAGATCAATCTTTGTTTTCGCCTCATCATACTGCACTTCATAGAGGGGCATTCTGCATTCTGGACACAGCCTGTTCCCCCTAGATATTTCAAACTTTTTAATGTCTCTCCACAAATCAATGTCCAACCAATTCAGCGATGGATCTTTTTTATCCTTTGCCTGTCTTAATTCATCGTGATCAAACCACATACCCAAGCAACTTGGACAGTATTCAATCTCGACGTTTAACAGGATGGCTTTATCTAAACTTTTCTTACAACTGGGACATTCCATATACTAATAATTCTAACAAAAACCCCCCATGTATTCAAGGGAGGGTTCTTGTATATATTCTGGGTTAGTATCCTTCTGGCATTTGAGGCATTCCCATCCCCCTGTCTCCATCTTTCTTGGGAATTTCAGTAATTACCACCTCAGTGGTTAGTAGTATCGCCGCTGCAGAAACTGAATTTTCTAAAGCAGATCTAACAACCTTAGTAGGATCAACTACTCCAGCTGTTATTAAATCTTGGTACTCAAGGGTTTCTGCATTAAATCCGAAGCTGCCAGTTTGTTTTTTAACTTGGTCAATGACAACAGCTCCGTCAACCCCAGCATTTTGAGAAATCTGACGAATTGGCTCCTCTAAAGCTCTCCTTAGGATGTTCACACCTATTTTTTCTTCATCGGTCGCCTCAATATTATCCAACGCACCGATTGATCTTAATAAAGCAACTCCGCCACCCGGAACAATTCCCTCCTCTACCGCAGCTCTAGTAGCATGCAGGGCATCTTCGGTTTTATCATAACGAGCTTTCTGTTCTACTTCTGTAGCTGCCCCAACTTTTATTACTCCCACTCCCCCGGCTAGCTTGGCCAACCTTTCTTGTAACTTTTCTTTATCAAAATCAGAAGTAGAATCCTGAAGCTCTTTTCTAATCTGACTAATTCTAGAATCAATGATGACCCTTTCTCCTTTTCCCTCAACAACAGTGGTGTTCTCTTTTGTAGAGATAATCCTTCTAGCTGTACCCAATGATTCTATCTCAACAGCGTCTAGTTTCATCCCTTTTTCTTCAGAGATAACTTGTCCACCGGTTACACAGGCGATATCTTCTAACATTTCCTTCTTCCTGTCTCCAAACCCAGGAGCTTTAATAGCTAAAGTGTTGAAAATCCCTCGAATCTTATTAACAACCAAAGTGGCTAAAGCATCCCCATCTATATCCTCGGCAATAATTACCAACTCTTTCTTTCCAGTTTTAACTATTTTCTCTAATATCGGCAAAATCTCTTGTAAAGAGGAAATCTTTTTATCTGTTATCAGAATATATGGATCTTCAAAAACCGCCTCCATCTTCTCGGGGTTAGTAACCATATACTGAGAAACGTAGCCCCGATCAAATTGTAATCCCCTTACAATTTCCTTGCTTAATCCAAAGGTTTTAGACTCCTCAACGGTAATAACCCCATCCTTTCCAACCTCTTCCATAACTTCTGCAATTAAATTACCAATTTCAGCGTCTCCAGCAGATATGGTAGCTACTTGAGCTATCTCCTCTTTGCTGGTAATGGTTTTCGACATCTCCTTTAAAGCCACCAGTACTGCATCCTTGCCCTTTAATATTCCTCGCCTTAGGGCCAATGGGTTGGCTCCTGCTGCAACATTCTTCAATCCCTCGGTGGTTATGGCTTGCATTAGGACAACAGCAGTTGTTGTTCCATCGCCAGCAACATCATTGGCCTTGGTGGCAACTTCTTTGATAATCTCGGCTCCCATATTTTCCGTCTTATCCTCTAGCTCAATTTCTTTGGCGATGGAAACTCCGTCACTGGTAATGGTTGGAGCACCAAAGCCTTTATCTAAAACAACATTTCTGCCCTTTGGACCCAATGTTACCTTCACAGCATTGGCAACTTTATCAATTCCATTTTTCAACAATCTTCTTGCCTCTTCTTTGTATTTAATATCTTTTGCCATATTTTTATTCAATTATTGCTAAAATATCTTCTTCTTTCGCAATCAAATATTCTTTCCCATCAACTTTAATTTCCGAAGGTCCATACTTGGTAAAAATGACTATATCTCCCACTTTCACTTCCATGGGCACCAACTTGCCAGAAATATTTTTACCTGCGCCAACCGCAACAACCTTGCCCTGCTCGGGCTTTTCTTTTTCGATGGTGTCTGGAAGCAGAATCCCAAATTTAGTTTTTTCTTCCTCTTTGGTTACTTCTATTAAAACGTGATCGGACAATGGCTTTATGCTCATATTGTTTATATATTAATTAATCTAATAACCAGATTTTATTCTTAATAATGCTAGTTGTCAATGTAAAAAAAGAGGCTGGCGGAGACCAACCCTAGATTCTTTGCATAGCAGGAAGATTATGACAATCCTCGAAAGCTTTTCTAATCTTGCCTAAAGCACTATCCAAAACTTGGCGCGCTCGCTCGGTCGAAAATCCGAGTTTTTCACCAAGTTCAGCAAAGGTCATGCCATCCTTAAAACGATGCCCTATTAACAGGCGCTCGTTTTCTGTTAAATTGGCGCTGGTAACAGCCTCTCCCAAAACTTCAAGACATGTAGCGCACTGTTGGTCCCTTACTTTGTCACGAAAGGCAACAATCTGAGGACTTAGGGATTCCATATCTTCTGTCGGAACAATTTTGCTCTGACAACGTGCAACTTTCCCCGCATCTCTGTTTATCTGAGATATAATCGCCCTGCAAGCATAGGTCGAAAACTTGTTCCCCCTGTTTGCCTCGAACTTGTTAATGGCTCTGAAAAGGGCTTCATTTCCGGCCGAAATAGTTTCTTGAATGTCTGTAATCGGGTACTTGGAATATCCAATCATTGTCATAACAAGCGGCATATTGGCAGCTGCTATGAATTCTCTAATGCGAACCATTCTTTGGAACCAAAAAGTTATTTTCCTGGCTTGTGCTAGCGGAGGCACTTCACCATTCAAGCCTTTCGTCAAATCAAATAAACGGAATCGGCAATAGTTATAGCCACGAAACATTTCTTGTTCGTGCTTCCTTACAAATTTTCTTGCCAGCAGATTATCTTCGCTTTGACCGGCGTCATCATCCTCTGGCAAAAACACATATTGAGGGACTGTCCGTTCGTCTAACTCTCGGAAAAGAGCGGAGACTTCTTTCTCGAATCCGGGCTTTGTAAACAACTTGTCTTTCATTACTTCGACGGGCTCTCTTTTTGCCCGCTGTAGCAAATCAAGCTCTTCGGCCGTTAACGGACGAGTTTTTCTTTTCCGTTTCGCCCTCGAAAGAAAAACCCTTCTTCCGATACGACGAAGTTCCTCAATCATTCTTAAGCACTCATCAATTTCCCGCATCAGATAATTGCTCTTTCTTTCCACGGTTATCTCCCTTCCTTGGTTGTCAAAAAGCGGAGTACCCGGACCCCATAGGGTTACCGGGTCCTTTGGTTTGCATTTTACCAAAACCCAAAAGTTAAAATAATAATATTATTAAAACACAGCAATGTCAAAAGTGTAAAAAAAGAGGCTGGCATCGAACCAACCCTATTCTCACGTTTTATGTCCTTTTTTATTTTCAACTTTCACGGTAAGACCATAATACCTTTTCAAAACTTCTGCTATGCTAGAAAAAGCAATGCTTAATATGTATCGCACACCTTCTTTAGTACACCCGATTTTTTTAGCTATCGCGGCAAGATCCCTTTCTTGGCATCCAAATCCAAAACGGAGCTTAACCGCCATTTTTTGTTGAGCAGATAAGCCGGCGTGCGTATCTATTATTTCTCTCATGTGTTCCAGAAGAGACTCCAGTCTTTGATCACGTATAGCATCAACAGATCCTGCCGCGATAAAATCTAGGACGTCATCATCGCCCGCTGGTCTGTATCTTGCTAACTGTCGCTGCTCTTTGGCGCGATAAGAACCAATCCTGTGCAATATCGCCCTGCATGCATAAGTAGAAAATTTAAATCCCCGAGTCACATCGAACTTATCAATTGCGCTAAGAAGAGCTTGGTTCCCGTTGGAAACAGCCACAGGAATTTCCGGAAGCTTCATTCCCCTGACCTTAGAAACCATTTTCTTCACCAACTGCTGATGAACATTGAAAAGGAATTCTCGCATTCTGCGCAATAGATTAAACCAGTTGATTATTTCTCTGGTCTTCTCGGTCGGAATCTGTTGGCCGTTAACTCCTTCCATGAGTTTGGCCATACGATACCGACAGTAGTTAAGACCCAAGAAAAATTCTATTTCGTTGGCTATCGCAAAAACTCTGGCCTCAACGTCTTTCGGGCTTTGTTCTTGGCTTATTTCGCTAAAAAGGGACGCACCTGGCATTGGTTGATGTTCAAAAATTCCCAAAAACCTCAAAAACTCTTCGTGGAATCCGGGATCATCAAACTTTTCGCTAATCATATATTCCAGCGGCTCTTTCCTGGCTGACTTAAACATTTTGGCCTCGCGGGCAGTTATTTTTTTGACCTTGCGTTTGCCTCCCCGTCGGGAGGACGCATCGCTTTTCTTCGCCATGGCTTGCCTCCCTTCTTTGTTTGTAAAAGAACTTTAGCCCGTTTACGGGCAATTTGTTTTTAAATCTCTTCTTTCAAAAACTTTCCTGTATGACTTTTGGAAGACTTAGCAATATCCTTTGGGGTACCCTCTGCTACAATTTCACCCCCTCCTTCCCCGCCCTCTGGTCCCATATCTATAACCCAATCGGAGTTTTTTATAAAATCAACATTGTGCTCAACAGCAATTACTGTATTTCCCTTAGCTACTAATTCTTTTAGCACAAACAACAATCTTTTAACATCGTCAGGATGCAAACCAGTTGTTGGTTCATCTAAAATATACAAAGTCTTCCCGGTTGTCTTGCGAGACAGCTCAGTAGCTAGTTTTACCCTCTGGGCCTCGCCTCCAGAAAGAGAAGGAGCTGGCTGGCCAATCTCCATATATGGGAGTCCGACTTCTTTTAGAGTTTTGAATTTAGAATAAAGCCCGGGAATGTTCTTAAAGAATTCGGCACCTTCTTCAATGGTCATATCCAACACTTCGGCAATATTCTTTCCCTTATATTCAATCGATAAAACCTCTTTATTATATCTCTGCCCCCGACACTCCGGGCATTCGACATAGATATCTGGCAAGAAATACATTTCCACCCTATTTTGCCCTTGGCCCTCGCAAGCCTCGCATCTGCCACCCTTAACATTAAAAGAAAACCTTCCCGCGCCGTAACCCCTAATCTTAGCTTCTTTGGTACGAGTGAAAATATCTCGGATGTAGGCAAAGGCACCGGTATAGGTGGCGGGATTTGATCTTGGGGTTCTACCGATAGCCGATTGATCTACCAAGACCACCTTGTTCAAATGTTCAATCCCTTTTATCTCCCCGTGTTTACCCGGTTCATCCTTTGCCCGGTAAAATCTTTTTAACAAAGACTTGGCTAAAATGTCATCAACCAAGGAAGATTTTCCGGAGCCAGAGACACCGGTGACACAGATAAACTTCCCTAAAGGGAAATTTACATCAATATTTTTTAAATTATGCTCCTGGGCCCCCTTGATTACTAGGTATTCTTGTTTCCCATTCTCCTTCTTTCTCAATGTTGGCGAATTAACCTGTTTTTTACCCGATAAATACTCACCCGTTAATGTATGAGATTTTAAAAGTTGAGCTGGGGTACCTTTAAATATGACCTTGCCACCGTGCTTACCTGCACCGGGCCCAATGTCCACAACCCAATCGGCCGAAAGAATTGTTTGAGGATCGTGCTCACAGAGAATTACTGTATTACCTAGATCCCTTAATTTCTTCAATGTTTCAATCAGCTTATGTTGATCTCTAGGGTGAAGTCCAATTGACGGTTCGTCTAAGATGTATAGAACCCCGGATAGTCTAGATCCAATTTGAGTGGCTAATCTTATCCTCTGCTCCTCTCCACCAGCCAGAGTTAGAGCTTTTCTGCCCAAGGCTAAATAGCCCAGACCAACATCGATTAGGAATTCGATGCGATTAATAATTTCTTTGATGATTGGCTGGGCGATTCTAAGATCAGCGCTGCTAATACTTTTGTGGCCAACAAGATGATCAAAAAATTCTTTTGTATTTGAAACCGGCATTTCTGAAATCTGATTGATAGATTTTTCTCCCACGGTTACTGCCAGAACTTCCGGCTTCAATCTTTTCCCCAAACAAGATGGGCACTCTTTAATAACCATGTACTGCTCAATCTCCTGGCGGGTCCAATCCGAATCCGTTTCGTGATACCTTCTTTCTAAATTTGGCATTACTCCCTCAAAACCCAAACCATCACCATGCAAAATTACCTTAACTATCTTGGGATCTAAATTTTTAAATTCCTCATCCAAAGAAAACTTATATTTTTCAGCTAATTCCGATAGCCTAACCCAGTAGTAGCTTTGCCTGCCCACCTTATGGGAAGCTCGCATCCATGGCCAGATAGCGCCCTCGGCGATAGTTAGATTTTTATTGGGAATTACTAAATCCGGATCAACCTCCAATTTCTCCCCAAGACCAGTACACTCGGAACAGGCCCCGTAGGGGTTGTTAAAGGAAAACAATCTCGGTTCTAATTCTGACAAAGAAACACCGCACTCTTCGCAGGCGAAATGCTTAGAGAAAACTAAATCTTTACTTTCCTTATTCCCTTTGATTTTTTGACTCACAACCAACATGCCCCTTCCCAACTTCAAACCAGTCTCAACGGAATCTGTTATCCTTATTCTATCTGGACTCTTATCTAAAACTAATCTATCAATCACTACTTCGATGTTGTGTTTTTTATTCTTATCTAAAGCTTTCTCTACCACCTCTTCCATTTTGTAAACTATTCCATCCAATCTCAATCTAACAAACCCGCCCCTTTGGGCCTCTTCTATCAAGCCATGGTGCTCTCCCTTCTTACCGCGAGCAATGGGACCCAGGATGATAATCTCTGAACCTTTTTCTAAATTTAAAATCTGATCAACAATTTGATCCACAGTAACCTTACTGATGGGTTTTTTACATTTTGGACAATGAGGTTTACCAACTCTTGCAAATAAAAGACGGAGGTAGTCATAGATCTCTGTAATGGTGCCGACAGTGGATCTTGGATTATGGGAACCTTTTCTTTGATCAATGGAGATGGCGGGCGAGATGCCCTCTATTTTATCTACGTCGGGTTTATCCATCACACCCAAAAACTGCCGCGCATAGGCTGACAAACTTTCGACATACCTTCTCTGCCCTTCGGCGTATAGGGTATCAAACGCTAAAGAAGATTTTCCAGAACCAGATAGACCAGTAAAAACAACCAACTTATTCTTGGGAATGTCTAAATCGATGTTTTTTAGATTATGAACCCGCGCACCCCTAATTTTTATGAAATTATCGGCCATAGGCTATAATTTAAGTAGGTTATTATACCAATCATTAGAATAAATATCAAGAGTGGCCGGAGGATGCCAGATGTCCCACCAACCTATCTTGCACCAAAAAAGCAGCGTTCCCACCGCTTTAATTCACCCCGTGTCTCTAAATGTCCTTTAGTAATTGACCCTATTTATTAACAGGTCTAAAAGAGTTTTTAGTTCTACTTGAGCCTCTACCTCGTTATTGGAGTTAACAAACTTCTGCCACTGATCAAAAATTGGCTTGCTATTTATATCTCTTATGGCGTTCTCCAGTACGAGTCTGTCATCAAAAGAAACCTCCCCACCAGCATTTAAAATCTTTTCACAAAATATCTTAGTAAAGTTTATAACCTTCTCATTAAGTTGGTATGCCAAAAGTGTACTCTGAGTGACCCTTACTCTTTCTAGAGAAGCAAGATACTGACCAATAAAAACACCGTCCATTAAAAGAAGAATAATAATTATTAGAAAAAGGAGTCTATCTTTTGGTATTTGCATATGTAACAACTATTGATTTATTTTCTCCAACAACAATTGGAGTAAATTCTTGGCCTCTCCCCCCACCTCTTGGTCAGGTGCTTTGGTAAATTTTTGCCACTGCAAAAATATATCGTTGTCCTTGGTCCCCCTGACCGCGTTCTCCAGTGCGAGCCGATCCTCGAAGGATATGTTTCCGTCTGTTTTCAATACCAAAGTAACAAACATTTTCGTAAACCCTATAACCCCTTCATTATACCTATAGGTATTCACTTTTTGGGTTAGAGATTTAGCGTTTGACCACAATATGCAATTTCCCACAGCAGAAAACATTAAAACCATCAAAAGTATAATTGTTATAATTAAAAGTATTAATGATTTTCTGGCCATGGCTATGGGGTATTTTTACCCTTTTTATTAATTAATTCCCTAATCCTGTCTCGGTAAAAATTAATCGCAAGTAAAATAACGATGACCAGGATAATACCGGCCTTCCAGTCAAAATATCTGAGCAACCAGAAACTCTTTTCTAGCCCAATGTTCTGATGAATTTCATTTCCCCAAACAACCTCAATGCTTTCCCCCCTGTAGGGGCTATAACCCTTGGCCTCAACCAATAATTGATATGTTCCCTGTGGCGCCAAGAAGGCGTAACGACCAGTATCGTCGGTGATTTGGGGGTTTATCTGCTGATAATTCTTAGCTGGCCATAATTCATATTCTCTAGTTTCTGGATTTAACCAGAACAACGATGCCTTAGCACCCTCAATTCTCATTTTTCCTTGGCTTGTTTGGTAATAGATGTAACCTTCTGGGTCAATAACAGTTACTAACTTTAATTCTTTCGGAAGCAACTTAATATTATTATATTCCATAACACTTATTATCTCGTACTCTCCGTCAACAACGGGCATTGATACATTCGCCGTCCAAATTCCATCGCCATCAGCGTCTTCGTAATAGAACTCTTTAACAACAAGGGCCTGCTCTAGATTCTCTCCTCCGTCGGTTAACGCTGGAGACAGCAAAGAAGCAGCTGTTTTTTTAAGAATACTTTCCGTTGTTTCCTTCTTCCCTTTCTGCTTAAATATTAAATAACCTTTAATAGTTTTTACGGATCCCTCCGGCTTAATAATCAGCTGAACATCCTTCCCAGCCATAACGCTTACTTTTTGCTGAATTTCTCCCTGGTCGCCCATGGTAATCGAAGTCTCCTTATCAACTGTTCCACTGCCACTTCTGACAAATAGAATGTCTGTTGGTACCCTCTCTTTTAATTGCAGGGTGAGATGATCTAGAGAGACTCCTTGGGGAAGAGTGAAGTCTTTGGGATCCACTAATGGACTACCGAGCCCACTTAACCGAACATTCTGCTCAATGGCCTGAGAAAGTCCAGACAAAGATAAACTATTGCCATATAGCTTCTCCACATCAGTTATCTTTGTTATCCCAATTTCCGTCAAAGCTTTGTCTAACTGCGGAAACTTCCCAGCCAAAACTCTTAATTCTTTTGGTAGGGGTTGCAAAACAAACCTTTCAATTGATTTTGTCGGCATTGTATCCCAAATGTTAGACAAAGCATCGGGTGCTTTTTGAGGAACCACTTCCTCTACTGGGGGCTGGGGCGGTATCGGTGGCTCTATGGGTGTTATGGGTGGAGTCGGAGGATTAATAATATCAATTATTGGAGTAAGAATATTCGGTATCCGGTAATTAATGGTGGCGGTTATTGTGTCAGATGAAACCCCGTAGGTAGTAAAGAATTTAACATAAACAGTCTTTTGGCCCTGGCCATCAGATAATCTCCATTGCTTTGTAATTGCGTAGGATTCTTGTATCGCATTGGTGAAATTAGGATCATTGGACACAGACATTCTAAATGTATCAGAGCTACCCCTAAGGGTAAGAGCAACATCCTGGGTGTTAGTAGTCATGGCCCCATTATTTATCTGGACCAGGAATCCTGTTAAAGGAGCTGATGGAGGAAGGTAGGCTCCGACCGGGAGACTTCCTCCCCCAGGACAGCCAGCGGTTGTGACTGAAGAGGTAGACATTGCTGTTTCTGCGCCACCATTCTTCGCCTTAACTGTGAACGTGTAAGAAGTATTGCAAACCAAACCAGAGGAAATCCATGTGGTTGTTGTTATCCATCCAGAGTTAGTAGAGTCAGTTGTATTTTCGCCATAATATTCGGTGCCCGTTGGGTTAGAATACGCTGTCCAAGTTACTGTGATCTGACTAGCAGAATCGGCCACCAAAGAAAGAGTAGGTGGAGTAACATCAATATTAATGTCATAGGCTGAGGCCGTTGTTGCAGAGTTCCCGGCAACATCTTCTCCATATAGACAGATATACTTCGTATTGTTATCTACGGTGGTCTGATTTATTGAATCAGAATCAGTTTTAGAATAACTTCCGGCAGAAACAGGACAAACTCCATCAGCATCATATTCCCACTTCTTTACTGAGGCATCCCCCCAACTGCCTGTGACAGTATCTGAAATAACAGGACCCGCTGCAACGTTGTTAGAGAAAGAAAGAGTTGGACCAGTAGTATCAATAACCAAAGCCTTATTAGCACCCAAAGAATTAGTAGATCCCGGCGAAGCTAGCGTTAATATGGCATTATTCCCCACCGCATCTTTAATGGTGCCACCGTTGAGAACCAGGGCTGTTGTTGAAGTATAATCAAGGTCAGTAGAGGCGTTACCGGAAGCCACCGTGTAATTAAACGTAATCGTATTTGTACCCGAGCCAGATAAATAATCTACTGCTGTGGTCGACGGGCTTGAAGTTGATAAAATTAATTGAGGGATCCCGCTGACAATAACATCTTCACTGAAACTTACCTGGACTGGAACTATTTGGTTAATCGTGTAGTTACCATTATCAAGGGGAGATGTGACCCCGGAAACAGTGGGAGCAGTGTTATCCAAAACTGCAGACACTGTTGTAACAGAACTTGGATTTCCGACCGGGTCTATTGCCTGAACGTGGATATAGTATGTGCCGTTTCCCGAAGATTGAGTTACGGTGATAGTGGAATCATAGCTTCCCGAAGGCGAACTTCCTATAGTTTGGTCAACTAAATAACGGAAAGTGGCGGTGCCGTCGCTTGAACTCCATGTCCATGTCTTGCTCTTTGCCGGCGTACTATCATCACTAAGTCCGGTGATATTCGGAGCAGTGTTATCAACTGTAAATGCCGTGCTTGGTCCTGCACCAAGAGAAGTGTTCCCGGCGTTGTCTGAAGCAGTGGCAGCTGCAATTGAAATACCAAGGGTGCCGTCTCCGGTAATGGAAGATATGGTAACCGTTCTTGTTGCTGTTCCAGAACCAGAAACAGCAACACTTCCGTCTGCGCTTCCGGTTTTATTTAAGGTTACATTCCCTGCCACCAAACTAATCGAATCTGCTCCGCCATAAGTTATCGTATAAGTAATTGGACCTGTGTTGGTTAAACTTGCCGATGGGGCACCGATTGAATTTGTCGGCGCGGTGATATCGTATAAAATATTATTTGCGCTATAGTAAGCCGTGGAATTATTTGCCACGTCTTTGCATTCCAGTTTCATACAATAGTAATGGCCGTCTGTTCCGATAAAACTTGCCGAATGAGTCGTGCTCCATGTTGTTATAATTGTGTAAGATTTTCCACTGCAACCGGTGCCCGGCGAAGTTCCGACATCTGAATAAGAAATCTGATATGGCGCGGCGTTCAATCCAGAGCCCGAGTCAGTACAGGTTCCAACATTTGCAATATCAACCGTGGGAGCCGAATTGTCATAAATCAAAGTCGCAGGACTCACGCCCGGAGGACTTACCAAACTCGGCGGAGTGGTATCAAAATCCCAATTTGTGTTACTTCCTGGCACTAAATCCGTACAGCCCGACGGAATAATGTGATTTGTTTTTGCATAAGAATAAGAAACAATTGCGTTAGTTACGGTCGTGGACGCCGGCGCCAAAATATACCAGGTTACAGCCGCAGAACTTGGAGCCAAAGTAATATTATTTGTTCCTGCTCCACCGGAAATATTTAAAGTTGTAGAAATCGTGTGCGGAGAAGCAAGCGATGCAGCAGCAAATTTTAATGTACTTGCATTTGTAATATCATTCAAAATTGCTGTCTGCAATTGGTCAGCAAAAGTCACTCCGCCCGATGAAGCATTTGTTACGGTTAAAATATTAAAAAGTTGTCCATTGGATGTGATATTCTGCGTGCCCGTACCATTGAATGTGACGGCGGATGTACCCGGAGTAATACCAATTTTGGTCGTATCCCAGTCGCCCTTTATAGATATATTCGTGGCGCCGAGATTGGCTGTATTAATGGTGTTGTCACCATATACGGCGGAGAAACTGCCGTTAATGGTTATTGCGGGCGTCCCGGTTGAGAGGTCCAGTTTACCAATATCAGTGCCGGTACCCGAAGCTAATTTCAGATTGTTCACAGTTAACGAGTTGCCTCCGGTATTTAAGGTCATCGGTGATATGCTTCCTTGAGAATTCCAATAACCCACATAAAGATCTCCGGCTAAATTCCAATTCCCTGTCATTGTTATGGTTTTCGCGGTTGCCCCATATGACTGGAAATATACCCTGCCTGTGCCATCCCTTGTTAGTGCAGGAAGATTCACATTTGCCGATGGCGTTATCAACAAACCCGCGTTACCTTTCAGTGTTGTCGCAATATTTACAAAATTATCAACCCCACCAGTTAAATTTGTGGCGTTATCCAAGGTCAGCGTCGCGCCACTAACGGTTAAAGTACCCACACCAGAGGTTCCTACGTTAAGAGTCGTAGTAGTTGTGTAGGTGCCCGATCCAGTTATACTAAGATTTATAAAATTATTGTTCGCGCCTGGGGATAAATTGCCGGTCCCCGTAAGATATACGGTACCGCTCGTTGGTGTGAACGTGCCAGCGCTCGAATCCCAGTTGCCGCTGGCTGTAATTTTAGAATTGCCCGAGCACGTGACTGTACCGCCCGTGCCAATTGTCATGTCTGCTGTTGTCCAACCGTTGACTGCCGAGGTGCCAATGGTTACTGTTCCGCCGGTGACGGTTGAGTTACCAGTAACAGCTAAATCTTTATTTCCAATTGCAAGAGTGCCTCCACTGGCAGTTAAGCTTCCGCCCACTGATATGTTAGCTGAGCCGGCGATGGCGGTTCCATTTGAATTAATAAGATTGCCGGCCGCGGAAAGAGAATTTGTGGATTCTGCGCCAATAGATTTTACAAAGTGCCCGCTTCCCATGGTCTGGTCGGACTGGTTATTGTATTCGGTCAAAACCCAACCGGTTGAACGGGCGGTGGTTGAAACACGGAACTCATCAAGGATACCATTTAAAAATCCGTTGCCTCCACCTACAGCAGCGCCGTATCGTCCTACATAGAATGTTTGAGACGAATCCGATCCTGATGTCCCAACTCCGGTATTGGCGCTACTTACAGCCTGAGAAACTCCGTTAACATATATTGTCATTGTTGGATTAATAGAATGCGTATCTCCCTCTATAACAACATATGACCACGCACCGGTTGAAGGGGCCGTGATCTGCTTTCTTGCGTTCGTAGTTGCTCGCTCAGTAGTAAATCGCAAAAGTGGCCCCGTTTCAAATGAAATCCACCATCCAGGGCTCACTGTATTGCCATCATTCCTGGCAGCGATAGTCCCAGAAGTATTCGTAGTTGGGTTTATCCAAAAAGACCACGCAACAGATCCACTGCCGCTAGTATTAACTAAGTCAGCAATTGACGAGCCTGTCCCCATGTTAATATATTGTGAACTTGACGAAACAAAATTGCCCCCGCCGTCGATTTCTCCTGGTGTAGCTGTGGCGCCGCTGACAGTTCCGTTGTTTACACCCAAAGAATCATTTGCTGTTAATGATGTGCCGTTTGGTAAATGATAAACTGCGGTATACCCATTACTCCACACCCCGGTTGCATTCTGCTGGCTGGCGCAAGTGGGGTTTCCGTAGTTCATATATAGCGTGGTGTCAGCGGTAGATGAAAGAGTTGGCACCTTCACCCATACATATGCTGTGTCGCTTGACCCGCCCCTAGAATAATATTCAATTTCGTGAGTCAGTCTTGTTCCGCTGGCATCCATAAATACTAAATCCTGGCCCGCTGATTGGGCGTGCGCGTAAAGGTCGGCGTCGCCGTTTATATATAGAAGGACGGGGAAGTTTGTCTGGTCGCTTGATACTTTGGTGTAGTCAATGGTGACGGCTTTCTTATAAGCCCAGCTGTAAAGCGTGCTACTGCCCGAGTGAGTAAAGTTATTAAAAGAACTTGAGCCAAGAGAAACGTCTTGCGTGCCAGACCCATTAAAGTCAACTGTGCCCGAGTTGTGTGTAAATGTTCCGCCAGCTTGCAACCAATTTCCGCCAACTGATAAAGTTCCCGAGCAAGAAGTTAAAGTGCCTGCAGATATGGCTACGTTTCCCGATACAGTAACGTTTGTGCCTTGAAGAGCCCATGCTCCGCCCGTGCCGTTGATGGCAATGTTATTAAATGTACTGCCACCCGTGGTAATTGTTTTTCCGCTGGCTGTTCCGTTAAAGGTGACTGTTCCGGTTTCTGGAACGAATGTTCCTGAGTTTGACCAGTTTCCGCCAACTGTAATTGCGCACGCGGCTCCACTGCAGTTTGCAGGCGAAACATCTAGCGTTCCTGCTGTAATTATTAAGTCATTAGTTACGTTTAATGCGGCTCCCAAAGTAAATGTTCCTTGAGTGTTAAGCGTTAAGCTGCCTAATGTTAAAGCTCCTGCGGTGCTTCCGCCCCCGCTGGCATTGTTGTTTGTAATTGTTGTTGCGGCTCCCGTGACCGTGACTAACGTGATATCTCCGCCAGCGGTGTAAGTGTTGCCCAATCCATTGTCTAACCGTATATCAACTGTTCCTGCGCCAGCGTTTAATGTGGTGCCTCCAGCCATTGTGATTACTGCTGTTCCAGAACTCCTGTTGGCATCAACCACTCCTGTTGATGCTTTTTCGTTGGCGTAGAGTGCAAGGTTGCCATCATCGGTGGTTATATTTGCGTTAATTAGAATACTTCTTCCGGCTTGCAGGGTTAAGTTGCCCCCGTTGCCTGATCCATTACTGGCCGTAACTGCGCTACTAATTGTAATATCATTGTTGGCTTGCAATACAACGTTGCTGCCAGTGTTTAATGTTGTGGTTAGAAATGCTGGGGTTAATGTATATGTTGCAGTTGGGTCGTAAGCGAAGGTGTAACTGCTCGGGGCAGAGGCAAATGTGTTAGAAGAGACGGAATAGACTTTTTGAGCAGTAGCTTGATAGAAAGAAACAATCGTATGGTTATTAACTACATAATCTCTTGGAACGGCCATGCTGGCACTCGCCGTAGGGCCGATAATACTATTACTACTAGAAATTGCGCCCGCACAACCCGTAGTGCCACTGCACAGTGTAACTTCACCTGCATTTACTGTGGCTCCATTATCCCAATTAGCATTATAAACAACATAGTTTCCATTACTGAGACCTACAGACGAGGCCGCGCCATCACTGGTCGTTGTTCCATAAAGCGAGTTAGAACTAGAAACTATTCCGGTAGTACCAGTTGTACCATTAATAAATGTGGTGGCACCAACGTCTGTTGCTGGTGAATTATCCCAACCTCCGCTACAATTTACAAAGTTTCCATTGGCAAGAGCCAGAACGCGGGGGCTGGAGCTACCACTAGCTACAGCGCCTATAGCATCATTCGCAGTTGCTCCATAAATAGAATTAGAAGTTGAAACTGCTTGGCCGTTGCAACTATTTGTTGTGCCATTGCACCAGACTAATGCTCCAACATTAGCGGTGGCTCCGTTGTCCCAAAACGGACTACTTACCATATAATTTCCATTAACCAAAAGAGGGGTTATATATAAACCACCATTAGCACTACCTCCCACTTGGTCACTAGTTGTTGTTCCGTAAAGCGAATTAGAGGTTGAAACAACGCCAATGCATCCAGTTGTACCACTGCACCAGGTAACAGCTCCAGCATCTACGGTTGCACCATTATTCCATCCTGGCATCGCTACCACATAATTGCCGTTAGTCAATGGATTAACTTGTGAGCCGGAGGCGTCGCTGGCGGTGCTCCCGTAAAGCGAATTAGAAGTAGTTACTGAGCCGGGAGTACAACCAGTCTCGCCGTTACACAAAACAACCGCTCCAATGTCTGCCTTTCCCCCGTTGTCCCAATATGGACTACCAGTAATATAATTTCCATTAGATAGGGCCTTAATAAAATATCCAATTTGATCGCTTGTTGTGGTTCCATACAAAGAATTAGAAATGGAAACTGCTTGACCATTGCAACTACCAGTTGCGCCATTACACCAGGTTGTTGCGCCCACATCAACAGTGGCTCCGTTGTTCCAACTATAATTAGCAACCACATAATTACCATTGGTAAGAAGAGCGGGAGGGAGACTACCAACATTATCATTAATTTGCGTGCCATAAAGCGAATTAGAAGTTGAAACCGCGCCGAAGCATCCAGTTGCACCACTACACCAAGTAATAGCCCCAGCATTAGTCGCTGCTCCATTATCCCAATTATAGCTACTAACCACATAATTCCCATTAGTTAACGTTTTAAGAACCGCCCCTACATTATCATTTGCGGCAGAACCGACAAGCGAATTAGAAGCAGAAACCGGCTGGCCGGCGCAACTATTTGTGGTTCCATTACACCAGGTGACAGCCCCGGCGTTAGCTACAGATCCGTTGTCCCAAATCGTTGAACTAATTGCATAATTACCATTACCTACCTCAATAACAGCAAACGTCTGCCCCTGGCCTATCCTATCGCTCGCCGTTGTTCCATAAAGTGAATTAGATGTATTCATTGTTTGGCCGGCACAGTTGTTTGTTGCGCCGTTGCACAAAATAGCACCTCCGGCATCCACCACAGCTCCATTATCCCAATTCCAATCGCTCACAACGTAATTACCATTAGATAAAGCCAAAAACATGGTTGGCATAGAAATAGAGCCCATTTGGTCACTATTAGTAGAGCCAACAAGAGAATTAGAAGTAGAAACCGTACCCGAGCAACCAGCTGTGCCGCTGCACCAGGTTACTGCACCAGCGTCTGTCACGGCTCCATTGTCCCAAGTTGAACTTCTAATAACATAATTCCCATTAGTTAGGGAAGAAATACTATTCGAACCAACCTGGTCGCTTGCAGTTGTACCGGTTATTGTAGAAATTAAAGCGCCCGTTTCTCCATTAAATAAATAAACAGCTCCTGCATTACTTGCTACAAGGTCGTCGCCATAGTCCGCTACTGGCACATTCCCATTAGTAATTGGCACAGCAGCAAGAGCAATTGTGGAAGACACGTTTAAAAAATTATAACCAATCTGCTGACCGTATGTTCCTGTATCCGGATTCGGGTCCACCAGCTCAAAGTAATACATGGATCCCGACGGCGCTTGGCCAGACGAAGAAATAGTAATATTCTTAGGATCAAAAAGAATTGTACCCGCTGCTCCTTTTTCTGAAGACGCGTCGGTTTTGGCGTCCGGGGAAATAGATAAGTCTCCACTTGAAGATATTTCAATTGTTCCACCTGCTGCATCTGTGCTCTTTGCGTTGGCTAATCCATCAAACTTTGTTGATTTATCAGACCAAACAACAATGGTTCCACCATTTCCCGTATTTCCATTTGCTTTTAATGTAGTGGTTGGAGAAATAACAGTTTCGTGAGATTGAACCATTGAACCTTGCCCGTGCATGTCACCTCCAATCTTGATTGTTCCGCCCTGGTTCTCTCCCGAAGCATTTAACTTAGAGCCGAATAGTTTAATAAAGATTGCAGCTTCAAGGGTGATGTTGCCTCCGTTGTCTCCAGAAACGTCATACTTGCCAGATGCAAAGATGTGGCTAGCGAATCCTTTGCTTCCATTTAAATAGATTGTATTTCCCGAAACAATACTGCTTTCGCTGTCGATGTATGCACCGCTAAAATTTAAATTGACACCCCACGCTGAAATTGTCCCCTGCTGTAGGATGTTTCTTGAGCTGATGTTGACTTGGCCGGCCGAGCAATTAGCGTCAGCGTCGAGCATAACTACGCCAGAGCTTAGGTTGATTCGCCCACCGTTGCTGCTCAATTCTCCAATAATTTCAATGCGTCCCGAGGAGTTTTCGTTGTCTTCTGAGTTTAAAGAAATGTCGCTGGTAGAATCAATGGAAGAGTTGGATACAATAGAGTTGCCGGCGGTGATGATTAAAGAAGCGTCGTCTCCGCTGGTTTTAGCAATTGGATCGTTTAGGGTGATGTCGCCTTCTGCTTTCAGGGTGACTGCTTTGCCTGAGTTTAGTGCCGAGTTGATATCGTCAACGTTAACGTTGCCTCCGCCAGATCCAGCTTCCCAGCCAGGAGCCTCACCGGCATTTGTTGTCGGGTCGCTACTCACAGTAAGGTTGTTTGACGGAACAGAAACGTAGTCGAAAGAGATATCACCTGAGATTTTTAAATAGAATGTTGTAGCTGGCTGAGAAAGATTGGACAGCGGAATACTATAAGAGCCCTCCTGATCAATGTTGTTTAAATTGGCAATCCATTGATTTCCATCCTGAGTGTAAACATCTATCGAATCAGATTGTCCGTCGTAAGCGGGCTTAGTATATATATTGATAACTCCCGTGGCGTCTAGCTCCTTGCTGAAAGTGAGTTTAATATATTTGTTGTTTTCAATGGTTATCCATTTTCCGTCTTGGATTTTTACAGAGTCATAAATATCTTCTGTAATAGTTTTGTCTTCATCAAGCTTAAATGCCTTAGAGGTGAATACGATCTTAAATGTTTGACTGCTAGACAGGGCGGAAATCGTCCACTCTAGGTAATCTAATTTTCCGTTGTCGTCATTGTCATAGGCCTTGAAGTCAACAGCAGTATCTGTGTTGTCTGGGTTCTGTAGTTTGACTTGTATTTTGCTTTCCTGACCAACGTCGTATATCTCCGGAATGTTAGTATGGGCAACGACGTCTGTGAACAAAACTTGTTTGGCTAAGCAATCTTGGTATGCAGCTTCTTCGTCAGTCAAGGCTTCGGTGGGCGCGGTCTCCGGTTCAGTTGAGGGCGGCGTGAGCACAGAAGCATCTGACTGACTTGTGGTATCTTGGGTAATTGTTGGTGTTTCGGTGACAGATGGTTGTTCTGTTGGGGCCGATGTCTCAGCCGGTGCGATAATTGTCTCAACTATTTGGCTAATTGCTTGTTCTAAATCTGCAAACAAATACCTGTTTATCGTGGATAAAATATTTGACACCGCATTTGCTAGGCTGGCTATGCTGTTTTTGAAGACAAAAGAAATAGGACTGTTGCTCTTATTTGCCGGGTTTAATGATTCGCAATCAATCCCTTCTGTATTTAATGAGGAAACGGTGACCATCTTACCCGTGTCTGTTGTTTCTTGTTTTAAAATTGGGGCTGGTGTTTCGTAGGTGACTTCAACAACGTCTGTGGTTGATATTTCCGGTGCCAGTGGTATTGCCGGGGTTTCTTCCGGAGCTGACGGAACTTCTACAGCAGGAGGCGCCTCTGTTGATGTGGTTTCCGGTGCCGATATGATCTCAGTTAGCGCAGGGGCAACTTCTTCTACCGTTGGAGTGGTTGCTTCCTCCGGGATCTGACTGGACAAATCAACCACCTTTGAGTCATCTGCGGTTGATATTTCCGGTTGAGTTATTGTTTCAATAATTTGGCCAACACCGTCTCCTACACTGGAAAGGAAAAACTTGCTGAGGCCGGATAAAAGACTGCCGAGAAAAAAATTGGATTGTTTTGAGGCTGCAGATAGTTGTTTGCGTTCTTTTGAAGAGAGCTGCTGGGTGTTCTTTACGTTGGCCTGGGCCACAAGTGCATCAGCTTGCTGCCTAGAGATAGTTTTTATCTTGATGTTCTTTGCATTTTTGGGAAGTTTTAGCAGATACTGGGTTTTTGTGAGGTCACTTTTGTTAATCAAGATAGCTCTCTTGATGGGTTGGCCCTGGGCTACCACTAAGATAGTCTCTGTTATCTTGGTCTGGTTGGCTTTAATAAATGCTGTCTGGTCTATCTTTGGCTTTGAAAGATTGATAAATGCAACTGTAGCAGATAACAAAAGAAAGACCGAGAGGGCGGCATAGGAAGAGATGAGAATGATTTTCCTTTTTCGCTGTTCAAATTCCCTTAGGAGCTCGGGATTAATAAAGCTAGGAGAGGCTGATCTATTCTTTTTCTTTTTGAAAAATAGGGATTTAATAAAATGCTGGCTTTTAATAAACCCTTTCCCAAGAGAAACAAAAACACCCTTTAGTTTTTCTGCAATTTGTTGTTGGGTTAACATTTAACTATAATTAAACAAAAATACAAAAGATGTCTTTTTTAATATTAAATAATGATATAATAAAAATGGACGTGAATCAAATTATATAATACTCCCATTGAGGCCTAGGCCTACAATTCTTCAATTTCATTAGACAAATTAAAGAAACTGAGTCATTATTGAAGAGTACACCTTGTTGATTGTTTGATAGCTCCTTAGACAAGCCAAAGGAAGGGAACGAATGATGAAGAGCCGAGGGATCGCAAAATTACTATTTGCATCAGCGCATTTTCTGTTCATTATTACAATCCTGACACCATGTTTGAAAATAGAGGCGGCGATGGTCACGATACCAAATATCCCTGCATATTACTGGTACCATGGATGCACGCCCACTGCGATGGCCGCAATCCTGGGCCACTGGGATATTCAGGGATACACCAATTTGTTTAAAGCCCAAGGTAACGACCTATACCTGACGGCGAATGTACAAGACGAAATATCATCACCGGCTCATAATGCAAAATACGATTCAACCCCCGATGATCCGAACCTACCAACTCCGCCTAAGGAGAGTATCGCTGACTGGATCGGGACATCGGTTGATCCAGTCGCCTTCGGAGGAACTTATATCTACAAAACAACGGCTGGCTTCGTTGACTACGCCGCCTACAAAGGATACACCTTCCAGGCCACACGCATCCTAGCCGATGCAACCTGGACGGCCCTTATTGCCGAGGTTGATTTGGGGAGACCCATGCTATTCTATGTTGATTCCAATGGAGACGGCACGTCCGACCACACTGTCCCCGTATTCGGATACGACGACCGAGGCATTGGTGGCCAGTGGTATGCATGCTATACCACCTGGAGCGAAGACGAAGTTCCTGTCTGGAAAGAATACCAAAACCTCGCCGCTGGTAACATCTACGGGGTTTATGGCTCCACCCAGGTGATTCCTCCCCCGTTGCCAGAGCCCTCTACAATCATATTTATACTGTTAAGTTCACCGCTGATTTTTTCCAGACGCAAACCCCCACTTCATTAATCGTTATAATAATTAGACCCTTCCAAAGAAAACCTGAATAACTCTAGTTCGGGTTTTTTGATTATATATTCACACTTCACCAAAAAAGCGACGCTGGGCGTCGCTTAAATCACCCTCTACAGCAACTCTTATTAATATCTAATCCTATTAATCAACAAATCCAAAAGTACCTTTACCTCCTCCCGCGCTTGAATTTCACTTCCCGCTTCTGTAAATTTTTTCCACTGATCTATAATTTCCTTATTATTGGTTCCCCTAACAGCATTCTCGAGCTGAAGACGATCTTCAAAAGAAACGTCTGTAGTGGCTTTAATCACCTTGGTAACAAATAGTTTAGTAAAATCTAATATCGCGTCATTCTGCTGATAGACTAGATTAAGAGCTCTATACGTCTGCGCATCTTTATAATAAATATAACACTGTCCACTAAGGATAATAATAATTCCGACAAGAGCAATAATAGAGATTAATAGGACAGTACGTTTGTTTATATTTATCATAAAAATTTATAAATTAATTAGTTGCTGTAATTATTCTTTTTTGCATTCTGTCACGATAAAAGATGTAACCAGAAAAAATGAACATTAATATAATAACTAAAATTTTCCAATCAAAATATTTCACAAACCAATTGCTACTCTTAAGCTCGATATTTTCATGCACCCCAACCCCATTTTTAACCTCAAATTCTTCGCCCCTATAGGACGTGTAACCACGAGCCTCCACGGTTATATAATAACTCCCTTCCGGGACCAAGAAAGAATACTTACCAGTAACATCGGTTACTTGTGGGTTTGTTTGTTGATATTTCTTTGCTGGCCAAATCTCGTAGACTTTTGTCTCAGGGTTCATCCAGTATAGGGTGACCCTGCTATCTCTAATTCTTATCTGTCCTTCTGGCTTTTGGTAATAAATATAACCCTCTGGATCAACAACGACGATTAGGCTTGTTTGAGTTGATTTTATCTTTCTATCTTGATAATCAATGACCGTTGTAATTTCATAGTCCCCATCAACGGCTGGAGCAATTATATCTGCTATCCAAATCCCATCTTTGTCTAGATCTAAATAATCAAACTCTTGTAAAACTAATCTATCTCCGTTATTGGCCACTTCCTCTTTGGGACTCCCCAGCAAAGAGGCAGTAATCAAATTTGAATCGCCCCCGTTCAAAGACACTGAATTTCTTTGCTTAACAAGGAAATAACCGGTTACCGCCCTTGCTTGCTTCTCTGGCTTAACAATTAGTTGTAGCCCCTTATTTGAAATAACATCTATTTTCTGCTGTGGTTCACCCTCTTGGCTGATAGAAACATTGATATTTTGGTCAATTAGCCCGCCACCAGTTCTGGCGAAAACAATTTCAGTGGGTATTTTCATCTTTGCGCCATTGGTTAGATCGCCGATAGAAACTCCCGCTGGAGCAAATCCACCCGTACCCATACTGGCTCCGGGCAAACTTACCATTTCCGCTAACCCGGGCAACACAAAGTTATTCCCCAACAATTTACTGACATCTGATGCCCTAGAGACACCTATCTCTCTAAACGCCGAATCCAACTGAGGTATCTTCTGAGAAAGGACGCTTAACTCTCTCGGCATCGGCCCCAGAATAAAGGTCTCAACATTCCCCACCGACAAAACATCTATTTGTTTCCTAAATACAAATGGTGTTTCTTTCGTGACAACCTCCTCTATCGGAGGACTCTCTACGCTTGGTACCTGACCCGAACCTATTATTCCTCCTATCCCTTCCACCACCTTACCGATACCATTAACAATTTGCCCCGGCAGCTTAGTTATACCCTCGGCCACATTGCCGGTTGACTCAATCACCTCTCGGACAATTGTTTTCTTCCCGAGATATATTGAATCAGAGTATGCCTCCGATGACTGACCGTAGGAAGTAAAGAATTTAACATAAACAGTTTTATCTCCATTTCCTTCTGGCAATACCCAGCGAACAATATCTTGATATGGTTGCTGAACTGCGTTTGTAAACTCTGGATTATTAGATATGGCCATTCGCTCAACGTCTGAGCCTGCTTTCAACAAAAGGACGACTTCTGGATTTTCTGTAATAGAGTCGTTGTTATTTATAAAAACTGAGAATCCCCCAGCAGGAATAACCGGCGCCACATAGGCACCAGAAGGTAATCCACTACCACCACACCCCTTTGTATCTATGGTGGCTACATCGGTAAAACTAGTTTCTGCATCATTTCCATTTCTTGCTTTAACTCTAAAGGCATAATTGGTATCACAGGTTAAGCCAGAAGAAGACCAGAACAAAGATGTTACCCAACCAGAATTTGTATTGTTACTAGTGTTTTCGATATAGTATTGAGTGCCCGACGGGTTTGAATTGGCTGTCCAAGTGGCTGTAATTTGACTAAGAGAATCAGCGCTTAAGGTAAGGGAGGAAGGAATATTAGCTAAGGTGTATTTAGAGGAAGGAAGAGAGTAGGCAGATACATTACCCATCACGTCTCTTGCCTGCACACGATAGGCGTATATTGTTCCTGGGTTAAGTGGCGTATCCACCAAAGTATTTGAAGCTTGCCATCCTAATTCAGTAGTATCTCTCTTAAATTGATAGGCGGCAGTAGCGTGAAGACCAGACTCTGAATCAGTGGCTGTATTAGCCACCACAGTTATGCCAGTTGTTGTGTCGGCTGTAGTTGAAGAAATCCCAATGTTGGTAGGTGGGGTTACATCCCCATAGTTAATATCTGCGTTACAAGTTTCATCAAAACTACAGAATATATCAAGGGCACAATCGGCGGTTACTGTACAAGCAGCACCTATGCCCCCACAAATATTATCGGTACCACAAAAGTGGCTACCGCAATCGTTATTGGTGGTGCAGGAGCCACCAAGGGCCACAGCCTGAGTGGTTGCAGATAAGGTGCTGGAATAATTAGAGATGTTTCCTGTTGCATCTTTGGCTCTGACTTCGTATGTATATTGAGTGTTTGGAGTTAAGCCTGAATCTACATGTGTTGTTGAGGATTGCCAACCAGATGAAGTTGCTCCTGGGTTGCCAGTAGTTTCTTGGAATTGATATGGGCTGGCATCTAATCCTGAGCCACTGTTATCTGTTGCTGTTCCGCTAACAACTGTAATTTGAGTTGATGAGTTGGCCGTTGCAGAAGATAGCGCAACGGTCGGAGGGGTAAATACCCAATTTAGGTTGTTGCCACTACTGGTGAAATAGCTTCCTGTGATTTGCTTGCCGACACCAACCAATGCATCAGAATCTTTAACATCAACATAGCTCACGGCTAGAGTTGCAGTTGGATCAACGCTCAACTTCCATTGGGTCGGAGTAGAATTTGATCTTAAGCTTAACAAATTTCCTGCAATTCCATTCAGAGTAATGGTTCCACCTGCAGCGATTGATGTTGTGGATCCGGAAGCGAAGGTTAGGGTGCGTGCAGTGGTGACGGATTTGGTTAGGTTATAGAAGGTGGTGTCGCCGGTGATGGATTGGTTGGTACCATTAAAGGTAACGGCTCCGGTGGTTGTAGAAAATGCACCGTTGTTTGCCCAGTTTCCGCCAACAGAAATATTATGGCTTCCCATGGTTAAGGTTGAGCCAGCATTAACAACTAAGTTGCCACCAGTACTAATATTTGAGCTAGGGGTAAATGTGGAAGATGTCGTGTATTTATTGAAATTCAAGAGTCCTCCGGCGGTGATGCCAGCGACCGTGTTTGAGCTACCTTCAGCGGTTAAACCTATGTCGGCACTGCCCGTTGTAACCAAGTCTCCACTGAGTACTAAGGTTTTGTTGTAAACAATAGTTGTGCTAGCAGAATTGGTCATTGTGCCAACAGTTAAATTTCCCGTTGAACTATTTGTAACCCATATATTGTTATGATTTCCAGTTATGTTGATACCACCTGAGACGGCAGCGGGTATTGTGTGAGAACCAAAGCCGCCAATATCGTAATTATCTGCCGTCAAGTTCAATGTTGTTGCGGTTATAGTGGAAGAACCATCTCCATAAATTGGCCCAGAGTTGGTAAGGTTTACGGTTGTAGCTCCAATTGCTCCGGTTATATTTAATCCAGCTGCAACTTTATCCACCAGCGTAAATGTTTTTCCGCTGGCGCTGACTGTGCTAAGATTTGTAATATTATTATTTGCATTATCAAGAGTGCTGGTTCCGCCGGTATTTGTATAAACAAAAGTGGTGGCTGTTAGCGGACCGGATTGAGTTGTGGTGCCGGTATTGGTTGAGTTATTAAGGGTAAATGTGCGTCCTGTGGTGTTGATGGTGCCAAGGGCGTTGATGGTGTTAAAAACGCTGGACAATGTAGTGTCGGCACTTGTATTTGTATAAATAAAAGTATCCGCCCTCATAGGGTTCGACTGTGTGGTGGTGACCGTGTTGACAAGAGTGAATGTTCTTCCGCTAACGTCAATTGTGCCAAGGGCGCTGATTGCGTTTTGTTGGTCAAGCGTGGTGTTAGCTGATGTGTTTGTATAAATAAAAGTAGACGCAGTTAAAACTCCTGTTTGGGTGGTTGCGGCAGTGTTGGTAAGAGTGAATGTTCGGCCCGTGGCATTGATTGTGCCAAGCGCGCTAATTACATTGCTTTGGTTAAGCGTAGTATTTGCCGAGGTGTTTGTATAATTAAATGTAGCGGCGGTTAACGCCCCAGTCTGAGTTGTGGCAACGGTGTTTGTGAGGGTGAATGTTCTCCCTGCGGCACTAGCATTAAAACCACTAATCGCATTATTTTGATCAAGTGTAGTATTAGCTAAAGTATTAATATAGGTGAAACCAGCGGCGGTTAAGACGCCGGTTTGAGTGGTGGCGACTGTGTTGGTAAGCCTAAACACCATATTAGTACAATTAATTGTACCTAGCGTGCTGATAACATTTGATTGAGTTAGCGTTGAATCGTTTGAAGTATTTGTATATACGAAAGTGCCGGCGGTTAACACGCCCGTTTGAGTAGTTGCAACGGTGTTTTTTAAATTGAACGTGCGGCCAGCGGCATTAATCGTTCCAAGTATCCCGATTGCATTGCTTTGAGTTAATGTCGTGTCGGCCGATGTGTTGGTGTAGACAAAGGTTCCAGCTGTTAAAACTCCAGACTGAGTTGTGGTTGCAGTGTTTACAAGAGTTACTGTTTGCCCGGTGGCAGTAATTGTGCCCAAAGCCGAAATTGCATTTGTTGCGCTGTCTAATGTTGTGGCTCCAACAGAGTTGCTTATTGCTAAGGTCCCGACGGTAATTGTGCTTCCAGCATACTGAGTAATACTACCACCCGTGTCTGCTAAACTTAGAGTTCCTGTAACGCTTGAAGTGTCAATCACAAGCGGAGTTGCTTGAACTGTTTTAATGTATGCATTGCGACCGGTTTGAGTTGTTAATTTCAATGTTCCCGTAACTGCCACATCTATTTCTAAATTGGCCCCACTGGCGCCTATATCATAACTAGTGCCATTAGTAATCATCTCTAGATTAACAGCGGAAATTGGGTTAGTCCCAGCACTGGCTTCTTTAATTCTTGATGCTTGGAGCTTAAAACTAGTGTTACTGAAATTAATTGGACCATAAATGTTCGCTGTATTTAAGGAGCCAGTCAATCCTGCTTTCCCCATAATAATTTTACTATTAACCCCAGTCACTCCCGCGCCAATAGTCACCAAGCCGGTAGGGTCAGCATCAAAGCCAGTGCCTAAGTCTTTTCTACCACCAAGAGCCATCCCAACGTTAGTTCCTCCGGATGGTAGAAGGCTAAGAGTCCCCGTAGTAACAAATCCGCCGGTTGGAGTATTCCCCGGAGTATATCTATTAGTAGTAATCGTTATATTTCCAGCACCGGCCGAAATTGCGATACCATCACTTTGCTGATAAAGGCCGGAACCGCAATTAATCGACACGTCGCTGCCAGAACCATAGGTTGTGTCTACATTACCGGTAACCCAAATACCGGTGTTACCATTAGTTATGGTCAGCACCCCGCGTAAGGTTGTAACTCCCAAATATTGGATTGCGTTTGTTTGCGTTCCAAGATTTAATCCTCCGCCGGTGTCTGTAACAGACAAAGTTCCGGCAGTTACGGCGCCGGTTTGATCCAGGGCGAGGGTATTTTTTAAGGTTACCGTCTGACCGGTTGCATTTATCGTCCCCAAATGAGTTATGGCATTTGTCGTACTGTCTAGTGTTGTTGCTCCAACTGTGTTGTTTATTGCTAGTGTTCCGGCAGTAATTGTGGTTGATGCGGCCTGAGTTATCGCGCCACTTGTATCATTAAACAAACTCAATTTGCCACCGACAGTTGAGGTTCCAATTGCGTATCCAGAAGCAGAAGCAGACTCCACATATGCATTGTTAGAACCCGCTGTCGCCAAATTAACAGTTGTTACAGCAAAATCAATTGCGGAAGCAAAGGATGCTCCGATATCTCCGGTATAAGCATTAAGCGTTAGGGTTGTAGCAGTAATTGCTCTTACTTTCCCTCCGTCTGTGATAGATCCTGCGTTTAATGTTAATGTTTTGCCCGTGAATGCAACGGCGGCACCAATAGTCAAAGCTCCAGTGCTTGAAGTGCTTCCAATTACGATTGGGCCAGTTGCTCCGGTCAAAATAGTTGATATTTCATCTGCAGACAAGTCAAACGCCCCACCGCCGCCCAACGACATGGTTGTGCTTGCGGTTGATGGCTTTAATGTTAAGGTTCCAGAAGTTGCAAATGGATTATTACCAGAATTAATATTAATTTGTATTACATCGGCAGTGATAGTAATAGCACCGCCAATTGTTGAAGTTAAATCTCGGTTGGCATATTGCGAATAAGTTCCGGTACCGCAATTAATTGCTATCGTGCCGTTTGAAGTTACAGATATGTCTCCATCAACATTAAGGCTAGCATTAGAATTCGTAAAACTAAAATCTCCAACGGAACTCGAATCACGCATTAACGTAACAGCATTAGCACCACCCAAATTAACTGTGGAGCTACCGATTACTGATAAGTTGAGCGCGTTAATTACTCCGCTTTGCGCAACTGCCCCGATTGAAGTTAAATAAAATGTTGCGCTGGTTGTTACGTTTCCTAAATTTGTACTATCGCCGGTTGAATTAAGATAAATAATACCTGAACTGTTCCCAATTACTATTGCGCCGGTTGTTTTAACATCTAAATAATCGCCACTGGCTCCGATATCGCCACCGCCCACGAGCGTAAGCGCCCCTGTTCCCAAATCAAAATTGTCTGCAGTTGTGTTTCCATCTGTCATCGCGGTATTAAAATTAACCGTAACTGCTTTGTTAGACACAGTAGTGATTTTTAAAATATCTGTTGCCGTCCCACCATTAATCGTTGTGTCGGTATTGAATGTTACATTGTTAATATCCAAAGCTCCCGTGTTGCCAGCGGCTCCAATTGTTAAACTTGTGCAATTGGAATTAATTGCCAATATTTCTTGGTCGCTCAAATTAAATGTTCCGGTTGGCGAACCATCTCCAATACCAACGGTTGCGTTGGTCGTTTCCGGTTTTATTGTTAAAGTTCCAAGCACATTAATACTTGAGCCAGCAGAAGTACCAAGCTCCATCCCATCACCAATTAGCGTGGTAGTGCTATCCTGTGTCCCTCCGGAAATTCCATACACGCCTTGGGTAAATGTCCCATTCCCGACATCAATTAAAAGCGATGTTCCAAAACTTATCTGACCAGTCAGAGCAAGATTATTACTCCCGTTATCTAAAGAAAATCCTTCTGAGACAACAGTATCATATAGGTTTGAAATATTATTTATATTGCCGTTTAGGTCTACATTACTAACACCGTAGCCACCAACGGCTAGGGTTGTTGCCGATATTGCTGCTGATTGAAAAACCTCGTCTGCCGATTCAATTGTTAATAAATTTATCTGTCCTGAGCCATTTTTAACCGCACCATTAAAATCTAACGGACCAGTAAAGGCTCGAATATTTAAATTATCCTTCGTCTCAATGGCACCCAAATTACAACCAGAGCCACAAACCATTATTATGCTTGTGTCGTAACTACTAGATAGGGCAGATATTGTGCCCGCCGATGAATCAATCACACTGACGCCCGCACCATAGCCAATCTCAATGGTTGCATCGTTGACTATTAAATTTCCCGTAATAATTAAAGAATTTAATGCATTGCCATCTGCAATTTTAAACGGATGGCCATTGGAGAAATAGTTTATACTAGAAATTGTTAAATCAGATGCTCCGGCGTTAGTCCCGGCATCCAAATATAAATAATTAGAATAAATATTTCCAGGTGAATTATTAAATGACCCAGAACCAGAATTGTCTGTATCAACTTTTAAATACACAACCCTTTCTGGGGTACCCACGGTACCGATATCTCCAGTTTGAGCAATGTTGCCAGTTGAATAAATATATGTGTCTGCCACTCCTCCTCCACCGCTACAACCCTCGGTGACGCCACCAATAGATACCGAAGACGGTGCATAAACGTTTCCGATCCTAAGGTCTCCACTACAGGTCTGCACACCAGTAAGCGTAAAAGAGCCAGATCCGGCATAGGTCCCGTTTAGGCCGATTACACCAGTGTCGTCAGAATAAATTGACCCGCCAGTTTGATTAATCGAGCCGGCGCTGACAAGAAGTTGGCCTCCGTTTGACCAAATATTTCCACCGCTCAGTAATAACGTCCCATTTATAGTTAACAGAATACCATCGCTTGGATTGATATTTCCTCCAGCCATTGATAAATTGCCGGCAACTGTGATGGCACTTGTCATATATATGGTGCTATCGTATCCAGCCGAAATAGTCATGGCGGCCACACTAACATCAGACATAGCAACTGCATCATTATCGCAATCGCCGTCAAAAATAATTGTGTCGTCAACGGTTGGCGCAGAACCAGCGTCCCCCCCACCACAACCAGAAGGATCTGTTGTTTTCCAGGCACTACCAGTAGCAAGATTTATATTATCAAAAGCATTTCCCACCCAATATAGCGTCCTTCCCTCCGGGTCGGTAATTAAATCAAAATTAACACTTCCAATAACCCTTAGGTCAAATGAATCAGTTGGCGCTGGAAGGTTTGTAAGAAAGAGTTTGTATTTGGCCTCGTCGGTAATATTGAAGGTGGTAATTAAATTTTTGCCGTTCTTCTCATATACTTCAACTTGAGCCGGATTTCCGTCGGCTGATTTCGCATATAGAGTAATGTCGTTTACACTTGTGAGTTCTTTTTCAAATACTGCTCTTACATATTCACCGCTGTTAACTGTTTCTGACCAAACTCCGTCTTGCGCTTTTGTCTGGTCATAAATATCAGAAATTAATTCTTTGCTAGCATCCAGGTGCCACGCCCCGGTGATATTGATAACGATTGTATATGTTTGAGTTGAAAGGTGAGGAACAATCCATTCAATGTAATCTATAAATCCATTATTGTTTAAATCATAGGCCGTGAATACTGTTGGTTCTTGCGTCCCATCTGGTAATTCATGAAAAATCTTTATAGCTTCCTGTCTATCTATGGGGATGGTATCGTCTAACTCAGTGAAAGCAAGAACGTTGGTATATTGTAGCTCGTCGGGGGCGGAGATGGTGACTTCCTTCTCCTGTTGAATTGGATCATTATTGGTGATGACCTCTGTAATTTCTGGAGCAGGTGTTTCGTATTCAACGGTGACGAATTGCACCTCTGGAGCAGGAACCTCTACTTGTGGTTGTTCCGTTGGAGTTTCCTCTATTATTGGTTCCTCAACAACCGGCTGTTCTTCTGTTATCGGCGTTGTCTCGGGCTCCGCTGGTGTCACTTCTGGGCTTGCAGGAACCTCCTCTGTAGCTGGCGTTTCAACGACTGGTTGTTCCTCGGAGATAGATGGCGCCTGATCAACTAAGTTCCCCACATCAACAAAAACAGCGTCTGGTGTTTGGACGACATCTGTATCTTCTCCACCCACCAACTGAGAGACCAACTGATCGACCGTGGTCTCAACGCTGGCAGTAGCTCTTTTAATGTAATTCAAAACACTGCCCAAGGCTGACCTCAATGGATTAATCTTGGCGATCTGAATACTCTGTTTTGCTTGGGCGATAAACTGCTGCCTGCTCCCCAATGTAATTACTTCTTTTGAGGGAGTGACTCTCTTCGAAATTGTCTTAACAACAACATTGCTAACTGATTTTGGAAGCTTGATGAAAGATTGGCCGCTCTTAATGATACTGACTGGGATTGTCTTTGTTTGTCTTACTATTTGGCCTGCAATAATCTGTGGCTTGTCTTCGTAGTATATTCCATTCTTGGCAACTATCTTTGCTTCGGGAACATTTGAGAAAATGATGGAGAAAAAACTGACAACACTCAAAAGTGCGATCAAAAGTAGGCCAAGAGAAAAGGCAAGGGTTACTTCTTCTTTTCTTTTCTTGTTGCGAATAAATTCTTTTACAAACTCTGGTTTGATGAAACTGTGGAAAGTTGCTTTACCCCTCTTCTTTTTCTTTGGAAAGAGAGAAATGATAGAAGATTGGATTTTAGCAAACCATTCTTTGAGAGAAACAAAAACATCTTTTAGTGTTTCTGTAATTTGTTGCAGAGTTAACATTTAACTATTGTATAAATTAAAAATACAAAAGATACCTTTTCGAATATTAATAAATTATACACAATAAATTATTGTAAAGCAAATATCTAAAAGTTGACCTATTAATTTTAATTTGATATACTGGCACTATCAATGAGGAAAATTGTTTCTCGCATCATAGCTGGCATTTTGGGCCTAGGAATAGCCGTCTGGTTTATTCCCGGAATTGTCCTAAAAGTATCCCCGGATTCTAACTTTTTTGGTGTCCCCTTAACTACGGAGTGGCATGTTATAGTGCTTTTGGGCATTGTTATTGGGATAATCAACTCCTTTGTAAAACCGCTATTAGATATTATAACCCTTCCGCTAAGAATAATCACATTGGGAATCTTCGGCTTCATAGTCAACATCGCCTTGATCTGGGCCGTTGACTTAATCTTTCCAGAGATAACCATTGGCTGGTTCTTCCCACTCCTCTGGACAACGTTAATTATTTGGGGGTTGAATATTATACTCCCCGCATTATTTACAAAAAAAGAAAAAATTTAAACACATGCAACAATATCTATTAATCGCTCAAATAGTAGTCTCCATATTACTAGTAGTCTGTATTTCCCTGCAGCAAAGGGGAACTGCCCTAGGATCTGCCTTTGGTGGCTCCGGCGGAGGAGAATCCTACTCCAGCCGAAGGGGCATACAAAAAAACATATTCTACGCTACTATTGTTTTAACTGCTATCTTTGCAATTTTAGGCATCGTCAATCTCTTAATTTAATTAATGAAAAGCATACAATTTCCTAAGTTTTCTCAGTGGAAAAAAATTCCAAAGATACTCCATAAGAAAGAAAAGATAACTTTTCTGGTTTTTTTAGGATTAGCTTTGGCTTCTTTAATTTTTCTCACCACTTCTCTCTACCTCAAAAACACCAAGGTGGTAGCAGCTTCTGGCGGAAGCTATACAGAGGGGGTAATTGGCCAGCCAAGATTCATTAATCCCATCTATGGGGAAACCAACGATGTTGATAGGGATTTAATTGAGCTTGTTTTCTCTGGCTTAATGTCCTACGACGACAATGGAAACATAGTTAACGACCTAGTGGATAGTTACAAGGTTTCGGAAGACGGGAAAACCTATGAATTTAAGCTAAAAGACAAGATACTTTGGCAAGATGGCCAACCACTTACTTCGGAGGATGTTGTCTTCACCATAAGAACAATCCAAAATTCTGATTACAAAAGCCCGCTAAGAGCTAACTGGCTAGATGTTGATACGGAGATTATCTCAGAAAACTCATTCCGTCTTAAACTTAAGAGCCCATATAATGCATTCTTAGAAAATTGTACCCTGAAAATAATCCCAAAGCATATTTGGGAGAATATTCTTCCAGAAAATTTCGCTTTATCTTTTTACAACCTACAACCAGTGGGCTCGGGTCCGTATAAGTTTAAAAGCCTAAAACAAGCGGACACGGGATTTATTAGTTCAATATCTCTCAAGGCGAACACAAATTACTATAAAAGTCGCCCATATATCTCCAATATTGACTTCAAATTCTTTGAAAGAAAAGAAGACTTAATCAAGGCGGCTAACAAAAAGGACATTGATGGCTATTCTTCTGTTTTCCTAACCGAAAGTCCGATCCAGAAATCATTCTCTGCTAAAGCATTTTCTACTCCGAGATATTTTGCCGTTTTCTTTAATACCCAACAATCGGAAATATTCAATAGTATTAAAGTAAGGCAGGCATTAAATTACGCTACAGATAAAAAAGCCCTCATTGATGAATTAGAGTCTGGATTGCAATCAAAATACGGAGTAAAAACCCTAAATCAGGCTGACTCACCAATTCTACCAGCATTCGAAGGATACAACGAGCCAACGACAATATATGGATTTGATGCGGAAAAGGCAGGGCAACTTCTGGACTCAGCTGGATTTAAAGCTGATGAGCAAGGCCAAAGAACAAAGAATATTGCGAAAACACCAGCCTTCCAATTTAAATCAACCCTTTCCACTGGCTCCAGTAACGGCGAGGTAACCGAGCTACAGAAATGCTTGGCAAAAGACCCTGAAATATATCAGGGAGATGCAACAGGATATTTTGGCAAGGCAACAAAGGAAGCTGTCACTAAATTCCAAGCAAAGTATCTTCCAGATTTAGCAACTAAAGATATCGGCATAGTGGGAAAATCAACCAGAGCAAAATTAAACGAGCTTTGCACTCCCCCCGCCCAAAATACCCTACCATTAGCCTTTGACATCGTGACCATAAACCAACCGTTGATAGTCCAAGCTGCAAATATATTAAAGGCTCAATGGGAGAAGATGGGGATACAGGTCACCGTTAAGACGCTTAGTATCCAAGATTTAAAAATAGTTATAAAAAACAGAGATTATGACTGTTTGCTTTACGGAGAAGCCCTTGGAACCCTAATAGATCCCTATCCTTTTTGGCACTCTAGCCAAAAGATAGATCCGGGATTAAACCTATCGGGATATGATAGCCAAGATGCCGATAAGTTGCTAAAAGATGCTCGGGAAAGCTTGGACGATGCAGAAAAACAACAGAAATATGAGGAATTCCAGAATATCCTAATTGCGGACGCCCCAGCAATATTCCTATACAACTCGAGCTATGTATATATAATATCTAATAAAATACAGGGAATTGACGTACAAAAAATAGTTGATCCTGCGAAAAGGTTTGCCACCGTAGAAGAATGGCACGTTAAAACTAAAAGAGTATTTAAATAATTATGGAATTCAATCTAGAAAACATAAAACCAGACGTTAGACACCTCAACGACATGAGAGAGGTTTTATACGATCAAGAATGGGCAAAATCTGCTCCAGACACAGACCTCTACTATATGTATAGGAAGCTAAAAGAAGAAAATGACCTATTCCACAACATTACTATCACCCTGGCAAAATTCCTGGGAAAAGAATTCAATAAAACCAAAGGGCATATCCATATTGGTAATTACGGGGAAACCTATACAGTGATATCTGGCCAGGCCATCTTCTTTATGCAGAAAACGAACGAAGCGATTGTTGAAGATGTCTACGCCGTTAAAGCAAGCGCCGGGGAATCAGTCATAATCCCCCCTCACTATGGGCACGTTACCATCAATCCTTCTGATGTAGACCTAAAAACTGGAGACTGGAGCTCCAAAAATTCTAAAAGCGACTACTCTTTATTCGAAAAACTACAGGGTGCCTGCTATTACTATACAAAAGAAGGTTGGATCAAAAACGAGAACTACAAAAATGTTCCTCCCCTGCGTTTTGAAGAACCTCTAAAATCTTTACCCGAGGATCTAAGTTTTCTCAAGGGTTAAAAGTAAATACTTTGTCGAGGTGGTGAAATTGGCAAACACGTACGCTTCAGAAGCGTATGCCGCAAGGCTTGAGGGTTCAAATCCCTCCCTCGGCACTTAGAAGTCTCTCTTAGTAAATAATTAACAAGTAAGTAATAATTTAGTATGTACAAAACAAGAACTCAAAATAATTTAAGAATCATCCCTCTTGGAGGATGCGAAGAAGTCGGTAGAAACATGACTGTCTTTGAATATGGGCAGGATATAATAATAATGGACATGGGTATTCAATTCCCGGAGGAAGACATGCCTGGAGTTGACTACATCATCCCCAATGTCAGCTACCTAAAGGGTAGAGAGAAGGATATTAAGGGCGTTGTCTTCTCCCATGGCCATCTAGACCATATCGGAGCAGCCCATATACTCTTAGATAAATTAGGCAACCCTCCCATTATTGGAAGGCCCCTAACCATAGAGATAATAAAGAGGAGACAAGAAGAGGCCCACAGAGGAAGTTCGAAAAAACTGAAGATCATATATATAAAAGATATTAATGACCGAATAAATCTCGGAGCTTTTCAGGTAAGCTTTTTCCAAGTAGATCACGCTATTATGGATTCTGTAGGAACGATTATCCAAACTCCGCCGGCAACAATAATCCATCCTGGCGATTGGACCATAGAAAGAAAGCCCGTAGGAAGAAAAGAGATAAGATATGACTACTTATCAAAACTGAGAAGACCCACTATCCTGATGCTTGAAAGCTTAGGGGCAGTTAATAGAGAACTACCCATCACCGAAGAGGAGATGTTAAAAAACCTACATGGGTTAATTCTTGGAGCTCAGGGAAGAATAATAATTGCTACCTTTTCTTCCCAACTACAAAGGATAAAACAGATCATTGAATATGCCTCCCAAGTAAACAAGAAAGTTGTACTTGATGGCTATTCGATGAAACTAAATGTTGAGATCGCCAAAGAGCTCGGCTACATCAACCCGATGAAAGACGCCATAATCCCAATCGAAAGAATGCATGATTACCCAGAGAACAAGATAGTAGTAATCTGCACTGGGGGCCAGGGAGAGGAAATGGCTGTTTTGCCTAGAATCGTTACGGGTAACCATCGATTTATTAAAATCAAAAAAACTGATACCATTGTTTTCTCTTCCTCTATAATCCCCGGCAACGAGAGATCTATCCAGCGTCTAAAAGATAGCCTCTACCGCCTGTCGGATAATGTATATCATGGAGATATAATGGATGTTCATATCTCCGGCCATAGCAATATCTTTGATATTGAAAGAATAATCAAAGATATTAAGCCAGACTACTTTGTTCCTGTTTATGCTAACCACTTCATGCTAAAAGAAGCGGCAATGATTGCCTACAAAGCTGGCGTTCCCAAGGATAAAATCTTTATCCCAGACAATGGTTCTATTATAGACGTTTCTAACAACGGCTTGAAAATGCTAAAGGAAAAAGTCCCAACTAGCTATGTCTTCGTTGATGGCTTAGGAGTCGGAGATGTTGGCGAAGTTGTCCTAAGAGATAGACAAGCGTTGGCAAATGATGGAATGTTTGTTATTGTAGCAATTGTAGATAGGCAAACGGGCAGGGTGAAGGGCTCTCCAGATATCATCTCCAGGGGATTCGTTTATCTAAGAGAATCAAAGGACTTATTGGCCCAAACAAGGAGAAAGGTGATAGATATTGTTGATAAGGCAGCTGGCACGGGGGGGGCAATCAACTGGGTCTACATTAAGGATGAGATCAGGAATAAAGTTGGAGAATTCTTGCACACCAAAACAGAACGTCGCCCAATGGTTTTACCAGTAGTAATTGAGGTATAATAAAAAAATATGAGAATATTATCAGGGATTCAGCCAAGTGGCGATATCCATATCGGAAATTATTTAGGAGCCCTAAAACAATGGATTTCTCTCCAAAAAGAGAACGAGTGCATTTATTTTGTTGCAGATTTGCACTCTCTAACAGTCCCCTATGATCCGAAGACCCTACAAAAATCGATAACAGAAAAAGTTATCGCATATATTGCTGCCGGCCTAGACCCAGAAAAGAGCACCATCTTTATTCAGTCTCAAATTAAAGAACACTCTGAACTTGCTTGGATATTAAATACCGTCTGCCCTATCGGTGAGTTAGAGAGAATGACTCAGTACAAGGAAAAATCTAAAAAGTATAAAGACAATATCAATGCTGGGCTTTTAGATTATCCTGTTTTAATGGCAGCTGATATTCTACTCTATAAGACAATCGCGGTGCCAGTTGGGAAAGACCAAACCCAACACGTTGAATTGGCCAGAACGCTTGCTAGAAAATTTAATCAAAAATTTGGAAAAACCTTTATAGAACCCAAAGATATTTTGCCAAAACTTGGGGCTAAGATTATGAGTTTAACCAACCCCGAGAAAAAAATGTCTAAAACCGACGAGCCCCAAAGCTACATCTCCCTATTTGAGGAACCAGAATCAATCCAGAAAAAGATAATGTCAGCGACCACTGATTCGGGGAAACAGATAAAATATGACCCAATAAAAAAACCGGGCGTATCCAATCTTTTAACCATATATAGCCTACTAGAAAACAAACCCATAAAGGATATAGAAAAAATGTTTGTTAAGAAGGGCTATTCTGAATTCAAAAAATCCCTGGCAACGACAATGATAAACTTTCTGGAGCCTTTCAGAAAAAAACACAAGGAGTTGCTTACCAGAGATGTTTACATCAAAGAGATACTAAGCCGAGGGAAGGATAGAGCCCAAAGAATCGCTCAGGCGACAATGCAGGAAGTCAAAGAGAAAATGGGATTGATCTAAATATCGGATACTAAGATTAGAAAAAACAGCCCCTTGGGCTGTTTTTAATTTTCTACCTTTGAAAGTCTTCCAACTAATCCCCTTAACTCGCTCTTTTTCTCCTCCAATAACTTCTTCGTATCCGCTTCGATGGTTAAACGCAGAAATGGCTCTGTGTTAGACGGTCTTAGATTAAACCACCAATCAATATATTCCACGGTAACTCCATCTAAGTATTCTTGCCTACCGCTAGAATACTCTTTTTTAACTTCATCAATTATCTGATCTTTATTCTCCACCAAAAAATTAATCTCTGATGATTTTTCATATAGACATAACTCTGCCATTAACTCGGAGACCTTCTTCCCAGAATCAGAAATGACCCTTAGGGCAATTAGGAGGGCCATTAATCCCGAATCCCCATAATAATTACCCTTAAAGCAATAATGACCAGACAATTCTCCCCCCATTACTCCATCATTCTTTATTACTCCCTCCCTTACATTAACAAAACCTACTTGAGTTTTTATTGGGTTTCCCCCCCATTTTTTAATAAACTCCGGCACCGACTTAGAACAAATTGTGTTATAGGCGACACCCGCACCAGGAGTAACCCCCAAAAGATACTTCGCCAAAAGCAAAAGCGTGCAATCTGCTGGTACCAACTCCCCCCTTTCGTTTAATAAGAATATCCTATCTGCATCTCCGTCAAAGATGAAACCAAAGTCAGCCTTTTCTTTATTAATTAAATCCCTCACTTGATTTATTGATCCCTCTTCAAGGGGATTCGATGGGTGATTAGGAAAATTTCCGTCAATACCAAAATTTAATTGGACCATCTGGACCGATGGCAGATCCACCAAAGGAATAATTCTTGCTGCCATCCCATTGCCAGCATCAAATACAATTTTAAGTGGCCCTATGCCCCCCAAGCCGACAAGAGAAGAAATATGTTTAATGTAATCTTCTCTAATGTCTTTTTCCTCAATTACTCCCAATTTACTACCCTTAATAGTATTATCCTGGTTACTAACAATCTCATATAAATCCCTCCCCCTAATCATCGAAAACCCTCCCTCGGCTTTCTTAATTAGTTTGAACCCATTATACTCTTTGGGGTTATGACTAGCGGTTATCATAACGCCGGCATCGTAGCCATACTTTCCAACAGCAAAATACAAAATCTCCGTTGGGATTTGACCCAAATCAACTACGTCGCAACCAGCATCAATGATGCCATGGCATAAAGCGTTAAACAGGTCGGGGGAAGAAATTCGCATATCTTGACCGACTACTATTTTCTTGGCCTCGGTATATTTAACAAGGGCTTTGCCAATGGAAAAAGCCGCATCTTCGTCTAAATCTTGAAGATAAATTCCGCGGATGTCATAGGACCTGAATATAGAAGAGGAAATCATATAGGATTATTATATCACAGAAAATTGAAACAAAAGCAAATATAACCCTGATTTAGAGGGGCCCCTAGGTGGCTTCATACAATGGCTTGATTATTTTATTAACGCCTGCTATAATGGCCTTAACAGAAATCACCAAACATTATGAAAAATTACGAATTAAGCTACCTTATTTCCCCAGAATCAAGCACGGAGGAAACAGAAGCATTAAACGCAGGCATTACTTCAACCATCCAGAAAGAGGGAGGGTTAATATTGAAGTCAGAAATGCCAGTTTCAAAATTTCTAGGCTACACAATAAAAAAGCAGAGATCAGCTCTCTGGGTTAATATTGAATTTTCTGCCGAGCCAGAGAAAATAGCCGTAATCGATAGCTATATGAAAAAGGAGACGAAGATTTTGCGCTATCTCCTTGTTATTAAAAAACCGAAGAGACAAATCAAAGAAAGAAGGGAAAGAAAAGAGCAGACTCCTGCTCCCGAAATTACCAAAGAAGAAAGCGTTATTAAACCTGAAAAATTTGATAAAAAAGTCGATCTCAAAGACATCGACGAAAAGCTAGACGAAATATTAAAAGACTAAAACAAAGTATGAATTTAAATAGAGCTTTCATATTAGGAAACGTTACCCAGGTGCCAGAGGTAAAATCATTACCATCGGGTCAACCAGTTGTTTCATTCGGCATCGCAACCAATAGGTTCTACACCGATACCGCTGGAGCAAAAAAGCAAGATACAGAATTCCACAATATTGTTGCTTTCGGTAAGTTAGCCGACATATGTTCTCGCTATTTAAACAAAGGATCGTTAATATTAGTTGAAGGAAGATTAAAGACAAGAAATTGGCAGAATTCATCTGGAGTTAAGCAATACAAAACCGAAATCATTGCCAATAGCATCCAACTTGGCCCCAAGCCATCGGGGATAGGAGGATCATATCCGAAACAAGGCCAAGCAAAAGATATTCAAGAAGAAACCAAGAACGAAGAAATTCCAATCATTGAAGAGAACTATACTCCCCCAGCATCGAACATCCAAACAGACGAGAATGAGATCGACGTGAAAGACATTCCGTTTTAACTATTAACTACTAATTTCCAATTAATTATTATATAAATATGGCTTGCTATTTTTGTCAGAAAAACGTAGACGAAATTGACTTCAAGAACATCGATGTGCTTTCGAAGTTTGTTTCGGGTATGTATAAAATAAAAGGAAGAAGGAAAAGTGGTCTTTGCGCTCGCCACCAGAGGGGGATATCCCAGGCGATCAAAAGATCGAGACAATTAGGATTAATGCCCTATTTGCCAAAATAGATATTACCCAACAGCAGGCAAGGATATTAGACAACAAAAAACAACCCATGGGTTGTTTTTTGTTATTGATCTATTCTTTCAACCCCTTCTTCACTACATCTGTCTCGGGTTTCTCCAATAAGTCCCTTTCCTCTTTTGTAAGGGCTTCCCCTCTTTTTATTTTTTCTGTAATTTTTTCCAACTCGCCTACCCGCGCGCTATAAACAGCACGCTCTTCTTCTATACTTAACCCCGGAAATTTTTCCGACAGAGATTCCCTGGCTTCTTCTAAGCCCCTCTTGTCCTGTCCTTCTTTTGCCTTTCCCTCTGCGATTATTCTAGAAACCCGTGACCAATCTTTTTTCTTCCCAGAGCCTTGTTCGGGAATGACAGGTGGTTCTTCTCCCCCCTTTGGTTTTTCTCCCATATTTTATAAATTAGATATTTTTTACTTCTCAACAATTACTTCTGGTTTCGCCAGCTCTGCTTTCAATTCTTTCATTAGGCCCGCGTCTTCTTTTATTGACCTCTTCGCAGTCTCTATTCCTACGCCAATCTTTCTATCGCCAAACTGGAATGTGTTGCCAACTTGTTTAATAATCCCCCGGGTCATACAAACCCTTAGGACATCGGCTGATACTGATATCCCTTCGTTGTAGTATATATCAAACTCAGCGATTCTAAATGGAGCAGCCACCTTGTTTTTAACTACTTTTGCCTTCACCCTATTCCCTATAATCTCATCCCCACTTTTTATCTGAGCTGTTCTTGTTAAATTAATTCTAACTGAGGCATAAAACTTTAAAGCCAAACCTCCCGGAGTAGTTTCTGGATTACCGAAAACCATACCAATTTTCATTCTTGTCTGATTTAGGAATATGACAATTGTGTTGGTCTTGGCGACAATACTGGCAAGCTTTCTACAGGCCTGGCTCATGAGCCTGGCCTGAAGACCCATGTGTTGATCCCCAATCTCTCCCTCTATCTCCACCCTTGGAGTTAGGGCAGCCACAGAATCTATTACAATCACATCAATGTTTTCTGAACGAACTAAGGCCTCTACAATTTGCAGGGCCTGCTCTCCGGAATCTGGTTGAGATATTAAAAGCTCATCAACATTTACTCCTATCTTCCTTGCATAGTCAGGATCCATGGCGTGCTCGGCGTCAACAAATGCTCCAACACCACCCTTCTTCTGCGCTTCAGCTAAAATATGCAAAGACAAAGTTGTTTTACCAGAACTCTCAGGGCCAAATATCTCTATTACCCTTCCTCTGGGAACTCCCCCAACCCCCAAGGCATAATCCATGGCAATGGACCCCGTTGGGATGACATCTACATCAACTAAGCCGATGTCTTTTAACTTCATGATAGCCCCCTCTCCGAATCTTTCTTTTATCCCATCCATAGCTTCCTGGAGCCCTGTTCTAACTATTTTTTTCTCTATTTTTTTTGCCATATTTTTTAATTTCTATTTTGTTTAATTAAATCTTCTAAAATACCGATAGTTTCTTGCTTCTTCGCCCAAGTCTTGATATATTTCATATCCACTTCTGAAATTCTTAATACAGATTTTATATCTTCTAACTGCTTTGATGATTCTAAATCCTTGCGCCACAACAATTTACTTAATATTAAATCTTCTGGAGAAACAAAATTAATTTTATAGCCAAAAATGTCTTTTGGAATTCCTCTTTTAATTTCCTGCTTGTTGAATTCATTTTTTATCACCCAGAAGTCTACCTTTAATTGCGATTGTGGATGTATAAAATTAAATTCTCCTTTTCTTTCAAGCGCATCATTCATCGCTTCTTTTGAAACATAAACATCTTTATCTATGGACAGAAGCTCTTCTGCTAATGGGTTTATATTTTTTGCCAATATTTCCACAACAATATCAATATCTGCAGTAAAACGAGGCCTCCCCCAAACAGAAACCGCCATCCCGCCAGTAATTATGTATGGGATTTTTAGCTTATCTAAAATTTTGGCTATTTTGATAAGAAGGTCTTCTATCTCCATTTATTTTTCTATCGTTTAATTGGGCTAACTTTTTGCCAAACCGAAAAAAATCGCAAGTGAGTTTTACTTTTTTCTCAACCGTCATTTTCCTGAAAATATCGTCCTGAATTTTTTCTGCTCTTCCCGGTGTTAAAGTATTTTTATGCATCTGAGTATTCGTGATTAGTTTTAAAAATTTGCCCAAGCACTACACTTTCTCCCAATCATCGGATTCGTCTGCTCCCTCCATGTCGGCTCCTGTCCCGGGGACGCCATCATCCACATGTATGCCAGTATCTCCAAAAACTTCCCTTGGTTTTGCCCCGTCAGCCGGACCAACAACGCCCCTCTCTTCTAGCATATCGATGAGTCTAGCTGCTCTAGCATATCCAATCTTTAGTCTTCTTTGTAGAAACGAAGCAGAGGCCTTTTTAGTCTCTAAAATTATTCTTTTACATTCTTCAAATAATGGATCATTCTGATCAAAAAAGACTTCTCCCCCTCCTCCTTTCTCGTGCTCTTCTTGAGCTTCTAACTGTTCCTGCAAACTCCGGGAGAGCATTCCTGCTTCTGAGTTATCTATCTTACCATTTTGTTTCCCAATAAATTCTGCTACCTTTCTAACATCTTCTTCGGGAACATACGGCCCCTGAATTCTTCTCGGCCTTATACTCTTGGCGGAAATGAATAACATGTCTCCGGCTCCCAATAGTTTTTCGGCCCCAGCGGCGTCTAGGACAGTTCTGGAGTCAACCTGAGAGGCAACCTGGAAGGTTATTCTTGAAGTAACATTAGCCTTAATAAGACCGGTGATAACCTCTACAGAGGGCCTTTGTGTGGCTAAAACAAGGTGTATGCCAGTGGCTCTTGCCATCTGGGCCAATCTTACAACCCCAGCTTCTATTTCTCTGCCCTTGGCTGCCATTAAGTCTGCCAACTCATCAACAATCAACGTTATATACGGTAAAGTTTTCCCGGCAGCAATTACTGTTTTATTTTTATTATACGTATCCAAATTACGAGTTGGTATTTCAGAAAAAACCTCGAATCTTCTTTCCATTTCTTTAACTAACCAATTTAAAGCATTAATGGTTTTATTGGCGTCATAGATAACTGGGCATAAAAGATGGGGTAGGTGATTATAGTGTTGGAATTCTACTCTCTTCGGATCAACCATGATAAGTTTCATGGTTTGTGGAGAATTCCTGTATAACAAACTTAGAATCAAACTGTTTAAAAATATTGTTTTACCCGTACCGGTAGAACCAGCTACCAAAAGATGGGGCATTTCTGCGATGTCGGCATACATTGGCGCGCCAGAAACACTACGGCCCAAAGCAAATAGAAGGGGAGCTGATGAATTCTTAAACGCTGGATCAGCAACCAAATTCCTAAGAGAAACGATACTTCTAGTCTTGTTAGGAATTTCAATACCAACAAGGGACTTCCCGGGGATGGGGGCTTCGATCCTAATGGGATGGGCTGCCAATGCCAATGATAAATTATTGGTTAAAGTAGTAATTTTGGATAGCTTAACCCCTTCAGCGGGCTTAAAAGCATACTGGGTGACAGTGGGCCCAACATTGGCCTCCACCATCTCAACTGGAATGCCAAAATTCTCTAAGGTTTTTTGAATAATTGTTGAATTCTGCTTTATATTCCCACTTGTTGGACTCCCTTCATTCTTAGAAAGAAGATCAAGAGGGGGAAGAATATATTGAGGATCTTTTGGCCTCTCTGATTTTTTAGAATCATCCTTACCTTCTTCTGGTTTACTATTTTTAAATAATGATATCTTGGGCTGCGCGTCTTTATCTAATTTATTTTCATCCCCACTTTCTTTTATGCTTAACGATATCGGTTTCTCGGGGTGAACAATTCTAGAGAATATTGATTTCTTCTTCTCTTCCTCTAATAATTGAGGCCTGAATTGCCACAAAGATTGAGAGAAGATTAAAAGGCCGATTATGATCATTGCTCCAAAAACTAAATTAGCTACCAACAATCCGAACGAGTTAACTGTTAATTGGCCCATTAGATATCCTAGCCAACCCCCTTGCTTCACAGCTAAATCCTGAGCGCCAAGAATCCCGGCCATTCCAAAGATAATAATAAAGATACCTAAAAAAATGGGCAAAAATCTACTCTTTTGTTTTGGTTTTAAAAAGATCAATCCGGCCAAAAGGAAAAGGAAAGGTATAGAGAAAACGGTCTGACCGATTAGAAATCTGGATCCCCTTAATAGTAGATCTCCCCCATTACCCGCCTTATCCCAAAAACTCAAACCAACAATTACGGCCAATAAAAACATTATGGTGGCCTTTATCCATCTTTTTGTACGAGAATTTAACAAAGGAGCCTTCGGCTTCTCATCCTTCTTCGAAGGTTTTTGATTCTCCTTATTCTTTTGATTTTTATCTTTTGACATTTATGAAAAAACTATAAATATAGAGCAGATATCTTTAGATTATTATATCATCTTATAAATACCAGGTCTACAAGGGAAATAAAGGATTTTAACCGTCCTTCATCCCAATAACGGCAACCATTGTTTGGGGAGTCTGCGGTTTATCTCTCCTAAAAGAAAAGTATTTATCTACCAGACAAAAGGTGCAATCGGGGCTTGTTTCCATATTCCCCTCATCCAGCCCCAATGTTAACAACCTTTCTTTAACTATCCTCTTTAAATCAACAAACTTTTCTGAAGAGTCGAGCTTTTCAGCCACATCCTTCCCGACTTCAAAATGGCACTTAGCTATGCCGGGCCCTATCCCAACCAATATATTTTGGGGCAATGAACCAAACTCCTTAACCATATTGCTAATCCCCCCTTCTAGGATGTTACTTACTATGCCCCTCCACCCACAATGCAATAAACCAACAACTTTGTTCTCGGGATCAAATAAATACACTGGCAAACAATCTGCCACAGTTAGGGTCAGGTACAAATCTTTTGCTTGAGTTAGTAGTCCATCAACATTCCCCAATACCCTGCCTGCGTCACCAATGGAAACTGTCTGGACATGGTTCTTATGTAAAGAGCCAACTGTTACCACTGCCTCGGGGGTGATCCCAATTTTCTTGAAAAACTTTTTCCTGTTTGAGACAATGATTTCATCATCAAATTTACTAACCAAAAATCCCGGGGAACTCATTGGTCCGTCATTTTTCTCTGACAACCCAACTATTAAATTATACCCAGAAGATATTTTAAACATTGATTAAAATTCTATCAAAAAACCACCCTTTAATAAAGGTGGCCGACGACCTACATCTAAAAATCACCTTATAGCCAATAACTCTTTTAATTCCTTGACCGAATCTTCTAGTTTTTCTATTCTTTTTTTATGGTCGGCAAGAATTAGTTTCTCAATTTTATCTAATCGCTCATCAACTGAATTAAAGCGTTTATTCATTTCACCTTTTGTTGCCATTTCATTTGCTATACCATTAAACCCCCTTTGAACCATTATTGCTAAATCATCAATTGTAATATTTTTCTTCATACAATTATATTATATTCTCTAAAAAACTGCTGTCAAATATATTATCAAAAAACCACCCTTTGATAAAGGTGGCCTTTTGTTTCTATTTCCTGAACCCTGTCCCCACTGGAATAAGCTTACCAATAATGACATTTTCCTTTAACCCACGAAGCTTATCTTCTTTGCCTTCTAGGGATGCCTTAATGAGCACTCTGGATGTTTGTTGGAAAGAAGCAGCTGATAAAAAGCTTTCTGAGGCCAAAGCGACTTCGGAAATTCCAAGCAACATCTGTACAGCAACCGGAAGTTTCTTGTCGTGCTTTTTTAAGTAATCACAAGCTTCTTGGTATGTTGGGCCCTCAATAACTTCTCCTCTTACCCAATCACCATCTCCCTCTTCTCTAATCTTCATACGGGAGAACATCTTTTGAACGATTATCTCAATATGTTTATCATGGATATCTACTCCCTGTGAGGAATAAACCTTCTGGACTTCTTTAATGAGATAGCGTTGGGTTTCGCTTGCTCCAGCTGATTTATACATCTTCTTAATATCCAAACTTCCACCGCAAAGTGGCTGTCCTTCTTTTATAACATCTCCCTGTTTAACTAAAATTGCAATCCTATTAGGAATCTTATACTCCATCACATCCTTCGATCCCTTGCCAGTAGGTTCAATCTTAATAATCCTCAATTCCTCATCAACTTTTACAACTTTCCCCTCTGTTAAAGATATGATCGCTTCTCCCTTGGGCGCCCTGGCTTCAAATATTTCTTCCACACGAGGCAACCCCTGTGTAATATCTCCACCAGCCGCAACTCCGCCCAAGTGACGAGTTCTTAGAGTTAACTGAGTACCCGGCTCACCAATTGCCTGAGCAGCGATTACTCCAACTGCTTCTCCCAATTCAATTAATTTATTTCTACCGAAATCCCAACCATAGCATTTCTGACAAATTCCTCTTAGAGTTTTACAACTCAACGGAGTGAACACTTGGACTTCCGCTATCTTTTCTTTTTCAATAATCTCGGCCTTCTTCCAATCAATGATGTCGCCCTTCTTAACTATTACAGTGTTGCCATGTTTTACATCTTCGACTGTGACACGCCCAACAATCTTAAATCTGAAGCTTTGCTCAATATCATCCGCATCTTTCCTTAGGATTGCAATGCCATGCTTCTCTCCACAATCTTCTTCGCTAATAATCATATCGTGGGCAACATCAACCAATCTACGAGTTAAATAACCGGCTGAGGATGTTCTTAAGGCAGTATCAGCAGTACCCTTCCTGGCACCATGAGTAGAGATAAAGTATTCAAGAACATTGAATCCCTCGGCAAAAGAAGATTTTATAGGCAATTCAATAATGTCACCAGTCGGGTTATTCACCAAACCCTTCATACCAGCCATTTGAACTGGTTGGGCCCATGTACCTCTAGCACCAGCTGAGATAATGGACATAACTGACCCATCTTGTGGCAAAACTTCTTTTAGTAAAACCTCCAACCTTGTCTTAACGGTTTGCCAGATGAGAATAATTTGAGCTGTCTTTTCTTCCTTAGATAATAGTCCTTTCTTGAAGTAGCTGTTTATCTTCTCAACCTCTGTTTCGGCTTCGTCAATGAGCTTTGCTTTCTGTGGTGGAACAATTAGGTCATCCATGCCCCAAGAATATGAAGCCAATGTTGAATACTCAAAACCAATATTTTTTATCTTATCCAAAACAGCCACCGCCTCATCGTTAGAATAATCTAAGATGAAATCACGGAGCAAAACTTTAATCCCCTTGGCATCAATTAGTCTATTTACAAAAGCGTAGCTATCTGGAAGGTTATTATTTAAAATTATTCTTCCAACACTTGTTTCTATAATCTCCTTGTCTTTTGATTTGGGGTTAACAATTTTTATCTTTTCTTGTAATTTTACACAACCAAAATCATAGGCCGTGATAGCCTCTGAAACACTGGAAAACATTTTCGGGGCTGGCTGGTTTTTCTTCTGCTCATCTGTCATTTTATCCTCAGCCATTCTTGTAAGGTAATAACAACCCAAAGCAATATCTCTGAAAGGCCCCATTACGGGCAACCCAGTTGCTGGCCTTAAAAGGTTAGATTGAGATAACATAATTTCCTTGGCCTCTTTTTGGGCTTCATCGGATAATGGCAGGTAAACTGCCATCTGGTCACCATCAAAGTCGGCGTTAAAGGCCTCGCAGACCAAAGGATTAATTCTTATGGTCTCTCCTTCAACCAAAACTGGGTAGAATGCTTGAATACCTAGTCTGTGCAAGGTTGGGGCTCTGTTAAGTAGAACCAATTTGTTTTGGACTACTTCTTCTAGAATTCCCCAAACTTCAGGAATTTTATCTTCAATTAGTCTTGTTGCTCCACGGATATTAAAGGCCAACTCTCTATCTAATATTTTTTTAATAACAAAAGGTTTAAATATCTCAAGAGCCATATTTTTTGGCAATCCGCATTGGGAAAACTTCAAGTCTGGTCCTACCGCGATTACTGATCTTCCAGAATAATCTACACGTTTACCTAAAAGATTCTGACGGAATCTTCCCTGCTTGCCGGCTAACATGGCTGCTAACGACTTCAGCAAACGTTTTCCACCAGTTGTGGCAGTAGTTGTTACGCCCTTCCTCATTTCATTATCAATTAAAGCATCTACTGCTTCCTGCAACATTCTCTTTTCGTTTCTAACAATTACCGCTGGAGCGGAAATCTCTAAAAGATATTTTAAACGATTATTTCTATTGATTACTCTTCGATATAAATCATTAAGATCCGAAGAGGCATATCTACCTCCATCCAACTGAACCATTGGTCTTAGGTCTGGTGGTAGAACTGGCAAAATATTCATAAACATCCATTCTGGTTTTACTCCGGACTTCACCATACCTTGGAAAAGTTTCAATCTCCTAAGAACCCTTTTCCTGTTAATCGGTAAGGTTGTCTTACTTTCTTTGGCCAATTCTTCTGCAGTTTTCTTTAAATCAACCTGTTCAAAAATTGCCCGAATTGTTTCTGCCCCTGTACCAGCCTCAAAGGTTTCTCCGTACTTCATAGATAAGCTATGGTAGACAACCTCAGATAAAATCCTTAGGGGTTTTATCTCTGAAACCTCTTCTATGGCTTTATCCCTTGCTGTTCGTAGTTCCTGTTTAGCGGCATTGGTCTTTTCTTTCTTTGTCTTCCTTTGGAACTCTTGTTCGATTTCCTCTAGGACTCTTTTCTTGGCATCTTCATTTGTTTTAATGATAATGTAGGAAGAAAAGTAAATGACCTTCTCTAACTGTTGAGAAGACTTATCTAAAACCAATCCCATTCTTGATGGAACTCCACGTAAAAACCAGATGTGAGAAACTGGGGCAGCTAATTTTATATGTCCCATTCTTTCTCTTCTTACCTGGGCCTTCGTAACTTCAACTCCGCAACGATCACAAACCACCCCCTTGTATCTGATCCTCTTATATTTCCCGCATGCGCATTCATAGTCTTTTTCAGGACCAAAAATCCTCTCGCAGAATAAACCATCCTTCTCTGGTTTCTGAGTTCTGTAGTTAATCGTTTCTGGCCTTATTACTTCGCCATGGCTCCACGACAAAATTTCTTCGGGAGAGGCGAGTTTTATTCTGATGCCTTCAAGATCTAATACACGCATTGGTTAATTTTTGAATATTATTTTTATAAACTAAATCAATTGTTATCTTTCTTCCCTTCTAAGCTTCTCCTTAATCTCCACCGCCAATCCCATTGATTTTAATTCAGCGACCAAAAGGTTAAACGAAGCTGGAATATTCGGGTTTTTGATAGGTTCTCCCTTTAAAATTGCTTCGTAGGTTGCGGCTCTGCCGATCACATCATCGGATTTAATGGTCAACATTTCCTGCAATGTGTGAGCTGCCCCATAGCCTTCCAATGCCCATACTTCCATCTCCCCAAACCTCTGGCCACCAAATTGAGCCTTGCCCCCTAACGGTTGCTGAGTAATTAATGAATAGGGCCCGATTGAACGAGCATGGAGTTTATCATCAACCATGTGGATTAACTTCATCACATACATATAGCCAACGGTAATTGGTCTTTCAAAGGGAAGACCAGTCCTACCATCATACAAGATTGTTTGACCAGATTCTGGTAGACCAGCTTTCCTCAACTCTCCTTTAATGCTTTCTTTGTCAGCACCGTGTAGGGCCGGCGAAATTACGTTATAGTTTAATTTCTTCGCAGCCCAACCCAAGTGAGTTTCTAAAATCTGCCCCAAATTCATTCTTGATGGAACCGACAATGGACTTAAAACAATATCAACAGGAGTGCCATCTTCTAAGAATGGCATTTCTTCGGGAGGCAAAACTCTTGAAACAACTCCTTTATTTCCATGACGGCCAACTAATTTATCTCCCACTTTTATCTTTCTTAATTCGGCAATCTCAACCTGAATTCTTTTAATAACTCCTGGTTCTAGTTTGTGCCCCAAGTCTCTGGAAAATATCTTTACATTAATAACCCTGCCTTTCTTGCCGTGCTCCATTCTCAAAGAAGCATCTTTCACATCCTTAGCTTTTTCTCCAAAAATCGCTCTTAGCAATCTCTCTTCGGGGGTTAGTTCTACCTCACCCTTTGGCGAAATCTTTCCAACTAAAATATCGTTAGGACCAACTTCGGCCCCAACCCTTACGATTCCCTCTTCATCTAAATCTTTTAATTTTTCTTCTCCAACGTTAGGGATATCACAGGTAGTTACTTCGGGTCCTAGTTTTGTTTCTCGAACATCACAGGTAAACTCTTCTACGTGGATAGAAGTGAAAAAGTCCTCTTTCGTTAATTTATTAGAAATGGTGATCGAATCTTCAAACCCTCCTCCCCTTAAACACATAAAGGCTACTAGGATATTTCTACCCAAAGCCAACCTTCCTTTTGATATTGAGGCTCCGTCACTCAAAATGTCTCCTTTTTTAAATTCTTCTCCTTTCTCTACTGCTGGTTTTTGGTGGAAACAAGTATATTGGTTTGTTCTAACAAAAGTTTGCAATTCATAGTCCTCAATTTTCTTTTCTCCCCCTATTTCAATTTCTACCTTAATATGGCCGGCGTCTACTTCTTTTACCTTTCCTGGACCCTTGGCAACTATTACCTGGCCAGAATCTCTAGCCACGTTCCTCTCAACCCCAGTGCCCACCAATGGTGGTTCTGGGAATATTAACGGCACTGCTTGCCGTTGCATGTTCGAACCCATAAGAGCCCTGGAAGCATCATCATTCTGTAAGAATGGGATTAAAGAAGTGGCGATACTAATAAATTGTTTTGAAGAAACATCGATAAAGTCTATTTTTGAAATTTCCACTTCGGCTGGCTCTCCTTTCACCCTGGCTTCAACCTTGTTTGGTAGAATTTCCGGTAGAATCTTATTGTCATCATCTAGGGGGACCGAAGCTGGAGCAATGGCATATCTCTCTTCATCCTGAGCTGTTAAATAGTGTATTTCGTCAGTTACCTTACCATTTTTAACCTTAAAGTAGGGAGTTTCGATAAACCCGTATGGATTCACTCGGGCGAAAGATGCCAAGTGCCCAACCAAGCCAACATTAGGACCTTCGGGTGTTTGTATGGGACAAATTCTTCCATAATGAGAAGGCTGAACGTCACGAACCTCAAAACCGGCTCTTTCTCTTGTTAGGCCACCTGGTCCAGTGGTTGTAAGTCTTCTTTTGTGCTCTAGCTCGGCTAATGGATTTTCGTTATCCATAAACTGAGAGAACTGAGAAGAAGTGTAAAATTCCTTAATAACCGCCATAAATGGCCTAGGATTAATAAGCTGGACGGGTGTTATGGTCGAAGGATCTAAGGTAGACATCTTATCTTTAATAATCCTCTCCATTCTCATTAAACCTACCCTTAACCTATTCTGCAAAAGCTCAGCCATTGTTCTTACTCTTCTATTTCCCAAATGGTCGACTTGGTCCGGGTGGGCAGTGGGGTCGTTGTTCATCCTGATGATTTCTTTGATCACTTCCACAATATCTTCAATCTTTAGGGCTCTTTCTTCTTTCTTAATTTCTTTGTCCTTATCGGCTGGGGCAAGATTTGGCAACCTCTGCCAAGTTTTCCAACGGCCAACTTTTGACAGATCGTATCTGTCAAAATTAAAGAACATGTTGAATATTAAATCCTGGGCAGTATCTGGAGCAACCAAATCTCCGGGTCTTAACCTTCTATAAATTTCCACAAGAGCCTCTTTCTGGTCCTGGCAGGTTTCCCTCTTGAAAGTTTCTTGAATATATTTAATTTCGCCGGTGTCTACCTTTTCAAATGCCTTATTAACCTTATCTATATTCTCTAACCCTAACGCCATCAACAATGTTGTTGCTGGAACTTTTCTTTTGCGATTAATCTTTACTCCAATAAATCCTGATTCTTCGGTCTCAAACTCTAGCCAAGCTCCACGGTTTGGAATAATTTTAGCGCCAAAATAGTTTTTGCCACGAGAATTCCTGGCGGTGAAAAAAGCTCCGGGAGAACGGATCAATTGAGAAACCACAACCCTCTCTACTCCATTTAATACAAAGGTGCCCCTCTCTGTCATTAGGGGAAAATCAGCAAGAAATACTTCTTGCTCTTTTATCTCTTTTGTTTTTAGATTAACTAATTTAACCTTAACTCTTAGGGGCGCCTCTAGGGAATCGTTATTCTTTCTGGCTTCCAAGCCGTCTTTATGGTTTGGTTTATCTAGCCTGTAATCCTTAAACCAAAGTTGGAATTCTTTCCCAGTGTAATCTGTTATGGGAGATATCTCTTCTAACAGTTCCTTTATTCTTACATCCAAAAAGTCGTCCCAAGCTTGTTGCTGGAGATTTAGTAGATTGGGGAGATGGAAGGAAATTCGTGACTTAGAAAAGTTTTTTATTTTGATATTATCCTCAATCATATCCTAATCGATAAGGCTTAAAAGCCTAAATAATTATTAAAATATTCTCCTTCGTCTAACCCTATTAATTTTACGACTGCCTATATAACTACAAAAACCCTAAATCCTTAGGGTAACTCCCGGCTCCCTCTTCGAAAAACATTTTGAAGATTAATAGAGTCGGGTGATAAACTTTAAGTTATGAGAAAAAAAGAAAATAAGGCACCTTTTTTTGATATCTCTACTAATTATAGTTATATAGATGTTTTTGTCAATAGCTTGCAGCGGATAACACAAATTTAAACCCTAACCTTCATACTTTGTAGAAGTCCAAGCCCAACAAAAGTTCCTATCAAACCAGACCCTCCATAGCTAACCAGTGGCAAATAAATACCGATCACGGGCAATAATCCTAAATTCATCCCGATGTTTATAGAAAAATGGGCAATTAGAATAATGGCAAAGCCGGAAGCAAAAAGCCTAGGGAAATTAGATGTAGCTGTAATCGCGATCCTAATTATCCGCCAGATTAGAATAAAATAAAGGGACAACATAACTAGTACACCGACTAGGCCAAACTCTTCTGCAAAGGAGGCGAAGATAAAATCAGTATGTGGTTCTGGTAAAAACCCGTACTGAGTTTGAGACCCTTTCGTGAATCCCTGCCCGAATATTTGTCCGGAACCTATGGCAATTTCTGCTTGGTTTTGACTCCAAGAAGAACCCAATGGATCTTTCGGGAAAAGGAAACTTGAAATCCTATCTTTCTGATAATCTTTTAATAAAAACTGCCACGAGAAACCCACCACTAAAATGGCGCAGAAACAAAGAATCAAAAAATGCTTAATTCTAATCCCGGAGATAAGTAATGTGGCCAGCCATATTATCATCAAAATTATTACCGACCCCATGTCCGGCTGGAGAAACATTAGCAGAGAGGGAATAACTACATAAATTCCAGAAAAGATGATATGCCTAAAGCTGTACATTTCTACGTGCCTCATCGAGAAATATTTCGCCAATAAAATAATCAATATTAATTTGGCGGGCTCGATGGGGTCAAAGGAAAGCCCCCCTAATTTATACCACCCCCTCTTTCCCCTTATTTCCGGCGCTAGGAAAAAAACCCCGACCAATAGCAAAAGGGAGATAAAATACAAAATCAAAATTAGGTAGGGATTATTTCTCAATATTCTGTAATTAAAGAAACTGATGATAAACATCAGGATAAGGCCGACTACAAAGAATATTATTTGTTTTTTAAAGTTAAAAAAGTCTCCCTTCCTTAGAGAGGAACTATAGAGTGCAACCAATCCTATGCCAGCCAATAAAACAGAACAAATAATCATTGGCCAGTCCAATTTTCTAAAGTGAGCCCTTAGGGGCCTTAAAGATAAAATATCTAATAACACGTTTTTACTTAATTAAATTAAGAAAATCTTCTTCTCCTAGTATCTTAACGCCTAACTTTTCTGCTTTCTGCATTTTTGATCCAGGGTTCTCCCCGACCACAACAAAACTAGTATTCTTTGAAACGGATTCTGTGGCTTCGCCACCCAATTTTACAACCTCCTCTTTTGCCTGCTCCCTAGACATTGTATCTAATTCCCCAGTGAATACAAATGTTTTAGCTTTTAACTTCTGGGTTTTAAGTTTGGGCTTCTCGTAAACTATTTTAATCCCAGCTCTTTTAAGTTTCGAGATAAGCTTCTTATTTTTGTCTTCGGAAAACCAATCGGCGATAGATTTAGAAACAATGGGCCCAATATCTCTTATCTTTTCTAGGTTCTGAAAATCCGCTTTTTCTAGGTTTTCCATGCTTTCGAATCTATCTGCCAAATCCCTTGCAGTTTCTGCGCCCACATTTCTAATCCCCAGGGCATATATAAATCTCTGCAGACTAATCTCTTTTTTACTTTGGATCGACGAAATCAAATTTTTCGTTGATTTTTCAGCAAACCTCTCCAGCTGCGACACATCGCCTTCTTTTAAGTTAAACAAATCGGCAGGATCTTGTATGAGACCTTCTTCCAATAACCTATCAATTATTTTAGGTCCCAACCCTTTAATATTAAAGGCGGCTCGTGAAACAAAATAATAGAAAGATCTTTTCTGTCTGGCAAAACATTTCTGGTTGGGACAGCGGAGAAGTGCTTCGGTTTCAGATTTCTCTAACTTAGTACCACAGGAAGGACAATGCCTTGGCATTGTAAACTTTTTTTCTTTTCCTGTCCTTAGCTCTGGTAAGACCTTAATAATATCGGGGATTACATCTCCTGCCCTTCCGACAATCACCGTATCTCCGATCTTCAATCCCAATCGCCTAATCTCGTCTTCATTGTGCAAGGTTGCTCTTGTAACAACAGTCCCGGATATATTCACCGGCTCTAGGCGAGCTACTGGAGTTATGGCTCCGGTTCTTCCAACTTGAACAACAATATCATTCACTTTGGTGGTTGCCTGTTTCAGCGGAAATTTAAAAGCAACTGCTCCTCGAGGAGTTTTACCAACAACACCCAATCTATTAAAAGAGCTATTGTTATTAATTACTATAACTACTCCGTCAATTTCAAACGGCAAGGAAGTGCGACCACTTTGCCAATGTTTATGAAAATTAAAAACAGCTTCTAGATCTTTACAATATTTATTATTCTGATTTATTTTAAACCCCAATGCCCTCAAAATCTTATGTCGGTCTTGGTGAGTTTTAGCCCCGAAATCCGTGAGCAAATCGTAGGCGTTGGAATCTAACTTCCTCGAAGAAGTCACCTTTGGATCTAGCTGTCTTATGGATCCTGCCGCAATATTTCTTGGGTTAGCAAAAACAGGTAACCCATTTTTGATTTGCTGTTTATTAATACTATCAAACTCTTTTTTATTTAGAAAAATCTCACCTCGTACAATTATTTCGCCCAGTCCTTTTTTTGCTATCGTATTGGCGACATCTTTTAACCCTTCTTTTTCTAATTCCTTGATAACATCTTCTTTATCCCTCAATTTTAAGGGTATTGCTTCTATCACCCGAATATTCTGGGTAACATCTTCCCCGATGGTGCCATCGCCCCGAGTGGCTGCAGTAACCAATAACCCTTCCCTGTATATTAGCTCGATGGCCAAGCCATCTAACTTTAACTCACAATAGAAATCTAATTGTTCCTTTTCTTTTCCAGTTAAAAGTTTTGAAACTCTTTCCTGCCAATCCCTCATATCTTGCTCAGAGAAGCAATCATTCAAAGAAAGCATCCGTTCTGGATGCTTAATTTTTTTAAACTCTTTTAAAGGTTTGCCACCCACCCTTTGAGTTGGAGAATCAGAAGTTATCAACTCGGGACGCTGTTGTTCTAGATCAAATAATTCTTTCTTTAATGAATCTAGAGCCTCTGGAGAAATTTCCTGCTTGTCTAAAACGTGATAGAGGTAGCGATGGTGGTTAATAAGACGTTTAAGTTTTTCTATTCTTTGCTCAACCTGCTTTATATCCATAGAATAGATTATACGATATCGCTATTATATTTCAAACTAAAATTTCTACTTACCCGCCGCTGGTAACCAATATGGTTCCGTAAGCTTTTAGCACTTCTCCTGTTTTCATGTCTAGGACCGTTATCATCCCCCTATCGCCCGCGGGATTTATTAGATCAACTTTTAGATACCTGTTGTCTTCCATCTCTAGCCCCTGATATACTTCTTTAAAATTTTGACCATTCTGGCCATCTATGATAGCTTGTTGTGTCAAGATAGATCTTTCTTTAATTATATAATCTGCGTGATTGTTTATATAATTATTATTATCTTCGTTTTTCTTCAGAAGTGTTATTATCCTGCTGTCAGAAGCCACTGATAAATCTTCGGGTTTTCTATCCTTCAGCAAAAACACAAAACTAAAAACCAAGAAAATAATAACTACAAATATAATTATCTTTTTAAAAATAGACATTTTTACAATAAACTATAGTGTGCCCGGGGTAGTAAAGGAAAAATTAAAGTTGCCAAGGGTAGTAGAATAAATTGGAAGACAGGCACAAACACGAACCTGACTAGGATCTGACCAGGTGCAATCACTATAATAATTAGCTGGATAAAAACAAGCACCAGTGGTTTTGGAATAATATGAATAATTCGATGCGGATGCAGTACAGCTAGTACAAGCAGATCCCTTAACGCCCTTTATTATATAATTACACCCATGGTCAGCATTACCCGGATAACTATAACATTGAGTACCTGTCCCGCCAAGCCTGGGAGTTTGCCCATAACGAGCACAGATTTCATTACAATTTTTATTTTGACCAACTACGTCCCATGTCTCGTAACAGGTACTATCAGTCCAACTAGCTTGATAACCCGAACAGAATGTGGGAGCAGGCATAATCATTCTTATGGTATAAGTAGTGTTAATTGTAAGATTTAACAAACCAGACCAAATCGTACCGCCAGGACAAGTTGGAGCAACAGTTGTTACTGGGTTTGACGTTAGAGCCTGGGGTGTAATATAGGTGCCCCCAGTACCACCTCCAGCAGGAGTGGCCCCGGTTACTAGCCCCATTGTTGTATTTGTTGGCAAACACCAAAGCTTTCCAGGATCTGCCACACCACCAATCTTAAGCGGTTCCGTAGAAATAATCTGCACCCCCACATAAACATTGGTCGCACCAGCCCTTGCTAATGGGAAAAAAGCTAAGGAAATGAATAAAACAACGAATAATAGGTTTCTTTTAAATGAATTGCTCATATTTTTATAATTACGCACAGTTACGACAGCGCGATAATTAATTATGATTTAATTTATTAAATTGGCTTCATTAAAAACCACTCAATATTCCCATCTTGTGAAAACCTACCCTGGATTTCAACCCTTCCACCATTTTTAACACCAAGCGACTCATAAACAGATTTTGGCTCGGCCGGCCATATTGTATATTCTTTTCCACCATCTACCTTAACAACGGTTTTAAATAAACCTTTCGTATCAAGAAAACTTATTACCCCTTTTATTATCTCTGGGTAGTCTTTTTTACCCTGTTTTAATATTTTAGTTGGATCCGGTGGTGCCATTATTTTATTCTCTTCCACCCCATTGACCCCGGACAAATTTGAAATAGTCTTTGAAAGAAATTGGGGGGAATAAACGATTACCCCTAAAACGACGAGTATTACTAAAATGACTGCTGCGATTAATAAAATTAAAAACTTTTTTTCCATATTAATCAAATATTATTATATTGATTTATGCTTATTATTATACTACGAAAATAACGAAATTACTAACGACAATTTATGGGACAGGAAGACTAAGCGTTCTGTAGGAAGGTAGGGAACCATAGTGGGATGCACTCAATGTATGAGTCCCAGTAGTACCGCCGACCACATAGCTGATTGTAGCTACGCCGGAAGAATTGGCAGTGGCCGTTCCTATTATGGGAGTTCCCTTTGTTTGATCGGCAAAAGTTACCATTTCCCCCGCTCTTGCTGACCCGATATTAGCAGTAAGAACTACTGTTGCTCCAATGGCAGCATGAGTTGGAGATGCAGTAAACGAGGCTATAACATTAGTGGCTTGAGTAGAAGAAGTTACTCCAATACAGACAGTGGCGTTACTAGTAGTTACACAGGTTCCCGGAGTACCGGTAATAGTTAGGGTGGTTTCTTTGTAGGAGACCGAGGAACCCATCACGGTAACGCTTAATGTATGAACACCAGTGGTGTTAACCCAAGGGGTGTAGTTAAGAGTAGCTATGCCGGAGGCGTCAACAATGGCTGTTCCTATGGTATAGGGGCCGGTGTTGTCGGTAAAGGTCACTGTTTGTCCGAATGCTCCTACTCCAAGATTGGCACTGAGGGTTATCATTGTTTCAGTCCCAACATTAAAGCTGGTTGGAGATGCAGTGAATGAACTTATCTGACCAGCAGTAGAAGGAGTTGCTCCAAGGCAGATAGTAG
>CAYRHW010000002.1:70524-106914 GCA_964424305.1 uncultured Candidatus Saccharibacteria bacterium
GGTGGTTACACAGGTTCCTGGTGTACCAGTGATGGTTAGGGTGGCTTCTTTGTAATAGACCGAGGAGCCCATTAGGGTAACACTTAATGTATGAACACCAGTGGTTTTAGCCCAGGGAGTATAGCTAAGAGTGGCTATGCCAGTGTCGTCAACAACGGCCGTTCCTATGGTATAGGGACCGGTGTTGTCGGTAAAGGTCACTGTTTGTCCGAATGCTCCTACTCCAAGGTTGGCAGTAAGGGTTACGGTTGTCTCAACTCCAACAGCAATGCTATTTGGGGCGACAATAAATGAGTCCACGGCGTTTCCTGCGCTGGAGGTCGCATCTATACAGATAGTAGCGTTACTAACGGTTTTACAATCCCCAGCCGGACCGATGTAGAATCTTAATGCTCCAGCAAGATTATTCTCGTGGCCAAAAACATCTCTAGCAAAAACATCACCCGTAAAATGACCAGTAAGGCCGGTCATAATTACTCCAAAAACTCCGTCTTTGTTCCCAACATCTTGATGAGCCCCATCGTCTACCATAGTAAATCTTTCAACCTCATTGCCAAGCTCATCCCTTACTACTATCCCAGTCATAGAAATACCAGAAACATCATAAATATTAGCTGTTACTGAAACAATATTAATATTTTGAATATATTGTACATTAGTAATAGTGGGTGGAGCACTTTGGGCTATCTCAAAGCTAGGACCAACCCCACCAACACCAAAAACAAGCGCTGGTGTAACAAGCACTGAAACAAATATTGGAATAAATATATAGTATTTCTTCATTTTTAAATATTTGTTTCTGTTGTACAATTCCCCGAAAGATCACAGGCGGTAATATCAACATAATAAACCCCCTCTGGGCCTACCCAAGAAACAAAAAATACATCACCATAAGAATTTGCCATAGTAATGGGAATATTAGAGTAACCAGTCCTTTTAATTGTGGCGACAATGGTGCTTGGGTTTAACCCATCCACATCAAAGATGTTTGCTGTTATAACAATCTCCACCCCAGATGGGACTGATCTGGGTTGAGCAATGGCATTTGCAATAACAGGGCCATTATTCTGATTTGTGCCCCCAAGTGAACCACTTAACTCCATTGCCCTGCTAACGCCGATGTAAGAACCATAGGATTTCATGACATCCCCCGCTGGCGCAACCGTTACTACAGCTTGGAAGCTTTTATTATCCCCGAATTGGCTACTATAATCAATTACGCAATCCGTACATGTTTCCGGAACACAATCAATCCCAGAAGGAGGGCTATTAAAAGAGCAATCGTTGCAGGAAGTGGGCATGGCGCATGCGCCCCTTGTCCCTCCGTCGGGAATTACTTTTCTGTCATAGTAAAGAGTTTTCTCAAGTCCGGTGTCAGCAGCATAAAAAGCAGTGACAGAACCTCCCATGCCCTTAATCATCTTTAGTTCACTTAACAGAACAATGCCCACGCCCAACACTATCGCCACAGAAATTCCCATAACAAAAAAAGCAACCAGGAGGGCAATTCCCCTCTGATTAGAATCTCTGTCTTTCAAAAAAAAGAAAAAATTATTCTTCATCTAGATTTCTTTGTGACACTGTTATTTGCATCTGCTTTTTAAGAACGAAGTCCTTGCCTTGGCTCTCAATGTCTAGCGCTATGGCCACCCTGGGTTGTGTCTGATCACCCAATATATCATCACCGTATACCGCAACATTAAATTTGTTTATTATAAGAGACTCGGAAGTTAGGGGTACGGCGATCCCGCCGCTTTTTATCTCTTTAATCCTCCCCGACCCTGAGTCCAAAAAGAATTCCTGACAAATATTACCGTTAGAACTATTTATGAATTTTATTCCCTGCCCAGATTCTGTAGTTTCGTAATTTTTCCCTATTTCTATGCAGGTTGCATCAGTTGCTTTTGCTGCCATCCTTAGGGCCCTACTTATATATTCTGTTGCATAGCTAGCCTGGCTCAGTAATTCCTGCTCTGCTAAAATTCTTCTTTGGTGAGAAATCATTAAAACAAATAAACCAACGGTTGTAACAACAATAATTACAAAAGTGCCAACAACAACCAGCAACTCCACCAACGTGAATCCTTTAGAATTTATAAATTTTGTTTTCATTTCCAATTATATAAAGCCTCTTCTGTGGTAAAGCTGTATGAACTCCCCCTATTGGTCCACATTATCTCAACCAAAACATCTAATTTATTATTATCACCATCAGCCTGGTCAGCGGACCCTGGGGTAATAGTAATTTTTCTTTTAAATCTTGTGGGTGTGCCGGCTCCGTAGGTATAAAACCCATCATCATTGATATTTAAAGGATTACCACTATATGTATCTAAAGAAGTTACGACGTTATCTGGGGTTCCTGTTTTATAGTCAACCTGGCACCCGCCACCAGGACACGTAGTTAATATATCATCCCAACCGGCCCCACCAATCCAATTCGTATCGCGGATGTTTCTAATAACTTCAACCCCTTCTTGGGCCAAATAGGCTGCCACAAAACGATCGGAGACAGAGGAGGTTGCTACTATTATTTGAGTAAAAGCCAAAAAAGAACCAACAATTGCTACTAGTAAAATAAAAGTGGCGACGATAACTTCGATAAGAGTAATTCCTTTTTCCTTTTTACGAAACATGTCCCTTAACATTTTAAAGACAGAAGTTATTTTATTTCCAGAAGCCCGGCCTTATTTACCGAAACTATTTTTTGCTTTGTTGGATTATTCGCTAGAGCCAACACAATTTCAACCGCTTCTTCATTCGGATCCAAACCAATTATATTAATATCTGGGTTTGGAGGGGCAAAATTTATACTTACATCAAGTGTACCCAATGTAAGGTTATTTATACTCTGGATAACTACACCCGGTTCTGCAATATTTATATTTTCGATACCACAATCCCCAGCATTATATCCAACGGATCCATTAACATCCGCATACATCTTATATGAAGTGCTGCTCCCCGTAGCCGGATTAGTATTAATATATATTCCATAGTAATCTATTCCCTCTGGAAAATCGGCAGGGACGGCACCAGGGACTACCTCCCCACCACCACCTATGGGGGCGCTAGAAGCAAAACAAGTACCATAGGCCACCTCACCGTTATCGTTGGTAACCTCAACCCCTCCGATATAGCCATCTTGAATGGCTACAATATCTTTTTGACAAATATGGTTATCGGAACATCCTTGGGCATATCCAGACCAAGAGTAGGAAAGGTGCCCAGCGGGTTCCTCTGTATAGGCCGTAAACTTTACGTGTTCATTCCCAATAACCTCTCCTTCACAATCGACCCAGAATGGCTCGTCATAGGCAATGGGACCCAATGATGCAAAATGTAGGGGTGCCCGGGACACACAGCTACCAGGGTTAATTTTAACGGCCGACATCGCCATTTCCTGGGCTCTTCTCAAATTCTGCAACAATTGATGGGCCGCTCTATTTAAAGCTAGTTGGCCCCTGACTTCCTGATAGTTGATAAAGATAACGCTAGAGAGAACTCCAATCACAAAAATGACTATAAGCAACTCTATTAAAGAAAACCCATTTTTTTTCATAGGATAAGAAAGCTTAAGTACCAATTAATAATATTGGTTCCGAAGAATAAAGCTAAAATTGTTCCTGATATTAAAAACGGACCAAAGGGCAATTCACTTTTGATAGTTTTATTACCAAAAACAATAAGCCCTACCCCTATTATAGCACCAAACATAAAGGCTAAGAACAAAGCAACTAAGATTTTTGGAAACCCCAAAAACAAACCCATAAAAAGAGCGAGCTTCACGTCTCCAAAACCTATCCATTTTCCTTGAGAGATAAAAAACAACAAGAAAAAAAACAATGCTGGGAAAAATCCAGCGTAAATATAGTTTAGAAATTTCCCCAGAACAATATCGCCGGTGAATAGTAGGAAAGCATTGTAAACCAGACTGATAACGATGGCTGGCAAAACAACTTTATCGGGAATGATATAGTGTTTTAAATCAAAAACAAAAATGACTATAAAAAGAGACAAAGCAATAAATAGATAGACGGTGCGAGTGATATGATCGAAATTAAATACTGAAACAAATAAAATAGCTGTCGCTAATTCAATCAATGGATATTGTATTGAGATCGCCTTTTTACAATATCGACATTTTCCCAATAGCATTAAATAACTTATAACCGGTATTAAATCGTTCCAAGCTAAAACATGTTTACATTCAGGACAGAAAGATCTACCCTTTAGAAAGCTTTTGTTGCTACCCAAACGATAAATAACGCAATTCAAAAAACTGCCGATGATTAGCCCAAATACAAAAACTAAGAAGGAAATAATAAATTGCATATCTTTACTGTATTTTACCAGATAATTAACTTAAATTAAACAAAAAAACAATCCCGCCGTAGCGGGATTGTTTCGACAATCAAACTGAAAAAACTAAGGACATGCCGTAAGGGCAGCAGTACACGCTGACCACAAAACCGTCTTTTTGCCTCCAGCGCTATCTATACAGAAAGCGTTTGTAGTTGTGGCTATCATCCTGCCGCATACTACCCATGTAGTAGCAGAATCAGCACCAGCTTGCCATGTTGACCCTACTCCTGCTGCTTCGATAGCAGTTTTAATTCTAGCAAACTCAGTGCTTGTAGTTACACCGGTATAGGTGCTACCAATTGTCCAAAATACCTCAGCTGCTGCTGGCAAACCAGCCATACTTCCTTGAACCGACGCGTCTCTAGCTTTATTTCTAGCTGTGTTAACATTTACCAATACGATGGCAGCTAATATACCAATGATGGCGATAACTACCAATAACTCGATCAATGTAAAACCTTTTTGTTTTTTAATTGTATTCATTTTTAAATAAATATTTAATTTTAAGTTTTGCCGACCTTTTGGTTAAATTGTAACCTTTTATATATATTATACTCATCCACAATAGCAAGACAAGTGGATAATTAAATGTTGCCCATCATACCATACAACGGTGATAATACTGAAATAGCCAAAATCATCACAACGGCCCCTAGGAAAACTATAAGGATTGGTTCGATCAAAGTCATGAATGTGTCCACTAGTCTTGTGATCTCTTTGTTATAAAAATTAACTATTTCCATCAAAGTTTTGTCTAACTTACCAGTTTCCTCCCCAACTTTCACCATTTGAACGACGAAAGCTGGAATCTGGTCTGGATGCCTAGTTAGTACTGTGCTTATCTTCTCTCCCTCTGAAACTTCTCTCTCTGTTTCAGCTGCAATCGATCGATAAACATAATTCCTAATTGTATTTTTTGTAATCTTCAGCGCACTTGTTATCGGTAGCCCCGCCGTGATTAGAGTTGAGAGGTTCTCAGCAAACCTAACAAGGTATCCCTTAGCTAGAAAAGCTCCGATAAAAGGTATTTTAAGAACCAATTTGTCAAAAATCTTTTTGCCTTCTTTGGTTTTGAAATAGTAGCCTAAATAGACAATTAGTCCGGCGAAGGCAATAGCCATCAGCCAGCCCCAATTAAGGAAAAAAGTATAGGATCCAATCAACAATTTCGTCATTAAAGGGGGCTCCCCACCGACTTGTTTAATAATATCCATTAGTTTCGGCATCACAAATGTCATAACGATTCCAACAACAACCACCAAAACAGATAATACTAATATGGGGTACATCATTGCCCCCTTTATCTTGCTGTTTATATCATGCTCCCTCTCTAGATGATCGCCCAGATAATAGAGGGTATCCGAGATCTTACCCGAAGCTTCTCCAGATTTTATCAAGTTGACATAAAACACATCGAAAACTTTCGGCATAGATTCGAAGGCGTCAGAAAGTGTGTTACCTTCCTCAACCATTTCAGCTGCCCTACTTAGAACCTGTTTGAAATAGTCTTTATCCATCTGAGCAGCAAGGCTTAGCACACTTTGGACAACTGGTACCCGAGAATCTAACATTACGGCTAACTGTCTAGAAAAAATTGCCAACTCCTTTTTAGAAACTTTCTTTAAGAACCCCCCACCTTTTGATTTAGCAAAAAGCCCCTTAACTTCTTTTAGGGACACCACCGTAATATTATATTTCTGCAATAAACTAGCGGCCGCGTCTTTAGACGAGGCCTCAACATTCCCAGTTTCTATCTTTCCCTCTTTAGATCGAGCCTGATAAGCAAATTTCATCTAACACTATTTCAATAGATTTTTAATCTCTGCCGGATTTAGAGAATAATCAATTGCATTTTTTAAAGATATCTCTTTTCTCCTAACTAAATCTGCCAAGCTCCTATTCATAGAAATCATCCCAAGCCTCGAGGAGGTATCGATTACAGCTGGTATTTCATGAATCTGATTTTCACGAATTAAAGTCGCCACTGCTGGATTGCCAAGCATTACCTCTATGGCAGGGATAAACCCGCCCTTAATTCTTGGTACCAACCTCTGAGTTACAATTCCGATAAGCGAACCCGATAGCTGATACCTTATTTGATTCTGCTGGTCTCCTGGAAAAACATCGACAATACGATGGATTGCTTGAGAGGCAGAATTTGTATGTAATGTTGCAAAAACTAAATGCCCTGTTTCTGCAGCAGTGATAGCGGTAGATATTGTTTCAAGATCTCTCATCTCGCCAACCATGATAATATCCGGATTCTGCCGAAACGTTGCCCTTAGGGCCTTAGCAAAAGAAAGCGTATCTTGATAAACTTCTCGCTGGTCAATTATTGCCCTATCATCCTGATAAACATATTCTATTGGGTCCTCAATGGTTATAATATGAACGGGCCTTGTGTGATTGATCTCATCCACCATGGCAGCTAGGGTCGTGGATTTTCCTTGACTAGAGGCTCCCGTTACCAGGACCAAGCCCTGCGCCCTATTTGTAAATTCATGCAGAACAGATGGTAAGTTTAATTCCTCGATGGTTTTAATATTCGTTGGGATAAGTCTTAGCGCTATGCTTACGCTTCCCTGCTGATAAAAAACATTGACTCTAAACCTTGCCTTAACATCAAAATCATATGAAAAATCCATTTCCCTTTCTTCCAAAAACTTCTTTTTTTGCAAATCGCTCATCATGGCATAGGCAATCCCCTGCGAATCTACTGCAAATATTTCTTTTTCTTTAACCAATGGAACCAATTGTCCGGTAATTCTTATGGTTGGCCTATGACCAACGGAGATATGAAGGTCGGAAGCGTCTTCTTGAATTACGATCTCTAAAAGCCTTTTTACTAAAATTGAATAATCCATATATTTAATATATTATTTTGCCTCGGTAACCCTAGTAACTTCTTCAATGGTTGTTTCACCAGCTAAAATCTTAATAACTCCCTCTTGTTCCATTGATAACATCCCCTGCTTATGAGCAATTTTCCAAACAGCAGATTCCGTTGGATTCTTCAAAATTGTTTCGGAGAGTTCCTCGGTCATTGGTAAAACCTCGTAAAGACCGACTCTCCCAGTATATCCCTTCTGCTTACACTTATCACAACCCTTTGGCTCATAGATATATATTCCATCCTTAGCTGGGAGCTTAATTTCTTTTTTACTTGCCGAGGGAATTGTTTTAATTTTTTCTAAGATATATGCTTTAATTTTTTCATTGGGGACAACTTTCTTTTTACAATAAGGACAAAGTGTCCTGACTAGTCTCTGAGAGATAACAATTCTTAAGGTATAGGGTAGTAAAAACTGTCTTACTCCCATATCAAGCAACCTTGGGATAACACCGATCGCAGAATTGGTATGCAAAGTCGATAAAACAATGTGGCCCGTTAGGGCGGCGTGCGTAGCCAGGGTTGCGGTTTCTTCATCTCTAATTTCTCCGACCATGATAACATTCGGATCTTGCCTTAATATTTGTCTTAAGCCCTCCGCAAATGTATAGCCGATTTCTGGCTTGATCTGCGACTGATTAACACCAGCGATTGAATATTCAATTGGGTCCTCAATGGTAACAATATTGACACCTTCGTTGTTTAGAAGACGCAACAGGGCATACAAAGTTGTAGTTTTACCAGAACCAGTGGGACCAGTTGATAAAATCATCCCATAGGGCTTTTTTATTGCTTCTTTTATAACTTCGAAATTTCTACCCGTAAGCCCCAAGTCTTTGTATGATTTTAATCCCTCACTGGAATCCAAAACTCTAATTGCCACCTTCTCTCCATTAAGGGTGGGGAAGGTAGCAACTCTAAAATCAATTTCTTTGTCTCCCACCTTCATTGTGAACCTACCATCTTGGGGAACTCTGTTCTCGTCAATTTTTAAATTAGTTAAGATTTTAATTCTGGTAACAATTGATGCATGAACGCTTAGGGGCAGGAACAAACTTGGGTAAAGCACTCCGTCAACTCTAAATCGTATCTTCAGCTTATCCTTTCCTGGTTCGATGTGGATATCGGAGGCATTGGTCTCTAAAGCATGACGCACAATAACCATCACCATTTTGATTATGGGTGCTTCACCACCAATAATATCCATTTTCTCAATCTCGGCCCCCATTGGTTGGCCAGCAACTTCTCTAATTTTCTCCAACTCGGCTAGCGCCCTTTCTGCCTCCCCCTTTAATGTTCTGTGTTGTTTTAAAAGTTTATTAAAGTCCGAAAGGGTAATTAATTGGACCTCATACTTAAAATTCCCTTGACGACTTAAGAATCTTAGAGCGTCTTGAGCAGGAATGCTTTCGGGATACACCATTCCCATTTGAACCAAATTCTCTTTCCTAGACAACGGTATCATCTTATATGTTGCCGTTGGCTCTTCTGGAATTAATTCCAAAATCTCTAGGGGCACTTCTTCTGGGTTAATTTGCCTAAACGGCACTTTGATAGCTTCACCTTTAAATTTAAATAAAATATCTTCTGCAACTAATCCTTTTTCTAGAATTACTTCTTCCTCTGTTTTGCCCGTGCGTTTTATATCGTATTCTAATTCGGCCTGATTCTTCCTATCAAGTATCCCCGCCTCTATTAATTTAGATATTAAATCCATAATAATATATGTTATTTAAACTCTTCACTTTTTGATTACTTTTTTAACCGGCGTCTTGGGCGGTACCACTATCTCATAATAAGGGGTAAACGGATTTTCTCTTCCGCCTAAAACTTCCTGCAAAACAATTTGTTGATATCCCAGGCCGGTCAACAACACCTCTGCTTCAGCAGAGGATATAGCTGCTATTTTCCCTGTTTGGGACCTACTATCCTTATCCTTCGCTTGATATGTAAATTGTTTCTCTATCCCGGGGGGTAACTCTAGGTTTTGGACACGGACAGACTTTAAAACGTCGAAATTAATTCTTATCTGGGGAGCATGGAAAACTACTTCTGTTTGAATGCCTTTTGGTTTTGCGAAAAAAACAGTCAAACCGATTATGGTAACAACGATTAGAAAAAACACTGCGATAATCAGTATGAACAGTTTCTGCTTTTCCCTGGGTGATATGAAAACTATTGCCATTTTTAATAAGAATAAACCTTTAGCTGTAAGCTAATGGGATAGCTTTGCTGAGGCACAGGATTTTCAATGGTCGGTGTTGCTATTGAAAAAGAAATATGTTCTCCCTCTATCAATCTAGCAGAATTTTCTAAGATATTGATAAACTTTTCCAAAGAAGTATATGACCCAAAAAGTTGCAAAGAAAGGTCTATCTCCCTAACTCCCGTATCTGTCCCAACAGCATTACCCTTCCCGACAGAGATGCCTTGCATGATAATCCCATTTTCGCTACTTTTTTTGTTTATAAAATTAAGTACAGTTGCCAGAGAAAACTTTTTGGGGAGGGCGATGTCTATCTTCTCCAAATTATCTTTATACAACATTAATTCCTTATGAACCCTCGTGACTTCTATGAAGTAGGCATCTTTCCCTATAAATTCCGCCTCCTTCCTGCCTAGCTCTGTTAAAAGCCCCTGAAATTCCTCATATTTAGGCATGACTAAATAGAACGACAAAACCAAGATGATGAAAAGTATTACCGCTATTGATATTGGTTTATCTAGCTCCATTTTTACAAATTAGAATACAAATTAATAAAAGGCTGTGCGGTTGATGGGCTGGTTGTATCGATTACTGGCACGCCTGGTAAGTCGGGAACTACTTGATCTTCGGCCGGCTCCTCTAGAGCAAAAAATATTTCTGGGGAAAGCATAATACTAAAACCAAACATTATTTTCCCAGACTCTTCTAGGGAGAATGTCAATCCGGAAACATCTGTTATGAAATCTTGAGTTTCCATTATCTCTATCTGCCGACTAAGACTTGGGATATCATCTGTCTCACCCGTAACTTGAATCGCGGAAGTCTTGGCATCCATTGTAAAATTACTAAACCAAACATTTGGGAGCGTAAGCGCCTTTAAAGCATCGAAAACCTTACTAGGGATCTTGTGAGCATTTAAAAGTGTCGCAAAATTATCAATTTTATTCTGATACTCAAAAACTTCTTTTTCTAATTGTTTCTGTTGGGCGGTCCCAGTATTGCTTATCTTCACCTCCAGTTCCCCTATGTTTTTCTTTTCACCAGAAATTTTAACGGTAAAAATTAAAAAACTGAAAATAGTTGCCATCAAAAGAGCAACTACAAAATATAGTATTGTATCCAACCACCAGAACTTTTTTACCTTTAATTGACGGATGATACCAAAATCCATTTGGTTTTCACTAATTTTATTAATTATACAACACTTAAACCCTACTGCAAAACTATTCTAACCCCTGTAGTGCTACCCCCACTGCCACCGAGAACCTAGGGGCCATTTCTGCTAAACTACCCCCTAAAATTGGAGGGTAAAGAAAATCTCCAAAACAATTAGGAACTTCTATTTTTTTCTTAAGGACTGCAGCAAAATATTCTTTTAACCCGGGCAGATTAGCTGTCCCTCCTGTTAAGTAAATTTCTTCTACCTCCCTTCCATCAAACCTAGCAAACTCTAGGGATATCTTCTCTACCTCTGACAGCAAGGGATCCACTAATAGGTATAACGTTTCACTTATACTTTTTTCTGGAGAGAGCAATCCCTTAGCTTTTTTAATTTCTTCTGCCTCCACATATCCCTTATCTAGGGCCGCGGATATTGCGTGGGTCAATTGATTGCCCGCCGCGAAATCAAAACTATAACTCTTCTTTAGCAAACCCTGGTCAACTATATTTATTGTTGTGCTTTGGACTCCAATGTCTAAAACACAAATCGTTTTTTTATGGTCTTTCACCAATGCCCTTGTTACAGCTAATGCCTCGGCCTCTAGGGCGTACAATTCTAGACCAGCCAACTGGGCAACCTTTTGATATTCTTGGACTACTTGATTGGCAACAGCCACAACCAAAACCCTGATGTTTTGTTTGCTACCAGGAGTTCCAGATATTACTTTCCAGTCCAACGTAGTCTCTGAGATTGGCAGAGGAATATATTGCGGAGCATTAAAACGGACTGCGTCTGGCAACTCCTTCAATGATAATGGTGGGAGATCGAATGATACAAAAAATGTTGAAAAATCTGGGATAGAAAATATTGCAGACGTTGTTTTTATTTTGGCCTCCTCTAATATTGCCCTAATCGCCCTGGCAACAAAATTAGCAGAAAACAGATAGTTATCCTTACTAGAAGCTCTAAATGACTCTTTAAAAAGTGCTGCCGATTGTATCTCGCCATAATTGTCCAGTGTTCTCCCTCCGCCCCAACGAGAAATTTCAGCCACCTTTATCGTGGCCGTTCCAATATCAATGCCCAGCATTTTCTTAGGAAAAAACAGTTTGAAAGGATTAAATCCCATAAATACCAAACTTAATACATTACGCTCTTATTATACCTTAATTTATTAGTTTATTATATTATAAATCTGTGGATAAAGAAACAAAAGGAAAAGTCAAAAATTTCTTCTTAGATATGTTCTTCCCCGCTTTTTGTTTGGGCTGTGGAAAGGAGGGTTCCTACGTCTGCCCAGATTGCAAGGAACTTTTAGACATTCTACAAAACCAATACTGTTTATGCGCAAAGAATCCAACGTTGCTACCAGCCGAAGAACTAAGGGGAAAATGCCATAAATGTTCGGGCAGAAGATTGTCGGGCATCTATTTTGCCCTATCATACAAAGAAAAACCCCTAACCCGGAAACTAATCCATCTCCTAAAATACGAGCCATATTATTTAAAAGATTTAGCAAGACCAATCGCCAACATAATGCTAGATCACCTTGCCCTGATAGAGATATCCGGCGAGACTTTCAAAGGCAGACTCATTGTCCCCGTCCCGATAGATGGGAAAAAGATAAGAAGACGGGGGTATAATCAATCGGAAGAGATTGCGAAAGAATTATCGAAGCAATTGGGAATCCCTTTAGTTTTAAACAATCTTTTAAAGGCAAGAACAACCCAACCACAAGTTGAATTACTAGGGAATGAAAGGGAAAGTAATTTGAAAGACGCTTTTATTACAAAAAATCCAGCGGAGATTAAAGATAAAAAAATACTTCTGATAGACGACGTTTACACAACTGGCTCAACAATGGAAGAATGCACAAAAGTACTTAGAGGGGCAGGGGCCAAAGAGGTCTGGGGGTTAGTGATTGCCAGGGATTGATAAACATCGTATATTTAATAAATCTTTATGGAAAATACAAATTTACAGAATATAGAAAGTGTGCATAAAAGCACACTGAACCTTATCAATGGTAAATACAAAAAACACCGGTCTTTTTATATCTATTTAGTAATTTTTGTATTTATCCTAGGTTTTTCTTTCCTTGGCTTCTTTTTCCTGTTCTTTCTGATAGCTACCATCGGCGGTGCCTACGCACTTATCTATCAAAGAATGCAAGCTATTTTTATGGAGCAGGTAGCCAAGATATTAGATTATAAATATGTCCCCTCCGTGGGCCTACCCACAGTAACCGGAAACCTATTTAAAATCGGGCACAGTCAACAAATCAAGAACGTGATAATAGGATCCTACAATAACCTGCCAATAAAAATCTTCAACTATTATTTTTTGACTGGGCAAGGAAAAAACCAGAGAAGTTTTAATTACACTATTTTTGAAGTGGAGACGAAATCAAGAATACCCGATTTGGTTTTACTAAAAAATGACCTTTCTTCTTTCGGAAGTTTGAATACGTTAACCTCCGGTAAAGAAAAATTAAATCTTGAAGGAGACTTTAATAAGTATTTCAAGCTCTACATATTAAAGGATTTCCAGATCGAAGCTCTTCAAATTTTTACACCAGATGTAATGGCTGAGCTTATTGATAAATTCAAAAATGTAGATATGAATATAGAGATCAATGAAAATAAAATATATATATTCTACGAGAAACTAATCAGCAAAAAGGACGAAATTCTACTATCCTATAACTTAATACAGAAGTTTTCGGAAAAATTCGCCCACAATGTCGACGACGTGGGAGATCACCTGAAAAACTATCGGGAATATTTCAAATAAACTAAAAGTCCCGCCTAGGCGGGACTTTTTATGTCTATTTTATCACTTCTCCCCGGCCCAAAGCATCCACCAATTCATTAAAAGGTATTTCGATAAATTGCGCTCCCACTGCCCCCGGGCCAACTTGGTAGGGGTTAAAGGTTATTATCAGTTTATCTTTTGTAAAATTAAAAACGGGAAAATTCTCTTCCTTGGGTTCGGTCCCGGGGTTAACGAAATCCTCAGAGAAATATCCTGGATCCATTTGAATTTTCAAACTCTCTCTTGAGAGATTAGACAAAACGGACAAATAATCACTCCCGGGGCTGAATAAATCAGCTAAAAGTATCTGCTTATTGTTTTTCAAGTCGTAATTGAAGCTTTCGTAATAGGAGTTCGGGTGGGCCATACCAGCTACATAATAATCTGTTTTAAACCTTATGCTTGCCACTTCCCCCGTAAACATTACTACTTCGTAGTCTACTTGGAAATAGCTAGATGCCCCCACCTCTGCGATAAAATTTTCTTCGGTATCCTTAGTGAAGTCGGCGATGTTTTTCTGGAATTCTTTTTTTATAAAATCATTTGGGGTAGAAAAAGAATCAGATCCTTGAAATTCGGGGTATTTTACCTGAACTTCATAGGTATCTGTTTTCTCATCCACCTCAACATCTTTTATTATTGGAGCCACGACAGCCACATTGCTCGACTTCTGATAATCACTTAATAGCTTTATCAGCCAATCTCTATAAATAAAAAAACCACTGACCAAAGTAACGATTAACGAAATAACGACGATAAATGAATTTTTTTTCATACATTTAATGGCGGAGGGGGTGGGAGTCGAACCCACAAGACGACTTTCGCCGTCAAAGTTTAGCAAACTTTTGCGATAACCATTACGCGACCCCTCCAAATTAAAGTAACTTTAGCAATAAAATTTAACAAAGTCAATTTGATTTTTAACTGTTTTTATGATAAAAAATAAAGTCGTGGTGGGGTACCAAAGCGGTTTAATGGAGCAGTTTTGAAAACTGCCGTGGCTGAAAGGTCACCGTGAGTTCGAATCTCACCCCCACCGCCAACTAAATTCTTTAATGGAAGAAATACAATATCCAATTAGGATAAACAAGTATCTTGCTCTAAAAAAGATCTGCACCAGGAAAGAGGCAGATGTTTTAATTACGCAAAAAAAGGTAAAGATTAATGATGCGCTCGCTGTTTTGGGAGACAAGGTCAAAGAGAATGATAATGTTTCTGTTTCTAATTTTAAAAAAGATTTAATCTACCTAGCTTTTAATAAGCCAAAGGGAGTAATCACCCACAGCCCTCAGAAAGGAGAGACGGAAATAAAGAAGATAATAAAAACCAACCAACAAGTATTTCCCGTTGGCAGATTAGACAAGGATTCATCTGGTTTAATTATCTTAACTAACGATGGCAGGATAACCGACAGAATGTTGAACCCAAAATACAAACACGAAAAAGAATACATTGTTAAAGTAAGCAGTCCGATAGACAACCATTTTATTAAACGCATGGCTGACGGAATAAAGCTTGATGATGGGTATGTAACGAAAAAATGTGTTGTCAGAAAAACGAGCAACAATTCTTTCTCAATCATTTTGACAGAGGGGAAAAACAGACAGATAAGGCGGATGTGTGCCCGATTAAACCACGGAATTGTAGACTTAAAAAGAGTAAGGATATTAAACATCGAGCTGGGTACATTAGTGCAGGGTGAATTTAGAGATATTAAGGGGAAGGAACTGGAAAGTTTTCTCTCTTTAGTCGGGTTGTAAAAACGCTTTTTCTGTGCTACTTTTTAATAAATTCGCCCTCGTCGTTCAACGGACAGGACGCTAAATTGCGGATTTAGCGATAGAGGTTCGATTCCTCTCGAGGGCACATGGTTATCAAAAAAGACATTTCATATTTAAATAGAGCCAATATTGTAGCCGGCAAGTTGAAAAACCTAGCACCGGAGCTTTATGAGCTACAAGAAGCTATTGAACATTCCGCTGATGGCTGGCACGACCACGAATCAGTTTTTGACCATACCCTATCGGTGATGAATGCAATGGAAAAAATATTATTAGACTACCGAAAACTAAAAAAAATCTTTGGTAAAAAGATTGATAAAAATACAAAAAAAATATTACTAAAAGTTGCTACCATACTTCATGATGTTGGGAAGAAAAAAACTATGGTTGAGCAAGATGGCTTCACAAAATGCCCGGGACATGAAAAAATGGGGGTGGATATAGCCGAAAAAATATTAAAAAACTTTAACATATCTGAAGCAGAAACCCGTTACGTCCTAGATATAATTGCCAACCACACAGAGCTCCACAAGCTTCTGTCTCCGGATACTCCTAACTTCCAAAAAGATTTTGTAAATATTAAGAATAAGTTTGGAAACAATATCTATCCAGAATTAATTGTTTTAACCTATGCAGATACAGTTAACAGTAAATTGAGAAAAACTAATCCAAAAGAATTTAGATATAGGATGGACTTCTACAAACGCGAGATGGAAAAATTATCTTAACGAGCCAAAAAATACCCATTACGGGTATTTTTTGATAGAATAGATTTGCATATATGATAACAATCCGCACACCAATTCAGGACCTAATGGGCATCGGCCCTGCAATGAAAAAGCGACTCAAAAAAATAGGCATTAAAACGGTTAATGACCTACTTTTTCATTTCCCCCACCGCTACGAAGATTTCTCTAATCTAATCCCCATCGAAGACTTAGTGATTGATCAGAATTGTACTATCCGTGGAGAAGTTCTAGAAATTGGTAGCACAAGGGCCTGGAGGAGAAGAATGTCCATCACCTCTGCCATAATCCAAGATAATACGGGGGCAATTAAGGCAACCTGGTTTAACCAACCATATTTAGAAAAAACGCTGCAAAAGGGCGATAGTATTTTCCTATCCGGGAAGGTTACCTTCAATAAGCAGGGGCTATATCTTTCTAACCCAGTTTATGAAAAAGCTGACCCAACAAAACCCCTAACCCATACGGCTGGGCTAATAGCAGTTTACCCAGAAACCCAGGGACTTTCTTCCCGATGGTTGAGATCAATATTGAGGGGGTTAATTTTCCAGATGAAAAATGATTTATTGGAAACTCTTCCCGAGAAAATAATCAAAGAAAACAATTTTTTACCAATTTACAAGGCTCTTTGGCAAATGCACTTCCCAGATTCTATGAGGCTGGCCATAGAAGCTAAAAGAAGGTTTGCTTTTGAAGAATTATTCTACATTGAGCTATATATCCTGAGAGAAAGGTTAAAACTATCACAAGAAAAAGCCGTGGCCATCCCACTAAAATTAGAGGTCGTGAAAGAGTTTATTGAATCATTACCATATAAGTTAACTGACGATCAAAGAAAATCTGCTTGGCAAATTTTAAAGGATCTAGAGAAACCACGCCCGATGAATAGACTATTGCAGGGGGATGTTGGTTCTGGGAAAACTGTGGTAGCAGCCATTGCTGCTTTAAATGTAATCAAGGCCGGCTACCAAGTTGCTTTTATGGCTCCCACCGAGATATTGGCTAAGCAACATTTTCAAACCGTTTTTAACGCATTAAAAGATTTTAAGGTTGGCATTGGATTACTAACTGGCAAAGAAGATAAATATTATTCTAAGAAACTAAGGAACGAAGTGTTAGAAGCTTCTAGAAAAAAGATACTGGAGATGATTAGAGGAGAAATTAATGAATATACGGGCAGTCTTGATGTGAAATTAAATATTTTAATCGGCACGCACGCCCTCATTAACGACGAAGTTAAATTTGGCAAATTGGCCCTAGTGGTTGTAGACGAACAACATAGGTTCGGCGTTGAACAAAGAGCCCGTCTATGTTCCCAAAATGCCCAAAAGGAAATCCCCCACCTACTATCAATGACAGCTACCCCGATCCCGAGAACAATGGCCTTGACCCTGTATGGAGATTTAGATTTATCTTTAATAACTCAGATGCCGAAAGGTAGAAAGAAAATAATAACAAGAGTTGTCGGCCCAGAAGAAAGGAATAAAGCGTACCAGTTTATAAGAAAAGAAGTACTAGAGGGTAGACAAGTTTTTGTGATTTGCCCACGCATAGAGAATACCAAAAAAGCGGACAACATTTTAAGCCCCACTGCTTGGTCTGAAGTAAAAACAGTAAAGGAAGAATTCCAGAAACTTACATCCTATGTATTCCCTGATTTAGTGATTGGCATCTTACATGGGAAAATGACCAATAGAGAAAAGGACAAAGTGATGAAAGAATTTAAAACAAGAAGAGTGGATGTTTTAGTTTCTACTTCTGTAATAGAGGTTGGCATTGATATACCAAATGCCACAGTAATGATGATTGAGGGGGCCGATAGATTTGGTCTGGCCCAACTCCACCAATTCCGGGGAAGAGTTGGTAGGGGCGAACACCAATCCTATTGTTTCCTATTAACCGAGTCCACCAACACAACTACAAAAGCCCGCCTGAAGGCCCTGATTACTTGCGACGATGGTTTCAAGTTAGCTGAAAGAGATTTAGAAATCCGAGGGCCAGGTGATTTGTCTGGAAAACGCCAGTGGGGAACACCTGATCTGATGATGGATTCTTTACGGAACTTACCCCTGATTGAAAAAACAAGAGAAGCAGCTAAAAGCATTTTACAGGAAGACCCCACATTAAAGAATTACCCCAGCCTACAAAATAAATTGAAATTGTTTAGAGAAAAAGTTCACCTAGAATAACGAAAAGCCCCGCCATCGGGCGGGGCTTTTAAGTCTTAAGATTTTTTCCTAACTTTTTCCGTCACCCAGAAGCCCATATACTTCCCGAACATTAATCTAATCTGTGCGTCTAGGGCTGGAAATGTTCCGAAGATGATTAAAGTAAAGGGGAGTAGGGCCCATTGGAGGAATAGAGTTAACCCTTTCAGCCAACTAACATCTTTAGGCTTTCTCGGTAACATCAAAGTACTCAGACCAGCCGAGACAACTAACCCCAAAAGAGAAAACGTCATTATTTGTCCAGTAAGTCTCGGCAAATTGTATGATAGAACTGACCCAACAAATTTTTCGCCTCCGAACATTATTGGCAACCACCCCAAAGCAAAAATTAAGAGTGCTGCTGTCGCCCAAGACCAAAAACCATCGATCACGGTATATAGATGCACAAACTTATTCCAAAAAGGAATCTTTTTATTCTTAGAAAAAGCATTTATTAAATAGGGGATCTCATTACAACCCCAGGCCCACCTCCTCTGTTGCTTGTACTGGTTAATAGCTGTCTTTAAAAAGCTCCCGGCCATGACTGCATCCATAGAAACGGGGTAGTACATTGGGATTACCTTGTAATCCCCATCATAGTATAGATAGGCTTTCCAAAAGATTCTAGAATCGTCGGAAACAATGTTGGCAGGATATCCGACCTCAAGCCAAGCCTTAAGTGGCATGGCATGGGTAGAATAGGTTGTTAGCTTTTCTGACCTTTCCTGCTGAACCATTTGCCAAAAAGTGTTTGAGGTTGCCACAACCCTAGAAAAAGACGGGGCTGACCAAACATTATTATTGTAAACTGGGATCGGCTGGTAGGAAGTCCTCAATGGGTTTTTAGTTTTTAAAAAATGCCAAGTCAAACAAGCAAAATAGTAGGGGTAAACCTTGGTATCTACGTCGAAATTAGAAACGATAACATCCTTATGTGGAATTTTTAAGGGACCGATAATTTCGGCCTCAGCAACTTTTACTGCCCACGCAGCATTGGATCCCTTACCAGCTATTTCTCCGGGTATGTTTTTCGGGTGAAGCGTTACTCCAAATTTAAAAAACTTATCCCCATATTTCTTCTTAATTATCCTAGCCATGCCTACGGCCGGTTTCCCTGCCCTATCTTCGATCCCCAACACAACTATCATCCTTTCTGTCGGGTAGTAAGAATTTAACAAAGCCTCTAAACTTTCCTGAACTACCTCTATGCTTTCCTTGTAGGTTGGCAAAACAATCAAATGGTAAATACTTTTCCATTTTTTAATCCTTTTGATTGCGGAAAGCCAGTCGGTTTTTAATGATTTCTGAAGTTGGAAATAACTAGCCACTTGGTGAACGGCTAGAAACAAAATCTTAAATAGGTAATAAAAACAGAAGAGTATAATAAAAATCGAAATGATTGTTGGCTGCCACCAGGAAAAAAGAAGAACCCCGGCAAGGGTCCCCAAACTAATTAAACCTGGCAACATTTCCAACAAACGGTAGATTGCTCTTTCTTTGGGATCCACAATATCTGCTGCCTTGGAAATATTTAAATATGATTTCTCCATGTATCTTAATATTCTTTGTGACCCCATCGGGATTTGAACCCGAGTTTTTAGGATGAAAACCTAATGTCCTAGACCAGACTAGACGATGGGGTCATATTGAAAATTTTAGCTTAAAAGTTGGCTTAAGTCAACTTTACGGTAACAAAAATTCTTTCTGCATAATGGGGCAATGCCATTGAAAAAGACCGGTTTTTCTGACAAACTGGAGGGGTAATGAAATCTAATAAGAGTATAACAATATTAGCCATTGAAACATCCTGCGACGATACAGGAATCGCAATAATTAAAGCCCCAGCAAGAGAAGCGGGCGCTTTTGACATATTAAGCAACGTTGTCGCATCGCAAACTGAAATCCATGCAAAATATGGGGGAGTTTACCCTACTCTAGCCAGAAGAGAGCATCAGAATAATCTAGTCCCTGTTTTAGAAAAATCACTTTCAGAGGCAGGAATGCTAGAGGGGATAAAACCTAATAATACAAAAACAAAAAAACTAGAAAAGATATTAGAGAGGGAAAAAGATTTAAAGGAAAAACTACTCCCTTTCCTAGAAAAATATAGCAAACCAAAGATTGACGCCATCGCCGTAACCACCGGTCCAGGACTTGAGCCTTGTCTTTGGGTGGGAGTAAACTTCGCGAAAGCTTTATCTTTCTATTGGGGTATGCCAGTAATCCCAGTTAACCACATAAAAGCGCACCTTCTTATCAACATGCTCCAAGACGGGAAAATCAAAGAATTAACGAAAAAAGACTTCCCCGCTATCTGCCTAATTGTATCCGGTGGTCACACCCAGTTGCTTTTAATGGAGAGCTTAGGGAAGTACAAACTGTTAGGAGAAACTCGAGATGATGCAGCTGGCGAATGTTTTGACAAAACAGCTAGGATATTAGGGCTTGGCTATCCTGGCGGCCCGATAGTTTCTAAAATGGCCCAAGGGGGAGGCAATGGTTTTAACATCAATTTACCAAGACCGATGTTGCATACAAAAGATTATGATTTCAGCTTCTCTGGCCTGAAGACTTCTGTCCTATACGAGAATCTTAAAAAGTCAGAAAAAATTAGGGAAGATGAGCGATACATTAAAGAGATGTGCAAGGAAATCCAACAATCTATAATCGACGTTCTGATTAAAAAAACAATAAAAGCAGGAATGGATTATAAGGCGAAGACCATAATTATCGGAGGAGGAGTTGCAGGCAACAATGAACTACGAAAACAATTTGCCCAAAAGGTTAAAAAAAGTTTGCCCGACGCTCGACTCCTGATTCCCGATATTAAACACTGCTCTGACAACGGTTTAATGGTGGCCGTATCTGGATATTTTAAAGCAAAAGAAAATAAATTCGAAAAGTGGCAAAACCTTGAAGTTGATGCTAATTTAAGGATACAATAGATAAATTATATGGAGCTACCTAAGGCGTACGATCCAAAACAAACAGAAGAGAAGATATATAAGATCTGGGAAGAGTCTGGTTTTTTCAACCCAGATAATTTACCAAAAACCCACAAGAAATCTTACACCATTGTTATCCCACCCCCCAACGTAACGGGCGAGTTGCACATGGGACATGCCCTGAATGCCACTATCCAAGACGCCCTGATAAGATTCAAAAGGATGCAAGGCTTTAAGACCCTTTGGCTAGCTGGCACCGACCACGCTGGCATTGCGACGCAGAACGTTGTTGAGAAAAAACTAAGGAAAGAGGGGAAATCTAGATTCGATCTAGGAAAAGAAAACTTTATTAAAGAAATCTGGGCATGGAAAGAAAAGTATGGAGACATCATTTTAAACCAATTCAAAAAATTGGGGTGCTCTTGCGATTGGTCAAGAACGCGCTTCACAATGGATGAAAAATACTCAGAAGCGATTAAAGAAGCGTTTCTAAAATATTATGAAAAGGGCTGGTTGTATAAGGGGAAAAGGGTTGTTAGTTGGTGCACCCGATGCCAGACGAGTTTGTCTGATTTGGAATTGGAACACGAAGAAGAGAAAGGTAGCTTATGGTACATAAAATATCCTTTCGCAGACAATAAAGCGGAATCTATTATTGTTGCCACTACGAGGCCCGAGACAATGCTGGGAGATACGGCGATAGCAGCCAACCCAAAAGATGAGAGATATAAGAAAATGATTGGAAGAAGGGTTGTTTTACCTTTAATCAATAAGGAAATCCCAGTTATAGCCGACGACTTAATCGATAAAGATTTCGGGACAGGTGCCCTGAAACTAACCCCGGCACATGACATGATTGATTACGAGATCGGCCAAAAGCAAAAATTAGAACTGATTCAGGTAATTGACGAAAGAGGCAAGATGATAAATGTGCCAGAAGAATATCTAGGTTTAAAAGCCATGGAAGCCAGAGAAAAAGTTTTAGCTAACTTACAGGCGCAAGGATACTTAATAAAAATAGAGGATTATACACATCAAGTCCCAAGGTGCTACAGGTGCAATACAACGGTTGAATTAATCCCCTCCCTACAATGGTTTTTAAAAATGCAAGAACTTGCCAAACTGGCCAGTAAGCCAGTTAAGAGTGGGAAGATAAAATTCCATCCAGAATCATTTGAGAAACCCTACCTTGTTTGGCTGGAAAATGTAAAAGACTGGTGCATATCTCGCCAAATCTGGTGGGGCCACAAAATACCAATTGATGGCGAAGAAGATGTTTTGGATACTTGGTTTTCTTCGGCTCTTTGGCCATTTGCCACCCTAGGCTGGCCCCAGGAGACGAGCGATCTAAAAACTTTTTACCCGACTAATGTATTGAGCACAGCTCGTGACATCATGAATCTTTGGGTAGCAAGGATGATTTTTTCTGCCGCAGAATTCACGAACGATATCCCTTTTACCGATGTTATTGTTCATGCCACAGTTTTGACAAAAACGGGAGAAAGAATGTCAAAATCAAAGGGCACGGGGATTAATCCGCTAGAGCTAATAGATAGATACGGGGCAGATGCCACAAGGTTTGGACTAGCCTACCAAATAATGGGTGGGCAGGATATGAAATTTGGAGAAGAAAATCTAGCGATGGGAAAAAAATTCTGTAACAAAATTTGGAATGCAACCCGATTTGTTCTAAGCACACTCGGAGATTCTCAATTCTCAAATCTTGATCTTCAACTAAAGAATGCAAAACTAACTCCACCAGACAAAAAAATATTAGACTCATTAAAAATAACTATAAAGTCTGCTACGGAAGACTTCGAATTATTTAACTTTGGTAAAATAGCCCACGATCTTTACGACTTCTTCTGGCATGATTTTTGCGATGTCTATATAGAGGAATCAAAAAACCAAAAAGACGAACAAACGAAGATAGTTCTTCTAGGTGTCCTCCTTTCTTCTCTAAAACTTTTGCACCCATTTATCCCCTTTATAACCGAGGAGATTTATGCGCAACTCCCCATAAAGGACAAACAAAAATTATTAATAATAGAATCTTGGCCAAAATAACATGATACAATTTTTGATTAGCCTACTAGCAAGGGTGGCCATGCCACTCGCCCGTGTTTTGCTCTTTATCTTTTTCGGTTTAACAGCGAGCCTGGCTTGGCTTTTTAATTTTTTAAGGAAAGATGACAAACCAGAACCAATCCGCATGATTGTAAAGGTGTTTCTATTGGGTGCGTTAATTACTATCCCAGTATTCTTTGTAGAATATGCCCTCTCAAAATTAATTGAGATACCCAATTTTTCCCAACCTATATATTTGTTTCTATACTGGTTTGTCGTAATAGCCTTCACAGAAGAAATATTTAAATACCTCTTAATGCGATTTAGGGTGCTAAAAAGCTCAGCGTTTGATGAGCCAGTTGATGCAATGATCTATATGATCATTGCCGCTCTCGGATTTGCAGCACTGGAGAATATCCTATACTTAATACCGGGGACAGAACACATCCTCTCCTTTAACGCGTTGTTCGCAAGAACCGTGACAATTAGCTTCTTTAGATTCATCGGGGCAACCTTCCTACATGCCCTATGTTCTGGACTAATAGGATATTTTATAGCAATCTCCATCTGCCGAGAAAAGAAGAAAATAGGCCTAACTTTTATAGGCGTGATACTTGCCATATTCTTGCACGGTCTCTATAATTTCTCTATAATGAAGGTACAGGGCTTATTGCAGTTTACCATCCCCATATTAATACTCGCGGGACTAATGATATTTGTTACTCTTGGGTTTAAAAAGCTTAAAACAATGAAAAGTGTTTGTAAAATTTAATTGATCCAAATCTATGGTTTCAACAAAAAAGATAAAGATAAAAGAACAAACATTAGATCAATCTCCCACAGAGGGAGAAGCTGGCGATGAAAAAAAACTCTTTAAAACAGACGGACAACTTACTGTTGATGTTTACGAAACTAATGCTGATTTTGTAGTATTGTCTACTGTAGCTGGTGTTATAGCCAAAGATATCGAATTAGTGATTGATAAGGATATGCTTGTAATTAAGGGCTGCCGGACGAATCCAGGCATAGAAAACGACAAAAACTATTTCTACCAAGAATGTTATTGGGGTCCATTCTCTAGAAAGGTCATATTACCAGAGAATATTAAGATCGCCGACGTGCAAGCTGAGTTCGACAAAGGACTACTAGTGGTAAGATTTCCTAAAAGCTCAGGGACAGACAAAAAAGATATTTCGATAAAAGAATCATAAAATTAAATACCAACAATAAAACAGCCCCCACCTAGGGGGCTGTTTTATTTAATGTGCGGGTAGAAAAATATACTTATTAAGTGTGCCGAGGGAGGGACTCGAACCCTCAAGTCTTGCGACATATGCTCCTAAGGCATACGAGTTTGCCAATTTCTCCACCTCGGCGAATGACTAATATAAATATACTAGAATTAATCAATTTTGCCAACCTTTCACAACTAAAATGCGCGGGAAGACCCGCGCATTAAGTAAAAATCCTATATATACCGCTAGACCTTGGTAAGGTCAACTATCACAGCTACTGCAGCGATAACTATGCCGCCAAGGATGGCCCATAAAAGAGTACTTTTAGCCGTAGTTAATCTCCCTGCATCTCCAGCTGAAGTCACAAATAGGATGCCCGCGACAACAACCATGAGAGCAACCAAAGCCACACCCACCGTGACTAATTTACCCTTTACGGAGTCGATCGCAGCATCCAAACCTGCCGAGCACACCACAGGGAAGGCAACTACCCCCAAGACAAGACCGAGCATCAATAATTTTATTATTAAATTTTTTTTCATTTTTTTGAATGAGTTAGGAATACATTTAAGAGCGAAATTGTCTTAAAGATAGGCCAAAATCATTTTTAATGGATGACGGCTTGGATAATAGACATTATAGAGAAAGCCAATATACCAACGACTATTCCTGCTATTCCCCACATAAATGCTTGTCTTGCTGTTGTAACTTTATCAGGATCTCCACCAGATGTTAGAAATAAGACACCAGCGATGATAAACATAACAAAAGCAATAATTGCAAAAACCTGCCAAGCGAGAGTTTGTATACTGTTAAAAATGGAATCTAAACTGTTACCTCCGCCCGGTTGATTTGGCAAACCAACAGCAAGAGCTGATACTGGCAAAATTAATACCACGACAAAAGATAATAAGATGGCTAAATTTTTTTTCATTTTTTTAATTTAATTAGTTATATTTTTTAAATTTTAATACGACCTTTAATATTTTGTGCGTTAATAATAATTACGGGGCTAAAACAGTATTAACTATTATTTCTGCGGAACCTGCGATAAATCCTCCAAGAATAGCATAGAATAAACAGGTTTTGGCAGTCGATAATCTACCCGGGTTACCAGCAGAGGTTATAAAGAACACTCCTGCGATCACAACCATTAACCCAGCCGCCGGACCGATTATCGCTGCTGCACCGACAGCAAGCGCTCTAAAAAAACTCTTGAAATCAGTCGCAGTTATGGGAGATGTTAAATTAACGCTGTCTGCAAAAGCTAATCCAGCAGCAAGAATCCCAAACACCACCGAAGAGCTCAGAATAGCAACCCTATTTATTATGTTATTTCCTTTCATATTATAACATTATACAAAATTCTGCCCTTCCCTTACAATACCTGATTATAAACAAGCGCCAGAGGCCACCTTGTCTCCGTCATCTAGGCGCATTATTCTCACCCCCTGGGTGGCTCTCCCTAATATTGATATGGAACCAACCATGGTTCTAATCACATTGCCCCTCTGGGATATCACGATTAAATCTTCTTCTTCCTGCCCACCAATAACCTTGGCATAAATTAATTCGCCAGTTTTTGGGGTAATTTGGGCAGTCTTAATTCCGGAACCACCTCTGCCCTGTAGCCTGTACTGGGTGACATCTGTTCTCTTGCCATATCCATTTTCCATAACAGCCAATAAGTATTTCTTGGGCTCCTTGCCATCGACTATCTTTTTATCACCATCCTCTGCAAGTACATCCATGCCAATAACCTCATCTCCCTTCTTTAGGTTAATCCCCTTAACTCCGGCAGCTGCTCTTCCCATTGGTCGGATGTCTTTCTCTTTGAATCTAATGGCAATACCCTTTTTAGTAGTTAGTATCACCTCATCTTCCCCACTTGTTTTAACAACTTTTTGTAAAAGATCCCCCTTCTGTAGATTAATAGCAATAATTCCAGATTTTCTTACATTGTTAAAATCTTCCAGGGCAGTTTTCTTAATCTTCCCATTCTTTGTCACCATTGTCAGGTACTTAACTTTTGTAGTTTCATCTTTGGTAATTGGCAACAATTCTAAAACTTTGTCTTCTTGAGATATCTCCAAGAAATTAAGTAACCCCCTCCCGCGAGCAACCCTAGTCCCCTCTGGGATTTCGTACAACTGAGTTTGGAACACCTTGCCGGAATCAGTAAAGAATAATAAATTATCATGGGTTGAGGCGGAAACAAAATGTTCAACAATGTCATCTCCCATTGTTTTCATTCCAACCATTCCCTTGCCACCACGCTTCTGTATCTTATACGTAGTAGGATTTATCCTCTTGATATATCCTCCTCTTGTTAGGGTTACCACCGTCTCTTCTAGCGGGACTAAATCAATTTCAGTTATTTCTCCTAACTTTTGTTTTACAACCTTTGTCCTGCGCTTGTCTCCATATTTCTCTTTCAAATCCTGTAAATCTTTTTTTATTAAAGCTTTCAGTTTCTCTGGACTCTTTAAAATGGCTGTAAACTCTTTTATTGATTTCAAAATCTCTGCTAACTCGTCCTCTATCTTCTTTCTTTCTAGCCCGACAAGAGTCTGCAGCCTCATCTCCAGGATAGCTACTGCTTGTCTTTCTGACAGCTTAAACTTTGACATTAAGTTGACCCTGGCATCATCTCTATCTTTTGATTTTTTAATTACAGCAATTACGGCATCAATTTTATCTAAAGCGATAACTAACCCCTCTAAAATGTGGGCTCTTTCTTTGGCCTTGTCTAATTCGAATTGAGTCCTTCTGGTTAGAACCTCTGTTTTATGGATTAAGAAATTGTTTAAAACATCTGCCAAAGATAAAATATTTGGTTGGATTCCGTCCACCAAGGCCAACATATTAAGATAGAAGGATTTCTGTAGGTTGGTAAATTTGTAAAGCCTGTTTAAAATCCTTTGTGGTTGGAACCCGCGCTTAACATCGATAATAATCCTCATCCCCTCCCTATCAGATAAATCTTTAATATCTTTTATCCCATCTACCTTCTTTTCCGAAACTAAGTTTGCCATTTCTAGAACTAGGTCAGACTTCTGTACTTGATATGGAATTTCGGTGATTATGATCTGGGCATTATCTCCCTTCTCGATCACATCTGCCTTCCCCCGCATAATAATAGAGCCCTTACCCTGGCAATAACCAGAAATGATTTCTTTTTGGTCGTAGATTATTCCCCCTGTCGGAAAGTCTGGGCCCTGAACAAATTCAAACAGATCCTCTGTTTCAGCCTTTGGATTATCTATTAAATGCATTAAAGCATCTATCAACTCTGTCAAATTGTGTGGCGGGATACTAGTTGCCATTCCAACCGCAATGCCAGAAGATCCGTTTAATAAAAGCTGGGGCAATGGGCTTGGTAACACTTGTGGCTCTTTATGGGTGCCGTCATAGTTATCAATAAAGTTAACCGTATCCTTCTCTATATCTCTCAACATCTCCTCTCCGATTGCCGAAAGACGACATTCTGTATATCTCATGGCGGCGGCGCTGTCCCCGTCAATTGATCCCCAATTTCCTTGACCCTCAACTAGGGGGTACCTCAGAGAGAAATCCTGAGCCATTCTTACTAATGATTCATAGGCGGCCGTATCACCATGCGGGTGATACTTACCCAAAACAGAACCGACAACAGTCGCCGATTTTCTAAATTTAGCATTATGACGCAAACCTTCCTCCAACATCGCGAATAAGATCTTCCGATGTACTGGTTTTAGCCCATCTCTTGCATCGGGCAAGGCACGAGCAACGATAACAGACATCGCATAATCTATATACGACTCCTGCATTTCCTGTACAATGCCCCGATCATTAATTTTCCCTATTGATGTATCTTTTTCTGGTTCTTTTGCTGCCATGTTATTTTAAATTATCTTCCTTACTTTTTTTCACCTGCATCTGGTGGAATATTATTCAACTCTTCTTCTAGTTGTTTTAGCACCTCTGGATCTTTAAGCTTCTCAAAGGTATCCGTTGCTTCGTTTATCCTATCGATGGCTTCATCGGGTAGTTTGACTTGATCCATTAAAGAATTAAAGGGTTTGGTTATCTCTTCCTGATCTATTGATTTCATCCTTTTACTAATAATCCCAACAAGGAGAAGTCCTAAAATCAATCCCACAACCGCCATGGTTATCCATAGAACAACCTTCTTCTTATCTTCCGGCAACCCTTGGAGTTTTTCGACGAAAGCTTTAATTTTTGGTCTTATTGCCATTTGAAATTTACTAGGGTAACAATACAGCCACCTCTGTGCCGGTTTTCGGTAAAGAGTTAGCTTTAACCTGTAACTTCTCCTGTGATACAACGGAATTCTTCCCAAAAGCTTTTAGGAATTTCGAGACATCATCTAATTTCATTTTCAAGCCAGGAATATTATAGTGCATAGGTATAACTATCTTCGGCTCTATCTGAGAGATGATCTTAACGGCTTCCTGGCTAGAAATGGTGAAGGTTCCTCCGACTGGAATCATTAATATATCAATACTACCTATGGCATCTATTTGATCATTGGTTAGCTCCTTCTGGCCAATGTCTCCCAGGTGACAAATCCTCATCTCCTCTGCCTCAATGGTATATATTGTCATGGGGCCTCTTTCTTTACCCTGGACATCATCATGGGAAGCAGGGATACCTTTAACAAAAACCTCTTTCACCTCATACTCTCCGGGATTCTGTATCAAAAAGGGCTCCCCTTTTACGGCTTTGATATTATTGTGGTCCGAATGGTCGTGAGTAACCAATAAAATATCTGCTGACAGATGGGGCATTTTTAGCCCTATTTTTTCATCAAAGGGGTCTATAACAATTTGAGCCGAGTGATCTTTTGAGTTAGAAATTGAAATCTGAAAACACGATTGTCCTGACCAAGTTATCTTTGCCATTAGATTTTAAAATAATAGGAATATGAAATAATTGTTTAATTTTATCATAATATATTACCCATTGCAACCCATAAATAATTGACTCAGACACCCATTTTGTGTATATTGGATCATATTACCATACTCAACAATATGGCTTCCAATGCCATCTATTCCTATTGGATAGACGGTAAAAGATATTGTGGTTATGGACATTATTAATTAATTTTTAACCAACAAAGATAAAGTGTCTTTCTTGGTTATTGGAAGCTAGAACGCATTAAGTAACATTATGGATCAAACAAACAAAGAAACTGGTCAACAGTTTTTTATCGGCTCCATATTAGAAGGAACGGTTGTCGGAAGAGACAGATCGTCTCTTTTTATTGATTTAGGAGTCCATGGCAATGGAATAATCTATGGGAGAGAATTCTACAATGCCAAGAACACAATAAAAGATCTAAAAGAGGGCGATAAGGTCTTCGCCAAAGTAGCAGATTTTGAGAACGAAGATGGATATATAGAACTATCTTTGCAAGAAGCTACAAAACAAATCAGTTGGCAGAAATTAAAAGAACTTAAAATTAGCGGAGAGCTCTTTAAGGTAAAGATTACCGGAGCAAACAAGGGTGGACTTCTAACTAGCACCGAAGGTTTAGCTGCCTTCTTGCCAGTTTCTCAGCTATCACCAGAAAATTATCCAAGGGTAGCCGACTCAGATAAGCAAAAAATCTTGCAGGAACTACAAAAGTTTGTTGGCCAAACCCTAGAGGTTAAAGTTTTGGATATTTTACCAGAAGAGAATAAGCTAATTCTTTCTGAGAAGGCAAAAAGCGAAGCGAAGATAAAAGAAATATTAAAGAACTATAAAGAGGGAGATAGGGTTGAAGGTGAGGTTTCTGGTATTGCTGACTTTGGAGTTTTCATAAAATTCCCAGCTTTCACAGAGAATACTCCACAAATTGAAGGATTAATCCATATCTCTGAGCTAGACTGGCAATTAATCGAAAACCCTGCCAATTTAGTAAAGGTGGGACAGGTTGTTGAGGCTCAAATAATTGAGATTAAGAATAACCAAGTATTTTTGTCACTTAAAAGCCTAAAGAAAAACCCATGGCAAGGGATTGAGGACAAATACAAAAAAGGCGACGAGATAAAGGGGAAAGTAACAAAACTTAATCCTTTTGGTGCCTTCATATATGTAGAAGATAAAATACAAGGTTTGTGCCATATCTCAGAATTTGGATCTCAGAAAAATATGGAAGAAGCCCTAGAGGTTGATAAAAAATACACATTCCAGATATCTTCCATAGAACCCAAGGAATACCGGATGAGTTTAAAGTTAGTGAAATAATAATAGGAAGTGCAAATAAAAACAGCTCCACACCCGGGGCTGTTTTTTGTAGAAATGAAAAGGGCACCAACTACGAGTTGGTGCCCCTGAGAGAGATCGAACGGAACTTTTGTACTACTTGTACTGCACTGCGGTACTGCTACTGCTGTGCTGCTGTGCTACGTGGCCGATGCCGCCGGCTCGGTGTCCTTCTTGGCCTTCTTGCCCCGGCCCTTCTTGGCCTTCTTGTCCTCGCCATCCACGACGACCGGTTCGGACTTCACGTCCTCCTCGGCCACGGTGGTCGGCTCGGCTTCCTTGGGGCTGGGCTGGTCACCCGCCTGGTCCTGCTCGCCTCCCAGGTACTTGACCTGGGGTCCGCTGTTGTCGAATTCGCCCTTGTTGGCGGCGAGAACGATGGCCCGCTTGATCGACGCGTGAACGACGGTGCACGCCTTGGCGTGATCGACATTCTGGTCGAAGAAGGCCTGCGCCTTCTCCTGCGCCTCGGTCGGCTTCATGTCGGGCTTCAGCTTGACGAACGGGCTCCAGAAGCGGAGCTTGTAGGCGGAGAGGAAGGCCCGCGGGTGCAAGTCTTTCACCTGCAACATCCGCCGGACGAAGGCGAAGCCTTTGCCCGTGGTCGGGTCTCCCGCGACCGCTTCGACGAACACCTTCCCGTTGACCGAATTGACCAACAGGTGTCCGCCTTCCAACTGCTGGACCTTGCCGTCCCTCCCCTTGTGGGTCAGGTCGTCCGGGACCACCATGTAGCAGGGCCCGGGCTCGCCCAGGACCAACTGCTCCAGCGTGATGACGCTGGTCTGCCGCATGCGGCCGATCTCAGCCTCCCACTCCCGAAGGGTGTGGGTTCTGATCTCGCCGGCGATGCGGGCAACCCAGGTCTTGATCTCGGCCAACTGGGCCGGCTCGATCTCCAGCCCGGCCTCGATGATGTAGCCGGTCTGGTCGTAGCGGACGAGAAACTTCTCGGGGTCCGCTTCCTGGATTAAGATGCCCTTGCTGGCCAAGTCGACGACGACCTCACCGAGGTCATCCCAGGTGACGAACTGGTCCGAGAACTTCCATCGGAACAACTCGTAGGCTCCGACCCGCCGAATGGCGGGATTGGGATCCTTGGTGGCCAATTCCAGGTCACCAGCGTAGGCCAGCGTCTCGCTCGCGTACTGATCCTTCTCCGCCTGGTTGGCCCGCCCGATGTCGATGAGCCAGTCAGCCAACGCGTGAAGCGTTGCCTTGTTCTCTTCGACTTCCGCGATACGCAGATCCATCTCGGGCTTCAGCGCCGCCCTGTTAACCGGCATCTGAAACTTCTTGCCGGGCCTTCGCAGCGCCGCTGCCTGCGGGATATCCATTTTCCCGCCACCAACTCCACCGGGCTTCCGGTTCTCATTGTTCGTAGTCATTTCCTGCCCTTTCTGTAAGTTAAATTTCCGTTTTGTTCTCTCTCTTAAGAACTATCTAAATGATACCATATATGTAAAATGCTGTCAAGCCCTCCTATAACAAAAAAGCAGCGAAACCCGCTGCTACTCTTTTAAAATGTCTCTCAGAATGATGACCTGTTTTTTCCCCTTATGGGAACAGGCCAACTTAGTAAGGTCGCCAGAAGCAGAAAGCGATTCATTACTTCCCGCCACAATGATAATCTTAATTCCGAAACGGATCGCCTCTCTCACCAAGGGGAGAAAATGCGCGTCTGCACTGCCCAGGCACAAATGGGTGAGACCCGACCGCATGAATATTGGCAGCATTGTTTTGCCAAAATCGATCAAGGTCGGATCGACTGTATCCCTTTTTGTTGAACTTGGCCCATTTTCCTTATCCAAAACAGTGAGTGGGCAATGTATGGGCACTAACCCAAGCTTTCTGAATTGATCGCCATAGCGTTCAAGGGTTCTGGGTGGCGCAAAAACAAACGCCGGCAACACTTGCCCAATCTCCCCTAGCCTTTGCATAAGCTTGTCGAACTCTTCGAGCGGAAAACGCATGCTCTTAATGTCCGACAAATCTTTTGTGTTAGAAAGAAGATTGTCTCCGTCGAACAACGGCAGAATCAAGTTTCCTCCAATCTGCCACGGCAGATTCAACCACCTTAAAAATTTCTCTCGGAGATAGCTCATTGCCTTCCTTCCTTACTGCTTATTTGAGATTCAATTTTTAACCTTTAAATGAACTCCCCTAAAACTACCTGATATTTTATATTGCTTATTGAATTTTGTCAACCCTTTGGTTTGCATTCCCTAATTTTTTCTGTTATTCTAAGAGATAAAATCTATAAAAATATGAATCAATTTGTTAAAAACTTTCTTTTAATTATTGTCATCTTTCTAGTTTTAGGCGGAATTTTTAGTGTTACCTATTCTCCTGCAGAAAAAACCACCGAAATCTCTCTAACCCAACTTGTCGGAGAAATCAATCAGGACAAAGTTTCAAAAATCACTGTTGTTGGCAATGAGCTGGATATAACGTACAGGGATAATAAGAAATCTGTTTCCAAGAAAGAACCCGTGGTTACTTTATCTCAAGCCCTAACAGATTATGGCGTCGATAAAACAAAATTGGAAAGCCTTGCCATAGACATCCAAGTAGAAAAACAAAGTGTTTGGTCATGGCTGTCTCCAATACTAATTTTTGGACTCCTGCCACTATTACTTTTCGGAGTATTTTTCTGGATGATATTTAAACAAGCGAAGGGCGGGGCAATGCAGACATTCGATTTCACTAAATCCCGTGCTAGATTATTTGGAGCTGATGGACAGACAAAAGGAAGAATTAGTTTTAAAGATGTTGCTGGTTTAAAAGAAGCCAAGGAAGAATTAACTGAAATAGTGGACTTTTTGAAATTCCCCAAGAAATATTTACAAATGGGAGCAAAGATCCCAAGGGGCGTTTTACTTCTAGGGTCTGCTGGCATTGGTAAAACTTTATTAGCCAGAGCAGTGGCTGGTGAGGCCAATGTACCATTCTTCTCAATATCTGGATCAGAATTTGTAGAAATGTTTGTCGGAGTTGGCTCTGCCAGAGTTAGAGATCTATTTAACACTGCGAAGAAACATTCACCATCCATTATCTTTATTGACGAATTGGATGCTATCGGCAGACATAGAGGGGCTGGAATTGGTGGGGGTCACGACGAAAGAGAACAAACCCTAAACCAAATCTTGGTTGAAATGGATGGTTTTGATAGAGAGACAAACGTCATCATAATGGCAGCTACCAATAGAGGCGACATCCTAGATCCAGCTTTATTAAGACCTGGCCGATTCGACAGAAAAATTATGCTCGACCCACCAGATGTACATGATAGGGAAGATGTTTTAAAGATCCACTGTATTGGAAAGCCCTTAGCCCAAGACGTGCAATTAAAAGAAGTTGCAGAAAGAACGCCGGGATTCTCTGGAGCTGATTTGGCAAATGTTGCCAACGAAGCTGCTTTGCTCGCTGCTAGAAAAAACAAAACTCAAATATCTCAAACTGACTTCCTAGATTCAATTGAAAAAGTTTTACTTGGCCCAGAAAGGAAAAGCCACATTTTATCCAAAGACGAAAAAAAGATTGCCGCTATCCATGAGGCGGGACACGCCTTAGTTTCAAGCTCGCTGCCAGATTCGGAACCAGTGAGAAAAATATCTATTATCGCCAGAGGTATGGCAGCTGGGTACACAATCCAATTGCCCAGCGAAGAAAAAAAACTAAGGACAAAAACAGCGTTCCTAACTGAACTAGCGACACTATTGGGTGGCTACTGCGCAGAAAGAATTACATTCAACGATGTAACGACTGGAGCCTCTAATGATTTAATGAGAGCGTCTAGCCTAGCTAGGAAACTTGTAAAAGAATACGGAATGTCCTCTCTTGGCCCAGTTTCTTTCGGAGAAAAAGAGGATTTGGTTTTCTTGGGCAGGGAAATTTCGGAACAGAGAAATTATTCTGAAAAGATAGCCTCATTAATTGACGAAGAAGTAGATAAGTTTATAAAGGCAGCAGAAAAACAAGCCACCGCTATTCTAACTAAGAGGAAGAAAACCCTTGAAAAGATAGCCCAAGTCTTGGTAGAAAAAGAAACAATTGAAAGAGATGAGTTTGAAAAATTAGTTAAAAAGAGCTAGATTAATAGCTCGGGCCTGTAGTTCAGTGGTAGAACGCTACTCTTATAAAGTAGAAGTCGATGGTTCGATCCCATCCAGGCCCACCATGGGCGATTAGCTCAGCCCGGGAGAGCACTTCATTGACATTGAAGGGGTCACAGGTTCAAACCCTGTATCGCCCACCCATGAATTTAGAAATAATATACGAAGACAACAACCTACTGGTTATTAACAAACCAGCGGGCATATCTGTATATTCTGAGGTCCCAGTCCCAGAAAAAACCCTGATCGATTATTTATTAGAAGAACACCCCGAAGTTAAAGGCGCTGGAATTGGCCCTAGATATGGAATTGTGCATCGGCTGGACAAAGAGACTTCTGGATTACTATTGGTAGCAAGGGGTCAAGAGCCCTTGATTTTTTTACAAAAACAGTTTAAAACTAGAAGGGTAGAAAAAAAATACACAGCCCTGGTCGTCGGGAATATCAAAGAGGAAAAAGGTAAAATCGAAACATTGATTGGTAGGTCTCCAAAGGATAGAATGAAACAGAAGGTTTTTTTTATAGGAGATCCCGGTTCGCAAACAAAAAGAGAGGCAGTAACAGAATATAGGGTTGTCGATAGATTCCTGGGATATACGCTCCTAGAGGTTACGCCGAAAACGGGCAGACAACACCAGATAAGATGCCACCTAGCCTACCTTAATCATCCTATTGCCGGAGATAAACTATATGGCTTTAAAAACCAACTGACTCCGAAAGGCCTAACCCACCACTTCCTACATGCAGGTTATCTAAAATTAGAATTGCCGAACAAGGAGATTAAGGAATTCAAAGCAGAGTTGCCAGAAGATTTAAAAAACATAATTAACGAATTAAAAAACAAAGAACATGAGTAAGAAATTAGATAGTTTTAATGAAGCACAAACAAAGAAAGAAAATCCAGATATTCGTCCTGGAGACAGTGTTAAAATACATCAAAAGATAAAAGAAAATGGGAAAGAAAGAATCCAACTCTTTGAGGGAGTTGTTATAGCCAAGAAGCATGGGACCGGAGTTTCTGCTACAATTACTGTGAGAAGAGTTCTCCAGGGAGTCGGAGTAGAAAGGATCTTCCCAATCCACTCACCGGCAATAGCCAAGATTGAAATTTCCAAAAAAGGCAAAGTAAAAAGATCCAAACTTTACTATTTAAGGACTGCCAAAGGAAAGAGAGCTAGAATTAAGAAAGGAGATGAGCTCGCCGAAGTCATGCCCTCAACAACCCCGATGGAAAACAACGAAGAGCCCGTTGTTACAACAGATCCGGAGAAATAATAGCATTTTTTAATAGCTCGCGGGCGCGGGTGGTGAAATGGCATACACGCCAGCCTAAGGAGCTGGTGTCGCAAGACATGGAGGTTCGACTCCTCTCCCGCGCACCACAAGGGCGACTAGCTCTCCGCCGGCTGGCGGAGGCAGAACACGCGGTTTAGTCACCCCATTGATAATTTCGAGGGCGACTAGCTCAATGGCAGAGCACACGGTTTACATCCGTGGGGTTACAGGTTCGAGTCCTGTGCCGCCCACCAGAACTTCATATATGCCGTGATAGCTCAGGTAGTTAGAGCACAGCTCTGAAAAAGCTGGGGTGGTCAGTGCAAG
>CAYRHW010000003.1:0-95953 GCA_964424305.1 uncultured Candidatus Saccharibacteria bacterium
ACTGCAAAGGAGTAAAAAGCAGAGTAAACAAAGACGCTATGTTCGACATAACATACCGAAGAACGTTGAAAAAATCAAAGGCAATATGCACTAAATCGTCCATAGTTTTTTAGTGTCCCCTAATCGCAGAGATTATTGCGTAGAAAACAATCAACCCAATTCCAATGCCGATAATTATTGTAAGCAACGGCGTTAGGTCTGTGATCAGACCCGTTGCACTAGCAAGCACGGCGTTAGTCATATCCTGAGTCCAATTGATAAACATAGTTATATAATCCTTGTATTGCGGTGGCGGGCCCGCCTCTCTACGGACCCGCCCCGCCCGCTTTTAGTGTTTAGGAATTAAAGCGATAACCTTGCGGATAATGTAGAAACCCATCGGGATACCGATTGCAACCGCAACCAACACCCAGACGTCTGACATTATTTGGCTGGCGTTACCAGTCAAATCCGCGACTGCGGTCAACGGCAAGTTGATTATTTCGCCGGCTGCAAAGGTTGAGGCGACTAAGCCAAACAAACCTGTTGCAACTGCGCTTGCGCCAATCGCAAACTTTTTAATTGTGGAAATCACAATTTTACGAGGACAATGATTTTTAATTAGCCGACCTTTTACAACAAAAAAGAGAGTTGTTTTTAAACAACTCTCTTTTTATTTTGTTATTTCAGGACTGCTAATTCACGACTTCTATCCCCATATTCTTAGCTGTTCCTGCGATGATCTTCATCGCTTGCTCAATATCTGTCGTGTTCAAATCTTCTAATTTCTTTATAGTTATCTCCTTTAACTGAGCCTTTGTTAACTTCCCTACCTTTGTCTTATTCGGCTCACCAGATCCCTTCTCTATCCCAGCTGCTTTTCTTATTAATTCTGATGCTGGTGGTTTCTTCAGTTTAAAAGTATAACTTCGATCAACAAAAATTGTGATTTCTGCGGGGATAATAAACCCCATTTGATCTTTAGTGGCTTCATTAAATTTCTGACAAAATTCAGAAATATTTAAACCATGGGAAGCCAATGCAGGACCTACTGGAGGGGCTGGATTTGCTTTCCCGGCTTGGATTTGAAGTTTTACTACTGCCTTTATTTGTTTTGCCATCTTTTGGAGTTCAAGTATAAGGTATATCTGAGAATAATTAATTCTGCGATAGACGCTTAAAAACTTAGAACTTATTAACTATATTTTTTTAATTTGTAACGAATCGAGTTCTACCGGAGTATCTCGACCGAACATGTTAACCAATACTTTGATCTTCCCCTTTTCCGGATCAATCTCAGAAACCTTTCCGTCGAATCCCTTAAATGGGCCGTCGTTTATTCTTACTAGGGCTCCAACCTCAATATCAATATTAAAGTTAGGTTCTTTGGCTTCTGTTCTCCTTAGAATATCTTCTATCTCTTCCTTCACTACTGGCAATGGAGTCGTTCCTGCTCCTAAAAATCCCGTAACTCGTGGCGTATTTCTAACCACGTACCAGGAGGCATCGGTAACAATCATTTCCACAAGAACATATCCTGGATAAATCTTTTCTTCAGTTACCTTTCTCTTGCCATTTTTTATCTTAACCTTTTTCTCTTTAGGAACAATAACATTAAAAATCAAATCTTCCATACCCAAACTTTCTATCCTTTGGTTCAGATTCTTCGCGACAGCATCTTCATACCCAGAATAGGTGTGAATAGCATACCAATTTTTATTCTGTTCAACTATTTGTTTTGGCATTGATAATATATTTGATTACTAACTTCGGTATAGAATGAATTTCTTCAATAGATATGTAAATACGAAATCCAATCCGCCCAAGTACAAAGCCACAACAAAAGTGATTACAACCACGATTATCGTATATTTAAAAAGATCTTGGCGGTTTAACCAGTTTACTTTTCTTAGCTCGATATATACCTCCTTAAGGAAGCTTTTTATTCTTTGAGGAATTGCTGAAAATTTCATATTCTATGATTTTTTGTTTTTTAAAATGGCCGTCGGGCCATCTACCTATAGATTAGCCTCTGTCTGAATAAAAGTCAAGCCAGAAAACCTGGAGGTTAAATATCCAGGTTTTTAACTGTTTTTGCATGGGTCTGAATGAACTTCTTTCTCGGAGCCACTTCCTCCCCCATCAAAACATCAAATATCTTATCTGCCTCTCTAGCGTCATCTACGGTTACCCTCAGTAACAACCTATTTTTAGGATCCATGGTTGTCTCCCAAAGTTGGATGGCGTCCATTTCTCCGAGACCCTTGTAGCGTTGTATAGAAATCCCCGTTTCTCTATTCATGGCCCTAACCATCTTGGTTCTTTCCTCTTCGCTATAGGCATATTTTGCCTCTCGGCCATACTGAATTTTGTATAGTGGTGGTTGGGCGATGTATATATAGCCGGCATCAACTAATGGTCTAAAATGTCTATAAAAAAGTGTTAACAATAGGGTTCTAATGTGGGCACCATCAACATCAGCATCAGTCATAATAATAATTCTATGATACCTTAGCTTTTCAATATTGAAATCCTCTCCGATGGCAGTCCCCAGGGCGATAACCAGGGCCCTTATCTCTTTCGAATCTAACATTTTATCCAACCTGGCCTTCTCTACGTTCAAAATTTTACCCCTCAACGGTAATATCGCCTGGAAATGCCTATCCCTTGCCTGTTTGGCACTATTGTGGACGAACACTCCGGAAGCTAAAGCAAAATTATGTGTACCTTTTACTTCTAAATCATACACGTCTACTCTTTCTTTCAATCTTACAACCTTTTTTATTTTATGGTTGAAATTTATAACTGCTTCCTCTAGTTTACTTTCGTCTTTTGCAAAAAATCTTTCGCAGATCGTTTCATACCTTAACAAACTCTTATCATTTCTATCAAGCCTCTCTTTTTGATATTTATCTTTATCAATACTACCACACTGCTCAGCAATAAATTTCATTAATCCTAAAAACTTTCTCAAATATGTTTGATTATATGCGTTTTTCCTTTTAATTCTAAAATCTGGTGTCCATTGTTTTTTTGTCTCTTCTGCTCGCCAAACCAGTAAATCTTTATCTTGCCATTCTTGCTTGGCTAGTAAATAAAGCTCTTCCTTTTTCTCCGGATGGTTTTCAAAATATAATTTAACTTTTCCTGACTGCTTTTTTCTGTTGTCTTCACTAGCCCAATACTCCCTTTGCACCCTATCAAGGTTTTCGTTGTTTTCCTTCCTATATTCGGCATTGCTGTTATAAAATTCGAGAAACTTTGCGGCCATAAACTGTTTGTAGTCATCACTTTCCCATTGTTTCTTCGCTCTTTTACTTAACATCTCCTTCATTTCTGGAGTACTCATTATTTTACTTACCTTCTTCTTATATTCTTCTGTCTGGTGGGCTACCTTTGCTTTTTCTTTTACGTCTGGCCTCTGTATTGTAAACTCCAATAAACTAGCGTGATAACCCATGTGGCCGTCCTTGGACATTCTGACAATATTATCTGGATTATTATTTAATTTATTAAAATCAACGTGGTGTTTTTGTGGACCATCGAGTTCATTATAAATTCCGTTTTCTAGATTGTATTTATCCGAAAGCATATGGGTAAAAATCCACTTTGAATTCTGCGGGTTTAAAACCATCTCATATCCTTTAATTGTGATTCTGCCCTCTTTTTCAGAATACTTTTTATAAAGAGGCATTAAAGAGTCTTCTCCCTTTAAATCCTTTGCGGCCTTATAGCTTCCATCCCTCAACATAAATTTATGGTCAGGAGTACAAATTAACTCTTCATTATTATCTAAGATAACCTTTATGACTTCTGCGTTATTCTTTGTGATCCTTGGGTTAGAGATTAATTCGATGCCAACACTGCCATCGGCTTTAATTGTATAACAATAGTTTTTCTTCCCTTGTTCGTCTTCCTTAACTAAATCTTTAAAAGACAAATCCCTGCCATCAGCTAATGCAACATTAACATCTCCGAAAAAACAACCTCCGGCCGATTCTCCCTCAACAATGTACAGCTCTGATTCATCGGCATTCTTAGATAAACAATCTGCCAACTTTCCTGGCAAAGCCAATCCCTCTAAAACTCCTTTTCTCAAAACTGTTTGTCTGGCACTTTTCGCAGCCAGCCTGGCCTTTTCTGCCAATAAACAATTTTCAATAATTCCCCTAGCATCAGATGGGTAGCGCTCTAAATAATCACTCAACCCCTCTGCCACTGCCATTTCTACGGCGTTCTTTGCCTCTGGGTTTCCCAATTTGGCCTTTGTCTGACCCTCGAATTGAGGATTCCTAATTTTAATGGAGATAACCGAGGTTAAACCCTCCCTTACATCTTCCCCAGTAAAGTTTTCGTCTTTCTCTTTTAAAAATCCTTCCCTCCTAGCATAGTCATTTAAAGCTCTGGTTAAAGCAGAGCGAAACCCAGTTAAATGGGTTCCTCCTTCCGGAGTATATATATTATTTGCAAAACTTTCTTCAATACATTCCATCTCTTGGGTATATTGAAAAGCTGCTTCCACTGCAATATCATTCTTTACAGAATTTATTCCAAACACATTAGGATTTCTCGGAGTGTTTCCACTTGTCAAATATTTAACATAGGAAGTGACGCCGCCCTCGAAGTAGAAAGAGTAACTTACTTTTTCTTTTCCACGCTCATCTGAAAAATTCATCCTCACTCCCCTAGTTAGATACGCTTGCTGTCGAAGATGATTTAATATTCTTTTAGAATCATACTTTATTTCCTTGAATATTTCCGGATCAGCCTGAAAAGTCTGTGTTGTCCCCGTTTGTTTACAAGTCCCTACTTTCTTCACTGGAGCCACGACATCTCCCTTCTCGTACTCCTGCATGTATAGACCACCGTCCCTGCAAACCTCTGCTTTCATTTTCACAGACAGAGCACAAACAACCGACACTCCAACACCGTGCAAGCCCCCAGATACCTGATAAGCCTTGCTGCCGAACTTACCACCAGCATGTAAAACCGTCATTACAGTTTCAAGTGTTGATTTTTTTGTTTGTGGGTGTTTTTCTACTGGGATCCCTCTACCATCATCGGAAACTCGGACTGTATCATTGGGTAGTAAAGTAACATCAATATTCTTACAATGCCCGGCCATCGCTTCGTCTAAACTGTTATCAACTATTTCCCAAATCAAATGGTGCAAACCATCTAATCCAGTGGAACCAATATACATAGCCGGTCTTTTTCTTACGGCTTCAAGACCCTTTAGGACGTAGATGTCCTTGGCTGTGTATCCGCCATCGCTTTTAATTTCTTCCTTTGGGTTTTTTTCTTTTGCTACCATGCTATTGTTTTTGTATTTTTAATTAAATTTATCTTATAACGGCGCTTAAATCCTGTTTTGTTTTTTCCCTGATTTCTTCTTGGATTTTATTTATCTCTTCGTTGGTTAACGTTCTTTCTGGAGATCTATAGACAATCCGGAAGGTATAACTCTTCTTGTCTTTACCAAACTTCTCTTCATTCTCATAACTATCTACAAGTTTCACCTCTTCGATTATATTCTCTGCGAAATCTCTAACGATCTCGTAATAATTATTCAAATTTATATTTTTATCTATAACAAATGAAATATCTCTTGAAGTTTCTGGATATTTACTTACTTCTTTATATTTACTATTAATATCTTTAAATTGACTAGTAATCCTTGAATCTTCTGACCACAAAATTCTAATATCCGGTATAGCCATTTTTATCATTGCTAGTCTGTCTCCGAATCCAAATGCCCATCCGTTATATATCTCAGGGTCAATTCCAAAAGTTTTTAAGCAAATAGGATTCACAAGGCCGGCACCGTTTACTTCCAGCCAGTCTCCGTTAAACATAATATCCATTTCAAGGCTTTCCACCGTGTATGGGAAATTATCATCTAAAAATTTATATTCTATATCGTCGCCGAAAATTCCTTTTGCCAAATCTGCCTGAACCTCCTTCAAATCATTCTGCGTTATTATCTTTTGATCTTTCCTGCAAATTAATAATCCGTCGATTTGATGAAAAGCGGGGAAATGATGTCTGTCAATTTCATCTTTCCTATATACAATACCGGGCGCCAATGCCTGGATGTGCCCGTCAGTTTCCAGTCTTTTTAAAACATCCTCATCTTTTAAATAAAATGACCAAAAGGCAGTCATCTGAGTCCTTAGGAGATGATCCTTATCCAAATAATAAGTATCGGTTTCTCTCCTGCTGGAGTGATCCTTTGGGGTATTTAACAGATCAAAATCTTGCTCGGGTGTTATAATTTTTGGGAACTCAACAATATCAAAGTCCTTAAACCTTGGTAATTTGATAATTTGATCAAACAAAATTTTAACGGGAGAGTTTTCCTTTTTAGTCAGATCGGGAAGTTTCAGCAATCTCTTGATCCTTTCTGCCTTAATATCACTCCTCTTCTCTATTTCCTTAATTAAAACGTCCTCTTCGGGATTGGTTATTATTATATTTTTTCCCATGATATTATTCTTCTATTTTACCCTAAAATTACGTCCAAAGCAATAGCTAAATACACCCAAAAAGCTGCCTGATATGACAGCTTTTTATATTGCAAAATACTCATTTTTTAACCCACTCTCTGGTAATCCATTTCCTATATACCGCATCTTCTAAATCAATACCCAAAAGATGGGCGTTTACGATGAGCATACCCAAAACATCTGCTAATTCCTTTGCGAGTTCTTTCTTTGATTCCTCCTTCGAAACATGCTTTTCCGGCCTACTCTTCTTTCTATGGATTAAAACTGCCTGAGATAATTCCCCCACTTCTTCATATAATTTGAATAACGCAAAATCTTCATCAATCTTTATATTATACCTCTCGCCATACTTCATGGCGTTTTCTACAACTTTTTTCTGAAGTTCTTTGAAATCCATAATTAATATATTATACCTATTTTAATAAAAAACGCACTAATTTACTCCTCCAGCGCCCTTCCCGGCTAAATACCCAGTACTCCAGCAGGCTTGTAAATTAAAACCGCCAGTCTTGCCATCTATATCAATAATCTCTCCTGCAAAGTATAGATTGTCGATTATTCTCGACTTCATTGTTTTCCCATCTATTTCTTTAAGTGGAACTCCTCCGCTTGTAACCATAGCGGAATCAAAACCCAACAACTCGGTTGCGGTAACTCCTACTTGTTTCAGTAACTTTGCAATACTCACCCTCTCACTCTTAATTATATTATTCGTTGGTTTTTCACCCCCTATCCCGATGACTTGCATAAAAATTGGGACAAGTTTCTGGGGCATGAGATCTGCCAAAAAATTCTTAACCGATATCTTCGGATTTTGGACGATCTTTTCATTAATCTTTTTTAAAAGTTCCTCGGCATTTAGGGTTGGATAGAAATCTATGCAAACTATTACCTCTCCCTTTTTTAGTAACTCCCCTACTCTTTTGCTGACATTCAAAATTGCCGGGCCACTTAATCCAAAATGGGTGAATAAAACGTCTCCCACCCCCTGTAGTTGTTTTTTATTATTCTGGGCAACAGTTACCCCTACTTCCCTTAAAGACAACCCCTGCAAGTCTTTTACCCAATCCTCTTTTACTTTTATTGGCACAAGGGCCGGAGAAGGGCTTACCACGCCGTGCCCCATATTTTTTAACCACTTCGTGCCATCTCCAGTAGACCCAGTTGTTGGATAAGAATTACCACCAATACAAAAAATGTATTTTTTAGCAACTACCTCCTTCCCTCCTACAACTATGTTTTTTATTTTCTTGTCTTTTAAAATGACGTTGGAAACCGGAGATTCTAAAAAGACATTAATTTTATTCTTTAATAAACATTTATTTAACACTTCCCGAACATCCCCGGCATTTCCAGACAAAGGAAAAACCCTGTTACCTCCCTCTACCTTTGTTTTAATCCCAAGCTTCTCAAAAAAACTAATAACTTCTTTCGGACCAAAAACAGAGAAAGCATGGAAAAGGAATTCTCCTCCCCTACTATAATTATCAACTAATTTTCTAAGATTGAATTCTGCGTTAGTTAAATTACACCTACCATTGCCAGTTAAGAGAAGCTTCTTCCCAAGCTCCTTATTCTTCTCTAATAATACAACCCGAGCGCCAGCCTCTGCCGCCGTAATAGCTGCCATCATCCCAGCTGGGCCTCCACCGATTACTGCCACATCAAAAATCTTTTTTTCTGTTTTCATAACTTTCATTAGTTTAACACCTTATTTAGCTTGGTGTAAATAAAAAATCGCTAAAAAGCGACCAGCCCACCCTTGCTACTATACGGGGACAGTAAAGTAGAAAGTACTTCCCTCCCCCTCGACAGAACCCACGCCGGTTACCCCCTGATGGGATTCTATAATCCCCTTAACTATTGCTAGACCCAGCCCAGTCCCCTGTTTCTTAATAAATGTGTCCTTCACTTGGGAAAATTTGTTAAAGAGTTGGCTTATCTCCATGCTTGGGATCCCCCGCCCGTCATCGGTGACCGCAATAACCAAAGAATCTGCTAAATTATTGAAACTTTCTGATTGCTCATTAAAGAACCAGACCATCTTCTCTGTTTTCACCTCTTCTTTTATGTCTTTACCATTTTTGTGGAATAAGACGTCCACACTAACTTTCCCATCCTTCTTAGAAAACTTAATGGCATTAGAGATAAGATTATTTAAAACCTGAGAAATTGTGAAATAATCAAAGTTAACTTTCTCTGGTAGATTACTCCCAAGATGTTTTACTAATTTGATTCCGGAATCTTGAGCTAATGTATTTAGGAACCCAACACACTCATCGATAAGTTGTTTAATATCAGATGGCTGCTTCTGAATTTGGAACTTCCCAGCTTCTATCTTCGCAACGTCTAAAAGGTTATTGATCAATTCCAGCATGTCGGTAGATTTTTTATACATCATCTGGAAATATTCCATCTGCTCTGATTTCTTTTGCTTATTTGATCTAATAAACTCGACCATCTTTTTAATGGTGCCCAATGGAGATCTCAGCTCGTGGACTATCATTGAAGTAAAATCTTCTCTCATTCTCTCAATTTCCTTTTCTCGAGTCATATCTCTAAAAATCACGATGCAACCCAAAACCTCTTTTTGTAGTCCGACTGTCCCCTCAACCGGAGAGACGATGATACGATAAAACTTATCTTGTAGTAAAATTTCATCGGAAGAAAAAGTTTTCCCTATTTTAATACTTTCTTCTATCTTCTCTCTAAAATTAAACTTCTCGCCTAGCTTATCAACAAAATCAAAAACAGATAATTCTTTTTTATCTGCCAACCCAATGGCACTCTTCGCAGCCGGATTAACAACTACAATCCTATAGTCCTTATCTGTCATGACAACACCCTCTATCATACTTTCCACCATTGCATTTAGTTTCCCCTCCTCGATGCCAATGACCTCCTGCAACCGAGTGACAGCCTGGGAAGCTTGCTGTGTTATTTTATATAGGATCGTCATTTCTTCTTCCTTATACAGTCCACTCTTTGTATCCGTAATGGTTAGAACGCCGACTAACTTACCTGCGATAACTAAAGGAATGTTAAAAAATGAACGGACCGGCTCGTCAATATTTTCGGATAAGATTGCCCCCGATAGAATTTCTTCTATTCTTATCTTTTTGAAATCGTTATTTAGAAGTGCGGAAAGAGAACCGATCATCCTTGCCTTAATATCGTCTATGAACTTTCTTGAGACTGACTCCTCAAGATGAACCTTAAACACTATTTTCTCTGGTTCAATGAACATATATGATACGGCACTATACCCAATAAACTGGTGCAGGGAACCAGTAATGATATCTATTATGTTCTGCACATTTAGAGAATATCCTATCCTGTCACCAAGTTCCTTTAAGATAGAAAGCTCGTACATTCTCCGTTTTGTGCTTTCCTCCCTCTTAATCAGACTCTCTTGCAAATTCCGGCTTTTTATATAAACAAAAAAAGCACTGACAACAGCAAGAAGAGCAATCGAGTAAGATACGATTATAGAAACTGCCATTACAAAAACTGACTATGAATTACTTACCGGTTAATTTTTCAGTTTCCTTCCTAGCGTCTTCGAGAACCTTAAGGGTTAAAAGAAACACGACAAACCAAACAAGAAAAACTGGCAGACCCAGATAGATACCTCTTTCGTCAACAAGCATAAGAACTGTGGTCACTATCCCCAAACTATACATTTCTACTAGAATTGTTAAAACTAAAACCTTCGTAAGTTTACCAATCAATGACCCCTTAACCAACCTGTAAACACTACTTCCTTTTACGAAAAGATAGATACTTCCAGCAATCAAAACTGGCCACCCTATAATTAGTATTAAATTTCTTATCATAATTAAATATTGCATAATAACTATTCAACTTTTTTAATTTGTGGATACTTTGTAAAGATCGAGCTTAATGCGCTCTTAACGATCATACCCGATAGTTCCACGTAGGTATCAATTAATTTCTCAACAGCTTCGGCTGGATCGCCGTTAATGCCGGTGACCTTACCCGAATCATCTACGGTTAAACCAGCTACATTTCTCGCCTTTAGTATCGCGATGTCTGGGCCTAGAATAACGGCCTGCTTTCCGATAATTTCTGTTAATAATCCTAAATATTGAGCTTTATCGTCCATTTTATTTAAATATTAAATTATTAATGCGACCTTTTAATTAGATTCCTGTTTCTAATTTTTGTTTCACTCTTTTCGCCAATTCTTCTGCGCTCCAAGTAGATTTAACTAAATAATCATAAGCGCCGGTTGCCAGGAAATCTGCCATCGTTCTTTCGCCAGTTAAATTAGTCAATATGATAATATTTGCATTTTTACCCCATTTATCTTTCCTCAACTCCATAACCATTTCCATCCCGTTCATAATTGGCATCATGACGTCAACTAAGAGCAAATCCGGATGCTCCCTAAGCGCTATTTCTAGACCTTCCTTACCGTTCTCTGCCTCAAAAATAGTATACTTCTCTTTTTTAAGGGTATCGACGTTGACACGCCTAGACGCTGCATCATCTTCCACTATTAAAATCTTTTTATTTATCTCCATAATTAAAAATTATAAATTTTGATTTTCATCTATATTTTACCATAAATTTGAAAAGCAAGATATAATTTTATCCACAATATTAACCAACTTTTTGTCAACAAAAAAACCCACGATGTTATCGGGGCTTCATTTAAGCAGCGAGACGACTTCCCAAATAGTATACAAATAATTCATGCCTCTCATTGGGGCAATGAATTGTAATGCCATTCCTGGCTAATATCTCCCACATCAAATCAAATACTTGTATCGACAAGGTCTTGCTATCGGAAAGATCGGGGTCAAAATTCAAAATCCACAATCTCAGAAAATTATGAGACAAAATAAGATCAAGGCTATGAAGACTTGAATTCCTTCGGATATTTGCCAAATGTGCAATTTCTTTTTGCAAACGCTCCATCATTATTGCCTCGGTCATCGCTACTCCCTTCGGTCTGTTAAAGATCCGCGAAAAATACATACTAACAGAACGTAACATAAATGTCAATAATTGATAGCAACAAAAAAGCTCGGCGGGACTTCGCAGAGCCTAGGTCTATTCTACTATCAAACAATCGACCGCCGATAAAACCCAAATTATTTCTTTCTCTTCGGACGAACCATCTCTTCAAGATAATATAGCATTGTAAAAAAGGCCAATATAGTTACACCAATTATTAGCGCGTCCTTGAGCATCATCTTTCTCCTTCCACAGATGGATTCCACTATTTAAATATTAAATTGACAAATAACAAGATAATATAATCTACAATTTTAATTAGTTGCTGTCAAAGCGCTTCGTTCTCGGGTGCTTCTTTTTTCTTTTCAATCGGGACTAGAACGCGCTTCTCATTAAGCTCGACTAATGGCTTGCGGCCGAGATGACTTTCTAGCCACACATACAGTTCGTCCTCACCAGGCATTTTACTGTAATCAGTCCTTTCTTTTAATAATAAGTCCTCAACTTGATGGGGTTCATTCTTTTCTGCTAAATCCATAACAGCACTCCAATATTCTTGGGCGTCTTTCCACTCCCTTTTTTCTAATATTTGCTCTGAATCATCCTTAAATTCCTCTACCATAAATATATTTTACCAAAAACCCAATTCAATTAAAAGATGCTTAAATAATGAAAAACCCCGGGATATCCTCCTGGGGTCTCTAGAAAATAATATTATGATTTACTCTTTGGTCTTTTAAAGATGCTGCCACAGAGACAGCTCAATAATATTAATTCCCTGAATTTTTCTCTTGCCCTTTTTTCCAAGGCCCCTTACAAGCCTTTTGAACTCCAGATATTTTCTGTAATTGCAACTCGATAATTCACATCGCGTTACTCCCTCTTCGGGGAAGGTGTGAATAGCGAGATGGCTTTCAGCAAGAACCCAAACAGCAGTGTAACCCTGTGGTTTAAAGGGGACTCCGATGAAACCCTTTATTCTGAACTTACTTTGTCTCAAAATAGTCGTGAATCGTTTCTTCAACTCCCTTGCATCGACTTTGTCGATCCAGAAAAGGAAGTTATAAATCCTGGCCTTCATTTTTTTGGGCTTCATGTTAGCACCTCCTTTGCCCTGGCTGTTGGTTATATTCTCGATGTCAAAGAAAAATTATTTTTGTAATTATATATTAATCTTAATAACAATTTTTTACAATGAAAAACCACAAGTAAAAATAAAATTAAACCCGTGTTACAAAAAAAATCCACCATTTTGGCGGACAGTTCTCGTCTCAGCTGTTAATGGTGTTGATGGTTGCATCAATTTCATAGCCAAGTTTTACTTTCCTGGCGATGATGCTAATGCGGAACCTACCAACATTTTTAATGCCGATTTCTATAACCCCTGCGGCCGGGGCATATTCGTAATTAAGGGCAATTCCTGCCATAACGAATAATTCGTTGATCACTTTGGCAGAAATATTTGCCGGAATGCGTAAATCCCGCGACTCTTTACAATCAATGGTGAAAATATGCCCCTGATCATCCGGGCGGATCTTGAATCCCTTTGCGTCAAGGTTGAAGACCATAGCGATGGCATCGTTAAGCCACGCGGTCGATTGATCTCTTTCGGAATCTGGTCTCCCGATAGGAAGTCCCGTGGCCCAAACACCAACATCCCCACGCTTCTTCTTTTTCCAAAGCCACACTTCCCCATCACCCAATCGCATTACCACTGCCTTTACCCTGTTGTTATACACAAAACGAATCAAGGCTGCCTCAATCTCTGCGGTGCTATCGCTTGGTTGCAGTACCTCTGCCACTTTGAACTGAGGCGGAATTTCTATCGCCGTTACTTCGCCTTGCTGGATGTATGCAACGAATACTTCGGTGCCCCACCAGAGGACAACATCACCGAAAGAAATCTCAGTATGAAAAGGTACACCTTTATCGGATGCCAGTTTATGGTCGTTAGCCCAAATAGCTCTTAAAAAGCTGACAATCTCCATTCTCCAGCGAAATGTTGCCCATTTGCCTGGAGAAATTCCCTGCAGAAAGAAAGCTTCAATCATATCTCTTCTCCTTCCTTGGTAGATATTTCTGTCATTTCGCAATTATTTTTATTTAAAACGGCTGATACCAGTATACGTTTCAATTTGAGTTTTGTCAACCACTAAAAACCGCTCTCATTGAGTAGCGGTTTTTATTAGCTAACCAGTAAACTTCGATAATATATCTACGCTCCAGATCTATTCCTATTTGACTTCTTCCAGCCGAAAACCAAAGGAATAACAAAAGTTAAAATGTAATATAGGTATACGTCTAATTTGTAATACCCATCTGCTGGCTTAAATACCCTTACAAGAAAAAAATAATCGAGAATTATCGCAATCAAAGTCCAAACAATTGCCAATAGTAAATAATACGACAGAGAATCACCCTTCACCTTTTTAAATAATACCCAAAGAGTAATCACAATTCCTATGGGCATAATAACCCATCCGATCATAGATGGGGGCACGATTGCGAAAAGGATTATACCAAGGGCATAACCAATTAACCAAAGAAGGAATCCCCAACCGAAAGCATCTTTATACACTTGTTTATTCATAATTTTATTAATTAATTATTATATTAAAAACTAAAACTTTTTACCACGACCCATTTGTGAACGACATGCCCCCATTTTCAAAATTCATTACTATTAATTGAAAAGTTTTTGCCGCTTTATCAACTGTAAACCAATAACAATAATTGCTGTTTAGATTATTTATCGGATCGACTGGAACCGAGGACATATATACGTAATTATTTGAATTAATAGTTGGATACCCAGGCGGAGTCCCCTTTAGGAAAACCATAAACCCTCCCGTGCAGCTGAGATCAACGGTCCCGCCAACGCCGTAATCCCCACCCCCGTAATCTATCGGGGCAGGGAGAGAACCATAATCTGCGATATACATTTGCAGTGCCTTATTTATACTATTCGCATCCATCTTCCTCACTGAATCTCTAGCACTCGCCCTAGCCTTCGAAACAGAAACCGCAATGATAGAAGATAAAATTCCGATAATAGCTATTACAACTAATAGTTCTATCAGAGTAAAACCTCTTTGTTCCCGGGTATTTTTAATCATCTATATATAACATTATTTACATTAATAATTATACCATTTTATAAAAAAATCACTCCGACTAAGGAGCGATTTTTATGACAATGCCCAACGAGGTTCGAACTAGAGCCTATTGTGTAACTGTTATTTTCCCCAACATTGATGGGTGTATGGCACACGAATAGTTGTATTCACCCACGGTAGAAAAATCAAATTGAAAACTTTCGCCAGTGCTTAAAACCGCAGAGTTGAAAACGGCGGATTTAATTTGGTGAGGTACAGAATCTTTATTCGTCCACGACACAGTATCTCCCTTTTTTATAGTTAAAGCCGATGGAGAAAAAGCAAAATTCTTTATTTCTATTTTATAAAACTTTCCGCCTGTCTCCGGGTTAATGGGCGGATTATCATTTGGGTTAGTAACTGAGTTTTCCCCGGCCGGAGCTTTTGTGTTGTACGTTGACCCATTGTATATATAGTACCCTCCAACCAAAATGATTAATATGATAACGATGATTGAAATTAAAATTGTTTTATTCATATAATTTTTTTAATTATTAAAAATATAATAGAAAACCCAAAACTAAATGTACGCCGACGATACTACAAAGGACGATCGCGTTGCGCCTATGGTATTTGAAATATTCTGGATGGCCCCTCGTTATCTTTATGCCTAAATAGATTTGAATACAAAAGCTTATTAAAGCAACGAGCCCCACCCAGAAAACCAAAGGCTTATTAAATAAGATAATTATCATATTTTATTCTAACTCAAATGGTGCCCCTGGCAAGCGCACATTAAGAATCATATTCCTATTTGCCTCTTTAGCAGGATAAATACAATATGTAATCTCTACCCCATATTTTTTATTCATACCCTCAAGAAAAAGACTAATAGCTTTGACGTCCATCTCCGTGAAATGTATTACTCCCAAATTCAAATCAAACTCAAACTCGTCTACTTGTCCCCTATAAAAGTTCAACCCCCTTTTTCCAAAAAGCTTAAACTCAAAATTTTTGAAAAACGCCAGGACTTCGTTCTGCAATTCCTTATTATTTAAAAAACTAATTTTAGATTTTCCCATATTTCTTACTTTAATTATATTAATCCATTATACAACCAAAGGGCCGTTGTTGAAACGGCTTCCGGATAAAACGTGGGTGGCTAGACGATTTCCGAACCTATGAGTGAGAACGATGATTCCCCGACCCTGAGTCAACGGTTGAAAAGATTAAACAATTATTGGTTTTGGTTTAAAATAAAAGCCCCGTTCGCTTGTGAGCTACTAGGGGCTACGATGGAACGGCTAATCGCCGTCGCCGCCGCACGACCCATCGCCATGGCAACCGTCGCCGCTGGAAGAACTGCAACCTTCGCAGTCACTGACGCCGCTATTGCGTCTCAACGGCCTGTTCCAGTGGGCATAACGCGCCTTGATGAGGGCCAGCTTGATTCTGAGGGTCTTTTTCATGGTAATCACCTCCTTTCACCCTATCGAGAGGTTAATGTGCCGACAATACTCGCCAACACTGAGGATCAGGCGCAAAGAAATTGCCACCCGAAGCTCCGAATGACACGGCTGGACAACCACGACAATAGCACAGAAGCGGGCACTTAGAGCATGCCTCAAACTTGGCGATGTCGCGGTACTGGTCCATTCTTTCGGATGTAAAGATTTCCAAGATACTTTGATCGGGCACCTTGCCGATTGGACTATTAAATCGTCTACAGGCAAATACTGTGCCGTCGGCCAGGATGGCTACATCCCTTGCGCCGATATGGCATCCTGAGACTACCTGGCCGTCGGGATTGACCGACGGATGGAATTTCCCCTGCTCGTACATGAGAAGCGTCCACAAATGATCCTTGAGAGTAAAGGTGGTTTTCGAACCCTTTGCTTTGAGCTCGGCAACCAAGTCCTGGACTCGCAACAAAAGATCTCTATACCCCAGAGGGGTTAACATCGCTTCTGCTGGTGAAATCTTAGCAGCGATTCCTGGGCTACTAGACAGCCGTGCGAAAGCAAAGGCGCCCACGCCCAATTTGTCTACCAACCTCATCGCGTCGAGGAGATCCCCACTGTTTTTCTTGCTAAGGGTGTACATCACCACCGCTCTCATCTTACATTCGACGAGGAGCTTGATGGCGGCAACTGTCGCAGAAAAACTTCCGGATTTCCTCAGGGAATTGTGCATCTCCTCCATTCCGTCGAGACTCACCTGGTAGCTGACAACCCCGAGACTCTTCATCTTGGCGATGTTATCGGCGGTAAGGTGGAATGGATTTCCCATGACACACAGCTTAATGCCTCGACTCGATGCGTACTCCAGAATCTCGAAAAAATCGGAACGCAAGAGGGGGTCTCCGCCGGTGAAATTGATCTTGGGATTCGCCCCTGCTGTTTCACAAAAATCAACGAAGGAATCGATCACTGCCTTGCAGCTGTCTAGAGAAAGCTCTTCTGCAAGCTCACGTCTATATGAAACCGGGTCGTTAACCATGTAACAGTGCAGACACGACTGATCGCAGTGAGCAGTAATGTGCCATTGGATCACGAAAAGTGGCAATTTATCCTTATCGCGTGTCATTTTGGGTCCTTTCTTCGTGTTAAAGAACTGTTCATCTGTTCTAAACTGGGACTCTCTGGCTTCCGCTTAAGGTTAACCTTTTGCCGGGGCTTGTCAACGAAAGGGCTGTTTTTTATCGATTTAGACGTGAATGTATTGAATTTGACTCTATTTACGGCTATGATATAGTATAAATAATCCGCCATTTTTGGCGACAAAATTATGATTTACGATAAATTACAAAAAATTGGTCTTTCGGAAAGAGAGGCGAAAATCTACGCTGCCCTTCTAGAATTAGGGGAAACTAGCATCCAAAGAGTTTCCAAAAAGTCTAAAATTAAGAGGACAACCATTTATAATATAATCGATACCCTAAAAGAAAAGGGGTTAGTCTCCGTTATCTTTAAGAAAAAAAGGAAGTATTATGTTGCCTCTGATCCCAGAGATTTAGAGCTAAAGCTAGATCAGCAAAGGAGTATTTTAAAAAATATTCTGCCAGAACTTTTATCAATTTCTAACCTCATTGATAAAAAACCTAAGATAAGGTTTTTTGATGGCATTGAAGGCATTAAAGAAATATATCTAGACACTCTCAAATATGTAGGGCAACCGCTTTGGGCTTGGGTGACAGACGAAGTGTTCGATGACCTTGATAAAGAATTTGCTGAATATTACGTTTCTAAACGAGCAGAAAATAAAATTATGGCTTATGTTATAGCTCCGGATACACAAAAAATTAAAAACTATAAAGCCGGAGACATGAAATCTCTAAGACAGACAAGAATTGACCCAGAAAGCTCTAACATCGAAGTTGAAATGGATATATATGGAAATAATAAAGTGGCCATAATGTCCTTTGGAGAAGGCTTTGGCCTTATTGTCGAAAGCAAAAAAATTTACAATACCTTAAAGAGTATCTTTGATATTTCGTGGAAAAATTTGGGACACGGTTATCAACAATTATAGCAACTATTGGGCTCAAAAAACCACCTCAATTAAAAGGTGGCTTTTGATAAGAGTTAATACCACAGTAAGGGAATAGACAGATTACTCGCGATTTTAATAAATTGAGCACAATATTTAAACCCAATTAGTTGGTAGGCTTATCTGTGATTGGTCGTATTTGAATTGTTTGAGCCGTTATACTTCCGTCTGTGTTGGTAGCTCCGTTAACTGTTACCGACTCCCCTATAGCTAGATCACCATAATTCCCATTGGTAAACTTTCCAATTGTTGTAGCATCTGAAAAGAAAATTATTTTTGACCCACCGGTAGATAATTTAATTGTGATAGATTTATCATCTTTTGATAGTATTTCTCCTGTAGTCATCCCGCCTCCGGCTCTTAAATTTTTTACATCACCTTGTTGGAATCCTTGCATTCTTTGACCAAACCCATTCTTTGTTTGATTTTTGTTATACTGCACTCCCCCATAAAAAGCCCCGCCCGCTAGAATTATTGCTCCGATGATTGCAAAAATATATATTTTTTTCATATTTATTTAATTAATTATTTATTCATACCTTAGGGCTTCTATCGGATTTAACCTAGCTGCCCGTCTTGCTGGATAATATCCAAAGATTACTCCGATTACCACAGAAACCCCGACCGCAAGAAGCACTGTGGAGAAAGAAACTTTTGTCTGCATTAATCCAAAATATGTAATTCCGAATGCTATCATCCATCCTAAAAATACCCCAACTAGTCCACCGATGAAAGTTAGCATCATTGCTTCAACAAGAAATTGGAAGCTAATATCTTTCCTTTTTGCACCAATGGCTTTTCGTAATCCTATCTCTCTTGTCCGCTCAGTAACCGTTGTAAGCATCATATTCATAATTCCGATTCCTCCAACAACTAAAGAAATTCCGGCTATTGCAGCAAGTAATAACGTAAGAGTATTTGTGATACTAGAGGCACTAGCTAATATATCAGACTGATTCTGGACAGTAAAATCCGCTGCAGTTGGATCAGAAATTTTATGGCGAGTTAATAATAACTCTGTTATCTGTTCTTGAACGCTATCCATTGAACTCGCGTCAACCGCCTGGACATTAATAGTTGAAAGGTAGGCGCTACCAGCAAGAAACTTTTGAGCAGTAGTTAAGGGAACGTATATTATATCATCCTGATTGTTAAAACCACTTCCGCCTTTTGTTTTTGTAACACCGATAACTTTAAATTGCATACCGTTTATCCGTATTATTTGGCCCATTACACTACTCGAGTCAACGTCAACACCAAATAAATCATCTTTAGTTGTCGGGCCTAATACCGCTACCTTAGACAAGTTTTGGATATTTTGCTCAGTTATAAATACTCCTTGGTCGGTGTCTACATTTTTGACTATGCTATAGGAGGGAGTAACCCCCGCTATCGATGTATTGGTGTTTGCGCCCTTACCCACCACTTGGTATCTGCTAGAGAGAACGGGAGCTATATCTTTTATGGATGTTACTTCATTAGCAATCGCATTAGAGTCTTCTTGGGTTAAAGTTTGCGCAACCCCCCTCCCGCCCCCAACTCCATAGCCGAAGCTTCTCTGGCTTCCGGGGGAAACCATAATGAGATTTGACCCCATTGATTCTATATTCGACTGAACAGATCCTTGTGCCCCTTGGCCGATGGATACCATAGCAATTACAGAACTAATACCGATTACTATACCAAGAATCGTAAGGCTAGACCTTACCTTATTCGCAGAAAGGGCAATATATGTTTCTTGTAGTGTGTCCCCTATTTTCATTATTTTTTTGTATCGCTGACCATAAGGCCATCCTTAAGTTGAATAATTCTCTGGGCGTGTTCTGCAACATCATGCTCATGAGTGATTAATATGATTGTCCGTCCCTGCTCAACATTAAGCCTTCTGAATGTCTCTAAAACAATTTCTCCTGTTTTTGTATCAAGATTACCAGTTGGCTCATCGGCTAAAATTAATGTCGGGTTATTTACTAAGGCACGGGCGATGGCAACGCGCTGGATCTGCCCACCAGAAAGCTGGTTTGACTTGTGGTCAAAAAATTCTGCATCCAAGCCGGTTGCTTTTAAGGCTTCTCTAGCTCTTTCCTCGCGTTCCTCTCCTTTAACTCCGGCGTAAACAAGGGGCAGCATAGTGTTTCTTAAAACAGTTGTCCGCGGGAGAAGATTAAACGATTGGAATACAAACCCTATCTTATTTTTCCTAATATCGGTAAGCTCGTCATCATTAAGCTTCGACACATCCTTGCCATCAAGAAAATATGTCCCGCTTGTGGACGTATCTAGAGCTCCAAGAATGTGCATCAAAGTGGACTTACCAGATCCCGAGGGCCCCATTATTGCAACGAACTCTCCATCTTCTATTCTGAAACTAACCCCAGACAAAGCTTGAAACTCCATGTCACCAGTTTTATACACCTTTGTGATATTTTTAACTTCAATCATTTAATTGGGGCGTCCTCCTCCCATATTAAGAATATTCGCATTTGTTCCAGTTGTAGCTTTTTTGACTGTCCCTGTGGTTGTTTTTACAACCACCTGGTCTCCTTCTTTAACCCCGCTAATAATTTCTGTTTGATTATCATCAGAGATGCCAACTTCAACTGTAACTTTATTGGGCGCTACGGCAGAAGCGACTGCTTGACCAATCTGGTTATCTGAAAACTTTTCTCCAAATACCTCAACGTAATATGCACCTCCTTGAGATTTCACCGCGCTGTTTGATAATACCAACACGTTTTGCTTGCTATCTGTGATGATTGCGACAGAAACGCTCATTCCTGGCTTTATCCTGTCATCTTGAGTATCAAAATTAATTTTTACAATATACGAAACTACGCCCTGTGATACGGTTCCGACTGCGTCGATATATATAACCTTACCAGTAAGGGTAAGATCTGAAATTGCGTCAAACGTAATTGTTGTTTTCTGACCAATCTTTACTTTCGCCGCATCTATTTCGTTTAGTGATATTTCAGCGACAGCTTCTTTCGTAATAATTTTTGCTATAGCAGTCCCAGTTGAAACTGAATCCCCATTTTTTGAATTAACTGCAGAAATTATCCCATTGAATGGAGAGTAGACAAAACAATAGGAAAGATTTGTCTTTGCGTCATCAAGCGCTGTTTGTTTTGTCGTTACAAGGGCCTCCTGATCAGTAATCGTATAGTCAGTGTTAATAAGGCTTTCTTTATCTGCTTCCAGGGTATTTTTTATTGAAAGCAGTGAAGAAAAATAACTATTGGTTGTGTTTAAGTAGCTGTTTAAACTTGTTAAGTGAGTATTGGATGCTGCTTCGGGCGTTGTACCACGAACCGTGAGCTCATCTTGGTAAGATTGGATTAAATTTGTTGTATCTTTTATCGTTTGAGATATCTCTTCAACTGTGTCGTATGTTTGATCTATTAATGCCTCGATCGCCGAAGTACTCGAGGTTCTATTGGTTATTTTATAGTCGTTAAAGTTTTTTTCATAGGAAGTTCTAGCCAGTTGATAGCTATTGTAGGCATTATTTCTATATATAATATTGGTTTGAGTAGTATAGTAATCAATATTCCAAGAGCTTCTACTTAGCGTGTAATCAAACAAAATACTTTGGAGGCCCGTCATTATGGTCGGAAGATTAATGAAAGCATTGGCTATTGTATTATAACCGCTAACATAATCGCTATTTAAGCTATCTTGGGCTTTTTCTTTAACACCCCTTAGCGTTCCCAAAGAAGTTTCAATCCCCTTCATCTTTTCTAGATCAAGGCTTGCTTGGTCCAGCGCCCTCTGCGCGTCAGTCACTGCCTGCTGAGCGTTTGAAGTATTAATTTTGGCTAACAATTGCCCCCTATAAACGGCTTGGCCCGCCACAATGGGAAGATATATTAAATCTCCGGAGATCTTAGGGCTGATGTTTAATTCGTTAGAAGCCGAAACTTGCCCACTACCAGTAACCGAGGAAACGATCGTTCCTTTTTCGACAATCCCTACCGTATATCTGGTCTCTTGGCTGGTATTCGTTAGCGCCTTATACCCGTAGAAACCAACAATTAATACGACCAAAACAGCTGCTCCAGCAATGATTTTATGATTAACAACAAATTTTCTAATTTTATTAAACATGTTATTTATATTTTTAAATTTTGCCTTAAACCACCGGGCATTATGCGATCGTTTGGATTAAAAGATGCCTCTAGTGGGGGTGGCATTAATCTGATCAGTTTTGCCTCTATCTGTCCGGCATCATTAGGATTTCCAATTATTACAACGTTATCATCCACCTTGAGATCGCTTAACTTCAGAGTATCTCTAAAGCGGACAATGGTTGTGTCGTCTTTGATTAAAACTACTTTTTCTATATTCTTAGCATCTTTAACAACTAAAGTTTGGCCATCTATTTTTATTATTTGGCCAAATGCTCCGTTCCCTTCAATAAAATCCGGTCCCATTAATTCATTAAAAAACCCTTGTCTTGGACCAGCAAAATTATTATGGTAATTCTCGCCCCACCTGAAGGCGAAATCAGCTCTTCGAGACCCAATGAATATTCCCAACTTAAGAATGAAAAGAATAGAAGCCAGGAGCACTATCCCAATTATTATTCCCTTAAATAATCTTGATTCAAAAAATTTATTTATATCCATAATTATTACTAATTAATTGCCAGAGCAGTTCTAATGTTTTTTGTTAAATATTTAGCAGATTCAAATAGTATAAACAAAACCACAAAGAATATGATAAGGCTCATTATTGGCAAGGCCTCTAATAAAGCTAAAGTAAAGTTTTGCCAATGGGTGGCTACAACGGAAAAGTCGGAGAACATCAGAGAAACAAATTGGAAAAAACCAGATTGCAAAAATTCTATTTTTACTGCTCGATATGCAGGCCAAAATGCAGCTAAAGATCCCAAAAGCCCCACAGAAAATATAAAAATCCTGTTTCTAATAGTTAAAAGCCGCCTTTCTTTATGAATGCGGGTAATGATCTTCTCGTATAAACCATTTGGTGGCTCTATGTTATTACGACTTTTGATCATGTTGATATACTCTTTAATACGAAAAGAAGATGCATTCGGGTGCATCTTCTTGAATACTCTTCATATTTTATCTTCTAAATTTTTTCCTAAGGGACGAAACTGCCCTCCGGTATCTACTTTTTATGGTATTGACTGGTTCTCCCAATAACTTAGCTATTTCAGAAAAATTAAAACTATTATATCTATAGGAAAATATTGCACGATCCCTTAAAGACAACGCATCTATTACATTGTTCAATAATCCCCTATCATCAATGTTCTCTGAAGGATGAACCGCTGAACCGGCTAGCCCCTCTAAAAGCAGGTTCTTTCCATCACTATTCTCAAAACGCGAGAATGAAACTAATTTTTTCTTCCTTGAGAAATCAATTATGGTATTTTTAGCAATCTGAAAAATCCATGGTTTAAAGTTTTTTTCTCGATCAAATTTCTTAATATTTTTCCAAACCTTCAAAAAAGTTTCCTGTGTTATATCTTCCGCATCGGCAGAATTTCCGATATTGCGGTAGACATAATTATAAATATGTTTTAAATACTTTTTTATTAAAAATTCGAGAGAGTCATCATTCCCGGACAAATAATTTGTTATAAGCTGTTTATCTGATAAATCCATATTTCTTACTCTACCAAAAAACCACCCCAATTGAAAGGTGACCTTTAATAATAATTGATACAACTTGATGGCGCGGGTGACGGGATTTGAACCCGTGATCTGATCCGTGACAGGGATCCGAGGACTCCAGACTCCTCCACACCCGCATAACAATAAATTAACTTATTTTAAAATATTTTTCAAATATTTTCTTCTTTCTATTAAGAAACAACCCACCCTCTAGGTTTCTATACATAAACCTATACAACTTTAAACTATCCTTTACTGAAAAATTTAGTCTGTATCCCCTACTATTATAATTTAATGCACCTCCGCTTATATTGGCCGACTCTTTAAGCCTAGTATGCAAATTACCCAAAATTTTCTTACTCCCTGACACAAAACCAGAGATAATAACAAAACTTTTCCTATTATTTCTGTCAGCTCTTATATATTTACAAATCGTGACACTACCATCCCCATCAAAGTATCCCCTTGTAAAATGCGACAAATATTGATTGGGTATCTTTGGCAGATTAACTATTTTACTCTTAGCTGGCGTTAAACCTAGCCCCATTAAATCGTAAAACATTTCTTTACTACCAATTTGTAAACGATATGCTGTTTTACACGGGAACTTTCTTTCCCTAACTGATATCTTATGGTTTGAGCATATAATCCTCCTAATTTTATATAATAAACCTTTGTCTGTTATCTCAATTTCTATAAAATGGGCTCCTCTTTCGTTCTTAGTCATACTCCCGTCGGCAGTAAAGAACCCTAACACATATGCCATCTCCGACGACCATTTTTTAAAAAAATCCTTGTTTTTTGTTTTAAAAATCGGCATAGTGCCGGCGACAGGGATCGGACCTGTGACCTTGCGCTTATGAAACGCATGCTACTACCACTGAGCTACGCCGGCTTACTTGTTGCGCCGCCCCGAATTGCACGGGGGCCCACAGCTTATGAGACTGTTGAGGTACTACTCCTCCACGGCGCTATGCAGATTCTAACATAAAAATAGCAGGCAATCAAGTGTGCTATCTTATATCTCCATCTCCATTTATTGTATTTCTATATAGGCGTGATGCTAATTTCTGAATATTGGCTTGGGCGATTTCATCTATGCTTAAATCTAGGCGGGTTGAAATCTCTGCTACGTACCAAAGAATATCTCCCAATTCATTTATAATCTCTGCTTTTCTTAAATCAGTTACTACGCCCTTGTCATCCCTAAAAATCTTCTTTATCTTATTCGTTAATTCTCCTGCCTCCCCCGCCAAGCCTAAAACAGGATAAATATATTCTGTGCCTATTTGAACAGTCTGGGCTGTTCGATGCGCTAACTTTTGGTATTCTTTAAAATCCATGTGTTTATTGTCTACTTTTAAATATTTCTAAAAATGCTTTGTGAGAAACCTCCACCCTCCCTTTTTCTTTTAACAACTTTTTGCCTTTCTTTTGCTTCTCAAGTAGCTTTCTCTTTCTAGTTACATCTCCACCGTACAAGTAACCCGTGACATCTTTTGCCCGTGCCTTGATTGTTTCTCGAGCCATAACCTTACCACCAACCACTGCTTGTAAAGCAACCGAAAATTGCTCTGGTGGCAAAATCTCTTTTAGTTTCTCTACTAAAAACTTACCTTCGCCGTAGGCTTCGTTTTCTGAAACAATTTTTGAAAAAGCTTCCTCTGCTCTTCCGGCTATCCAAATTTCCATTTTCACCAATTTCCCAACCTTAAACCCGAGAACCTTATAGCTCATTGAAGCATAACCTTGGCTGATACTTTTCACTTTATCGTATAGATCAGTAACAATACTTCTCAGAGGAACCTCGTACGACAATATCGCCCTTTCTACACCGAAGTATTGCGTATCTACATATTTCCCATCGAGGCTCTTCAACACCTCCATTATTTTACTTAAATACAAAGTAGGTGAAACAATCTCTAAAAGAACTATTGGCTCTTCTGTGCTTCTAATATATGAAACGTCTGGCCAATCAGTGGCAGAATAAATCAATTCCTCCTTCCCTTTCTGATTTATTATTTTGTAAACCACGGAAGGTGTCGAAATAACTAGGTCTAACCCAAATTCTCTTCTTAATCTTTCGGAAACTATTTCAACATGTAGGGTCCCCAAAAATCCGCACCTGTATCCCCTGCCCAAAGCCTCTTTTGTTTCCGGATCATAGGTGAAAGACGGATCACTTAACTTTAATTTTCCTAATGCATCTTTAAGTAAATCGAAATCCCCTGCATCCTGTGGGTAGAAGCTAGCAAAAACCATTGGTTTCGGCTCTTGATAGTCGTGTAAAGGGCTGATCGCCCCACCCTGGAGTTTAAACTGGGAACTTAAGATAATGGTATCCCCCACCCTTACCTTCCCCGGCTCCTTAATACCCGTGGCAATGTATCCAATCTCTCCAGCTACAATTTTGTTCTGAGCAACTGGGCCTGGCATGAAATATCCAATCTCTTTTGTTTCTGCCTCTGTGTTGGTTGCCATTAGTCTTATCTTTTCTCCCATATTAATTTCTCCATCGACAACGCGGATGAAAGCGATTACTCCTTTATAGACATCGTAGTCTGAATCAAATATTAAAGCCCTAAAGGGCTTATTCTCCTTTATCTCTGGCGGAGGAATCTCTTTGATTATCGCATCTAACAATTGTTCGACATTGGTTCCAACCTTTCCCGATACTTTTAAAATACTATCCGGATCAACAGTTAAGAGATTAGCCACTTCTAAAACGCACTCTTCTATTCTTGCGTCTGGTGAATCTATCTTGTTTATCGCGGGAATAATAACTAGATTCTGCTTATTGGCTAGATCTAAATTAGCTAAAGTTTGAGCCTGTACTCCTTGGGTCGCATCTATTAGCAAAACTACTCCTTCAGCGGCAGCAAGGGCCCTTGAAACTTCGTAAGAAAAATCCACATGGCCAGGAGTATCTACTAAATTCAAGACGTAATCTTGTCCATCAGCAGAATAATCCATCCTTACTGGTTTTAGTTTTATGGTAATTCCCTTTTCTCTCTCCAAATCCATCCTATCTAAAAACTGAGGCTTCATTTTATCGTGTTTTACGGTTCCAGTCATTTCTAAAAATCTATCTGCTAGGGTAGATTTTCCATGGTCAATGTGACTTATTATACAAAAATTTCTAATGTTTTGCATTTTAGTTCTTCTTTCCGTTTAATAGTCCGAATCTTGCCAGAACAAAAGACTTTAAAGATTTTACTTCGGCTGACCCAAGCATGTGAGCAGTAAACAGATAAAATCCAAAGCCCAATCCACCAGCCAAAGCAGCCTGTAGTAAAATAGTTATAAATGTTTTACCACCCATAAATCCCCCCGAAATCTGACGAATGAAATATGTGAAAAAGAGGGTCAAAAATGTTGCCCCTATAACCTTCGAAACAGACGATAATATTTCATCTGAATGGAAGTCTCCAATTTTTCTCTTTAATAGAATAAGCAACAAAATCATCTGCAACATGACATCCAAAGATAGCGCCAATGGCAAACCAACAACGGGTAAGTTCTGCATCCCATCTATTTTCAGAGCAGAAGCAACGAAAACTGAAAACACATTAGAAAAACTTAAAAGCCCGACAAACACATAGGCGAACAGAGCCGTGGTCCCGACGCTCAAAATGCTAACAAGGGCGGGAATCCGCGTATTGTGGATTGAGTAAAAGGCTTTAACAATTAGATAATTCAATCCTTGGGCGAACAACCCTATCATAAATATTCCGAAACAGGCGGCAGTGAGTTTTGTGGCTGACCAATCAAACTTACCCGATCCAAAAACAATTCTGACCAAATGGGCCCTTAGAATAAAGGCTATGGCGCTTATTGGAATTATTAAAAAAAGTACCTGTCTAAAAACAGAAGAAAACTTAGCCACCATCTCCTTCTTCTCTCCCCTTGAATAAGCCAAAGACAACGCAGGAAAAACAGCCGTAGCGAATGGGATAGCAACCAGACCGATTATCGGCAGAGATAAATCATTAGCAAAACTCAAAACAGTTACACTGCCAGCAACTAGAGTAGAACCGATGATGGTGACCACAACTAAATTAATCTGTGTAGCAGCTAATCCGATTGCCCTTGGTATGGTTAACTTTATTGTTTGAATAAAGTTCTGGTCTTTAAAATTGAACACTTTTCTCAGCTTAAAACCCACCTTAAACAGCGAGGGAAGTTGGACCAAAAGGTGCATTACGGCCCCTAAAACAATGCCCCAGGCTAGGCCTGCAATGCCCATTTTAGGGACAAAAAAGACAATCCCGACAATACTCCCCAGATTGTAGAATATGGGGGCCAGGGAGGTAATTAGAAACCTTTGAAAAACTCTCAATACAGCGGAAATAATGTTACTAATGCCCAATAATATTGGACTTAAAAACATTATCCTTGTTAGAAGGATCGCTATCTCTCTCTTCTCCACTGAGAAACCCGGGGCAATCAAAGATAACAGTTGGGGGGTGAAGACAAATAGGACGGAACAGATAACGATTAAACCCGCCAGAGAAATGTTTAGCAGATTAGAAAGATACAGAAAAGCTTGTTCCTTGCTTTTTATTAAACTCTTAGTAAATAACGGAATGACGGCAACCCCGATGGCCCCAGTCATTAAAACCATGGCGATAAAATCTGGGACACGAAAAGCTACATAATATACATCCAACTCGTTCCCTGCGCCGAACCTCCCTGCCAATAAATGATCTCTTAACAAGCCCAGTAGAAAACTTAAGAATGAGAACACAGACAAAATCAAAGCAGCTATACTTACGCTGCGTGTTTCGTGGTTAGATATTCCTTTTAGAAAATTTTTCACAAATTTAATTACCAGGTCGAATTAATATTATTGGTGTTTGCTCATCTGACTGACCAGCTGGATTATCCTTTAAGATACTGACCAACATCTTCTCTTTCCCTTTTAAATCTGCGCTTGACCCCAGTACATTTCCCCCCAAATCATTCACATCAGCGACGAAAAATGAAAGATTGAATTTCTCTCCAAGTCTATCACATAGAGAATCGCAGTCAACCGGACCCAAAATCCCCATATCTTCATAAACGGGATATGCTTTCCCATAAAACCCGTCTATCTCGTTTATCTGATTACCGGCCACCCTATAAAAGGTGCCAGCCACCCCAAATGTTTTTGCGAACACGCTGCAAAATCCGGCAAACAATATTCTCGGCAAACCTGCCAAGTTAATGGCTAACTGCATTTTTAAAGGATTCCCAACAGAAAATCCATAGGGTGTTTTTTTAGCAAACTTAGATAAGAGCTTGGCCCAAAAACCAACCTTAATATCTTTTCTGTAAACGATCCTTTTCTGGATAATAGAAACTATCTTTTGCCCCAGGGCAACAATGTCCCCTCTTTGGGACATTGGTAAAACATACCTTTCTATTACATCCACAAAGTTATCATCTACTCCAATAAAATGGGTTTTTATTGGATAACGATTCCAATTCTTCCCATCGGCCTTAATTATTAATTGTTTGTTGGCGTTGGCTTCCATATATTTTATTAAATTGACATCCAGACATCGTTGGTCCTCTGCCCATTACTTTTCATCCCAGCCATCATGAATATTTTCTTTTGGAATTCAACACAAGAAAGATCTTCTCTCCCCTTCCATAAAGACGCCTTCTCTGTTTTTTGCCAAGAAATTCCATCTTTTGAGAACCAAACATCATTAAACCCAACCGCATAACCCGACCAACCACCAATTACCCATAAATACCCGTTATATGAAATGAGACAGTAACAATGGCGCCCCTTCCATGGAGCATCTGTAACTTTATTCCATACGATCCCATCTTCTGAATTCCAGACGTCCTTTTGTCCCATTTTATCAGGAAAATTTCCTCCCGCCATCCAGATCTTATTATCATAAACTTCTGTTATTAACCCTAACCTTGGCGACCAAGCCGCCTTTTTTATAGCTAAAAACCAATCTTTACCATTTTCTGAATACCAAACATCATTTTTGACATCCTTCCCATCTATCCCCCCCATTACCCACATTTTGTCCTTAAAAACCGTTGCGGCAAAACCCTTTCTTGGTGTCCATGCGGCATTGTCAGTAATTTTCTGCCAGCTTATCCCATCCTCCGACATCCACACATCATTAAAGTATTTCTCATTTTTCCCGGCGCCGCCAAAAAGCCATATTTTATCTTGAAAAACCAACACATTATGGGATCGCCTTCCAGCCCACGGGGCGCTACTGGTGACAAGCGTCCAATTGACCCCATCTTCTGAATTCCAAACATCATTATAGTTTGGGCTATATACCGGCGCTGTTCCGCCAACTCCACCGAATAACCACAGCTTATCTTTAAAAACAATCACTGCTTGCGAATCCCTTTTTGCCCAAGGAGCCTGAAGTGTTAGAGCCTGCCAGTCTAATCCCGATGGATTAAAAACCGGAACCAAGGGGTCTACCTTAATGTCTTCCTGGGGGTTAACTACCGAGATTAAACTCGCTGGCTGTTCGAAGAAAAAAGCATCCCCTTGGGTGCTAAAAGTTGAATAGATACATACGAAAGACGTACCTATAAACAAAAAAGAAAATAATAGTACTTTTTCGAAAAAATTAAACTTCATGTATAAAAATATTCGTAGTTTTGTGAAGAGACCAATGGATAAATAAACTATAGTCTATTTTAGCTTTTTTTAGGATTTTTTCAAATATTTATAGATATTGACAATATTTTGGAATATTTGTACAATATATATGTCCTAGTAAGCTAGACGATCGCTCTTTTTTAAAGAGAGGAAAGTCCGAACACCATCTCCGCTTTCCGCGGGATAAAATTGTAGCGGCTAACGGCCGTCCACAGCAATGTGCGAGGTGCGAACAGAAACGGCTATGATCGAAAGATCTGGCATTCCAGCAATGGAATACTTCTACAGTAATGTAGGAATGAAACGGCTAAATCCTTACAGGGCGCAAGAGCAAAGCAGAAATTCAGGTTAAATACATCTTGAATATCTGTTAAAAGTAGTTCGCCAGAGCCAGCAAGTAATTGCTAGCCCAGACAGATGATCGTCCCAGACAGAATTCGGCTTATCGGCTTGCTAGGACATCAAAAAACCGCGCTAAACGCGGCTTTTTGATTATATTTTCTAATTCCTTAATAAAGGTATCCCCAGGTTTGTAGCTTATCAGAATCTTCATGCCACCTGAGCCCTATATCCGTCCGGTAAAACATATTCTGAAGCATTATATTATCCAACCTTGCATAAACCTGTTTTCTTGCATCATCGACGGTAATCCCCGACCCCGTTACCACCAAGACATACCCTGACTCTCCGGCAACTCCCCAAATCCCGTTGGTTATCTTCGTATCTCCCAAATGGACTCCGTCTATATTATTTTTTTTGAAAATTATCGAAAGATCTTTATAAATATATGATTCGTTTTTATCTACAAAGGGAAATGGTGGCACAGCTACAATAACACCGATTTGAAAGCCTTTTTTAGTTTTTAACTCAACCTTCTCTTTTTTAGCTATCCTATACAGAAATTCTCCCCAAGAAGACGTTACCCCCTCTATTTGAATGCTTATTATTGGATAGCCAAATCTTGAAGTGAATTCCAAAGGATAAATTCCTCTTGCATTTGCGATACAATTAATATCAATGTACCCGACATAGCCCGACCTAGCTAAATCCTCCTTCATTTTAAATAATGTATTCCTAAATATTTCGTTAGAAGGAGAGTGAAAAACTAACGTGCCCATTTCGCCCGTGTATGGACCAATATCTCCGGGGAATAGTTTCTTATGCTCAAAATTAATGTTTACCGGATAGACGAAATCTTCTCCATTGAAAAATGCCCCAACGGCAACTTCGACGCCAACAGCCATTTTCTGTAGTTGGAATCTTTTTATCTTCTTCGCCCAAGTTTTTTTATTCTGCTCTAAAATTTCCAGTAAATCTTTGCCATCGTCTTCTTGCCCTAAAAACAGTATCCCTTTTTGGGCTGAAGATACATTCCCAGATGGCTTGAAGACATATCTTCCTGGGTTTGTTCTAATAAATTCAATGGCGGAATCAAAATCAGAGAAATCCCAATGGGGCAGGACAAGCATTCCCACCCGTTTCATTTCATTCTGTCCAAACTCTCGATCGCTTTCTAATTTATCAGTATATGCGCTACCACCCACTACAAGCTTGCCTGAAGCTCTTAGAGAATCTGCGATTACTCCGAAATCAACATCATCAAAAACAATTACATCTGCCCAATCTTTGTATTTCTCCCAATCATCAACCTTATCAAGAAATCCATCATAGACATCGTTGTCATTACTACTTTGGATGAAAGCTTTTACTTCGTGCCCCTCTTTCTTAATTTCCCAGGCCAAATCACCGCTTAAGCTTTCGAAGGAAACGAATAAAAACTTTTTAGGGACAAAATCTCCGTTTAATTTACTTTCGCTATTATTGTCGAAACCATTAACCATATTATTTATACTTCCAATCGTAGGTTCCATAGGAAACTACCAATTCTTCTCCTTTCTTTACCTTCCTTAAAGTTAAAAAACTATCGCCACCGTCAACTGTTTTTATATTCGGCTTTTTAGAATGATTGACGAAAAAAGCAATACTCATTCCGTTCAACCCGCTCTTCGGGACCCAAAGTCCGCCATCTTCCTCAATCACAAAAAAGTCATCAATCATTTTCATTAACTCCTTATCGAACCCTTTAAAGTCGGAAACGTTAAATCTGTACCAATTTTTTTCATCCTTCCAAAAAGGATTCTTTCCTTTGGGTATTTCTCTTATTGCAAAAACCCCCACTCCGCTTACTTTAGATGGCTTAAGACGACAATAGGTATTTTTTAAACTTTCTAACGCCTCCTTCTTGGACATATATTTTTATTTAGTATTTTTTATTATATCACAGAAAAAAAATAAAAAGTAAATATTTTTGAAACAAAATCAACCTCTGTGCAAACAAAAGGCCGCACTAAGCGGCTTTTTATTTACTATTTGATAATCGTCGTGTTGGGTAGCGTAGACTGAATCTTATCTAGATCTTGCTGCGAATAGTTGTTCCCTGAGATATTAAAGGTTTCTAGTTGGGTCAAATTTCCTAACTCATTTGGAAGACCAGTAATTTTATTATTCGATAGATCTAAAATTCTCAATTTCCGCAACTGCCCTATTTCTGCTGGAACACCAGTGAAGTTACTTCCGCTGAGGTTGAGAACTTGTAAATTTTGAAGCTTCCTTACTTCGGCCGGTAAGGCCCCAGTGAAATTATTGCCAGACAAATTAAGCTCGACAAGATTCACTCGGCTGAAAATATCCATTGGCACCTGCGTCAATCCTTTGTTGCTAAGATCGAGAACATTCCCGCCACCCAAATTTTGCAAAGGCGTCTTCCCATTCAAAAAATATGCAAAACCAAAAACGACTATAGCGACAACGATGAGTAATAATATAAATTTGTTCATACAGTGATAATAACTCTTTAAATATTAATAGTACACTAACACTCCGAGGAAATAACACGTTAAAGTAGCGTCTGATTTTTCCTATTACCATCCAAAGTTTCGTTAACCATCCTATCGGCAACAGTATTTTTCTCCCTAGGAATTTTTTTAAATTTAACGTGTTTAAAATCTAATTTTAAATTCCATATTTCGATAAAGAATCTTTGTATCTTCTCGTCCATTATCTTATACTCTCCATTTAATTGCATCACCATTAGCTCTGAATCTGACCTCACTTCTACCTCGGTGTTTTCGGCCAGTTTACTCCCGAACAATGCTTTGAATTTTTTAAGAGCAATAATTACGGCCCTATATTCTGCCTCATTGTTCGTTAGGTTATCGCCGATGTACTCCCCATATTTTTTAAGCTCTTGCTCTCTCTCATTGTATATTACAAAACCGACAGCGGCCTGCCCTGGATTCCCCCGCGATCCTCCGTCGGTGTAGATAATAAACTTTTTCATTTATTTTTTTCCTTAAAATATTTAATAAGGCATTCTTTAAATCTTGCTAGGTTTTCATTTTTTATTCTAAAACCAGATGCAGGTGGGTGCCCGCCGTAGCTTATTAGAAAATTAGAGCAAGGCGCCATCGCATCTACAGAATTCACATCTTTTGGAACTCTAACAGAACCCACACTTTCAGTTGAACCTTTCCTATATATGAACACGGGCTCATCAAATCTTTGGACAACAGCAGAGGCAACTGGGCCCGCAAGAATTAACGGCCACGAGGCGTCTCCCTCAAAGATAATCCCAACCCTTGGTTTTTCCAAGACCCTTGCTTCCACTTCTCTAATTATCTCCTTTATCTTATACTGCTTGCCCTGCGCCTTGCTGATTAAGTTCTCAGCTATCACCCTTGCCTCTTTTACAGAGGAAGAAGTTAAAACTAAATATGTTTCATTTACTCTGTCTATTCTCTCACAGGAGTTCAATGCAGAAATAATGCTTTGAATATTTCCATAGCTAGACACATCGCTATTAATTATTTCGAAAAAAGCTTTTAATCCTGGCCTAAAGGTATTATGTATAGACCCTAGGCCCTTCTCGATGAATAATTTGTTGTCATCAGTTTGTGGCATCATATCTGCTATTGTGGCAATTGCAGTTAATTCTAAAAAACTGTTTTTAAGATTCTCTGAAAATTTATCTTTAAATAGCTCTTCTGCAAGCTTAAAAATAATCCCTACATTTGCGAAACCTTTAAACGGATAATTATCTCCTTTTTGTTTTGGGTCAACGACAATCGAAGCCGCAGGAATCTTGCCCTCCAGTATCTGGTGATGGTCAATCACAATAACCTCAAAACCCATTTTCTTTGCAATCTTAATCTCTCTAAAATTTCCTATACCTAGGTCAACGGAAATTAACAAAGCCGGTGCAAGGTGTTTTAACTCTTCCAGCGCGCCTTCCGTAATACCGTAGCCGTCATTTTCTCTGTCGGGAAAAAAAACTGAGGTGACATTGCCCCCCAAATTTTGAATACTTTCCTTTAGAATTATAACTGATGATACCCCGTCTAAATCTGCATCACCGTAAAGAATGATCTTCTCCTTTTTCTTTACTGCCCTTATAATCCTATCGGCGGTTTTTTTTAGATTCTTAATTTCTGGTTTTTTCGTCATTTTATCTTCTTATCAATGGCTGCAACCCAACAAGTGTTTCTCCGGAAAGAAAACTCAACATTGCCCCTCCACCCGTTGAAACATGATCAAATTTAGATATTAACCCCACCTTATTTAAAAACTCTACCGTCTCTCCTCCGCCGACGACACAAAACCCCCAAGATTTTGCAACCGCCTTAGCAATCTCCAATGTCCCCTTTACATACTCCTTTTTCTCTATAAAACCAAACGGGCCGTTCCAAAGTATGGTTTTTGCTCTTCTAATTGATTTTTTAAAAAGTTTAATGGATTTCGGCCCTATGTCGGGTTGCTTCCCATCCACCTCTATGGCATCTATGGGTGCAATTAATTTCTCCTGGTAATCAAACTTCATCCCAGTGTTATCTATTTCTTGCTTAATTAACCCCGAAATTATTACCTTATCTGCAATTTTTAAAATATTGGTGATTAATTTGGACTTTGTTCCCACCTTCGCTCCACCGATAATAGCCAACATAGGTCTCTTGGGTTTTTGCATTATCTTTTCTAGCGTCCTTATCTCTTTCTCTAATAATAAACCAATGCCACTATCTAATAACAAGGGGACGCTGACGACAGAGGCATGGGATCTATGGCAAACACCAAAGGCGTCATTGATATATATATCTGCCAATTTTGAAAGAGCCTTAGCAAATTCTGGATCATTTTCTGTTTCTCCAATGTGAAATCGCAAATTTTCTAAAAGAAAAACTTCTTTTGAAGTTAATCCATAACAATATTTCTCTATATCGAAACCAATACAATCTGGAGCCTTAGTTACTGGAACACTTAGATAGCCAGCAAGCTTTTCTTGGACTTTGTCCATTGTCAGGGTCGGAACAACTTTTCCCTCTGGCTCTCCCAGGTGACTAATCAAAATTACTTTTGCTCCCATCTTAAGTAGATACTCAATGGTGGGGATTGTCTGACGTATTCTGAAATCATCCAAAATGTTCCCTTGCTCGTCTAGGGGAACATTGAAATCGCACCTTACTAAAACCCTTTTGTTTAAAAACTTAAAATCCTTAAGCGTTTTAATCATCTTAGAATTTTACCACTTCCCCCGGATTAATTACACCCCTTTTTGAGCCATCATTGGAGACTTTCTCTGGGATTGGAACTGGCTCCTTCTCTACGACGGGGTTAGGGTTATTATTTATATTTTTCTTAGCAGGCTCTGGTTTATCATTTTCTTCGGCCAATGATTCTTTTATGGCCTTTCGCAGCTCCGAGACATCAACCTCTTTCCTCTTCACCTTATCTTTATCATGACTATCTCTGTGGGGAGAGAAAGAAACCACCTCCTGATGCATCGCTTCTCTCAAAGACACTGCCGGGGGTTTTATATCTTGCCTCACCTCCTGCTTTTCTACATGGGCTTCCGGACGAACTTCAGACGTGATCTTTTCGGCAGTAGTAACTCCATCCTGCGGTTTCCCACTAGCAACAGGGGCCACTACTTCACTTCGAGGCTTCACTTTCTTCAAACAATTTTTACAATATATTGGCCTACCCTTCTCTGGCTCAAAAATTACTTTAGTCTTCTTATTACACATGGAACAAACGGCATCGAAAAGATGCGATTGTTCCTGCCCCCCGAAGCCTCCCTGCATTACTGGCCTCGGTGTATTCCCCTGCGAAGTTGCAGATAATGTATGCTCTGCATTGTCTTCAAAGCCAGTCCAACGTTTTATCTTTTCCTCTACTATTTCTTTCCTTACTCCGTATCTCTCTCTACTTGCATTAATGATCTTTTCTCTGTTTGAAGTCTCTTCTGCTTTAATGGGAGGAAGGGTTTCTGCTGAAAACGGCCGGCCAGCAACTCCATCGATCATTAATTTTAAATATATATTGTATTTTGTAAGGCCAACCAAATCCGTGGCCATAAACTCTGGCTCAAATTCTCTTTCTAGAAAATCAGCATCCTCTGCACCAATTCTAAAAACCACCATTGTCCCCACATTACCAAATACTGCGTCCCTCACTTCCTCTTCCATTTGAGTGATATATTGATGTCCCAGCGTCAGGTTCAAACGATATTTTCTTGCCTCGGACAATATGGAGGCAAAGGATATAGTTGCAAAGTTCTGGAACTCATCGACGTAAAGATAGAAATCTTTTCTATCTTCTTCGGGGATATCAACCCGGGACATGGCGGCTAATTGCATTTTTGTAATTAACAAAGCTCCCAATAATCTGGAATTATCCTCTCCGATCCTACCTTTCGATAGGTTGATTATTAATATCTTGCCCTCATCCATTATTTTCCTAATATCGAGAGTGGACTTTACCTGCCCGATACTATTTCTGATCAAAGGATTGGAAACGAACTGCCCTACTTTATTCTGAATAGCGGCTGTTGCTTCAACCTCGTATTTCTGAGTATACCTGGCATATTCATTCACCCAGAAAGATTTAACAACTGGGTCAGTGATCTTTTCCACCACCTTTCCCCTATACTCTGGGTCAGCCAACATTCTGTTAACCCCAAGCAAAGTTGACTCTGGATATTCCAAAAGCGCCAAGATAGAGTTATTCAAAATATATTCCATACGGGCGGACCAAACATCAGGCCAAACTTTTTTGAAAACAGCCATCAACCCACTAGCCACTAAATGCCTGAATCTGAAATCCACCTTTTCCATAACGTTAAAGGCGATTGGGAAATCAAGATCCGCTGGGTTGAAATACACAACATCATTTATTCTGCTAGAAGGAACGAAGTCCAACAAGCCCTCGGCAGCTTCTCCGTGGGGGTCGACGAATGCAATACCTCTTCCTTTTTGGATATCCTGCCTGGCCATATTTTCCATTAGGACGGTTTTGCCCATACCAGTTTTCCCAATAACGTAAACGTGCCGACGTCTATCGTCGGGCTTTATACCAAATTTCTTCTCCTGGTTGCGAAAGGTTGTTTTCCCTAAAAATGTTATCTCTGCCATTTAGCTTAATTTAATAGTAAACATTACTCCATTGGTAAATTAGGCGGTGGTCCACCCTTCTTGGCCTCGACACGAACAACCGTAGAGGCTATTAAAGCTGTGATCCTCGTTGGGAAATGATACATTGTTGCCAACTCCTCACTGTTTAATATGGAGCTTCCTGGCAAATCCCACCTTGGAAAAAACGGGGGGAATCTATTGATATAGTGCTCGAGCATTTTCCTTTGCCTGACAAGAAGCCTTTTCTTTCTCATAAAGAAGTGCACCTTTGTCCTCGTGTCGGCATTAAACTTAAAGTGATTCATATTCTGCGTATGGAAATGCGGCAAATAGGACTCAATGGTTTTTCTGTGGCCCGAATCCCACTTTTCTCTCTTGGCTATATACACTCCCCTTATGGTTGTCTTCCAGGCAGACTTTTCCATTTTTTCTTCTACGGCCATAAGAACCCCTCTTTCTCCGGGGGTCAACAACATTTCCCTTTCATTGCTCTCTGTTTTTGTTTCCGATAAAGATTTTGCTGCTCCTTTCTCATCAGAGCCAGCCGAACCAGTAAATCCAGCAAAAAGCTCTTTAAACATCTGGAACAATAAATCGATTAATGTTTCCTTTTTATCCTCCGGTCTTTTTGCAATCTGGCTAATTAATTTCTTCCCCTCTTCTCTCCACGGGAAATCATGATCTGAAATGGGGATAGTAACCATCTGAAACCAAAGTTGTTCTCCGGGCCCCAATCTTGCCATGCCCTCCAACAAAGAAACGATTGGGTCGATTCTTTTTTCTTCTTGAGAAATTTTTTCACCGCCTATTTCAAAAAACTTTGAGAAAGTTTTAATAGGATAAGCGTCTTCCTTGCCCAAGATAAATTCCGTACCATATATGTTCCACTCCTTATTGGGAATATTTTGAGGAACATTTTTTGTGTAATCTGAAACTTGTGTTATCTCCACTTCTGGATAATGAGAGTACAATGCTGACTCGACAAGTGAGCGATGGCCGGACATACAGCGGATGTAGAAATGGATAGATCCCTCGACGCTGGCTACTTCCCAAGAAAGCCATTCTGGGCATGTTTCAAACTCTCCCTCACACCACCTTTCTCTCCAGTTGGCGGTATCAATGATTGTCCAAACAGCAGAGAACACATCTTCCATGGCCTTAAAAGGAGCCAGACTTTCCTTTGGGGGAACAAGTTCAAGAATTACCCATTTTTTCTTTTGATACCAAAAGTCCCACCTGATCCACCATAAATAGTAGGTCTCTAGTGGGAATACCAAAAGGATGGGGATTATTAGCCACCACCAGACATTAATTACGGGAATAAAAAAAACGGCAATCGATAAAATCAACCACCAGAATGGGGTCCAAATTATTTTTCTGGGAACGTCCAGCCACCAAAAGAAAGACTTAGCATTCATATCTTTATCCCGCGAGATGCTGCATCATCTCATAGGATTATATTATTATACCGTAAAAAATGAAACCCAGCGAGAGACTTGTAAAAAAACTAAAAAAGCTGCGGGATATACTCCAACAGCAAAGAGGCCAAAACAACTACAAAAAATCCTACTAAAAAAAACTTAAAAGTATATATTAGGGGCACAACCAAAAACGTTGATTTTGCTTCGTGCCAATAAAAGACAAAACCGAAAAAGATGATATAGAATAATGCGGTCGCTATTAATAGAATCTGAATTCCCAGAAGGAAATAGATCATGTAAAACTTTTTAGGCTGTTTGAGTTTTCCTTAAAATGTATTTTCCCTTTTCGTCTCTGCTAAATAACTTTTTGTCGTTAAGATTCATTAGGATAGTATTCTTCGCAACCATTCTTTGGTCAAGAACTTTTTGCACCAAGACTTCCTTGGTTAAAGAATCAGCGCTCTCCTTTATCGTTTTAACGATTACATCTTTAACAGTTCCTGGGTTATACCCCCATTGCTTTAAAGCATAAATACCACGACCGACTAGGACGAATCTATCATCTTTAATCAATTCGTTGTGTACTGTTTGAGGTAAGGTTTTTTTGTTCGGAAGGTTGTAGTTAAAGCTATCGATCAAAGAAGCCACTTTTGTAAAATGTAGTGGTTTGTTTTCTTTCTGGAAAACTAAAAAGGATTTGTCTCTAACCCCCTTTGGGTTAATTTCTGGCCAATCAACTAAACCAATTTGTCCTTCTGTGTTTTCTTTGATATTCTTAGAAGCCTCAAGATAAGAGTTAAGGACTATTGGAGTTAAATTGTACTTGCTGGCGAATTGGGCAACAAATTCTTTTTTGGCCATTGGTTTGCCTTGTTTTTTTAAATCCGCGACCAAATTAGCCAAAAATGCATTAGTTGCTTTCTCACCGCTATCTACGGTAGACCAAAAAGAATACAAATCTCTTTTTTCACAAACTCTTGAAAACTGCTCTCCTAGGGTTAGGAGGAATAGGATGTAAGGTTTTTCATTTTTTCCGCCCAAATCTTCTAAAGCTAAATCTTCTCTGCGGAAGCCTCCTTTGCTTTTTAAATAGCTGGAAAGTTCTTTAAATATCTTTTCTAGGGCCTCTTTCTTTCCATTTTTGATGTTAACAAAACCAGCGTCCTGTATCTGACGCACTCTTTCCCTTGTTACTCCCATGGTTTGACCAATGGATTCTAGTGTTTCTTGTTCCTTTCCACCAATGCCAAATCTGCGGGCAAAAACTTCTTTTGTTTTATCCGAAAGGCCTTTTACAAGGCTTGCATATATCGCTGAATAATTAACTTTTTCCATAAAACTATATATATTGAATATTGTTCTATTTAACCATATTTAAATCCCCTTGTCAAGCCCTAAACCCAAGCCCTCTATTTCCCGCTTAATGCCCTCTTTTCTTTCCATTTTAACCAGGTTACCAACAAAGGACTAGCAATAAAAATAGAAGAGTAGGCCCCTGAAGTGATACCGATTATCAAGGCTAAGGCAAAATATTTTAAAGTTTCTCCCCCGAAAAAGAAGAGTGAGAATAGGACTAATAAGGTGGTAAACACGGTTCCAACTGATCTGCCTAGTGTCTGGCTTAAACTCCAATTGACTGTTTCTCCGAAGGATTTCATTCCTTTCCTTAATATGTTCTCTCTGATTCTATCAAAAATGACGATTGTATCGTGGACGGAAAAACCCAAAACAGTAAGCAACGCAGCAATAATTGGAACTGTAATTTCAACGTTATAATAATGGCCCAAGACAGAGAACACTCCAATTGGCACCAAAACGTCGTGGAAAAGAGCGATCAAAGAAGTAATACCATATTTCCAAGAAGAAACTGGTCTAGATACCTTTCTGAAGGCCAGGGCGATATATATAGTTATTGCCAATAAAGCCAAAACTATAGCTAACTCTGTTTTTTGTTTTAGCTCATTGCCGATAGAAGGCCCGATGAATTCAAATCTTTTCTCTTCAACCTTCGATATCTCATTTATCTTGGTAATTATCTGTTGGTGAGTGGGCTCATCTACGCCCTTAAATCTCAAAACCATATCTTTGGCCCCAACTGGTTGAATTGTTACCTCCCCCAAGTTAAAGGTTGCTAGGGCGGCTGATACGGCATCGTTTGATGGTCTATCTCCCTGGAATGATAATTCGGCGATACTTCCGCCGGTGAACTCAATACCAAATTTCAATCCAAAATTAAACAAGGCGACAATTGTTGCTACCACTAAAAGTATTGAGAAAATGTAGTAAACTGCTGAATATTTTGTAAAATTTATATTCATAATATTAAAGAAGCCATTTAAGTTTTTCCATTCTCTTGCCGACAAAAACCATTAACAAAATTCTGGTGATGAATATTGCCGAGAATAAACTTACTAAAATACCGATACTTAGGGTTAAAGCAAAACCCTTGATAAAGCTAGTTGCGAAAGTGAATAAGATTGCACAAACAATTAAGGAATTCAGATTACTGTCCCTAATTGATGGCCATGCTCTCTTAAATCCTTCTTCAATTGCTGCAGACAACGGCTGGCCATTTTTAATTTCTTCTCTCATCCTGGCAAAAATCAAAATATTAGCATCAACCGCCATACCGATAGACAATACAAAACCACCAATGCCAGCCAGCGTTAGGGTTACTGGGATAAGTTTAAATAAAGCTAATGCAATCGCTATATATATCGTTAAAGCAACGGAGGCTAAAACTCCGGGCCAACGATAAATCAAAATCATAAATAAGACTACTGCTAAAAATCCGTACAAACCTGCCATGAGCGACTTTTCCAACGAGACGGCTCCTAGGGTTGGGCCGACTGTCTGTTGAGAAATTGGAGCGCCAATTTTAACTGGAAGAGCTCCGGAATTTAGACGTCTTACTATTTGATTAGCCTTTTCAGTACTCATATCTCCTCCGGAGATAACGGCCTTCCCACCCGTAATCTTATCTTCTACAATTGGAGCATATAGATCTTGGTTATCGATTATTCCATCACCATTTGTATCAACGATTGATTTCCCATCTAAAAATATCGCTAAAGGTTTCTTTATATTCCTGGCTGTAATATCTTCAAACAACTTTGACCCTTCATCATTAAACTGTAGTTGCACAGTCGCCTTATAGCTTGTCTGATCAAAGATAACCCTGGAAGCTTTTAAATATTTACCAGTTAATTCAGTTGCAACAAAATACGGGTTTTCAAGGGCTAACTGCCAATCCTTTACCTTCTGAATGGCTTCGGTATCTTTCCCATCTAATTCTTTTATCTTATCTAATATCTTTTGAGTATCTGCTTCGGGTCTTTGCTCTAAAAATTCGAGATAGGGAGTTTCACCTATCATCTTAATGGCATCGTCAACATTGGTCACACCGGCCAATTCAACAACTAATCTATTTTCTCCTTGTACCTGTACAACCGGTTCTGTTACTCCAAAAAGATTCACCCTTCTTTCTATAACATCACGCAATCCTGCCATTGCTTCGGATTTGCTTCTATCGCCAATACTCGCCAAATCAGCCTCGTAAACTAAACTTACCCCGCCCTGGAGATCTAACCCTAGCCTGAAAGGTTTAACCCAGAAATGAGGAATGCTTTGAGAGAGTTTACTATTAAAAATATCAATACCTTTATTTAGGTAATCTGGATAAACAAAATTCGCGGCAAAAAAGGCAACGACCAAGACTGCTATTAATATTGAGTATTTTTGTTTCATAAATAATGCTCTTATTATACCTATATATTAAAATTTATCAAGCCTTTTCTAGATATTTAATCTCTCGATAATCTTGAGCTCTAGTTTATCGGTTTTCGTATCGTAGGTTGCGAATGTAGCTTTGTTATAAATCCCGGCTGCCTCTCCTGGATTCACTAATTTACACTCCCCCACCATACTCTCCCAAGGCTTATGGGTGTGACCGTGGAAAACCAAATCATATTTTTTAGTATTACATAATTCGTTGGCTTCCGTTGGGAAATGAGTAAAAGCTATTCTCTTTCCATCAATCTCCACTTCTTCAAACTCATTTAATCCCTCGATACTAACATCGGCATTGCCTCTAGCGAATTTGGCCTCTCCCTTAAAAGTGTCTCCAATCATCTTTATTGTTTCTTTAGAGTTAATATCTCCGCAATGCAAAAGCAGAGTTATCTCTTCTTTGTTCAACCAATTAATAACGTTTTTAACGTTGGCTAGGTTGTCGTGAGTATCTGAAATGATTGCGAACTTCATTAATCTATTCTTTTATATATTTAAACCTTGGGATCTTTCTACCATCAACTTCGACCTCCTCTGAGAACATTCCAATTGGGCGAACCCACATCTGTCCATCGCCATCTAGGTGCTGGTAAGCGACTAGTTCCTCTTGGGTTTCAGAATGTTTCGCCAAACCAATAACCTTGTATCTCTCTCCCTTAAAATGCTGATAAATATCGCCAGGATTTATCTCCATGGAATTACGATTCTTCAAGAATTATTTTATCTTTGAACCCTCCTCTTTCTGCCGCCTTTTTCTTTTTCGTATTATCTAACTCTATTTTATCTATCTTTAAATAGTCACAGATGGCATCTACCACCTCGAGAATGTCTGCCAACTCTTCTGCCACAGAATTTTGACTGAATTCATTAACCTCTTCTTGGAGTTTCTCTTTCAATTTACTCCAATATTCTTCATCTCCCGCAATATGGGTAACGGGGCTTCCTCCTTTCTGCTTAATGATCTCTGGGATCCTATCCCTGATTAGTTTGTTATATTTTATTGTCATTCACTTTTTACATCTAATCCTAGATCGCGACATATCTTTTTTGCCAGAAAATTATTTATCTCGTTATGCCGGGGAACTGTTGATACATTTTTAGTTTGAGAATTAAAAAAGACGCTATGTTTTGCGCCCTCCCGTATCAATACACACCCATTTTGGACAAGATACTTTATTAAATCTTTCCTTTTCATTCAAGACAAATTGACAATGGCTCTCTTATCACCTTCCCCTTTATCTCTTCGTTTACTATTTTATTGGCCTCCAAAACTAACAATATCGCCTCTTTAAGGTTTTCTTTTACCTCTTTAATGGTTCTACCCTGTGAATTCGCACCAGGGATCTCCTCTATCCAGCCAATGTATTGCTTTCCTATTTTTTTATATAATGCAGTAAATTGTCTTACCATATTTTTATTGTACATCTTCGGATGGTTATGTCAACTTTTGATTTTTCGCAACACTCTAGGAACTATTCCAGCGAAATAACCTGCACCCCCTTCTCCTTAATTACATCCTCTTGACCAAAATCATTCAATTTAAACTTTAAAATATACCCAACCTTTTTCTCTATACTTCTCCCTGTGTATTGTTTTGTTTTTGGATCCCATTCTTCAAGTATTAAAGTATCTCCCTCGTTAATCTCAAAATCTGCTACCCTTAATTCAAAGTTTTTCTTCCCAGAGGAAATCGCATTAAAATATTCTGGCCAAGTTTTCTTCTTAATTATTGCCATATTATTTCCCACAACATTTTTTATACTTCATCGGCTCTCCTGTCACGGGATTCTTTTTCCCACAGGGACACGGATCATTCCGTCCCGGCTCATCCTTATTTGCTACTGGAGCAACTACTTGAGCCGGCCTTTGTGATTGTGGCTTCAGCTCAGCTTTTAATATGTTATTTGCAATTGCATTTTCTGTTTCTTCTAACAATCTTTGAAACATCATTCTTCCTTCCTTTTTATATTCTATTAAAGGATCTTGCTGGCCGTAGGCTCTCAATTTTACAGAATCTCTTAGATAGTCCATGTCTTCTAGGTGCTCAATCCAGTAAGTATCTAAAACCTTAAGGCAAACAAACTTCGCTAGTTGATTCATATTGTCCGCTCCAACTTCTTTTTCTTTTTTATCATAATCTTCTTGAGTAAACCCAGCCTTCCCAATAACTTCTACGATATATTCTTTTAAAGTATTAGCAGCTGATCTCTCTAATACCTCTTTCCTTCTTTTGTAAAACACTTCTCTGTGTTTATTCATTACCTCGTCATAATCTAGAACGTGTTTTCTTGCATCGAAATTGAATCCTTCCACTTTTTCTTGGGCTCCCTCGATTGCCTTTGAAATCATCCCGGACTCAATGGCCTCATCTTCGGGCATGTTAAACATCTGCATTACCCCCTTTATCTTATCTCCACCAAAAACTCTCATTAAGTCATCTTCTAAAGAAACGAAAAACTGAGAAGACCCTGGATCTCCCTGTCTACCAGCTCTACCTCTAAGCTGGTTATCGATTCTTCTGGCCTCGTGCCTCTCTGTTCCAATAACATGCAGACCACCAGCTGTAATAACCTTCTTCTGTTCCTCTATATCTACTGGGATTCCTCCTAAGATAATATCCACTCCACGACCAGCCATATTAGTAGCAATAGTTACCGCTCCAAACTTACCAGCTTGAGCAATAATTTCAGCTTCCTTTTCATGATTCTTAGCATTAAGTATTTTATAATCAACGCCCTCTCTCTCCAAAAACTTTCCAAGGAGTTCGTTCTTCTCGATCGAGACTGTGCCAACCAAAACTGGCTGACCATTTTTGTTCCTCTCTTTTATTTCCCGCACCACCGCCCTAAACTTTCCCTCAATCGACTTATATATCCTATCGGGCAAATCTTTTCTTATCATTAACTTATTCGTTGGGATAGACTCAACATCTAATTTGTATACCTTATCAAATTCTTCGGCCGAGGTTTGGGCGGTACCCGTCATTCCAGAAAGCTTTTTGTACATTCTAAAATAGTTCTGGAAAGTAATTGTTGCCCAAGTTTTGGATTCTTCCTGTACCTTCACCCCTTCCTTGGCTTCTATCGCTTGATGTAACCCAGCTGACCATCTTCGACCAGGCATCAATCTGCCGGTGAATTCATCAACAATAATAATCTCGTTGTTTTTTACAACATAGTCCTTGTCTTTCTGGAATATTGTTTTTGCTTTCAAGGCCGACTCTAATTGATGGGTGGTTGATATATCATTATCTATCCATGGGTCAAAGCCCAATTCCTTTATTACTACATTCTGACCAGCTTCGGTAAAAGTAGCTGCTTTTAACTTTTCGTCAACCTCATAGTCCCTTGTTTCTTCAAGTTTGGTTGCTAGCTTTGCAAAAGTATAATACTTATCCGTAGATTCTCCTCCGGGAGAAGAAATGATCAAGGGGGTTCTTGCTTCATCGATTAAGATGGAATCAATTTCATCAACAATGGCGTAATTGTGGCCGCGCTGCGATTCTTGTTCTAGGCCATATACCATATTGTCTTTTAAATAGTCGAATCCATATTCGTTATTGGTTCCGTAGGTTATGTCAGCAGCATAGGCCTCTTTTCTAGTAACTGGCCTTAGAAAATCTTCGAATACCTTAAAGCTACCTAAAATATCTCTGGCCTTATCTTCTGTGGCCTGGGCCTGTTTGTAGTTTGGATCGTAAAGAAAGGATTGTTCGTGCCCGATACATCCCACGGTCAAGCCAAGGAAGCTATAGATCTGCCCCATCCAGACAGCATCTCTTCTCGATAGATAATCATTAACCGTTACAATGTGTACCCCTTCGCCAGGCAAGGCATTCAAATACGCCGATAGTGCTGAAGTTAAAGTTTTACCTTCTCCCGTCTTCATTTCAGACAACTTTCCTTGGTGTAGAACAACGGCACCAATTAACTGAACATCAAATGGTCTTTGTTTTAATGTTCTTCTGGCCGCTTCTCGAGCCACTGCAAAGGCCTCTGGCAATATATCATCCAAAGTTTTCCCTTCAGTTAATAATTTTCTAAATTCTTCTGTCTTCTTATTGAAGTTTTCATCGGCCTCCTTCTTTAACCCTTCTTCAAAAGAATTAATTTTATCAACTACCGGCGATAAAGATTGTATATATCTTTGGTGAGAACCACCAAAGATGCCTCCTAGGAATGACATAGTGTTTAATTAAATAATTTCCTTCATATTAAAGTAAAAAGGGGGCGTTGTAAACTTAAAACCGCCCGGTAGGGCGGCTTAAGTTCAAACAATTTTCTCCTTAATCTCTCCTAAACCCCTGTATCATCCTGGCGATGCCAAGGAGGACAAGGATAATGATTATGATGATGAGGAATAAGTATAAAGGGTTGGAGAGGTTGAGACCGAGTAATCCGGCTAAACCTTGCTGTGGCACAAAGACTGTACCACCATTATTGTTGTTGGTATCAGTTCTGTTCAAAATGACCGTGGCTGTGTCCTGAGAAGAACCAGCAGAAGTAGTAACTGTGGCTAGGGTGCTAGCTTCATTGCCGAATATGGAGTTGTTTTCTACTACCTGAGCTTTGTAGGTTATGGTTCTAGTAGACTTTGGAGCTAAAGATCCTAGGGTTATCCCTGCTCTAACATCTCCTGAATAATCATTACCATCTAACTTTAAACCTCCTTTGTATAATACTTCTGAAGGTAAGTTGGCTTTTACGAAAACATCATTCATTGTGGTGTCTAAACCATTGCTGACAACCAATAGATAGTCTAGGTTCTGACTGGCATTGGCTGAAAAGGATTTTGTCCATTGGACAGGATCATTCTCTCTCTTTCCAAAGATAGTGACAGCTAAACCGATTACATTACAATCTTGAGCACAGGATTGGATTGTTTCACCTTCACTACAGGTTCCATCTCCACAAACAGTACATTGAGATATATATTCTGGAGATCCTTTGGCACAGGTGGTGCCATCACATTTAAGTAAGTTGGTACAAGTGGTTCCATTACAGGAATCGAAGGTACAAGTATTACTGTCTTGGCAAGATCTGTATAGGTTTAATCTGACATTGGTTGAACCACTAAACCAGTAGATATCATTGTTGTAACAACCTCTGTAGTTTGTAGACACTGGTGGGATTACTGGTGGGATGTATGTAGTCACGCAATAACCACCCTGGCAAGTTTGGTTAGATAAACATGTTTGGATTAAACCTTGCCTGGTGTTGTAGGTATCAAACCAGTAAACACTGTTGTTGTAGCAACCTCTGTGATCGTTGTAGTTAATTGTGTTTACACAGTAACCATTCTGACATGTTTGGTTGTAGGCACAGGTTTGAACAAGCTGGGCATTGTTGTTCCCGGTATTGTAACAAGCACCGTTAGAACAGCCTCCATTAGAATAACCCTGGCGGTAAACACTGTTACCTATGCAGTAGTTGGCTCCATTATTGTAATTGTTGTTGGTACAAGTTTGAAATAATTCTTGTCTAACACCAGCCGAGTTGTACCAGTAGACATTGTTATCATAGCACTGAGTGTATGAATGGTTTATGGTTGAATCAACACAAGCTCCATTCTGACAAGTCTGGTCATAGGTACAATCTTGGTAGATGTCGTTTCTGGTATTGTTTGAGTCAAACCAGTAAACATCGTTGTTGTAGCATGCTTTGTGATCATGATTTAAAATCATATTCACACAGACTCCGTTTTCACAGTTCTGGTTAACAGTACAATCTTGGTACAAATCATTCCTAGTATTGCTTGAACTAAACCAGTAAACATCGTTGTTGTAGCATGCTCTGTGGTCGTGATTGATGGTAATGTCTATGCACTCGCCATTAACACAGTTCTGGTTAACAGTACAATCTTGGTACAAATCATTCCTAGTATTGCTTGAACTAAACCAGTAAACATCGTTGTTGTAGCATGCTCTGTGGTCGTGATTGATAACATTGGTCACACACTCGCCGTTAACACAGGTTTGGTTGGCAGTACAATCTTGGTATAGATCATTTCTTGTGTTGGTGGAACTAAACCAGTAGACATCGTTGTTGTAGCATGCTCTGTGGTCGTGGTTGATGGTAATGTCTATGCACTCGCCATTAACACAGTTCTGGTTAACAGTACAATCTTGGTACAAATCATTCCTAGTATTGCTTGAACTAAACCAGTAAACATCGTTGTTGTAGCATGCTCTGTGGTCGTGATTGATAACATTGGTCACACACTCGCCGTTAACACAGGTTTGGTTGGCAGTACAATCTTGGTATAGATCATTTCTTGTGTTGGTGGAACTAAACCAGTAGACATCGTCATTGTAACAAGCTCGGTGGTCGTGGTTGATAATTGGCTGGGTGATGGCGTAAAAGATCTTCATCTTATCCTCGTTTACACTGGTTGTACTACAAAGTGTCCCCGAGCTTCCACTCCAAGTGAATTGATCATTCCCAGGATTACTGCCCCTATCATTTCCCTCGATGACACCACAGGTCCCACTCGGATCCTCATAGTTTATATTCTGGATATTCGTGATCGAAGCATTGGAAAAACTAAAACTTGCCCTCACGGTTTCCCTGGTGCTTTCGCCACCAAATCCATATGCCGTGATTTGGACATACCCATTCTTCCTTATCACATGTAAACCAGCGACATTATCAGTTGAATCACCGTCAATTACTGCCGATCCATTAACAACCAAGGGGATGGAAACGCTTCCTGTTCCGAAGACAGCTGAGTCGGTCCCTACAAAAATATTATTACTCATATTTGGAATATGGGAAGCGCTAGTCGGGGAATAGTTACCGGTATAATTTACGGTAAGAGTAAGCGAAACATCCCCAGCGGTAGCAGAGACTACTCCAGGGGTCGATAATGTTATTAGAATAACTGACACCATGAAAATGAAAACGCATTTACTTTTTATTTTTGTGATCATAATTTTTATATTATTTTTATTAAAATGCTTACGACTTCCTTAATATAAGATGGGGCATAGCCCCTACTGAATAATATATAATATAATACAACTTATACTATTTTTTGTCAATAGTCCCGCACCAGTTCTTGAATAATATCAAACTATCAATAAAACACAGTAAAATCAATGGGCTAAATCAAAAAGACCCCTTTTAAGGGGTCTTTTACCAACAATCCTAGATAACCTGTGCTTTCATTCTCTTCTTTTTTAGCTCTCTTCTCTTCGCCTCAATCATCTTGGCCTTATACTTTTTCATCTCCTGCTGCATCTCATCTTTAACTTCGACGATGGCTGATCTCAAATCCTCATTATTAGCAGCTGCTACAATAGTTTTACCAGGCAAACTTATTTTCACCTCAGCTTTAAAGTATGGTCCCTTTCTATGATGCTTTGTCTCTTTCTCTATCTCCACGAAGAAATCACAGGTTGATTTTACCCTCTCCCATTCATCATCCCTATGGCAGGATTGCACAAATTTCTGAAGACCTCCGATCTTCTCATTAATAAACTCTTCAATTGCTGGTGTTAACTCGATTATCTTTGTCTTTATTATTATTTTCATAGGTGTTGTACCTCTTCTTCTAATTTAATATTAAATTTAGCTTTTACCTTTTGTTTAACTACTTTAATTAATTTTACCACATCTTCTGCTTTAGCTCCTCCGGTGTTAATTATAAAATTGGCGTGCTTCTCCGAAACCTGCGCCCCTCCGATCTTCTTCCCCTTTACCCCAGCCTTATCTATTAAATACGAGGTCGGTATTCTGCTACCCTTGTTGAACTCATTAAGCTCGGGGTATTTCTTTAGTAAATTCTTATTGGTTATTTTCTTTGTATAGTTTTTAAAGATACATCCAGCCGAAGGAAAACTTAATGGATGATTTGCTTTTCTGTAATCGCCGAATCTTTTTACTTCTTGAGTGATTACATTCTTCTCTCCGGGCTTCACTTCTAATACTACAGACAGAATGATTAAGTCCTTATTAACTTTAAAAATACTATGCTTATTATTAAACCTACAATCTTTTTGAGAAAGGGTTTTTATCTTTAGACTTCTAATATCTAATACTCTTACGCTTTTGATGTTATTGGCCATTGTTGAGCCAAAAGCCCCTACATTACCATAAACCGCTGCCCCGACGCTCCCAGGTATCCCCTCAGCCCATTCTAGGCCAGTTAGAACGCTATCTGTGGCTAGTTTGACTACTGTTCTTAGAGAAACACCGGCATCAGCAATAATACTTCTATTATTAATTTTAATACCATTGTTCCCCATTTTTATAATCATCCCCTTATATCCCTTGTCTGAAACCAATAGATTGCTTCCTTCGCCCATGATAAAAAAAGGCAACCTAAGTTGCTTAGCTACTTTAATGGATTTTACTAATTGCTCTGGTGTTTTTGCCGTGAAGAAATACTTAGCCCTTCCCCCTATTTTAAAGGTTGTGCGATCGGCTATTGATACATTCTCTTTTATTCCAGATAACATTTTTCTAATATCTATCATAGCTTCATTTTGCCAATAACAGATTCAACTGAGCCCTTGTCCCATTGCCAACAAAACCCGTAACAGCTATGGGGTAACCGGCTGTCTGAGAAATTTGGGATCTGTATTTATTCTGGAAACATTTTACTGCCGCCAGGGTCTGAACCCCAAAATAGTTTGTATTTGCAACACCGGACAAACATCCTTCGGATGCCAACATATATTTTAAATAAATGACGTCTTGAGTTTTTGCTCCAAAGGCTAAGTTTCTTACAAGACTAAATCCCGCCGGAATACTATTAGACGTTACCGTTTGTCCCGTGCCCGAAGCAGAAACAGTAAAGGTAAAAGAACGAGATGGTTCGTTGTCTCCAAAATCTGACGTCTTAGCCTGGGTAGACGGCATAATAATTAAAGCCGTATTCTCAGTACCAAAATTTTGAACACTTATTTCTCCCCTTGAATTAACTAAATTCAAGAAATTCACAGTATAGCTTCCATTGTTTTTTTGTACTAAATAGGGAATTTTAAAACTGGTACCACTATTACTTGAAAAAGAAAGCTTAACGCTTCCCTTGCCTCCAATTATTTTAAACCAATTCCCCGCCCAATCTTTCGTTATATCTGTAACGCTTAAAATACTTTGCCCCGACAGTGGAAGAAAATTAATTTTTGGATAAACATGCAAATCCTTGAGATTGTTATTTAGATAACAATAACTTGCACCAAAATTACAATCATTAATATAAACGGCAATCATCCAATCAGTAAAAATTTGCGCAAAATTTTTAATTGATCCCTCTTTATTCAAAGCATAATTAATACTCTCTATCCCAACCTTTGAATTTCGCAAGGAATCAACCAAAACTTCTTTCCCATAATAATCAACCAAATATTGGGTAAAAAGACTTACAACTCCATAATCAGCTTTCGACCCCTTCCAATCGGTAATTGAGTCAAATGGCTCATCTGAAAAAACCTGTGCCCTATTTTGGAGATAACTTCCAGAAAAAATATTATCATATCCCAAAAGAGTGGGCGCATACTCTGCCCTCGCTTCGTTAAGCCAAGTATCTTCTTCGGCACCATAAATTTTATTCTTTTGATTAAAAGTAACTAAATGAGTAAATTCATGTGCCAGAAAGCTCGGGGCATTCGTGTCTTTCAGTCTCGCAGCACTTAAATACACCATCTCTCTTTCGTTGGACCCAGGAACCTGCAATTTAGTGTATTCATCATTTGAACGAAAATAACCACCAGCGTCTTTCGCCATAGAATGTATGAGGATAGTAACCTTGATGTCTTTATCTATCCCTGGAGTCCACTCCGAACCATAACTAGCTACAAGGCCGGGATAGATCTTGTTATCAAACTCATCCCCCAGCAATCCTAGTGCTGCAGAAATCTCGTTTTGAGGAGCAAAATTCCACCAACTCTCATCAACATAAAAATATGCTTTTGAGCTAATTTTTAATAAAACAGCATCTACAGTATTTCTCTTACTTGCATCATAACTAGAATCTACGTAAAAATTTCTTTTTTCGCCTAAATTATCTGCGCTTACCAATAATGGGAAGAAAATAAGGCAAACAACAATAACAATTTTTTTCATTAGTTTATTCTATCATAAACAAAAAACTTTTTAAGCCTTCGTATTAAAATATGGGACAAAACTTTTTAATTTACTGATTATCATATCAACTTCTGATTTATTCAAGATATTATCAAGACCCTCCAGATTTTTCCCTAGCTCTTCCTGATCAATTTTTGAAAGCTTCGCTATAAATATTTTTTTATTCTTAGTTGCGACAGTCCCCTCTTCTGCAGTTAACATTTCCTCAAATAACTTTTCTCCCGGCCTTACCCCAGTGAAAACAATCGCTATATCTCTGTCCTCTTCTAGTCCAGACAATTTTATCATTTCTCTCGCTAAATCCAATATCTTTATCGGCCCACCCATGTCCAATACGAACACCTCCCCACCAAATCCCATAAACCCAGCCTGCATCACCAAAAGACAAGCTTCGGAATTTAACATAAAATATCGTTTCATCTCCGGATGTGTCACTTCTACAGGCCCACCCCTTTTTATCTGTTCTCTAAATGTAGGGATCACGCTACCACGACTATCCAAAACATTACCGAATCTTACAGAAATAAATTTCGTTTTATTTTGTTGATTAAGTGCCTGGCATATCATTTCCCCAACTCTTTTTGTTGCTCCCATAACTGATGTGGGATTTACGGCTTTATCAGTTGAAATATAAATGAATTTTTCTACATTATTTTCAACAGATAATTCAGCAACATTTTTTAAACCAAATATATTGTTTCTTACTGCTTCATCGGGTTGCCCCTCCATTAATGGAACGTGCTTATACGCAGCGGCGTGGAAAACGACGTTTGGCTTTAAATCAATAAACATCCTTTTAAGATTTTTTGTTTCTATTATGTCTCCCACAAGCGAACGCAAAACCAAATCTGGAAGTTCCTTTTTTAAGGCTTCCGATATATTAAATATTCCTGTTTCGTCTTGATCTAATAAAATTAAAAGCGCGGGAGAAAATCTTGCCACCTGTTTTGATAATTCTGACCCAATCGATCCTGCGGCCCCTGTAATTAACACAATCCTTCCCTTAATAAAGGAGGCGATTTCTTTCGTATCGATTTCTATTACCTTTCTCCCAAGTAAATCGCCAACCTCGACCTCCTTTAAAGACGACAATTTCACCTTCCCATTAATAATTTCCGAGACCGGCGGAAGAATTTTAATATCTTTAATCCCAGATTCCCTCCCCAACCTAACCGCTTCCCCAATTAAGCGACTACTCGCTGAGGGGATGGCTATTATTAAAATCTCGATCGCATGTTTTTTAATTACTTCTGGCATATCTGATACCTTCCCTAAAACTTTTAAACCGTGAATCATCACTCCGCGTTTCGAGACATTATCATCAACAAAACCCACTAATAAATATGGGGATTTGCTAGAAAAAACATTCCTCGCAAGCTGCTCTCCCGCGTCACCAGCCCCAACTACTAGTGTTTTCCTTTTTTGTAATAATCGATCTCCCCTAAAGATAATCGCGTACACCCTTTTTCCCAACCTCAACCCACCACAGAAAATAAAAATTAAGATGAATATTATTATAAGTATTGACCTAGGAAAATTTATAAAAAAGGGGAAATATTTAGAGATGTACAATGTAATAGAAAAAATAATAAACGACAGGGTTGTTGCTTTGAAAAGACTAACCAACTCAACAGTACCAACATATGCCCAAGAAAAATTATATAATTTAGAGATATAAAAAATTGGAATAGTAAACACAACTGCCAATATTATCATTCTTTCGACAAACCCCTCATACTGGCTAGGGACATTCCCTTCAAATCTAATAAAAAAAGCGAACACCACCGATATAGAAATTAGCAATATATCCGATAAAAGGAAAAACAAAAACCGGGTTTTGTTATTTTTGTTAAAAAAATTAAGCATTTATTTCTTTGATTATTCTCTTCAAATTATTCACTACAAAATTAATCTCTGATTCCTTGATAGTATTATAAAATGGCAAAGCTAACGTGCGGCTTCCTACTCCCTCGGCAATAGGGAAAGATTCTTCAACGTAATGAAATTCTTCTTTATAAAAAGGTTGCAAATGTATTGGATAAAAATAATTGCTGCATTGGATTCCCACTTCGGCCATTTTGGCAATTACGGTATTCCTTTCTTCTGCCGCTTTACCAAAAAGCTTTACAACATAAACAAACCAACTGATTTTCTTTCCTTCTTCAAATTCTGGAGTAAAAACAAAATTTACACCTTTAAACTTTTTATTATATAACTTAACAATTGATTCCCTCCTCTTCATCGTTTCCTTTATCCTACTCAACTGAGAAATCCCCAATGCACAACTCATCTCATCTAGACGATAATTATATCCCAATCTAATATGTTCTAACCACTTTCCACCGTCAGTTTTTCTCCCCTGGTTTGCCATGCTCCGACATAAATCCGCTAATTCCTTATTGTTTGTCAAAATCATCCCACCCTCACCGGTTGTAATTTGTTTATTTGGATAAAAAGAAAATACCGCTGCATCCCCAAAGCTCCCACATTTCTTCTTACAACATTCTGATCCAACGGCCTCAGCAGAATCTTCTATTAATAGTAAATTATGTTTTTTGGCTATTTCAGTCAAAGCTAACCAATCAGCTGGCCTGCCGAAAACATCAACCGCCAATATGGCTTTTGTTTTTGAAGTAATTTTCTCCTCAATTTTAGAAACATCAATATTAAAGGTTTGTTCATCGATATCGATAAATATCGGCATAGCCCTCTCATATAATAAACAATTTGACGAAGACACAAAAGAAAACGGCGTTGTTATTACCTCGTCCCCTTCCTTTATGCCCAAAGCTCTAACGATTAAATGCAAAGCAGAAGTCCCACTATTCACGACCACTGCATGTTTCACCCCAACAAATTTAGCTAATTTATTCTCAAATTCAATATATCTTTCTCCCAAAGACAAAAAATTGGTTTTTAAAACCTTTATAACTTCCTGACGATCACCGTATGTAATATCGGGCTTTGACAGCGGTATTTTATACTTCATTTATATCTTTAATTACTTTGGCTGGGATTCCATAGGCAATAACATTATCCGGTATATTCGTATTAACAAAACTCAAAGCACCAATAATAGAGTTCTCTCCTATGGTTACACCCGGCATAATAACTGAATTAGCGCCAATTTTACAATTTTTTTTAAAGGTTACCTTTCCCTCTTTATTATCAACCGTTGAAACAGAATATACCTTCGTCCCTCCCCCTATTTGAACGCCATCTTCAATTATTACCCCGGCCCTAGCATTTATATATACAAAAGCCCCGATATCTGTTTCTTCACCTAATTTAAAATCTTTTACTCCTTGCACCATCCAGTTATATTTTGTTAGCTCTCCCTCATTAATTATTGGCCTCTCCCAATTTTTGAATCTCTTCTCCATATTTTATAGTTAATATTATTTTACCACTTCCCTTATAAGCATAAACGCCTCAGCTGCCATGGCACCGCATTCTGTGCCTCTTTTTTGAGCCAGAATTCTTATCCCCTCTAAAGATCTTGGATGAGGATAATCTTTTAATTCACTTTTATAGCATCCCATCGCTTTTAGTTTTCCATCTAAAAATTCTGAAATATCTTCGTAGTAATTTGGGATAAAAACGTCTTCTATCTTCTGGGCAGGCTTAGCCCACTCTGTCTCTGATAAAACCTCGTAACAATAGACTTTTTTTATCAGCGAGCCGGGTTTGGGCCTAGCCGCCACCAATGTGGCCTCACAAACTAATTTATGATCTTTATTGATATCTCCATAAAAAGGAACGAAAACTACTTCTGGCCCTATATCATTTATACAATCCGACATCAAATCATTAAGTTTTTTTTGAGGAATAGTATCTAACTTCACCGTTGGCAAATCTAAAAATACGATACCATTGATACCCAGAATACCCTCTGCGCACTTTATCTCTTTCCCCCTATTAGCGATAAAGTCATCACTCCAGTCGGGAGCATATGCCTTAGTCACAATACATAAAAAAACCTCGTCTCCATTGTTAATATATTTTTGTATCGTCCCACCACATCCAAGGACTTCATCGTCGGGATGGGGGGCTATTACTAATATTCTCATATCTTTGTTCTACTACTAGATTGAATTATTTCCAAGCTCTTGGGTCCACAATTAAACAACAAGTCAATTACCGAAAGATTCTCGATGAATGGCTCAAACCTTTGAGGGTAGATGGGGTGCTTAAATTCTGAAAAAATATGCTTTACATTATTTTTCGCAAATTTTTCTTCTTCTAAATAACTTTTCCCGCCAAGTTTTTTACTTCCCGACCCCGTAAGGTGCGTATCTGCTCCCAACTCTTCACATAATTCAATTAACAGATCTGTTTTTTTCCCTTTTAATTTATATTTCGAACTTTCGATAAGTGGTGTCTTAATTCCCAATTGTTCTTTCAAATAATAAATTACAGTTTCGTTCAAATCAATTAAGTTTACCCATTTTTTAGAATATAAATTTTTAAAAAAAGCTTCGTGCTTACTGAAAAACGGAGTTTTTTTATAATTAAAATAAATTGTTTTCCAGTGTTGTCTCCCCCAGGATGAAGAATTATCTATTTTTATCTCATTTATCTTTTGGAAACCTTTCCCTTTCGCGATTACGGGCACCGTAAGCCAAGCCCAGCCCCGAGGGTCAGAAACTGTTCTAATTCTATTCCTGTTTTGGAACCCTCCGGTAGAAAATTGGATATGATCAACTAAAATAAATCTATCAACATTTGCCATTTTATAAAAAAATCCTAAGTAGGGGAGATATTCTGGTTGATGTGCAGATATAATCATTTCTTTGTAATTCTAATTTATCAATTCTATCTAATAATTATGATTACGGCAAATATTTTGCTTATTCCTCCTTTTCCTCACCTTCCTCTAGCAGTGAAGGAAGTTCATTCCTCCCACCGTTACCGTACACTCCCTTTCTCGATAAAACCGCAAAAAATCCAATAATAAATACCTTAAGATCTAGCCACAATGACCAATTATCAACATACCATGCATCATATTCCAACCTTTTACCCCATGGAACAAGGCCTCGACCCTTGATATCTACTAAACAAATCAACCCAGGTTTTACCAATACCCTCTTTTCCCACAATCCACTAGAAAATCTACCCATATTTTCATACTTAGGTAGGGGCCTTGGCCCGACCAAACTCATCTCTCCCCTTAATATGTTGACTAACTGTGGCCATTCATCAAGCGTCCATTTCCGTAAAAATTTGCCGATTTTTGTCACCCGAGGATCATTTTCTGCAGAAGCCAAGCCTAACCCAATGCTTTCAGCATTTTTAATCATTGTCCGAAATTTCCAAATTCTAAATAATTTCCCGCCCTTACCCAGCCTTTCTTGCTTAAAAATCACCGGCCCATCCGAATCAAAAAATATTGAGATGACTATAATCAAAAAGAGCGGAAACAATAAAATTAACGCAAAAAGCGCTAGCAAGAAATCGGCCATTGTTTTAATAAATTGGAAAAGTGAATATCTTGTTTTCATTTTTTAACACCATCTATATAAAAACTATGCGAAAGAAAAATAAAAATTGGGAAAAAAATAACATTAAGCCACCTATAAATCTTCGACCATAAAATTATTCTAGTAAAAACCTCTAAAAACTTTGGACATATATATATCCCCTTGATAGAAATATTTTTGAAGCCTTCTTTGCTCAAAATTTTTTTTAATTGAAGTGGGCTATAAAAAGTGAAAATCGGACTATTCTTACCACGAAAAGACGATATAGCAAAGGTGTTTAAAGTTCTAATAATAAGGACGCCATCTTTTTTTAAAGTGCGCGCCATCTCTTTTATGGCCCGAGATGGATCAGCAACCGTTTGAAGAACACCAAGACACACCACAACATCGAAAGATTCATTAGGAAACGGTAATTTATAGATTGGAGACCGCTGGAAATCAACTGTTGGAGCATACCGCCTTGCGACTTTAACGACCTCTTTCGAAAAATCAACACCATATGCTTCAAAGCCGAGCCGAGCAAGCTCCTTACTAATAACTCCGGACCCACATCCAACATCAAGCACTGAAGATTTCAGGTTTATATCCTTAATCTTTTTTAGATAGTACTCAAAAAAATACTGAAAATATATCTTCCAACTACGCTCGAATCCGTCCAAAGACATAGATCCATTTTTTATTATAGCCTTGTCAATACTTTTCTCCCATTTATGCTCTAATTTTATTTCCTTCATTTTTTTACACCTTCAATATAAAACCCATGAGAAAAGAAAACAAATATTGGAAAAAATAAAAAATTAAAAACTTTATATAATTTTATTCTGACAAAAAAACCGCTTAAAAAATCGAGTTTGGGGGGGAAAGAAAATATGCCCCTTATAGGAAAAACATTAAATCCTTCTTTTTCCATCATTTTTTTAAAACTAAACGGATTATAAAAAATACAAACAGGGTTATCTCTTTTTCCCCTAAATGACAAAAGAAAAAGAGTGTTTAAGGTTCTAACTATTAATATTCCCCCTTTCTTTAAAACCCTCCCCATTTCTGCGATTGCCCTATCTGAATGCTCAACCGTCTGGAATACTCCCAAACATACAACTATATCAAAGGTTCCATCGAGAAACGGTAATTCATATATAGATGACTGCGTGAAATCAACCCCAGGATTTTCTTCTCTAGCGAATTTAACAACCTCCGAAGAGAAATCCACCCCAGACACTCTAAAACCGTGCTTTAATAGCTCCTTACTAACTAACCCAGTCCCACAACCGACATCAAGCAGAATTGTTTTTGAGTTATCTCTCTTAATGTGAGAATAAAAATATTCTAAAAAGTACCGCAAATTATTATTCCAGTTCTTTTCCACCATGAATTTTGCATCTTTCCCATAAGTAGCAAATACATTGTCATAATATTTTTTGATTCTTACCTCTATATCTTTTTCCATATTAATATTATCGACTAATTCAATTTTTCATTAACCAACCGTTGATATTCTGTTTTTAATCTATTAAAAACTATTCCTGAATCGAATTCTTCTAAAATTTTACACCTGCCAGCCATGCCCAATTTTTGCATTTTCTCAGGATTCCCCAACAGGGCGATTATCGCCCTTGCTAATTCTTTTGGGTTTTTTAGTGGAACTAGAATGCCAGTTTCGCCATCGTTGATAGCCTCTGGACAGCCTCCCGTATTTGTGGCTATTACTGGTATCCTCATGGCTGATGCTTCCAAAATCGACGCCCCGATTCCTTCTCGATGAGTAGGCAAAACAAATATATCCATCACGCAATATATTTCCTCAATATCACTCTTTTCTCCTAAAAATATGACACTATTTTGTATGTTATATTTTTTAACAACCTCCGGGTCTATCGCATCCCTCTTTGTCGGCTCTGATTGCCCGATAATTAACAAGATAGCATCCGGGAAACTAGCAATCACAGACCCGAAAGCTTCAAAAAGCTCGAGATATCCTTTTTCTTCAACCATTCTTGCCACTATGCCCACCACCTTACCGAAAGGATTTATACCTAATTGTTTTTTCTTCTTGATAACGAATTCTTTAGAAAAATTTTCAGGATTGAATCTATTAGTATCAATGTCTCTACCTAAATACTTCAGTAAATTTGGCTGACAAATATTTCCCTCAAGCGCTGATTTAATTACTGCTTCGCTCACTGAAAATATAAGACTTGAGTATTTACTAGCGATTTTTTGTAGAAAACCAAACACCTTTCTCCCTATGAAAGGAACATCTGCTGATAAATCGAACCCATGCAAAGTATCAATGATAATTGGGACTCCGGCCAATTTAGCGGCTATCTGACCATAAATTTCTGGTTTCGGAGTATGTGTTTGAACTATATCAAACTTTTCTTTATTAAAATAAAAAAACATTTTTACCAAAAAAACTAGGTCCGCGATAGGACTCATTTTTCTTTTAATAACCATGGTTTTTACCCTAATGCCCTCTTGCTCAATATCTTTAACCCATTTTCCGGGAGAACAAATTGCTGACACATCATAGCCCTGATCTCGTAAAAATTTTAACTGACCAAAAAGCATAAACTTCAAAGTAATGTCTACGCTAACAACACAACAAATTTTAACTTTTTTATTTTCCATACATTTTTTCAAAAACATCTTTATACGTAGCAACCCAAATATCATCTTTTTTCCCCTCGATATACTCTAATATTAGCTTAAAATCTTTTAAATCAACAACGTCCTGCGGATCGAAATATACATTAACGTATGCGTTATTATTTACCCCAGATTCTACCAAGCTTTTAAATAATCTGTAAAATTCTTCTTTTCGAATGTGTTTTTTATTTCCTCTTTCTAGGGAGTGCCACGTGTCAAAAACTGCAAAAGAATGTTTGGGACAATTACTTAAAGGAAATTCCACTATTCCATTTTTTACAAACGGGAAACCACAACTAGATGTTTTTATAGCCGACATAGAGGAAGAATACTTATATCCCACCTCTCTTAATACTCCATACACGTCCTCGGTATGCAAGTTTCCGAAATGCGGCGTTCTAAATCCCACGGGAGCATACCCCAAAATGTTTTTACAGGCCATATGACATTTTTCAATTTCCATTATTTTTTGGCTACCTGTAAGTTCATCGAATTTTTGCGCTGGATTCAATTCTTCATTATTGGGATGTGTGTAACTATGATTTACAATCTCATGCCCATTCTCAATTATCCTTCTATGCTCCTTCGGATATTTTTCAATAAATTTACCGACGCAAGCGAAAGATGCCTTGAACGAATAAGCCGAGAGAATATCTAGAAGAGGCCGGAGCGACAAAATATCCTTCGTATGATCACAATCAAAGGATAAACAGAGACAAACTTTTTTCCCATTCCAATTAGTTTCAATTGTATTTTTTTTATAAAAAACTTCCGAGCAATAGAATAATCTTATTTTACAAATCACGTAATCAAACAATCTTTGTTTAACTTTTCTAATTATTAAAAATATTTTTCGCACAATTTTGTTATCCCTTAACACTGTATTAAATTTTCTAAAATTTTAACCAAGGTTCCGGTGCAATTTTTAGCATCGTATTTTTTTATTTCTTCCCGATTGGGCTTTATCTCAAGCTTTAAACCCACATATAACTCATAGTAATTTCTGATCGCCTCTTTAATGCCCTCTATATCATCTACCATCACGACTACCCCAGTTTTAGTAGCCCGAATGACATCCGCAGATGCTCCAGCAGGAACGATAGCTAAAATCGGCTTACCTATATTAATGTACTCCATAAGTTTTGACGGAAGGAACACACTCTCTTTTTCGCTTGGCGCATCTATCAAAAGTAGTGCATCTGCGCTGATGAGATGATGCAGAATTTCCTTCCTTGGCACAGTGTCTATAAGTTGAACAATATTTTCCAACTGATATTTTTTTATTAAACTCTTACCTTTCTCAATCTGCCCTATTAACTTAACTTTAATTTTTCCGTCAATATCCATTTCGTTCTTTAGCATTTTTAGCGCCCTAAAAAATGGCTCTGGCGATCTTGGACCATAAAAATTACCGGCATGAGTAATTACAAACTTATTTTCTTTCTCTTCTTGACGGCCATCAGGAAACCCTAAAAAATCATAAGAATTAGGTACCACTTCTATTTTATCTTCTATCTTATATTTTTCTAAAAATAACCTTTTTGTTTGGTCTGTAGTGACAATAATTTTATCGGCGGTGAACATAACCTTTTTCTCTAAATATTCATCAATCTTTTTAACAATCCTGTTCGGAGAGAAATAATATGAGCTTTGAGTCCAGGGGTCGGAAAAACACGCCACCCAATATAAGTTACTTAGAGATTTTAATTTTAATGCCACCAAATGACTAACGATTGGCGTTGATCTAGATATGATTATATCAATTTTTTCTTTTTTTAAAATTTTTTTACCGGCCTTTATTGCAGACAGCGCCCATCCTATTCTACTATAAGTGTGAGATAAAATTTTCAATTTTTGAAACCCGTAAACCATTATATTCCCTATAGGTCGAACCCTAAAAAACGAAACATTTTTAATGGAACCACAGGGCATTGAAAAATCTAATAAATCTCCTATTGATTTCTTGGCGCACAAAATCGTGGCGCCCCAATTAAAGCAAGATAAATATTTTACGAAATTAAAAGTCATCGCACTTTCTGCAGATTTGATTGGAGGGAAAAAATGAGAAATTAAAAGTATTCTTTTCATTTATTAGAAACAATAATATCAATAATTTTTTTTGCTGCAGTCCCGTCTCCGAAGGGATTATTTTTAATACCGCATGTTATTTTTTTATTAAACATTTTCTCGGCCGATTTTAAAATTTTCCTTGGGTCACTTCCCGCTAAAATATTCATCCCGAATTCTATCGTCTCGGGCCTTTCCGTACTATCTCTTAGGGTGACACAAGGAATCCCGAATATAAAAGCCTCTTCCTGAACGCCCCCCGAATCAGTCAATATAAGCTTCGCATTTTTCTCTAATTGCAAAAATTCTAAAAATCCGACGGGCTCCATCAACGACACCCCCCTCGGAAGTGATATACCGAATTCAATTATTTTATTTTTAGTTCTTGGGTGAATTGGAAAAATTACTGACCTTTTAAATCTGTTCGAGACCAACTCAATCCCTTTTAATATTCCCTCTAGCTTTTCTTTTTTGTCTACATTTTCCGATCTATGAAAAGTTACTAAAATATATTCACCGCTCTTTAATTTTAATTTTTTAAGAATATTTGTTTTTTTGTTTGCTATTTGAATATTTTGCAATATAGCATCCACTATTGTATTCCCGGTTACAACAATCCTACCCAAATCTCTACCTTCTTGCCGCAAATTCTCCAGTGCATTCTCTGTTGGAACCATAAGAAAATCAGCGATATGATCGACAATAACCCTTATCACTTCCTCCATCATTGATGTATCATGACTTCTCAAACCTGCTTCATGATGAACCAACTTAATTCCTAACTTATTAGCCGCGAGCGCTCCAGCCAAAACTGATATTGTGTCTCCCTGCACAATAACAATATTTGGTTTTTCTTTTATTAATACTGCCATAATATTCTTAACCATTATACCAACCTGCATTCTATATGGCTGTCCCCCGATTTTAAGATTAAATTTCGGAGTCGCCAAATTTAAATCTTTAAAGAACACTTCGTCCATCTTTTCGCTATAATGTTGCCCAGTATGCAAAACGAAATAAGTCAAACCCCGAACATCACACTCTCTAATAATCGGCGACATTTTTATTATTTCTGGACGGGTGCCCAATATAATACAAATTTTATTTTTGGGATTTATTTTTTTGATCATTTTTTTATTACCTCTTTTTTAAAATAAGACACAACGTAGCATAACCAGAACCCTTAACAGATTTTGAAACATCAAGCCAACAATCGACTTCTATATTTTTTTTAATGATCTCAAAATTGTTATTTTGAAGCCACCCTTCAAACATCTCCGATCTTAGAGAATGGGGGTGGGAAATATCTACCGGAACATTTAAATTTTCTAAAATGTAAAAAATACCTCCCTTTTTAAGAATTCTTTTCCCCTCTCCCAAAACTTTCCCAGGAGAAATAACATGTTGAAGAACATTATATATAAATACTCTATCAACAGATTCATCGTGCAAAGGAATATTCTCACCCGGTGAACAGATTCGCTCAATTATTTTATCATTTTTATTTATTGGCATTGGATCTATCGCAATCCTTCTTTCGGCTCTAAGCTTTGTTAAAATACCAATAGGACCAGACCCGATATCTACAAGAATATTATTACCAAAATTTTCATTTTCTTTTAACCCAAAATATTCTAGAACTATCTTGAGCCATTGGTCATCATTTTTATTTTTTTCTAACCATTCCTGCCACCCTTTTTTTTGGCTAATCTGGGAAATAAACCAACCCAACCTCGGGCTAAACCTAAATATTTTCTTATGCAAAGGATTTAATGCAGCTATTAATTTCCGCCTAACCCTGATAAAAATTGAAGACTTAACGCTTGATTGATTATCCCCCATTTTATATATGTTATTTTCCAAATTTACTTTATCCATATAAAATTTCCTTCCGCTTCTCTTATATTCTGGGAAACTTTTTCCCCATCGACCGTCATTTCTTTTATCCTGCCCAATTCACTAATTGAGATACCTCTCTCGGCATATTCATTTCTTTTAACAAACGGCATACTAAATTCGTTACAAATCTCACTTATTTTCATTTCTACCTGTATCCCAACAAAGGGCACACCCAAAATAGCACTGAAAACTAATGCGTGATATCTATTGCTTATTGTAAAAATCGCCCTTCCGATATATTCCCCAACCTCTTCCTCCTCGCTTAAATATTTAACAATTATCCTGCCTACAAAAGTGGGGTGCTCTGCTAAAATACTATTATTAAGTCCGTCAAGAAATTCATAGTCACAACCACCCTCTTTACCCTGGAAAGCGCAAAGGACGAGAATATATTCATGCCCCCACTTGTTAAGAACATCCACAATAAGATTCAAGGACTGCTCACGAAACAGCACCCCATCCCTTGCACCACCGCATATTCTACCATAATCAAACAACGCCAAAGCAATATATTTTTTCCCGTAACCGGTGTATGGTAAAAACGATTTTACAAATCCATTATCAAAAAGTATATCAGCCGTTTTGATTACCCCCGCTTTACCAACAAGAACGCTTGCGGCATTAAAAGAAAAATTATCTCTAACAGATGTAAATTCGCTTTTTTTTATAATATATTTTAGATACCAAACATTTATAGAACAAGTTATCTTATCGATACCGACACCTACTACATATATTTTTTTAGAGAATACGCTCCTTAAATAGCTGACTACGCACAACATCAACATCGCTGGATTATGTTTACCACTATCAATGAACAAAGTCCCGCCCCCAATCACTAGCTTATCAGCACCCAAAACAGCAATAAATAACCTACCTAAATATTTAATGCGCGAAATAAATAAAAACTCACCCGGTTTTTTTTTAATTCCAATCTGAAATATACCATTAACTTTTGGAAGATTTTTGCAAACAACGTAAATTAATGAAAAAGGATGCACCTCACGTATTCTTTTTATAATAACCTTAAGCATAAGCTCATCCCCAAGATTACCAAATCCATAATATCCCCAAATCAAATATTTTATATTTCTAGTTTTCATCCCTATATTTTTCTTTATTCAATGAGCATCTATGCGCGTATACTATGCTCCCTACCCGTTTAACTTTAAAGTTGAATTTTTCCAATCTACAAATGATTTTGGCCAATCTTTCCAAGTATGTTTCGCCACACTTATGATATTCAAATACTATATGGCGGATGCGACCAAACACCCATTCGGGAGCCTTCTCAAAAATATCATATTCCCCTCCCTCAACATCAACTTTAAGCAAGTCAATTTTTTCCAATTGGTGTACCCTAAAAATATCTTCCAATGTTACTACCAAAATCTTTCTACTCTCTCCCCCAGAATAAAAATAAGATGATGCATGAATTTCCTGTCCATTTTTGCTTATATTAAGATTTTCGTGCTCACCACCTCCAACTCCCTTACAAACAGATTCAATAACTTTGCTAAAATCATTTATTTTAATGTTTTTTTCTAAAATAAAAAAGTTTTCTATAATCGGTTCGTAGACAATAACCCTTGCATCTAGATACTTCGCAGCATACAAGGAAAAATCTCCTATGTACCCCCCAACATCTACGATAATCGGATGCTCTCCCGATCTAAAGTTTTTTATATAAGCCCTCATCAGAAACGTCTCTGCAACAACGCGCGCATCCCAGATATTTCTTCGTATTATTATTTTCAACCCATCTCTTGTTTTTAATATAACTTCTCCTTCTCCTTTTTTATATAAAGCCGAAAGATACGTACTAAAATTTCTGAAATAAAACGCAGCTCGTATGATTGATGCAATATAACGTTTTAATACAAACAGCTTTTCTTTCATTGTGATGGCCCCTTCCTATAACTTAGGATTAGATCAACAGCTAAACTATCAAAATCTTTTTTTAAAATCTCTGCGTTTGGAATAACGCAGTGGCCACCTATAACACCCTTTGGAGGGAGAAGAACCGGCCGCACGACATTGCACATTCCCAATTTTGCGTACCCATCATTATAAGTTTTATTAAAGTCACTTACTGTTTGCCCAAAATCAACATTAAATTTATCACAAACTTTTTTCATTTCTCCGTGCCAGGCGATACACACCCCGTAATAACTAGTATCTAAAATTTTTGCCAATTCAGTAGCACAAGATGGGAAAAGTAATTTTGTTTTTATCCCCAATCCCTTTAAGTGTTTTTCTGCCAATTCACCTGCTTTTTTCCCGTCAGCACCCACATACTTTACAAAAGTTTTAATCCCTTTATAAAGATTAGGGTGCACTCCCCTAACAGGGCTGTGGACAACCATTTCATTAAATTTTTGGCCTATTTTTTTAGTAACTCCTGGGGCAACGGTAGAATGAATTATCGTTAATTTCGGCTTTACTTTCTTTATTTCTTCCTCAACTATTGCCATAAACTTATCTGACCAAGGAACGCAAATATTTAAGATATCTGAACCGATGAGACCATCGTCTCTCGTCAAATCTTTAATAGACGGGTTTTTATAAAATTTAGCAATCGCCTGACCAACTTCACCGTAACCCAAAATACCGATTTTTTGTTTACTATTTTTCATGCTTTTTATATTTTTCTTGAAACCATTTTTTCGCCATCTCTACCCCATCTTTAAACTCAACTTTCGGCTCCCACGAAAGAAGTTCTTTCGCCAAAGAAATATCTGCTTGAGTGTGACGTGGATCGCCCGCACGCGCTGACAAATACTGGATCTCTCCTCCAACCATTTCTGCCAAACTTTTAATAGAATGGGACTTCTCTTGTCCAATATTAATAACGTCTCCCCCTTTAATTTTTTTACTTTCTGCGGCTTTAATATTAGCGTCAACAACATCACCAACAAAACAAAATCCCCTAGTCTGCTCTCCGTCTCCAAAAATAGTTAAGGGCTTATTTTGAGCTCGCAATCTTAAAAATTTACCGAGAACTAAACTATAATCGGAATCAAAATCAATCCTTGGCCCATAGACATTAAAATAGCGCAAACAAACTATTTGGATTCCATAAATGTCTGAGAACATCTTTGCTACCTGTTCGCCAACCAACTTTTGCAAACCATATGGACTAATCGGATTGGGTATCATCTTTTCTTCAAGTGGTAATTTGGGCTGATTCCCATAGACCGAAGAAGAAGAAGCAAAAATGACTCTTTTGACTTTATTGTCTATGGCTGCCTTAAAAACATTAATCGCTCCTAAAATATTAACATGAGATGTTCCAACTGGATCTTCAATAGAAAGTGGCACCCGAGGGATAGCAGCTAAATGGAAAACACAATCCACTCCCTCAAAAACAGGATTTATTATATTAAAATCACAAATATCCATTTGGTGAAAATCCACTTTTGGATTTATGTTTTCCTTTTTTCCAGTTGAAAGATTATCAATAACAACTACACTATGCCCCTGCTCAACTAATCTATCAACAAGGTTACTACCTATAAAACCCGCACCACCAGTAACTATATATTTCATGAAATGTATTTATTTAAATTATTTAAAAATGAAACATTGATATTTTTAAAACCCGTAAAACCAAGCGGGAGCAGACACAAAAGGGACAATATGGCAGGAATTCTAATTCTTATTGTTATCCCATAATTAATCAGAAAAATACTTAGAACCCCACAAACAATAAAACTAAAAAGAGCCAATGGCACAATAACCCTATACTGTTTTTTGATGGATTTAACTACCCCCCTTATTATAAAAAACAACAAAATATACCAAGCAATTATTTCTGGTAGAACAAAAAGGTGTTGAATTTTTTTCAGCTGCCATGGGAATGGACCCAAAAGAACAGAAACGAAAGCCCTTGAAGTATTCGTAAAAAAGGTAATTGGATTTTCAAATCCTGGTTTTATCACCACCGCAGAGTCATTTCGAGGAATTGGCTCAATTATCACGGACTGATTGGAAGCACCCGGTTCACCGCTAACTACTGCACCCTGAATGTCCTCAGGGATTTCACTCTCATTTCTCGGAATATATGTCTCTTTATAGGTAACGATCGCTTCGGGATCTAAAAGCTGTTTTATGACGTTTACCCCAAAATACGTGTGCCCCTCGCCCTGCCCCCCAGAAAGATTCGGCAAAAAACCCAAAAGAGCGATGATCAAAACACCATAAAGTAATCTTTTTTTAATCTTTAAATTAGAAAAAGCCAACCAGCAAATAATAAAAGTTAAAGCCAACGCATAACTTATATAAAAACGGAAATGGGTTACACCAAGCAAAATGATATAAAAAAGTAAAAACTTCCTCCAAGAAAATTCCTTTAATATTTTCAGCATCATTAACAGAGCAAGGGCGCACAACAGCCCCGCCAAAGCTTCCTTCAACAATAAACTTCCGAAAAATACCAAACTTGGATAAAAATTTGTTACCAAACCAACAATAAAAGCAGCCTTCTTCGATGCACCAGTTTCGAGAACAATAAAATAAATAACTATTACCAAGACAGCGAGCAACCAAGCGTTAAATAACTCTCCAATAAGAAGATCCGGCACCGCTACTGCGTAAAGATAGCCAACAATAACTGGGTAATAGTGGCTTAAAGATTCTATCCCTTCTAGAGAAAAATTTCCGCTGTGAACCCGATTAGATACCTCCTTGGCGATTATGTTATATTCGGTAAAATCTCCTCTTCCCCCAGAGAATGGCTGGAAATTTGTATAATAAACAAACAAACTTGCTAAAATATGGATTGTAAAAACAATTATAAAAAGCAAACCTAAAACTTTCGCATGTTCTTTGTTTTTGCCAATGAACAAAAGAGTAATTGCACCCAAAAAGACAGAAAATATGATCCCAATGGCCAACACCCCACTGAAAAAAGCAACCGCTGCTAGGCAGACACCGCTAGTTATTATAAATTTTTGATATTTAGAAAAAAATTCTAAAATTTTCATACTTTAAAATTACCTTATTTTAAAACTTTTTTAGTTAAGTCTATCCAAGATTTATCAAATCTTTCTTGTGTAAAATCTTTCGCAAAATTATACCCATTATCCCCCATCACCTTCCTTTCTTCTGGACTTCTTAATAAAAACTCAACCCTTTCTTTTAATTGATTAAAATCTGTGCAAATTATCTGTTTACCTCCCTCTAATAATTCTCTCATACCCCCAAGACCTGATCCTATTACAGGTGTCCTACACAACATTGCCTCATGGGCAGTTATACACCAGCCCTCCTTAAAAGTCGACATTGTCAAAACAACAGAAGATGCTCTTAGAAGAACTAAATAATCACGGTGACTAAGATTGAAGTTAATGGCAGGAATTCTAGCCTCTCTAAACCCAGACGTTACAAAATAAGCATTTAAATCTTTAAGCATATTATATGACGCAACAGCTCCCTTCGCCTTTTGGCAATTTCCCAAATATATTATCGGCTTACCACTTAATTTATATTTTTCCTTAAAATCCGACACTTCCCTTTCGGTAATATTAAAATCGTCCAGATTAAAACCGCAATAAATTTTTTCAACATTAAGATACCCCCTTTTTAAAAAGTGATCCTTCCAATATTCGGCGATAGTGACGATATAATCCATTTTTTTAAGTTGACCATAAAAAACAACTTTTTCGAAAAAAACCAAAAACGGCCTAAGCGACCAAGCAAACCCAGAAAAATCAACATGAAAAATAAGGGCCAAATTTTTCCCTTTAGTCCTCCTCTTATTAAAAATTACTGAGGAATAAAAATTTCTTATCCATAAATCTTTTTCTCCTTTAAAAAAGAAAACGCTCAAGAATACCTGCAGAGCCTTAAGGATTTTCCAACTTTTAAAATATTTAGACTCGAGATTTATTATTTCTGTTTCAAAATGGGAAGAGATAGCACTCAAAACTTTCTTAATATAAACTGTTCCACCCGACCCACCTGAAGAAATTTGAATATATCCTATTTTTTTCATACAAGCTTCCGCCAATAATTAAGTGTGTCTTCTAATGTTTTCTCAAAGGGAATTTTGGGATCCCACCCAGTCGCCCCATGGAACTCACTATAATCACCCACTAAAGTTGGAACGTCTGATGGTCTCATCCGCGATGCATCCTGCTCAATAACAATGTTCTTTTTAGTACTTAAACTCAAAAGAAAATCCAACACTTTTTCTATTTTCCACATCTTTCCAGAACAAATATTGTAGGGCCTCCCAAATTCACATTTTTCGGTCGCTAACCAATATGCTTTAACCATATCCCTAACATCCGTATAATCCCTCTGAGCTTGAAGATTTCCAACTTTTACTATTGGTTCTCTTTTACCCTTTTCCATCTCTGCTATTTGCTTAGCGAAATTAGAAGTGACGAACTGATCTCCCCTTCTTGGGCCCTCATGATTAAATGCTCTGGTCAATACAACTTTTAAGCCATAACTTTTATAATATTGATAACCAAGCATTTCCTGCCCAATTTTCGAAACAGCATATGGAGATAACGGTTTCAATGGGTTTGTCTCCTTAATCGGAAGCTCATTCTCTAAAACCAACCCATATTCCTCAGAAGATCCAGCAATCTGAATAATAGGGTTTATACCCAAACTTCTACAAGCTTCAAAGATATTTAATTCTGCCATTATATTATTAAATATTGTATCCTCTGGCCCATCCCAAGAAACCTTAACAAAACTCTGTCCCGCCAGATGAAATATTTTATCCGGCTTAACTTTTTGCAAAACTCTCTCAGCCGCTATTCTATTGGTAAGATTGCACTCTAAAATCTCTATCTTATTTTTAATATGTTCAACCCTATTCATTTCATCGCCAAGATGATGAAACATAATAGTCCCATAGACTTCAACGCCCGGGATTGCCAAACAATATTCGGCAAGATGCGAACCCACAAACCCAGTAATTCCAGTTATTAAAACTTTCATATTTTTGAAACTATATTAATTATGATTTTCTAAAGTTTACTCCAAATAATATATCTCCTAATATAACATTTTTATGCAGTTTATCAAGGACATTTTATCCGCCATCCCTCACTCAAAACTACTGCAATTTAACAATATTTTTATATATTCTTTGCAAACCTAAGGTTTTTCAAAATACACGCCCGTATTATCAATCTTTATTAAATCTATTTTTATTCTCCTCTCAATAAAAAAATTATCAACAGCGCGCTTGGCTCCCTCCCAATAACTATAATCATCTATGATGATATAACCACCCGGTATAACATTGTCATATAGGTTATCAAGACAACATCTTGTAGATTCATACCAATCACCGTCTAAACGAAGAATCGCGATTGCCCCAATCTCATTTTTCTCTCTAGCTAAAGTATTTTGGAACCACCCCTTTTTAATTTTAACGTTTTCCTTTTTTATGTTCAAAATTTCAAAAAATATCTTTCTAACAGCTTCAAGTGGCCCCACACATTTGTTAATTGATTCTAACTTCCCCCCAACCCTATCTTGAGCATAATCTTTGGCCACCTCCCCATCTTCTTTTGTTGGCTCGGGGAGCCCCTCGAAAGAATCAAACAACCATACTTTACGATTCGATTTCGCAACTTTCGCAACATAAGCCATGACAGCCGAACAACCGCCCTTCCAAACACCACATTCAACGAAGGCTCCCTGTGTTTTCTCTTTTTCAATAATCCTCGCCAAATCATATACGTTAGACAGTCTTTTGTAACCAACCATCGTATACAGATACACCCTCTTAAATAAAATTAACTTTTGCCAATTTAATAAATCTTTTAATGAAATATCTTTAATAAAGTTAACCCCATGATATATCGCGAGAAACCTATTATTATTTACTACAAAACTTTTAAATCGTCTGATTATTTTCATTTTTTAAAAATTCCCATTCTTTAATAATATTTTTTACGTCAAAATGGTTTGCTCTTTTTTTTGACTTATTAATCAAACTTTCCCCATTTTTTTTATTAGTTAATACCTCAACTATTATTTGCCCTAGAAGATTTTCACTTTTAGATAAAGTGGGCGCCGCTTCATATTTCTTCCCATCAAAAACTGGCACTAAGATACCATATTCAGCATATTCCACCCCAATTGCTTCTTTGTTAATATTTGTCTCAGGAGCTAAGATTTCTCTTGGACCAGACTTACAATCTACAGAAATAATAGGAAGACCACATGCCATCGCCTCTAGAACAACATAAGGTAACCCTTCCCACAATGATGAAAGAACAAATACTCTTGATTTTGCTAAAAATTTAAAAGGGTTCTCCTGCCAACCCAGGAAATGAACATCGGTTTCAATTCCCAAATCTCTTGCCATCCTTTCAAAATTTATTTGCATTTCTCCCTTTCCTAAAATTACCAATTGAGCATCTTTAACCGTTTTTTTCACCTCTTTAAACGCTCTAATTAAATACCACTGTCCCTTTTGCTCCGACATTCTTCCTATATTAATTATTACTGGCCTCTCAAATATACCCCGGTATTCTGCCCCAATCGGCTCGGCCGACAATTTTTGGATGTTATTGATATCTAATGGATTATATATCACTCTAATCTTATCTTTCTTAATTCTAAAATTCTCTACTAAATCTTCTGCCGACGCCTTGGAAACGCAAATAATTTGGGATGCTTTATTAAATAAAAGCTTGATTAAAACTTTATATATTCCCTTGGCAGAAGACGACATAAAGTTATCAATTCTCACTATTGCTTTTTTATTAGATAAAACGTTAATAATATTTGCTGGGGTACCAAAACTAATTACATAGTCTGGTTTTTCATTTTTTATTACACGCCTGAAACGCAAAAAACTCACAAAAAAGTAATACATCTTCAAAATCAAGGGGTTCGAGATGGGAATATTCAAACAAACTAATTTCCCACCATAGGGGTAAGAAACCTCATTTTTAAACAAAACAATAGTTTTTTTAATACAGTCTGACAGGTTTAAAGATAATTCAGAAACTACTCTTTCCCCTCCCCCCGTCGTTAATGTGGGAATGAAAAAGATAACTTTTTTAGATTTTATCGGCTGAGGGGTTCCTCTTTCCAATTCAATTAACATAATGCCATTATTCCAATTAAAGAATTTACCAAAAATCCACAAAAATATCGCTGGGAACCTACCCAAAACTAAATCCTTAACACGACCCAAAAAATAAACAATTCGGGCCAGAGCTAAAGCATGGCCGTCTTTGCGAACAACCGCCAATGACTTTCCCACTAATCCTGTTTTGAACCGCCCAGCAAATGATTCCGAAAGAATCTTTAGTCGCTCTACATAATTAATATTGGCGATATAAAACCCATTTTTTTTAAATATATTTTCAATAGACCCCCTATCCCACCTAGTAAAATGATGAGGCGGAAAATCCCAACCATTTAAATCCGCCAACATTCTTTCTCTACAGGGTGTACTTAATATAATCTTTCCTTGTGGTTTTAATAATTCCCTCACACTCTCTATAAAACCTTCCGGATCTGCCAAATGCTCAATGACCTCAAAGAAAGTAACTATATCAAATTTAGGCAAATCTTTCCTTTGAAAAAATTCTTTAAATGACAACGCATAAATATTTTTTAAACCAAACCGTTGTTTTGCTATTTGTATCGCCTTAACGTCGAAATCGACGCCCCAGGCCTCACACCCTCTTTTTTTAAGTTCAGAAATAAATTCGCCAGCACCACACCCAATATCTAAAACTTTAGTTCCTGCGGGAAACTTCCTGTTTTTTTCAAGAAACTTTTTGTGGTAACCCCGATTAATTTTGTTTTTTACCAATTCTCTAACTTGGTAAGGATTATTATCCCTATACCAATCAGATTGAGTCGCGCCCAGAGGCAACCAAAATTGAACACCACACTCGGAGCACTGATATAGGGAATGCTCATTTGGTTTTTTATTCTCCCTGTCCACCCAATTCTTTATAAATAGAAACTTCTTCCCTTTTCCACAAATTGGGCAAATTTTTGGTTCTTGAAAATATTTCATTTATTTCTTCTAAAAAATAATCTCTTAATCGTTTGGCAAATTATCTGATAATTATTATCGTCTCGCTTCCCTGAGGCTGCGCACATGTCCCCAGCAATATTATTTCTAAGGTATGAAGCAACAAACAAATTATTAATTTCTTCTAGCGGCCCAACATTTTTTTTATTATCTAAGTCTTTTTGAATTTGCTCTTTTAAATTATCAAAATTTAATAACCGCCGGCACATAGGATGATAATTATAAAAGACATTTCCAAAAACATAAACGTATTTTCCCACCAAAGCCGCCTCCAGTCCAACTGTGCTAGTAAGGGTGATAACTCCTGACGATTTTTGAATTATCTCTTGAATGGGTTCCTCTGGCGACAATAGAACTACATTTGGTATTTTTTTAAGCTCTTTGTAAAATTTATTCGCTCTTGTGCCGATAGATCCCGGGTGCTCTTTTAAATACAGCTTATGTGATATTGGCAGAGTAAAAGCTACGTTTTTTACAGTATTCAACTGATTAGAATAATAAGTTGCCAAAACTAACGTTGATGCCTCTGGCTCATATTGAAGAGGGAAAAAGAAATATTTATCTTCCAAAATATTTACATTTTTTTCAAAAAATCCTTTTTGTAAAAAAATTTTAATATTTCTTTTGACTGTCTTAAACGGCGCCATTATTCTATGTTTTAATACAATTTCACTTTCATAATCAATGTTTTTCAGCTTATTTCGATTAATAAAATACCTTAACAATGCGGGATTTGATTCGTTCGCACCTTGAAAATAGTGTTTTATGAATCCTACTAAATTAAATTTAATTTTTATCCACGACAAAGACGAAGCAACCATTCTATGAGAAACAAATTTTTCAATAAATTCTTTGCAAAATTTTACCTCGCTAGATAATAAGTTTTCTTTTTTCAAATTATTAAAGGTTTCCTCATATTCTGAGAACGTCCATTCTGTATCGAAAATATCTACCCTTCCATTAATTCTTGATTCTGAAATACCAAGATATTTTATATTATTTTTCTGACAAAAATGATACGCGATCTCGTGGAATAAACCGGCGGGCGACTCACCAATTACCACATCAGGCCTTTCTTCTGTAAAAATATATTTAAAAAGCTGACAAAGATGGCTAACTACTTGTAAACATTTTTTATAATCAAATCGGAAAGATTTAAATCTTTCATAATTAGGGAAAATTTCTCTCCAACTTATCCCACTTGGGATCGCTTCTCTCGAATCATAATTGCTCGCGCACCAATCTACTTTAGAAATAACTTTAGTTTTTTTAGGGAAAAATTTTATTTTTTCATACTCTGCTATTTTACTATTAACAACTAACAGAATACCATCACCGTCTGCTTCAAGATAGTGAGCAATTCTTCCTAAAAATTCCGGCAAAAATTGAACATTATTTATTAAAAATAACCATTTCATAATTAGCAATATTATTTATTTTAATAAGATACTATAGACCATATTCCTTTACCCAGGTTTTTTAAAATATACCGCCGTACAGTCTATCTTGATCAAACTAGGATTTATTTTTCTTTCTTTAAAAAAATCTCGCACCGCAAGCCTCGTGCCCTCCCAATAGCCATAATCATCTATCATGATATGACCTCCCGGGACAACACTATCATAAAGGTTATCCAAACAACACTTATTAGATTCGTACCAATCTCCATTTATTCGAAGAATAGAAATTGGCCCAATATTCCCCTTTATTTTTGGAAGAGAATCCTGAAACCATCCTTTATTTATTATTATATTTTTAGGATTTATCTTTAAAATCTCAAAAAATATTTTATTAACATCTTTCAACGTCCCCACACATTTATCAATTGTTTCAAGTTTTCCCTCCGACCTATCACGGGCATAATCCTTAGCCCTCTGCCCATCTTTATCCGTTGGCTCAGGCAACCCCTCGAAAGAATCGAACAACCAAATTTTTCGGTTAGACTTCGCCCTATCTGCGACAAAACCCATAATTGCCGAGCACCCGCCCTTCCACACTCCGCATTCAACGAAAGACCCAATTACTTTATCTCTTTCCATTCTTTTTGCTGCCTCATAAGAATTCGACAACCTAAAATAACCACACATTGTATAGGGATATATTTTTATGAAAAGATTTATTTTAACAAAATCAAAAAAATCAAAAAATACGACAAAACACACATATTTTACTTTTCGGTAGATTTTAGCTATAAATTTATTCCTCCCAACCATTTTCTTAAACGGTCGAACTACCATCCAACCAGAAATTATTTTTTTCTTTATTTGTAAATCTTCGAAAGAAGAAACAATCAAACCTCTTAAAAATCCAATTTCTTTTTTACCAACACCCCGAAGTAACAATATTAACACACCATAGATAACAACACCCCAAACAATCGCCAGCATTATATTCATCAACCCCCGTGGGTTAACCCACCAAAGGAATATAGCCATTGAAATTGACGCTATACCAATTTTAATTTTAAAATTCCAATCAATCTTGAACTTAAGCTCTTTATTGGCGAAATGCTTAAGCAGAACAAAAGCACATAAATATGACGTAAGTGTGATGATGGCAGCGGCCATGATTCCAAATCTTGGGGTAAAAATTATATTTAGTCCAAAATTCAAAAAAGCAGCTATCATCCAGATTATCGCGATAAGTTTTGTTTTTTTAAAAAGAATTAAAATTTGGCCGAAGAAACAAATGATGCCATATACAAAAATACTTGCAGCGATAAGGGGAACTACTAAATGGGCATTTGCTGCAATTTCCTCAGTTGAAAGAACCACAAGCAACTCACGGGAAAGAATAGATAGCCCGATAGCCGCTGGAACCATTATTAATAAAAAATACTTCAAAGAATAACTTAAATATCTTTTTACTTCGTCAAAATTGTTTTCATCAAAAAACTTAGGCAAAACTACCGGCAAGACAGACATGATAGGAACGATAAAAAACACTAGAAGCATCCCAAGGGAGTAAGCCGGAGCATAATAACCCACAAAAAGCATCCCTAAAAATAATCCAATAATATAACGATCAACCGAAGTAACCACCCAATATGAAATACCATCAGCTATTGTGGGCAAGCCAAAACTTAAGTAATCCTTTATCAATGAAAAATTGGGGATTTTCACCCCTATTTTTCCAACAGTATATACCAGCGATATTAAAAAAATTACAATTCGTATAAGCAAAGAGGCGAAAACCACACCGTATAATCCATAACCAAGAAAAATGGCTCCAATAATTAACCCCGTTTCTCCTACCATTTTTAAAACTGCAAACCAAAAATATTTCTCTACCTCCCTTTTTGAAAGCATTACTGTTAAAAGAACTGTACCCAAGGATTCAAAAATAATTGTCAGAGAAAGAAGCTTTACTAATGTTTCGCTAAACTGTAGGAAAGCAGCCACCGATTCAGAGAATATTATCATGAATACAGCCATGACCAAGGAGACACCCAGAACAAAAACCAGCGAAGAATAGGTTCCCTCCTGAATTTTTTCCCCATCTTTTTCACCAGGTATAAACCTTCTCAAGGATGCACATAAACCTAAAAATGCTAGAGACACCAACAAACTTATTGTGACCCTTAATTGAGTCCAAACACCATAATCTTCAGCACCAAGTATTTTTGTAATAATTGGCAAGAGAGCCAAACCTTGGATAATACCAAGCACGTTTAGCGCACCAATAAGGAAAGTATGTTTTGCAAACCTTAAATATGAATACATTTTTAAGTAATTGTCATAATCTTACCATTATTCTCCGCACTCTTTATTATAGAAAATAAAATTTTTAAAACGGCCAGGCCATCTTGGCCAGTGCTTACCATTTTTTCTTTTCCCTCTAGGCAAGAAACAACATGGGAAACCATTGGAGCCATTAAACTTCTCGGCTTTCCAATTTTTAAATTTTTATAACTGATTTCCATTCCTAATTTTTTAATCGCTAATTCACCCTTTTCCCCATAAAAAACCCACTCTGTAAGCCTTCTTCTCTGAGACACCGACTGCAAAACAACCTTCGTATTATTTTTAAAATAGATAACTGCATCTATATTCTTATCCTTTCGAGGATTTGATGTTTTAAAATTATAAAATCCACTAACCTTACTTGCCCCACCTAAAAACCACCTCAATAAATCTACCGTATGCGTTCCGTTATTTAAGGCCCCATTATGATAAATACACCTAACCTGCAAAATCTTACCCAAAACACCATTATTAACTTTTTCTTGCCACTTCGATATTAAAGGGTCAAAATGTCGCAAATGTCCAACGAACAAAAGACATCTTCTTAACTTACAAATCCTTACCATTGCCTCCGCACCTTTCAAAGAATTCGATACTGGCTTCTCACAAATTATTGCTTTTACCCCAAAATTGGCTGCCATATTAACAAATTTAAAATGTGTATCAGAATGCGTCGCCACTGAAACAATATCTGGCTTTATTTCTTCCAACATTTTCTTCGCAGAAGAATATATAGGTACACCAGGAAAAAATTTCACCACTTTTTTTAATTTTTTAAGATCTACATCACAAAATCCAGCCAATTGAATTTTTGGATGATTCCAATAAGCGGCGGCATGCGTAGCTGGTCTGACGCTCTCTTGGTAACGCCATTCCTCTGCCCCAATTTTGCCACAACCAATTATTACTGCTTTATATTTTCTATAATTATTCATTTACTTTCTTTTGACGCAATCAACCACAAAAGCATTCGCCATAAAATGGCCATACCATTCTTCTGACTTAGCGACTTCAAATCTCTTTTTAAATTTTCCTATTTGATCTTTATATTTACTCTCCATTAATCTGGGCAAAGGGAAAAAACTATAAAAATATTTCTGCAATAAATTAAATTTATGCTTCCCTAGCTCAGATCCGATTGTTAAGGGATTAGTTGTTTCAACATAAATATTGTCCCTAGCTGTGCTAGCAGAATGATCCGGCCTATTTGGATAAACTAATAAACCCTTTAAGTCTTCAACGATTTGCCTCCCAAACAGTTTATTAAATCCTAATGGCTTAAAAAAATGCTCCTGAAAAAAATCAACAGTGTATTTATTAAAAGTAAATAAATCGAATAAAGCATTCTGGAAAGTTGCGACCATATGACCATTAGGCTTTAATAATCGATATATTTCTATATATAATCGATTTTTTTGCTGTGTAGATAAATACTGCAATACACCCATTAAAACCACGAAATCAAAAGAATTATTGGGCAAACTGCCCAACTCTTTAATGCTTCCTTTAATAATATTTTCCCTTTCAAAACCCGCTTCCTCCAGGCGCCTTTGCGCCAATTGGCATAATTCATTATGCTTTTCAATCCCCTTGGCTTTAATGCCTAACTTTAACATCTTCAGCACTAAAGTTCCCCCGCCACAACCAAAATCTAAAATACAGATTTTACTACTGTCTTTCCCCTTAAACTTTGTCAAAATTAATTTAAGGAAAATTTCATCCCGTGGGGCATAAGCAGAAAAATAATCACCCGCTAGGCCATCGAAGTATTTTTTAGTTTTTCTGGCACTATATTTATGGACCATAAATTTATTTTTTACTACTAATTCTATTTTTTATAATATCTACTACCCTGTCAGTTGAATTATTTTTACTATATATCTCCAATAATTCCTTTCTCGGCAATGGTTTTGTATAAATATTTTCTAATTCTCGCGAAAGATCCTGCTTGTTATAAGCGGGAGTAGACCAACCATGGGCATTACTCATTAAAGTATCTTTTCCTTTCTTTTTATTAGGTTGATAACTTAGCACCCTTTTATGCATTAAAACTGCGTCAAAAAGTGCCACTGAGTTTATCCCTATTATTAATCCCGCACTTCTACTTAAGTCTTCTGCCTTTAATTTTTTTTCTACTTTTATTTTTAACTCAGTACTTTTAATAATTTTATTAAATTTATTATGGTTTTCCTCTTTGGGATGAAATTTGACAATGACCTTTTTATCGGGATAGGCTTTTTCTAAAGTCCTAACGACATCTGCAAAAATCTTAATCTCGTTGAAATTTTTACTCAATTGCTCTGAAAATGGTTGAGAATAAAATGCTATTATATTTTTATCACCTTGGTTCATCCTACAATTTGAAAATTTATCAAAACGAGGATTGCCAACCACGAGCATTCGACTTATAGGGATTCCCGCTGCCCTCATTTCTCTCTTCATGATTTTATCTACTACCAAAATATCATCAGTGAGGTATTCAAATTTCTCGCCAAATCTTTTCTTATAATTATCCCAATAATCAACTATACTTATTGTTTGAATTCCCTTAGTCTTCGCAACTCTTATCATTTCTTTTTCAATTGAAGGTCCGGCACTAGTAGCTGTAAAAATCAAATCAGGATTTTCCACTCCGATAATTTTCTCAATCTCCTGCGGGGATAGGTTATTTGCATCTACATATTTGATTCTCACCTTCTTGGCAGAATCGCCCGATTGATTTTTTAAAAAAACTATAACCTCGAAACTACCGTCTTTTTTAAGATTTTTTATAACGGGCGCAACCGCATCAAACCCACCTGGATCTTGAGCAGCAAAAATAATTTTGTGCTTACTTTCCATAGTTCTTTAAAGCTTCTACATTCTCTTCAATTTTTTTTAATGCTTGAACAAACAAATCTACCGTTTTTTTCGTTTTAGGTGGTTGGCAGATAGTAACACCCACATACTCATGTTCATACATCCTTTCGGCTACTGGACAAATACCCTTATCATAAACAACATTTTGAGGATAATCTTTTGACACAAAAGGAAATTTTGAATTAGGATAAATCTCTTTATTTTGATAAATTGGAAGTAAATATAGAGGCTTTTGATATCCTTGATTAACAATAAATCCTTCAGCCAACATTGCTGTTGCAAATACCTCTCTACTAACACCAATTATATTTTCCAAAAATCTTAGGGAATAAACATAGTAAACATGCTTATCTTCTCTACTGACTTGTGGGGCAACTAACCAAGAAAATTTTTTTAATTTACCAGTTAAATAATCTGCTAAGGCAATCCTCTGCTCATTTAACTTTTTTAATTTTTTTAATTGTTCAATAGCGATTGCTGCCTGCAATTCAGTTAACCGAAAATTGTTTCCTAAGATTGGCTCATCTTTCTGAGAATTACCAATTAAATCATCCATTACTACCTCTCCATGATTTCTAATTAATTGTGCCCTAAGTGCATATCCTTTGTTATTGGTTACTAAAACTCCGCCCTCTCCGCATTGGATTGTTTTATGAAAATTAAAACTAAAAACTCCAATATCACCAATTGTGCCAGTATACTTCCCCTTATAAGTCGCGCCTGGTGCCTGCGCGTTGTCTTCAATAATTTTTAAATTATTTTTTTTAGCGATTTTAATAATACTATCATAATCAGGGGTGCCCCCTGACAAATTAACGGCTAATATCGCCTTTGTTTTTTCAGTAATATTTATTTCAACACTACGAGGATCTAAACAAAAATTGTTCTCATCAATATCAGCGAAAACAGGCAATGCATTATTGAAAAGAACGGCCGAAGCTGTGGCAGACATTGTGAACGGAGAAGTAATAACCTGATCTCCTGGCCCTATCCCCAGGGCGCCCACAGCAGCCTGAAGGGCAGTAGATGCTGAATTGAAACTAACTGCATATTTAACATTAAAATAATTACAAAACATTCTTTCAAATCCTTTCACGTATTTACCACCCAAGAAATGTTCTCCGGCCCTTGCGACAAAAGCAGAAAGGACTTTCCCCCTCATTACTTTCACTGCGGCATTTTGTTCCTCTCTTCCGATAGAATTATATGACGTAAACCCTTTTCTAGAAACGGGTCTACCACCAAGTAAAGCAAGTTTTGACATAATTTTTATACTCGTTGTTCCCAAATTGGATCCCTTAAAACCCAACTACCATCTTTATTTTCCCACATTGGACCGTGAGAAGCATTTACTACCGACCAAAATTCATCTGTTGTAATATTTATATAATTACAAAAATCCTTAATATACTTTGAACCACATTTCCCATCATATTTTTTTACTAACTCTATCGCTTCTTCTCGCGTTATTTTCCCCTCTCTAATGTCATAACAGGCGTGATCAGTACATTGACCAAAACCAAATTTAAAAAACTTAATCATTTGGTTCACCGGAAGTAAATCACCATCTAGTTGAGAATAAAGAATATATGTCCCTATTTCACTTGGATCAGTATTTTGTGGCCTAATAGTCAAACCATTCCTTATCGAAAATTCGGCATTATGAGGTTGAGACCATTCCCTTGTATAATATTGAAGCCAAACTGCCCTAACCCCTTTCCTCAAGATAGAATCCATATCAAATCTAAACATAAATAAATCTTCTTTCAAAACATCGTCTTTAATATATCTTTCCCAACCACTAGCTAAAGTATCTTGTTTTAAAACGTTTAAAGCATTTCCATCGGCCGCTATTACATTCCTAACCCCTAAAGTCAAGGCGGGATTCTCTCCTTGGATGATTAAAGATATATTAAATTTATCGGCAATAATATAGGCAGAGGCCCATAAAGAAAACTCTGTCACCTTCACTGGATTTAAATATTCATAAAAATCTCTTTTTATCACTTTTTTCATTACTCTTGGATTCGGCCTTAACGAAATGCAATCAAAACCCAACTGTTTTAAATTTTCAATATTTTTTCTCCCTATCTCTGTTATCCCTTCTTCTTCGCTATTCACCAATAACGGCTTTAAACCAAGCATATCGCGGGCATATAGTGCCTGGAATGTACTATCTTTACCACCACTAACTCCTATCACACAGTCATAATTAGAATCATTTTCCTTAGCTTTTTGTTTTGCCCAATTTGTAATTTCTTTCAATTCCTTTTCCCGGGCCACCCAGTCAATCTTTTTCTTTTCTTCTTCGTACAAACAAGCTCCGCAGATGCCCTCTTCATTAAAATAGATACCTGGTCTAGTATCTGGCTGAACACACTTTATACAATATTTCATATGTTTTTTATTATTAATTTTTTATTTTTTTTAATAACTTGGCTGGTGTCCCTACCCATATTTCATTTGCGGGAATATTTCCATTCACGAAACTATTGGCTCCGACAACTGCATTTTCTCCAATAATTACGCCCGGCATAATAACAGCATGACTCCCCACGCTGCAATTTTTTTTTAAAATAACTTTTCCTTTTTTACCATCAATTGAAGAATAACTAATAACGACACAACTAAACCCTATTTTTACATTATCTTCTATATCTACCCCCTCCAAAGCATCTATTACAGTAAAAGATCCTATTTGCACATTTTTCCCTAATTTAAATTTTTCTGTATGTAATACCCTCCAAAACCATTGTGTCATTCCTTTCTCATCAAATTTTGGCTCTTCAATATTTCTATTATTATCTTCCATATCTTTTAAATATTATTAATAATTTCTCAATCCCTTAATGTTCCCGTGCCTCGCAAATAGCTGCTTTCTTCCCTCCTCAACGATATTCTTATCTCCAGTGATACTATTGCTTCTTCGTTTATACGAATACAGGGGCTCCTGGACGTAAACTCCTTTATACTTCTGAAAAATTTTAACTAACAAATCATACTCTGGAAAAATTAAACTTTCATCATATCCACCAAACTCCTCTACTATTTCTTTTTCAAACATAATACCACCCGCCACGCTATTAAAAATATTTGCCCTCAAAGAAACTATTTTATTTTTTTTATTTACCGTGATCTCTTTATAGTCGCAATATGAAAACTTTGTGTTTTTTCCCTTTTTCACAGCAAAATATAATTTTTCTAAAATGTTTTTTTTAAAAGTGTCATCTGAGTCTAAAACAATAATGTATCCCCCTTTAGCTTTTTTTAAACCCGTATTCAAAGCCTTTACGGGACCCATATGGGGCTGCTTTATTATTATTAAATTTCTTTTATTCTTTTCCAAAATACTAACTGTTCCATCAGACGAGCCATCATCGACAACAATTATCTCATATAATTTTTTATCTAACGACTGACCCAAGGCACTCTGAATTGCATTCCCAACAAAATCCTCTGAATTATAGCTTCTTATTATTACACTTATTTTACATGAGCTATTTTTCATAATATCCTTTTTTTATTGGTTCACCTTTTTCTATGGTCCTTGAAGATTTATATCTACCAACCAACAATTCATAATATTTTGGTTCTAGCCCCCTCTCAGCATTTCCCGGTCTCAAAACGGCTATATTGTCTTTTGAAAAAAACGTTCCTTTTTTAATTTTTTTAACCGCGAAAACACACCTATAAGCAAAATTCCTTACATACTCCTCGCCTTTATAAGTTTTCCTCTTGAAACTCCCAAGAACAAGGGGATTTATTTCTACCTTAATTCCATTTTTTATTTTTTCTTCTATTTTTCTTATCGCTCGTACCATTGAAAAAAGCTCATCGGGTTCAATGGCACAATAATTATCGTTCCCTGGCAGATTTCTATCTAAAGTGATATGTTTTTCGATTAATTTCGCCCCAAGAATAACTGCCGCGCAAGGGGCTATTATCGGATCTAAGCTATGATCAGAATAACCAATAACGATTTTCGGAAATCTTTTTTTTAAATTACTTATTATATTTAAGTTCAATTCCTTTAGCGGAGCTGGATATTTACCAATACAATGTAAAAGAACGATTTCATTATTCCCTTCCTCTTTTAAAATCTTCAGACCTCTCTCGATTTCTTCTACGGTTGATCCAGCTGAAGAGAATATTACCGGCCTTCCCTTCCGAGCAACATGTCTTAATAAGGGAACATGTGTAATTTCATAAGATGCTATCTTGTAAGCAGAAATACTAAACTTTTCCAATATATCAGCCCCCTCTTCATCACAAACCGTTAAAAAGAATTCTAACCCCCTGGCCCCGGCATATTTTTTTAATCTAGGAATCCAATTTTCCGGCAGTTCCGCCTTCTTAATTAATTCAAATATATCCCCCTTTCTACCGTTTGTTTTAATATAATCACCTGCATTCTCAACATACATTTTCTTCGCTGTAAAAAATTGAAACTTTACTGCGTTACAACCAGCTTTTGTTGCAACATCTATTAAACTAACAGCGTCTTTATACTTCCCATTAAAATTAATCCCTATTTCGGCAACGATAAAACAAGGGGACGTCCCACCAATTTTAGTTTTCCCGATGAAAAATTCATTTAACTGGTTTTGAATTGCCATAAAAATTATGTCTATTTCCTATAATATAAAACCAACTTCCTCACAGCTTTTACAACATCTTCCGTGTCTTTTTTTGTTATTGCGGGGTGAACTGGTAAAGAAATTGTTCTATCAAATACATATTCTGCATTCGGAAAATCACCCCTTCTAAAACCGAACTTTTCTCGATAATAAGGGTGTAAATGAACTGGGATAAAATGAACACTGGTGCCGATATTTTCCGCATCGAGAGCCTTAAAAAAATCATCGCGATTTATCTTTAATTTATCTATATCTAAAAGAATCGTATAAAGATGACGGGCATGTTTTACATATTTTCTCGTCGCTTGAACAATAATTTCTGGCAAATCTTTAAACGACTTATTATAAAATTGCGAAACCTTTTCTCTTTTGTTAATAAAACCATTTAATTTTTTAATCTGATGAATACCTATAGATGCTTGGATATCGGTCATATTATATTTGAACCCTGGATATTTTACTTCGTAATACCAATAACCACCTTTAGAATATCTTTTCCAAGCATCCCTATCCATTCCATGAAGACCCATCATTCTTATCTTTTCGGCTGCTTCCCCATCTTTGGTACAAACCATTCCACCTTCAGCCGTTGTTATGTTTTTTGTTGCATAGAAACTGAAACTGGCAAAGTCTCCCATAGTACCAACATTTCTACTTTTATATTTTGCTCCAATGGCATGAGCCGCATCTTCGATAACAACCAATCTGTGTTTTTTTGCAATCTCTAAAATTTCATCCATATCGCAAGGATGCCCCCCATAATGCACAGGGATTATTGCTTTTGTTTTTTTAGTAATGGCCCTTTCTATCAAATTAGGATCAATATTAAATGTATCCTTTTGAATATCAACAAAAACTGGCTTAGCGCCAACATGGAGAATAACATTCACAGTAGCCGTAAATGTAAACGGGCTAGTAATAACTTCGTCTCCTTGGCCTACGTTGGCCGCTAATAAAGATAGATGTAATCCAGCCGTACAAGAATTTAGCGCGACCGTATGGTTGCAACCAACATATTTTTTTACCATTTTCTGAAATAGTTGAACCTTCGGCCCAGTGCTAATCCACCCTGATTTTAAAGTATCGACAACTTCATTTATTTCTTCCTTTCCTATCGAAGGTAAAAAAGCTGGCAACGGATTATTCCGAACCCTTTTCCCTCCCAAAATGGCTGGTTTTTCTGACATAAATATTTCTATTTTACTTTTTGAATAATATGCGCATTAATTTCCCTTAATTCTGGATTAACTTTTAGTAGACCAAGTATTTGCTCGGTTTTAAATATGCCTCCCGGTTGATATAAGCTTGCATATATTCTACTTATTAATTCTAAGTCTTCTTTAGTATCAAGGGTTAGCCGTAGGCTAGGATCTTCTAAATCTTTAGGAAGTTTTGTGCCGTTAATTTTAAAAATATTAGGATTCTTATAAAAATATGACGTAACATGTTCCCTATAATATTCCTCCTTTGCATTTTTATAAGCATTTTCTAGCGCATAAAAAGTCAAAACTTCTACATCTAGCCCTAGTGGCAAAAATCTACAAGGATAAAATGTGCTGCTATAGTCGGCCTTCGCGCCCATGTGTTTTTCTATTACTAAATCAATTATCCCTGGATCGATTAATGGATTATCTGCCGTAATTCCCACGATAATATCGCAATTATTTTCTTTAGCAGCTAGATATACCCTTTCTAAAACTTCACTTTCACTCCCCCTGTAACATCCGACAGAATTTTCCTGTGCAAATTTTTCCAAAATATCATTCTCTTTTGTATCAGGAATCGCCAAAATAACCTGATTAATCAATTTTGAAAATCTTAAACGTTCAACAATATGCTTCAACGCCGGTTTTCCACAAATTCCCATTAAAACCTTCCCTGGCAACCTCATAGAACCCATTCTTGCCTGGACAATAGCAGATATTTTAATTGTTTTTTTGGTTAAAACCATCTTGAATCTAATAACTACCACCTTTCAATTGTTTCCTTGGTCTTATTTTTGATTTTTTTATAAACCTTAAAAACATCTAACTCAAATTTCGGCGAAATAAGTTTCAAGATTTCATTACCCCAAATCCTGTACTGCCCACTAACCTTGTATGCTTTAATAAGACCGTTCTTTAGCATTCTTTTCATTGTACTCTCACTAATTTTCAAAAAATCCCGAGTTTCTTTCGGAGTATATATTTTATTGGGCTTTATTTCTTCTACCATATAGCTATTTATTATTTATATCTAATGTTAAACCCCCCTTGACGTAGTGTCAAGAGGGGTCAAAAAGTGTCAGAGCCCTATATTATTTAGCGGATATTTTATTCCCCACCCCATTAATTAATGAGGAAGAACTTTGGATCTTATCCCCACCTACCCCACTTACAATATCTATACCTAACCTTTGACAAACTTCCTTCTCTGGGATATTACCTACATTTCTATCACCTCCCTTAGCAAAAACTAAATCTTTGTTCGGATTCCTGCTGGCTACTAATTCCAAACTTTTTATAACGCTATTGTCTTCATCTATCGACAAAATAACATCGTCTGCATACCTTAGTGCTTTTACTATCTCAATTCTCTCTTGCTCCAACATAAAGGGAACGCTCCCCTTAATTTTTACCTGCTTATCGTTATTTACAATTACAATTAAAAAATCGCCAAGATTTTTTGCCTCTCTAATCAAATTAATATGCCCAATATGCAAGGGGTTAAAGTAACCAGAGGTAATTATTATTTTCCCCATATATAAATTATTTTATTGATTTTTATACGCTAATAGATATATATTAGATAATATATAGTTAATCATTATCATAAAAACATATGGAAAACAATAATCTTAAAAGTAAATTTTACTGGATTTACCTAGTGGGATTCTTTTTTATATCGTCCCTCCCCTTTTGGGCCGTGCCTCCATTGCTTCATCCTGCTCCATGGGGAAAGACCATAATATTTAGAATTATACTTTCAATATTAATTTTCTTCTTTGTTTACCAAATTACTTTCCGTAAAGATATTTTCCTATTCAGAGACTTCTGGTCAAGACCAGTTAAACTAATATTAGGACTTTTAACGCTTCTTTTGTCCCTCTTTTTCCTTTCGACTATATTCTCACAAGATATAAGTTTCAGCCTTTGGGGAAGCCCATACCGGGCGGGAGGATTTATAAATTTTGCTTTTTATATAATCCTTAGCATTCTGGCCTTTTTGACAATCAATGGTCGCGATTGGAAAAAACTTTTAGATTTTTCTATTTGTATTGGTGTATTAGTGACTCTTTTCGGCATCGGCCAATATTTTAAAATGTTTTCTAGCTTTATCGTTTCCGCAGAGTCAGCTATACCATCAACTATGGGCAATTCCAGTTTACTTGCAATATACCTTTCTTTTCTATTCTTTATAGCTCTGTCTCTTGGGATAAAAGAAAAATCCATTGCAATGCGTACATTTTATTTCTCATCCATCCTATTATTTATTTTTGGTATTTTCCTTAGTGGCGCTCGATCAACATATCTAGGATTAATAATCGGTCTCATTTTCTTTCTTTTTTTCTACCCCAAAAAAATAACGCGCCTAAAAATCGCGGTGGGCTGTTTTTTAATTTTCCCGTTGCTAACTGTTTATTACTTGAATGCCTTTCCTACCCCTCCTAACTTTATAGAAAAAAATGCAACATCAAATAGGATCTTTTCCTATCTTGTCGCTCGAACCTCGCTCAAAACGGCTATTGGAGATTTAGCCGGGGCCCGTTTTTCTACGTGGAACATCGGGCTACAGGCGGTAAAAGAAAAACCAATTTTGGGTTGGGGCCCAGAAAACTTTTCAATTGGTTTTGATAAATACTATGATCCATCTCTACCCCAAGTCGGAACTCTATGGTGGGATAGAGCCCATAATTTTTTGATAGAATATGCTACAACTGGTGGCATGCTATTTCTAATAATATATCTTCTATTAATCGGCACCCTAATATGGCAACTCCAAAAAGTAAAAAAACAAACCGCTAGCATACAGCTACCCGCCAATAACGCGAGCAATCCGACAACAGCTCATGGGCTGCAAGCAGCATTTATCGCTTATTTAATTAATATTTTCTTCACCTTCGATAGTATTGACACCTATCTTTTATTCTTCCTTTTCGTGGGCTACTGCCTATATTTAATTTCATCATTACAGACCGACCCTGCATTAAAAAATAATAATAACAATACTTCTCCGCCTTCCTCTTTCCTTTATAAGTGGAAAAAACCTATAATCACTCTTTCGTTTATTATCCTTATAATCTTTATCTGGTTATATAACTTAAAACCCCTATTTATTAACAAAGAACTAAATTGGGCCGAATACTATTCGACAAACAATAACTGTCAAAAAGCAATTGAGAAAATGGAAAAAGTTTTACCTTCTCACAGCATTATTGATGAATTTGTCATGCTGCAATATTCAGATGTTCTCCGAAGGTGCCAAATAACAAATCCAAAACAATCCAACCAATTTATCCAAAAAGATATTGAAGTTTTAGAGCAAGCCTCAAAACTAAGACCAACCTACACCAGAACATGGCTCCTACTGGGGGGTTATTCAAATCTGTTTGTCTCGAATAATCCAGATATGAAAATCGAAGAAAAAGAAGCACTTCTTAATAAAGCTATCTTTTACTTCGAAAAAACTACCGAGCTGAGCCCCCTCCGGCAAGAGACATTTCTCGGATGGTCAGACACATACATATTGTGGGAAAAATATAACGAAGCTAAGGAAAAAGCCGACCAATGCATAAAAATAAATGATAAGTTCGGAGATTGTTATTGGCAAAAAGCACTTTGTAATGTCGCCATCGGGGAAATCACCGAATCTGAGAAGAATATAGAGAAAGCAAAAGAAAATGGATTCCAAACAGAAACAAACCTTGACCACGTCACTCAACTACTTGATGCATATTTGACTCTTATAAAAAACTCAAAAACTACAAATCTCAACTATTATCGATCCTTAGCCGGAGTCTACCGAACATTGACAACCCTTAATTGGAAAAACTACCAATACCATGCCTCTTTAGCATATGTTTATAGAACATTGGGCGAATACGAAAAAGCTCGAAAAGAAGCGTCCTTTGTAATACAATTTTCGCCGGAGTCTAAACAAAATGTTGAAGAGTTTCTAAAAACTCTACCTTATTAATTTAGCAAAAATAATAACAAAAAACCACCCTTCCGGGTGGTTTTTTGTTTTCTAGCTTTATCCCGCCACAAAGTCAGGACGCTAGATTATTTCAGAACTATGGTCTGGTAAATGTACCTCCATAGATATTCCCTCTAAATATCTTTGTACCAGCGGGAATAGTTGTTCCGGCATTAACTGAGTAACTGCATTGGGCGTCAGTTGTATCACTCAAATATAATTGAATTGAATCATATTGAGTTGTGTACTCGTGAGTATCCCCGTAAACATACAGTTTCTTAGTTTCGCCAGGAGCAACACTGAAGGAAGCGGATGCAAACAAGAATGTTACTGCGGTATCTTGATCGGCAACTGAAATAGTTGACAATGTTGTACCTGCTTCATCCTTCAATACCCAGTTACCAGCAGTCATATCGCTGGTTCCTTGTTTCCTACTAATTTGAATAGTAAACAAGTTTGTCTGAGCTGAGGCGAATGTAACATCATCAGCACCTGATCCTGTGACACTGAATATCGCTAATTGCTGAGCAGTGCCTGGGAACAATGTTCCTGATGGTGAACCGGCAGCTAATGCAACTGTTGGCTTGGCTTTCACCATAGTCATGGTGTTACCAGTTACTGTTTGGACGCCAGAGGTTATTTGAGAACCTGATCCCAAACCTGTGGTGTTTACTTGAGCTCCAGCAATTATATTAGCAGTGACTGTAGTGGTTCCACTAACAACAACCACCTCATCGACAGGCAATAAAGCTGCCTTAACAGTTACTTTTACATAACTATTAGCAGGAACAGTTAAAGCTCCGTCTGGTAAAACAATTTTTGGGGCAGTGCTACCAGCTACTGAGCCCAATAATGTTGTTCCATTGTAGAAGTAGTATGTATCAACGGCAGTACCACCAGTTACACTTAATGTAATATCATCAACGTCAAGATTCTCAATATTTGAAGAAGCTAATCTGAATACAGCCAAGGTAACTGTTGAGTTACCAAGAACTAGATCAGCTACTGGAGATGTTGAGTCTTTAGTGATTGTTAATACACCACCTGTAGAGTTGGTCATTGCCTGAGCACCAGTTACTGAGTAGGTTTCTGTGATAGCAGTACCTGTTGAAGCACCGTTAGATGTTACAACGTCTGTGGTTGCTGCCTCACCGATACTCAATGTGTGAGTTGGTGATCCTGAAGTAGCTGCACCAGAATTTAAGCTGGCAACTAAAGCTACGTTTACAGAACTACCAGCAGGGATGGTGATTGTTTGATTCAAAGTAAATGTTTGAACCACATCGGCACCAAGCGTACTGTTGGTTGGGTTTTCTGTATTACTGATCTTTGTTTCGTAAACATCTCCTCTTGAGCTGTTTGCTGAAGTTAAGTCAGCGTAAAGAGCCACGTTATCAAGGTCGGATGGAGCTGCACCTGAAACTGTGGTGTCTAATACCCCAATACCTGTAACCTGCACATCTTCACCAGAGCTAACTGCACTCAAGTTGAATGTTGCGTAAACAAAGTTTTGTGTTCCTAATGCAACTGATCTTGCAGCTGGAGAAGTTTGGGTTGTTACAGCCAAAGCTGCTCCTTTTACTGTCAAGATATTACCGGTAGCTGTTCCTGTAGCAACAATGGTAGAGTTTGAAGTCATACCTTTTGCTGTTATATCAGTAGCACCTCCGGTAGCGATTGCAAATTTAATTGTATCGCTAGCTGTTGCGTCAGTACCAATCTTTGTTTTAACGGAATATTTGTGAACTCCAAGTGGGACAATGAATGTGTCTGTGAATGTAACAGTGCTATCGGAAGCTAAGTCTTTTGGACCAGCTACGATTGTACCTGTTTCATCATAGACAGCAACATTGGTGACATCAAGATAATTAAATGTTGATCCAGTACCAGCATCAGTGACAGTGGCAGTAAGTTTCAAAGAAGAAATCTTTACAGCCTCACCTCTGGCATCAAAATCAAAAGTAGCAATTAACTTGGCATCTCCGACTGAAGTGTTACCAGTTGCAGGAGTTGAAGCTGATTTAGAAACAGCTAAAGCACCTGAATTAATGGTTTGGGCTACTCCTAGTCCATCCCATGATCCAGTTGCAGTAGGAGTTATGTAATAACCATAGGTGTTACCCTTTACAGTTATTAACACTTCTGAACCGTCAACTACATCTGCATCTGCGGTTAAAGCAGGACCATCAACGATAGTTGCTTTAATTTTGAATCTCTGGGTATTTCCTTTTCCAACTACTAAATTTAAGTTGGCCCAGGCAACTTTACCCTCGGCATTCAAAGAAGCTACTGTTCCTAGAGTTCTGCTATTTGTCATATCATATAGCTCTAGGTTTGATAAATAACTGTTACTTACAGTACCAGCTTTTATCATAGACACTGATTCAATTGTGATACTCTCTGTTGAGCCAGCGGTTACTTGGAATTGGTTTAAAGCAACTCCTGTGTCTCCGACATTTGGCTTAGAATCAGAAAGACCGCCGATTTCTTCAACGGCAGCTGAACCAATGGTTATATTTACAACAGTCATTGCATTACCAACAATTGGGAATGTACCACTTACTGAAGTGGCATTAGATAAAATGTCGCTTGCTGCGGCAATTCCTAATGCAGCTGTGTTACCAGCTGGGGCTGTTGTGGTTGAAGTTACAAAACCAGCTTTTAAGTAGAAGCTTCTCGATGTATTGGCAGGAATTATTAAATTCTGAGTAAAGGTAATGATTGCCTTGTTGTCAGTATTTAAGCTACCAATGCTTCCAATGTAAACTCCGGTTGCAGCATCAACAACTTTAATATTTTCCAATGCTGAATTAGATGATAATCCAGTTCTTTGAATCGAAATTCTGCTAATCGAAACATCTCCTGCACCAGCGGTCAAAGTAACTTTGGTGAAATTGGCATTACCATTGTTTGGCACGCTACCCATTGCTGGAGTGTCGTAAGCCAAACCAACTGACAATGCACCTGCTGCTGTTGGAGGAACTACTGGAGGAGTTGTACCAGAGATAAGAGCATTTAATTGTGCTCTTGTTCCTGTTCCAACTAAACCTGTAGCTGCAATAGTATAACCTGCGAATGCTGATATTTGAGATTTGTACTTATTTTGGAAGCATTGGACGTTTGCTTTGGTCTTAGGACCATAGTAAGTGGTATTTGTAATACCAACTCCACATCCTTCTGCTGTCAAAACAGCTTTCAAATATACAACACTTGCGTCGACTGCTCCTACGGGAAGATTCTTCACGAAAGAATAGCCGGCTGGTATACCAGTATAAGCAATAGCTGAGACAGGTACCAAAACGGCAACCAATGTCAAAGAAGCAATTGCTGTAATTATTTTTGCTCGTATACTCATTTTTGTGTTTTTTGTGTTTTATTTATTATTTGTTTTATTTCTCGCCGATCGACCTTATGACTCGTGGTTTTACGTAGTAACCACGAAACAACGACTCGTCAAAATTTTAATTATTGTTTCCGCTATTAATCATCAGCAACATTTCCAACGCTCCAGAATATCCACCCTTGTCATACATCCTTTTTATCTGTTCTAATGTTTTCGTTTGTTCATCATTTAAAGTTGTTTTTTCTAAACTCTGAATTTCATTCTTTACCAAAGAAGCTAAGGCATCATTTATCTGATCGCTTTGCTCCACCATAATAACCCCGAGTGTCTCTAAATTAGTTTTAGTTTCTTGTAAGCTTTTTACTCTTACGGCAACATCTTTAAATGAGCCCGTGTTAACAGCTAGGGACTTTGTGACTTCTGAAACACTGTCTTTATATTCTTGAATTGCTGGCGCTATATTCCCTGTGCGTTTTTCTTCAACAATTACAGTCAATTCTTGCAACCTACTATTTGCAAGATCAAGGTTGTAGTTAGACTGATCTGCCGAACCTAATAGTGATCCCTGTGATCTTTCTGCGATTCTCTTTATAGGAAACAATAAATCTCCTGGTACTGTACTTTGGGCAAACCCAAATGCACTAACTAAAAATACAACTAAAGACAAACTAGCATAAGCTAGTTTTCTTTGGTTAAATACTCCCGAGAAAACCTCAAAGATTGATGGGCTTGATTGCTCACCAATTATCTGAATTTTAACAGAAGAAACCCAAGCTTGATTGGGTTTAATGTCTTTTAGACTCTTAAGTTGTTTTACTAAATCTTTATCGGACATTACAGTGATGACGAGGGAATGGGGCAAAGTATTACGCTTCGTATTAAATCATCTAAAATCTGACTATACGGGTATCAGTTAAATCATCGGATT
>CAYRHW010000004.1:0-77867 GCA_964424305.1 uncultured Candidatus Saccharibacteria bacterium
GTCATAGCCTTGGTGAGCTTTTACCTCGCCAACAAGCTGATGGGACGCAGGCTCATCCCAAAGCGCATTGCTGCTTTACCCTTGCGGGACTATCGGAAATTAGTCCGCCTTTCGGCGGGTTATGTCCGTCTTTGGGGTTGGTACCTACGTGTTACTAACCCGTTCGCCGCTAATTACATATTGCTACGTAATCCGCACGACTTGCATGCCTTATCCACGTCACCAGCGTTCACCCTGAGCTAGAATCAAACTCTCAATAAAATTGATGGTTTAATTGGAAGAGAAGTAAACTTCCCTTCCGCTCTCATTTACAATTGTGGTAGCTTTATTCGAAACAACTTTAAAAAACTAAATTTAATTTAAGGTCGTATATTACTTTCTGAAAAATTATTAAAGTGCTTTCCAAAATAAATATCCACGAAGATATCCTTAGTGTCAAAGACACCTTCGTGGATATTCCAATACTTCGCCTGCCAACGAACGAAGCAACTAATTAATTTTTATTTTCTATTGTGTATATATATTCTACTTTTATAAATCCCTTTGTCAATACCCTTAAATTACATTTGCTTATTCTCTGTAAAATAGAGGCAATAAGTCCTATAAACCAACCACGAAACCAGTCCCCCACCCACTGCAGTTAGTAGTTGAAACCAGCCCATGGTTTGCAAAAAGATCTTCGGGACAAAATGGAAACTAAAATATATATTTGCGATGGCAAACAAAAATATAAATTTACAAAGCGCGGAAATAAATAATGATGCTAAATATCCTAATTTAGTAAATAATCCTTTAAAAGCAAAAATTAAAACAAGGTTCGCTAACCAGATGAAAGGCAAAAAATACAATAAGAAATAAGTGAGCGGACCGAACACCAATCCCCTAGCCAGTAAGCCCAGGCTCGGGAAGACAGCTAGTGGTAAAATATACTTATTTGGTAAAAAAATAGCAGAGACAAACAAAAAGGTATTTACCAATGTTCCCACTAGCCACTGCGGATGCCCAAATGAAAACGGCACGCAAAATGATAAAACAGAGACAACTCCAAAGATTAGGATTTGCTTTGCATAAACCAGCTCAATCGGCAAAACTAATGTTTTTGTTTTATCCTCCATTGTTCTATTCCCTTATTTGTCGCACAATGAGCCGGAGAGAGGATTCGAACCCCCAAACCTTCGCTTTACAAAAGCGCTGCTCTACCGTTGAGCTACTCCGGCTTATTTTCTCCAGCTGATGAATTCTTTTCTTCTTTCTTAATCTCTTCTTGCTTCTTCACGATTTTCTTCCTTGTCTTTTGTAAAAGATGATCGATAAACTTCTCTGCTTTCAAAATATATATTCTTATCTTAGAGAGAGCTTTTAAAAATATTAATTTGTCTAAAGAAATATTTTTGATCTTCTTTTTGATAACACCTATAATATTATCCTTCTGGATTCCCTCATTAATTTCGGGGAGCTGAACCAATACTGGAATTTTCTTCCATAGCGTGTACGCTATCCAGGCTAGACTCAATATTAAGATAATTAGTGCTATTAATTCTACCATAATAAACTGACACGATCCGCCGGATGGCGGAAATGGAAAAGAGATTAAATCTCGTAACGAACAAACTTCTTAACCTCAATATTCTCCCCAATTTTTCCGACAGCTTCTTCAATCAAAGATTTGATAGTTTTCGTATCATCTTTAATCCAAACCTGAGATAGCAAAGAAACACTTTCTTTGTACTTATTCAACTTCCCCTCAATGATTTGATCAATAATTTTCTGAGGCTTGCCCGAGTCTTTTACCTGTTCTGTATAAATCTTCTTTTCTCCATCTATAAATTCCTCTGGGATATCCGAATCCTTAACAAATAGCGGCGCCATTGCTGCAATCTGTAGGCAAATTTCGTGAGATAAATTTTTAAAGTCAGGCGATTTGGCAACAAAATCTGTCTCACACCGTATATCCAACATGACGCCCGCTTTAGCATTTGGGTGTAGGTATACATCAATTAAGCCAACTTTCGCCTCTCTTGCCATTTTCTTATCGGCAACAGACTTTCCCCAGGCCCTTAATAACTCTTTGGCTTTTGTAACATCTCCATTAGACGCCTCTAGAGCTTTTTTACATTCTGTTGGAGAAACCCTAGTTTCTTCTCTAAGTTGTTTTATTTGTTCTATGGAAACCATTGATGAAAATGATGATTAATTATTTCTTTGACCTTGCCTCAAAATCTCCTTTGGCAGATGTTACCACTTTGACCAACTGCTGAACAATATACTTTGCAGCTGACATCGAATCATCGTTTGCTGGGATTATATAGTCTACTAAGATTGGGTCAATATTAGTGTCGCAAACTGCTATAATCTTAATCCCCCTTTTCTTGGCTTCTTTAGCCGCAAATCCATCCTTCCTCATGTCTAGAATGAAAACTGCGTCGGGCAATTTTGACATATCCTTAATTCCACCAAATTTCGTCGAAAGTGCCACAATCTCTTTCTCTATCTTCATTTTCTCTTTTTTCGTATACTTCTCCAATCCGCCTATCTCTTTTTGTTTGGTCAAATCTTTGAAATGAGCCACTCTTTTAAGAATCGTTTCAAAATTAGTAAAAGTCCCTCCCAACCATCTTTCGTTCACGTAAGGCAGACCGCAGGCCTCTCCACTTTCCCCTACCATGGCCCTAAGTGGAACTTTCGTTCCAACTAGTAAAACGGTTTTCCCTTCTAAAATGAGACTTTGAACGAATTTTAAAGCTTCGCCAAATTTTTCAGCTGTTTTGCTAAGATCAATGGCATGTACACCATTTTTAATTCCACTTAAAAATGGCTTCATTCTAGGATGTAATTTGGAAGCACGATGTCCACTTTGGACCCCGGCGGTCTCCATTTCCTCAATATCTAAATTAAATAAATCTTTTGCCATAATTAACTGTTCTTCTTGGTTTTAGTTTTAGTAGACTTCTTAGACATTCTGTTCTTAAACTTCTGTACTTGTCCCAAGGTATCAATGACCTTTTCTTTGCCAGTATAGAAAGGATGACATTGTGAACAAATTTCAGTCTCAATTATCTCCTTAGTTGAGCCAATATTAAAATTAGCTCCACAGGCACAGTGGGCCTTTGCATCGCTATGGTAAACTGGGTGAATATTTTTCTTCATACTATAGTTGTTTATTATAATGAAATTAATATATAAAGTACATACTAACAGGTAATTATTAGATAATCAAGATGGCTGCATCGACTACCGCGGTAGAGATTGTTTTTGTAGAAAAGTTGAAGAAGCTAAATAAATAATATATCATAAATTTAAACCTATGAACGACCAACCTGATTTCTCAAAATTTACAGCAGAGGACTGGAAAAGCTACAAACCCGATAATCCATCGGACAGTTCTTCGGAGACCGAAGAGCATTCCTCTGGACGACAATCTGCGATTATAGAAATACGGGCAGGAGCTGGTGGCGACGAGGCCAGTTTATTCGCTCGCGATTTATTTAGAATGTATTCAAGGTTTGGTCAAATACAAGGTTGGAGCCAAAAGATTCTTGATTCTAACCAAAATGAAGCCGGTGGCTACAAAGAAGTCTTCTTTGAACTAAATGGACCCGGGGTTTACGAAAACATGAAGCACGAGGGCGGGGTTCACCGCGTGCAAAGGATTCCGGCGACAGAGAAGCAAGGACGAGTCCACACCTCAACGGTTACCGTTGCTGTGATGAGGAAACCAAAAAAGGCAGAGATAAACATCAATCCTTCTGAATTGAAAATTACCACCTACAAGTCTTCAGGGGCTGGTGGGCAATATGTTAATAAAACAGAAAGCGCGATTAGGGTTGTCCATATTCCATCCGGACTAGTCGTCACTTCACAAACAGAAAGAAACCAAATGCAGAACAAAGAAAACGCCTTAGCCATTCTAGCCGCTAGATTACTGGAGAAGAAACAGGAAGAAGATCACTCGGAACAAGGAGGAGCTCGACGGGAACAGATCGGACTAGCAAAAAGATCAGAAAAAATGAGAACGTATAACTTCCCTCAAGACAGGATCACAGACCATAGAATTGGAAAATCCTGGCACGACATAGAATCAGTAATGAACGGAAAGATGGATGGAATCGTAAAAGCATTTAAAAAAGCAGAGCAAGAAGAAAAAACCGCCTAACGGCGGTTTTTTGTTTTAATGTTAAACTCTATTGCCCCTCGATTGCTGCGATATCATCGGCATAGCCTGCAGCAATCCTCATGACCGAGTCTCCGTAGAATCTATATTTTGTATTAGTTGACCCAGAATAATAAATCATTGCAGCCCTCCACTCGCCATTGGAGGTTTGTGTCTTAGCACCATCATTTGCAAGCTTAAGACCAGAAGCCAAAAATGCATCTCGTATATCCCATGGATCTGGGGCCTTTCCGGTTATTTCCCTGATTCTGGCATGATATTCCATCCATGTTGTTGGAATAAATTGAGCGGGCCCCATTCCCCCACCATAACCGTAGCTTAGTGGGCAAGAAACTGGGACAACCGAATAATCGCGCCCTAAGTCTTTTGTTATACTTAAAAAATATGGGATACTCTTAAGGCTCATCACCCGACTCAAGCTAGCATTGGTCGAAATTCTCTTCCCGGCTCCTGTCGCTGTATTAGTAACCACACATTGGCCCACATTTTTACCAAGGTTAGATTCTTGGGTTAATATGGCTAAAAGAAATGCGGGCCTAACCCCCGTTACACCCGAAACATATTTTGCGATCGCATAGGCCTCGCCAAAAGTTGGAGCTTTTGAGACTCCAATTAATTCGAACAACCTCGCTCGAATATCTGAAGCTTTCTTTTTCGCCACTTGCTGCTGTTGTAACTGCTCTTGATATTGGGCTTCAGTCAATTTTAATAACCCTTCCTGTTGTTTCTTATTATCTGCCGATGCCTGTTTTTGAAGGGATTGCAACTTCACCGTTTTTTCGGTTTGAGATTTTTCATCATCCATTTTAATCTTTTGATCTTCCAGATAAATCTTCAAATCCTTCGTATTTTCCAAAAGCGACCTTAACTCCGAGTTCAAACTCTCCAGGCGGACAACATTACCAAAGAAATCTGATAAATCCCCTTCCAATAGGATCTCTACCGACGATTTTTGATCCTCCTCGGCAATTGATCGCAAGATGCCTGAAATCTGGTATTGAGATTCTTGTATCTGTAGAGTAATTTTATCGATTGATGTTTTCGTTTCTCCAATCTGTAGAGTTAAATCTTTAATAACAACGTTCCCCTGATTAATTTGGTACTCCAAGCTTTGTACTTTCTTCTTTAGGGTTGTTATTTGCGATTGCAATGTCTTCTTTTCTTGAACAGTTTTAGTTAAATCTTCCTCGATCCTACCCGACTCAGCTTCATAGTATTGGGCACACTTCTCAAGAAGAGCCTTGCAGGCTTGGCCCGTCATGCTTTGACAGTTAAAATTGTTATTAGAAATCTGAGCACAAGTTTGCTCTAAATCTTCTGCGGAAACGACACCCGAGTAGAACAAGGAGAAAAAGATGATAATTGATAGGAATCTTTTCTTAGTTATCATATTGGCTATTATATCACAAAATCCCAGTTTGAGCTGGGATTTTGTTAACAGTTTATAGTTGTAATTACTTCTTCTCACCTGCTGGCTTCTTTTCTGGTTGGGGGGTGGCCCCTTCTCCACCATCCTCTTCTTTAACCTTCTTTTCTTTCTCAACCTTTTCTACATCATCTACCTTTTCCTCAATTGGTTTCTCTAAGTCCTCCTCAACTTTTGCTGGGGCGACAACCTTAGCCACCATTTCCTCAGCGCCTCTCATGATTTTAACACCCGCTGGAACCTTTAAATCTTTTACTTTAATTTCGTCATCGAAAGTGTTTAAAACACTGATATCAATTTTAATGTCATGGGGTAAATTTTGAGGCAAGGCTTTTACCTTTATCTCCTGAGCCTCTTTAACAAGCGTTCCACCCAAATCCTTGATGGCCAAAGAAACACCTTCAAAGATTAGGGGCACTGATACTTCAACTTCTTGATCCAACGCAGCCTGATAAAAATCTAGATGGATAAATTTATCAGTGACATAATCTTTTCGCATATCGTGGACTAAAACTGGCCTCTCTTTTGTTTCCCCCTCTATCTTTAAAGAAATTAGAGAACTTTCTCCGGCTGCTAATAAAACCTTTCTAAACTCTTCGTATTCAACTTCTATGGAAACGTTCTTTATCCCATTACCGTAAACAACGGCCGGTATTAAACCTGCCTTTTTTAAAGATTTTGTTCTCTTCCCAGTTACTTTTCTGATTTTTGCTTTTAATGTATACATGATATCTTTTAATTTTCTTTCTAACTATTCTGCGTGGATGCACTGAACTGGACAAGAATCGGCTGCCATTTTAGCACATTCTAGATTCTCAGTTTCTAGCTCGTCGTTACCAGTGCTAGAATCTCTTTTTCCCCCATTAAGTGCCGACTTACCGTCCTCCCCTATTTTAAAATATTTTGGGCAAAGTGCCGCACAAGAACCACAACCTATGCATTTTTCACGCTCGATGATGATTTTTGACATGCCAATATACTAATATATTTTTTAATTAATTGCAACTATTTATACTATTTTTTTCTTACCCCCGAACAACGCGATCTTTTCTTCCACAACCCTTTGCACGGCTTTAATCCCATTCGGAAGATATTTATATGGCGTGATTTCGCTTGGATTATCCTCTAAAGATTTCTTCAAGGTACTGGTATAGGCTAAGCGCAATTCAGTGTTTATATTTATCTTCACTATGCCCAAATTTATTGATTGTTTGATGTCCTTCACCGGAGTACCAGAACCCCCGTGTAAGACCAGAAAAGTATTTGGGATTAGTTTTTTAATTTCGCGGAGGCGGCTTATGACAAGCTTTGGGTCTCCCCCCACAGACATCCCGTGAAAATTCCCTATGCTTACGGCCAAGCAGTCAACTCCAGTATTCTTAATATATTCTTGGGCTTCTATGGGATTCGTTAGATTTTCCTCTTTTATTTCAAACTTCTCCTCATACATTTTAGATGTTTCTGTCCCGATGATTCCCATTTCTCCTTCCACTAATGTTCCGAATTTCTTTGCATATTTTACAACTTCCTTTGTTTGAGCAACATTATCCTTATATGGAAGCTTGGACCCATCAAAGTGCACCATATCATAGCCAACTTCAATAGCTTTCTTTATATACTCAAAAGACTTTCCATGATCTAAATTCGCAAATATTGGCAAACCCGTTTCATCTTGAAATGCTTTTTTAAAGGCGACGACTCTTTTCAATCCCAAAAATCTACTTTCCCCTTCGGAGGTGCCGATAATAATTGGCGCTTGTGTGGCTTTTGCAGCTTCGATTATTCCCTCTAGTTGAGAGAGATCAGAAAAATTGAACTGCCCAATGGCCCATTTCTCTTTTTTTGCTTTTTTAAAATAGTATTCTAATGTCTTCATAAATATATTAACAAACCTTACATTTACATAACCCATTTTGAGCACAAGCTTCTTTTGTGATCTTTACTTTAACGAATTTTTCTCCTTTCTTCAAGAGTCCGGCTTTGGCTCCCAAATGCCTCAAGCATGAATCAGCGTTACCGATTGCTAGCTGCATGGCTGACTCCACATTTCCATCTGATTGAATATATCCCGCAACAAATCCGGAGCCAAATGAATCCCCCGCCCCCGTTTTATCAACGATTTTTCCTTTGCTTACACCCGCCCTGTAAAGATGACGGCCGTCAGAAATTGTTGCGCCCTTATCTCCTTTCGTCATGATAACAATCCCCGGGCAGACTTGATCGAGTTTTTTAAAGATTTCTTTTTCTTTAGAAAATGGCGTTTTTGTAAGTATCGAAGCCTCCTCTTGATTTAAAAGTAATACATCCACCTTACTTAGGGCTCTCCTCAAAATCTTTTCTGGTAAGGCTAACTGGCAGGCACCTGGGTTTAAAGCCACCCTGATTTTATTCTTTACTGCATAATCGATGATATCTTCAAAAACATGGCACAACTCACCAGATAATGGGGCGATGTAGATCCATTTTGTTTGCATCACATCCCAGAGGACATCATCCTTTTTTAGAATCTCTGATGCTCCGCGATAAACTAAGATCGTCCTTTCATTCCCCACTCCTGTTAGAACGATTGAATGGTTTGTGGGTTTTGCGGAGCTTTTGATAATGAACTTAGTATCTACCCCGAAGTTATTCAATTCCTCTATTACCTCTTTCCCTGCTAAATCATCTCCCACGCTTCCGCAATAGGCAACCTTAAATCCCTGGCGAGCAAAAGTGACTGCGGAATTTGTTCCTCCCCCACCAGAGGAAAATAGTATTTCTTTAATATCTATTTTCGAGCCCAAATTAAAACACACCCCGGTCCCAGTAGTAAACTTTTTATTCTTTAACAACTGAAACTCTCTGGCTTTTAAAAAGATGTCCTTCGTTGCGGCTCCAAATGTTATTATCTCGTACATATTCTTATTATATTTTTTTAATACCAAGTTGCTTTTCTTTCTCGGCTACGATTAAGTGCGTCTTTAGGACAACTGCTGGGTTTAAAGACATGCTATCTATCCCCTGCTCTACTAAAAATTCTGCAAACTCAGGATAATTGGATGGTGCTTCACCACAAATACCAATATATTTACCTTTTTCCTTACAGACCCTGATTGCCTCGTAGATCATGTCCAGCACTGCTTCGTTCCTCTCGTCACCAATGTATGAAAGCTGACCATTGTCTCTATCTAACCCCAGAGTCAACTGCGCTAAATCATTTGACCCTATGGAAAATCCGTCAAATATTTCCAAGAATTTGTCAGCAAGCATAACATTGGCTGGAATTTCGCACATTACGTATATCTTAATCCCGGTTTTTTCTCTTGATAAATTAACCGACTTCATCAGGTCTATAACCTGCTGACCCTCTTTAACTGTACGGCAGAAAGGAATCATTACATTAACATTCTTCAATCCGAAGACATCTCTCACCCTTCTTATCGCCACACATTCCATTAGAAATGCCGGCTGGTATTTTTCTGAGACATATCTCGAGGCTCCCCTGAAACCCATCATTGGATTAGGTTCTTGATCTTCATATAGGGTTCCGCCAATCAAATTATTGTATTCGTTGGTTTTAAAATCAGAAAACCTAACAATAATTTCTTTAGGATAGACTGAAGCTGCTATTTGGGCAATACCCTCTGCCAATTCTTTTATAAAGAACTCTTTTTTATCTTTGTGCTCAATGGTAATTTCGGCAATCTTCTTTTTTATCTTTACATCTTTAATTTTATCAAACTCGTAAAGTGCCATCGGATGAATTTTAATCTTCTCTGCGATAATAAACTCTTCCCGAGCTAACCCTATACCACTATTCGGCAAGAAGGAGGATTTAAATGCTGTCTGGGGGTCCCCAATATTCATTGTTATCTTGGTGCTAATCTCTGGTAAGTTATTCAGATTGGTTTTTTTAACTTCAAAAGGAACAACGCCCCCATAGACTCTGCCCTTTCCACCCTGTGTACAATCTACGGTAATCGCCTGGCCATTCTTTAATACCTTGGTGGCCTTTTGTGTGCCAACGATAGCTGGAACACCCAATTCCCTACTAACTATGGCTGCGTGGCAAGTTTTGCCACCCTCATCGGTAACAATGGCCGAAGCTATCCTCATTACCGGCACCCAATCAGGGTCTGTCATTTTGGTAATCAATACATCCCCCGGTTGGAATTGGGAGAGTTTCGAAACATCGCTTATTACCTTAACCTTCCCTGTGCCAATTTTTTCACCAACAGCTATGCCAGTTAAAACTGGCTCCTTATCGGTTTTAAGTTGATACTCTTCTAAAAATGTTTCTGCTTGTTTGTTGTGAACCGTTTCTGGACGCGATTGAACGATGTATAGCTGACCTGTCTTGCCATCTTTCGCCCATTCAATGTCTTGGGGCATCCATTTGCCGAACTTAGCAGAATAGTGATCCTCAATTATCACCGCCCATTTGGCAAGGGTTAAAATATCTTCGTCATTTAATGAAAACTTCAGTTGATCAGCTACATTCACCTTTTGTTCTTTTATCCCACCGGCCGGAGAATAAACATCTTTGATGCTCTTCCTCCCTAAATTTTTAACAATAATAGACTTATACCCTTCCTTTAGCGTTGGCTTGAAGATGTAAAACTCGTCTGGAGTAATTCTTCCTTTTACGATTAGCTCTCCAAGGCCCCAAATAGAATTGATCAAGACAACATTAGAAAAACCAGTTTCTGTATCCAAGGTAAACATTATTCCAGAAGAAGCTAAATCAGACCTAATCATTTTAAAAACCCCGATAGACAACCCAAACTCCATTTGCCCAATTTTCTTTTCATCCCTATAGGCTATGGCTCGATCAGTAAAGGTTGAGATAATACTATCTTTTACCGCTTTCAATAAATTGATCTCCCCTATCACATTTAAATAGGTTTCGAATTGACCAGCGAAGGAAGCATTTGGCATATCCTCTGCAACGCCGGAGGTTCTTACTGAAACATCGGGATTGGGTCCATATTTTTCAGCTAATTTGGTATAGGCGCTGAAAAGTTCCTTTTTTAGATCTTCGGAGAATTGTCCTGTTTCAACTGCTTCCCTACATCTCTTTCCAACTTCTTGTATGCTTTTTACACTTTTAGCATCCATTCCCTTAAATATATCCTCGAGGATTTTATCTAGCCCATTAGCTCTTAAAAACGCCCAATAGAAGTTAGTAGTTAAAGCGAAGCCTTCTAAGAGATTTACTCCCTTCGGGACTAAATTAACATACATCTCTCCCAAAGAACCGTTTTTCCCACCAACCAATGGGACATCCTCAATTCCTATTTCCGAAAGCCATAAAATATGTTTTTGAGATTTTTCTGTCATAATATATTAACTATTTTAGTTGCTATTGCTAATTCCTCATCTGTTTGAATTGCTAAAATCTTTGTTTTATTTAATATCTTCAAGCTCTTACAAGCCATACTTCTAATTTTTGCGGAACCTGACCCAATCGAGCCAGTGAACACTAAGACATCGCAGCCACCCATTACAGCAAAATATGCTCCAATATATTTTTGAATTGAATAAACGAAAATATCTAGCGCTAATTTAGCTTTTTCATCCCCCGCCTTTACGCTTTCCAAAACCTTAAGCATCTCACTCTGTCCGCATACTCCTTTTACGCCAGATTCCTTATTTAAAATTTCTCTTGTCCTTTCTAAAGAGAACTCTTTTACTAATTCTAGAACAACACCAGCGTCCAAATCTCCGGATCTAGTCATCATGACCAGTCCCTCTAACGGGGTGAAACCCATTGAGGTATCCACAGCCCTTCCTTTCTTAATAGCGGCAACGCTTGCACCCCCGCCCAGATGGCAAGTGATAATATTTAATTTAGAAAAAGGCTTTTTAATAATCTTCGCTGCCTCATTCGCTACATATTCATGGGAAGTACCATGGAAGCCATATCTTCTAAAGCCGAACTTTTTGACTACATCTTCTGGCAGGGCGTAGGTATAGGCAGCCGGCGGAAGGTTTGAAAAAAATTCTGTATCAAAAACAGCAAACTGAGGGATACTCTTAAAAACACTTCTACTTACTTTAATTCCTAAAATATTGTAGGGATTATGCAGTGGAGCTAAAGTACTTAATTTTTCCAATTCCACTAAATTCCCTTCTGTAATTTTTAATGGTTTCACAAAAACACTTCCTCCGTGAACTACCCTATGAGCTATTGTCTTGATCTCGAATGAACTCATTCCTTTAAATTCGTCTTCTAGCGACGACTGAAAATTATTCCTATCCAAAACAGCCTTATTATTCTCTTTAACAAGCCTTAGCCTATCATCAAAAATCTTCCATTTGATTGACTGGCTGCCACAATTTAATACTAAAATCATTCTTTAAGTTACCGACTATTTTTTAATTATTAAGATGCCCTCGCCAACCCTATTAATACCAGCTGCGTTTGCCTCGTCGGTGTCTATATGTAAGCAAAGTCTATAGTTATCACCGACTCGTACAACTATGTTGTTGAATATGACTTCCCTGTTGTCCCCTGCCATTACGGAAATAACCTGCCCATTTTTCAATTTCAAAGATTTCGCCTCCTTCGTCGAACAGTGGATATGCCTCTGGGCGATGATCGCTCCTTCTTCAAATTTAACCTCTCCCTTCGGACCGATTAGAACAACCCCGGCAGATCCCTTTAAATCCCCGGATATTCTAATGGGTAATTTAATCCCCAACTCGATGGCATCTGTGATACTAACTTCTACTTGAGTTTTTGCTCTTATTGGACCGACCACCCTAACATTTTTTAACAGATTATCGGCTTTGATAGTTAAGGTTTCTTGAGCCGCAAAATCACTGGGTTGAGTTAGATCCTTCACCTTGTTTAATTGATACCCTATCCCAAAAAGGGATTCCAAATCCTTTTGCGCCAAATGGATATGTCTCGCTGAAACCTCAATCAAAATTTTAGTTTTCATAACTGTTTAGTTATATAAAAAATGATAAATAGGAATAATCCCAGGAGATATAGGAGCCAATAACCTATTGTGCCAGAATAAACTATCTTCCTGGTATTTTTCGCGATCATATGCAAGATTCCAGTTTTCTTCCTTTTGTTCCTAAAAGAATAAATTATCTCCAATACAAAATAGAGGGCCGGCGGAAAAATCGTAAAACCTAAAATTATTAGAGAAATGGTATACAGGATATTAAAAAAACTTTGGAATGCAACGTGTGTCTCACTATCAATTATGATAGTGATGTCATAGGCGGTGATCAATACCCAAAAAAAAGTAAGAAGGATAGCAACGGCCACGCAAACCCCTAAAGAATATCCAATTATTTTTGGAACTTTTTTTGTTTCTGACATTACCCTATTTTATCACAGTTGTATTTTATTTAAAACAAAAAGGTGGATTGCTCCACCTCCCTTGTTTACATATTAATTAATCTTACTACTCACCCAATCCTCCGGGCCACTAACTTTCCAAGCCCCATTTTCTTTTACCACACTTATTAGTCCGACCCCTTCATTATCTTTTGTATATGCAATAATTACCGCATCATTCCCGGTAATGCTTTCTGAAATGGTGTCTACGCGGATATCACTGAGCGGAACTACGCGAGCTTTTAAGGCTTCGAACACCTCCTCTCTTTGATCAGCGGGGATAGATTGCAATTTGAAATTATTCTCCTGGAAAAATTCGTCCGTCAGATACTTCCTATAGACAGCGGCCATGCCAGCAAAGTCTTTTACGTTAGCCGCCTCCGTCTTTAAGGCTAAGTATACCTCCTTCGGACTCATTATAATTGTGGTTTGTTGTGTGCCAGGAATTCTTACCGAAAAATAACCTAGTGCAACAACGATAATTATTAATAAGGCTCCAACTAATAATACTTTCTTCATATATTATTATTTTTTATACTTTCCGTCGTGTCCTCCTAGACGAGTGTTTGTATGCTTCCCCTTTACTTTTCCTATGGGAAACCTTTTTTTATTATCTGCGATCGTCCATTTAACCGCTTCATCGATATCAACGCCCGCTGAATTTGCTAATAGGGATAAAAACCAAGAGATGTCACCAATTGCGTCTTTAACTTCGTCTTTATTATCTACTAGTGCCCTATTCGCTTCTTCCCGACTTTTCAACCATTTCACTATATTTCTTAACTCCCCCACCTCTTCGACGATTCCCAACAACAAGTCCTTTGGATCAAAAAATTGGTTCCATTCTCTCTCGTCGCAAAACTTTTTTATTTCTCCTTGATATTGATTCATTGTTCAAACTATATCTCTTTCCCAACAAACTCTGCAAATTCTGCCAATCTACACGAATAGCCCCATTCGTTATCGTACCAGCCAATCACTTTTATCATATTCCCAATAACCATTGTCATCAACGAGTCCACAACAGCAGAGTGCGAATCTCCAATGAAATCAGAAGAAACCAACGGCTCACTTATCACCTGTAAAATTCCTTTTAAGTCTTTCTCGGCTGCCCGGAAAGCTGCATTAACTTCTTCTATGGTGACTGCTTTCTCCACCTCGACAACCAAGTCTAGATTTGAAACCGTCGGCGTTGGAACCCTTACCGATATACCATCTACTTTTCCTTTTAGATCTGGGATTACCTTCCCCAGCGCCTTAGCTGCTCCAGTTGATGTCGGGATGATATTTATTGCCGCTGCCCTTGCGCGCCTTAAATCTTTGTGGGGAAGATCTAAAATCCGTTGATCATTTGTATAACTATGGATAGTCGTCATAAACCCTTTAACTATCTTAAAGTTATCATTTAAAACCTTGGCAATGGGTGCTATACAATTTGTAGTGCATGAACCCATATCAACAATTTTATCGCTCTTTGGGTCGAACTTTTCTGCATTTACACCCAAAACATAGCTTGGTATGTCGCTATCCTTAGCTGGAGCTGAAATGATTACCTGTTTTGCTCCTGCCTTTAAATGCTTTCCAGCCCCTTCCCTATCAGTGAATAAACCAGTGCATTCCAAAACAACGTCAACACCTAAATCAGCCCAGGGCAATTTTTCTGGATCTTTCTCTGAGAAAATTTTTATTTCTTTCTTCCCAACCGTTAAACTGTTCTCCGTAAAATCTACATCCTTCGCGTAACGCCCATAGGTAGAATCATATTTCAAAAGATGCGCTAAAGTTTTTGTGTCGGTTAAATCATTAATCGCCACTATGTGCAAGTTTGGATGTTCGTCCAATATTCTACGGAAGGTATTCCGACCTATCCTGCCAAAACCATTTATAGCGATTTTTATCATAATGATTTACTCTTTAATTTTTAACAACTCGTTAATTTTACCTTTGTCGAAACCAATGATAAATTGTCCGTCAATGTCTACAACTGGCACACTCATTTGCCCGGACTTTTCGATCATCTCATCTAGAAGTTTATCGTTGCTAGAAACATCTATATCTTCAAAAGATACATCGTGGTTTTTCATATACCCTTTGAGCGTTTGGCAATAAACACAACTTGGCGTTGAGAATATTCTTACCTTTTGCATATTAGAAATAGTTATTTATTGAGCTGGAGCACAATTCGCACCAGTGCCAGTACCTGTTCCAGATCCTGAAGTTCCGTCACCGTAGGTCTTTGAGAAACTAGTTGCTGCAGAATCCTTAGAAAGCTCGGTTGCGCAGTAGCCTCCTTGAGTTGTTGATCCACAACAGATAATTTGTTTCAAAGCATCTTCTGTCCTACCACCAAAAGAGAATTCGTCTGTCTTGTCTCCGTTGATAAACAATGTTGGAGACCCAGAAACACCCAATTGGTTCGCTAAATCAAAGTCACTTTGGGCAAATTTTAATCCTCTATTTGGATCTGTCATGCAGGCAGTAAGCTTTGCCTTATCAACCCCAGCCGATGTTAAACACTCAGTAGTCTTTCCTTCCTGCATATGGCATGAAAGATACGACCAATATTTGGTTGTCTCTTCCCTTAAACAAATCTGCCTTAGATTCTCCTGAGCTTCTTCATCTCCATGCATTGAAGTAATTTTTCCATTCTCAATGGTACCAAAATACCTTACCGTTATATTCTCTTTTGTGGCTGGAGCGTCCTTTATTAATTGGCTAAGGACTCTCTGCATTTGCAAGCCATAGGGACACTTACTTACGACGAAGGCCTCGACGCTCGCCTTATCAACCTTTTTTACTGCATCGCAGGTTGTAACCGCAGTGGTATCGGTCGGTGTTCCGGTGTCACCCACTTTTGCCTCCATATCTATTGGGACTCCTTGCATCTCTGGAAAAATGTATCTTCCTTCTTTGGTCACATAAATTGTATTATCTTGATCTTGCCCGTTATAGTTTACGGTGAATACGACCTTGTAAAGATCGCTAAATTTTTCTGCACTTTTGAATACTGCCTTAATTCCACTATCATTCACCTCTATGTATGTTTTACTAACGTATTCCACTGCTTTCCTGCCAACAGCTTCTGCCTGTGGGGTTTTAAATACGAAATAGTAAACAGAGAGACCAACCACACCCAAAACAACGACAATCACAATGATTGCTATAAAAAGATTATTTTTGATATCTTTGCAAACCTTCGCACACGAATTTTTTATTGCGTCTAACATCATGCTTTTTTTTCCGCCAATTGGCGAATATTTATTAATTATTAATTTTTAATATTTATTAGTTTACCACGAAAGTAAATCTACAACAAATTTTCTACGAAGTCACCTTATTTTTTACTTTCAACTTATCGTCAAACTCGTATATTTTTAACCCAGCGTAAGGTATCTCCAGATTAATAATATCTTTGTCTGATATTTTCTCTATACTCTTTACTATCGCCCTTAATGCATTGTGACTTGCCACCACCAAAACATTGTCACCCTTCTTTAAGTCCTTTTCTATATATTTCTGATAAAAAGGGATGACCCTTTTTATAACATCTTTAAGACTTTCTCCTCCGGGCGGAGCCACGGCATAACTTCTCCTCCACAATTGAACCTTATCTTTACCATATTCCTGCATCGCGATATCTTTATTTATCCCCTGTAACTTTCCGTAATGCCTTTCATTCAGTTTCTCCGAAACGAAAACTTTCACATCATTATCTCCAGAATATTCATATTTTCCTAACGCCTGCATTTTCCCTCCGTCTAAATGGCAAAATGTCGGATACCCTTTATTATACTCAAACATTCTAGCCACTGTATCCATATTTCGAAATAGAACAGAACAATAAACCTTATTAATTTTATAACGATTAATTGTCTTATCTGCTAAAACTTTCGCGTCATAAACCTCATCTTCATCCAAGGGATCATCTGTCCAACCAGTAAATCTATTTTCCTTATTCCATTGAGATTTTATATGCCGTAATAGAAATAATTTTGCCATAGCTATAAATAACTACTTCGAAGTTAGCTCTTTTTCTATCTCCAATAATCTATTATACTTTGCCGCACGTTCTTTTGTAAGGGGGGCACCGGACTTAATAAAGTCCGCCTCAATCCCCACTGCTAAATCGGCAATAAAATCGTCGCAGGTTTCTCCCGACCTATGCGACACAATTATTTTCCAGCCAAATTCTTTAGCTAACTTTGCAGCGCCCAAAGCTTCGGTCACCGTACCTATCTGATTTGGTTTTAGGATTAGTCCGTTACAGGCCTTCCTATTTTGAGCCTCCTGTATTCTTTTAATATTCGTTGTTAGCAGATCATCTCCTACAATTGTGATCCTGTCAGACAACTTTTTTGTGATGTCCTCAAAACCTTGCCAATCATCTTCGGAGTACGCATCCTCGATGAATATGATTGGGAATCGACTTATTAAATCTTCGTAAAAATCTGACAGACCCGATCGCATCAATTCCTTGCCATCTATAGTATATTTATCTTCGCTGAAGAGCTGAGAGGCTGCAACGTCTAGGCCTATCTTTGTGTCGGGATGATTGGCAGTTGCATTTTTTAGCAAAAAGAGGGCTTCCTCGGTTCTATTAATTTTTGGGGCAAAGCCTCCCTCATCTCCAGACTCGATTTTATCCCCCGGATAAGATTTCTCTAGTATCTCTTTTAAACTGCTAAACAACTCGCTACCAATTTTAAAATTCTCCTGGAACATATCTTTCTGCGGAATAACCATAAATTCTTGGACATCTAAATCATTTCCTGCGTGCGCGCCTCCTTCAATTATATTAAAACAAGGTTTCGGCATTGGATAAATATTTGTTTTCCCAGAGAAATCAAAAATCTCTCTTATATATTTAAAAAGTGGTATTTCCTTTTCGGCTGCAAAGGCTCTACAAGCCGCAATGGATACCGGCAGGATTGCGTTAACTCCTAATTTTGATTTATTCTCTGTCCCATCTAGTTTTATTAGAAGATCGTCTACCTCCCCCTGACTACCGAATTCTTTACCTTTTAACTCCTTATTTATCTTTCTTACATTGGCTTGGGCAATTTTAATTCCTTTTCCATCGCGGTCTCTTAATTCAATCGCTTCGTGTTTTCCAGTTGAAGCACCCGAAGGAGCTGCTCCCAAAAACACTCCCTTGTCTGTTTCTAACTCAACCTCAACAGTTGGGTTGCCCCGTGAGTCTAAAATCTGTTTTGTCTTTATATTTTTAATTTTCATCTTTTCGACAGTTTGCTTCAGTTATTTATGATGACGCTGAAATATTAATCTGGCACCAAGTATTACCCGACCCATCGTCGTCGGGATAATCGGAGTAAACGACTGTCCCCCTGCCACATTTTTGATTTACTCCTTCTAAAAACCACCAGATCCTCCCCGCGTTGCATATCCCAGTCAAAGCAGACCGAGAAGAACAGCGATACACATATCCTCGCCATTTCTCATATTTAAGGTCTATGACAAAATTATCAAATGGTAATGAAGAAAAATAGTTTAGAAAAATGGAATGAATAGATATAGATGTTGGGGAACTGTCATCAAAACCACAAGGGCCGCCCGAAGGATCTCCCAAACAATGAAAAACCGTGTCTCCAGGATCCGGAGCTTCCCCATTGTCGTTGATGGCCATTTGGACAGCAGTTGCATAGCTATTGATATCTGTATTTCTCTTTGCATTCCTTGCGTTAACTCTTACCCCCATTATGGAAACTACTGTAATCGAAGCCAGTATCCCAATAATTGCGATAGCAACCAGAAGCTCAATTAATGTAAATCCTTTTTTAAAAGCGTCCATATGTTTTACAATGTTGGGAAGAAAAAAGAACAAAAAGAATCTCCAGAAGGATCAGGACCAACATACATACCCTTACCACAAGATTTATCCAAACCCTCTAGGCTCCATCCGATCGTAGCAGACTTACATAAGTTCGCCGTTCTGGTCAAACACCTATAAACATAACCATTCCAGGTGACAGTACCACCATGGCTTATGGGGTCACCAGTGGGGAAAGAGGTATAGTTCTGCAATGCTGCATTCACCCCTGGCGAAACGGATACACCATTATTCGGGCCACAAAATCCGCTAGGGTATGTCCCCAAACAATAAGAGCCGAAAGTATCTCCTGGGTCGGGCCATTCATTGTTTTCATACATAGCCTCATAGCTAGCAGTTATGTAGTTATTTACATCTACAGTTCTCTTTATATTCCTCGCCTTTCGCCTAACATCCGACACAGAAACAATCACGATCGAAGCCAATATCCCAATAATTGCAATAACGACCAGGAGTTCGATTAATGTAAATCCTTTTTTATTTCTTTTTAAGATATTCATATGCAGCTAAAGCAGCCTTACATCCTTCCCCGGCTGCTGTTACAATTTGCTTATACTTTCCCACATTTACGTCCCCAACAGCAAATAATCCCGGTGTTTTAGTTTGAAAAGTTTCAAATTCAACTACAATTTCATCGCTTTTATTAAAATCAACCAATTCCCTAACAAAGGCGGTCGCCGGTTGATAACCGATGGCTACAAATACCCCACTGACGGCAAGTGTTTTTATCTCCTTTGTGTTTTGATCTTCATAGACCAATGCATTTACCATTTTTTCTCCTCTTACCTCTTTTACTGCGGCTCTTGTTATTATCTCAATTTTACCAGATTTCCTTGCTTCCTCTTGATTCTCTAAATCTGCTTTCACTTCGGCCCCATATTCTAAAAGATAAATCTTAGTAGCATAGTTTGTCATAAATAATGCTGCCTCGAAGCCAGCATTCCCTCCCCCAACAACTGCAACCACCTTATTTTTAAACAATGGCCCATCGCAGGTGACGCAATAACACACTCCCTTTCCAATAAATTCTTTTTCTCCAATTGCCTCAAGCGGCCTAGGGTCCGACCCAGTGGCAACGATAACTGACTTACTAGATATTGTTTCTTTATCAGCAGTCGTCACAATAAAATCATTCCCCTCTTTCTCAACCTTATTCACTACTGCAAATTTCTTTTCAACAAATTCTTGCTTATCTAAATGTTCGACAAACTTTTGTATTAATTCTGGTCCAGCAATTTTAGGAAATCCAGGGTAGTTGCAAACTTCGGTGGCTTTCTTCGCCATTTGCCCGCCGTATTCCTTTGTAATTAAAAGAGTATTTAATCTCTGTCGGCTTGCATAAATAGCCGCGGTGATACCCCCGGCTCCCCCACCGATTATAATAAGGTCATAATTTATCATATTTTATTACGTATTTATATATTCTACATCACCCAACATTAAATGAAAAGCGATCCCAACATAATGTCAGGACCGCCTATTTTTTACTTAATGCTATAACGTCTCAACCAACGGAGGAAGTGGATCAAATGGAATATTATCAAATATTACTTCTGTTGTTGGAAAACCAATAACCGCAAAACTTGAACTTCTGGCATCGCCAGGATTAATTACCCAAACGAGCTCCCCTTCTTCGAGGAAAGCTGTCCGGGTAAATCCGCACAGGATGAAACCAATCTCGGGATATTTTCGCAGAAGATCTTGAGAAAGAGCAGCTAAGCCGACTTCTGACTGCTCGGCAATTAGTGCCCCAAAATCCAATTGAACCAATAGTTTATGGCCCTCGATATCCACAACTGGGAATTCTAGGGGGATCCGCATCCAATTTGACGGTAAAACACCCTTAAAGGCTTGATCCGCCCGCAAATTGAAATGCACCTGGAACTTCTCAAGCTCTGGCCGACCTATGTCAGATAACTTAATGTTTCCACAATGGATTAGAGTCTTAGCTCCATAGGCATCGAGGGCCGGAGCCAGCTTCTCCCAGAAATCTGGCCTAACTTCTGAAACATTCAAACTGTCGGAGATAACTCCAATTCTGAACTGGTCTCTTGAAGTTTTAACCTTGGGAATGCGACTAAAGGTCACGCAGCTCGTTTCGGGGTTAACAATTGCATATTCATAACCATCAAGAGAATTCCAAACTGCGCCAGGATTGACAAAACCCACCTGAATCCCTTGATCACAAATCTGGCGATGGGTATGCCCCGCGAACATCCAACTTACTCCATCGTTCGTCGCCCTAATTTGGTTTATTTCATTTACCAATGTTTGTTCAGATCCCATTAGGTAAGTAAAAGACCTTTTATGGCCGACGTATATCTTCACGCCACAAAAGACTCTGATTCTATCTCCGGGTCGTGTGAACACCCAGTTGGGTGGCGGACAGTTGAAATCCGGATTCCCGGCTTGCTCCTCAGTAAGTGCGCAAATAACTGGAAGGTTTAAGAATAACTTTGGATCAAGATGATTTCTGGCCTCGATGTCACCAGTGTGGACAATCCCAGTGACTCCAGCGTCCTTAAACCGTTTCATAATATACGGGACAGCTGTGGCGTCCGTATGCGTATCTCCTATAATACCCCATAGCATTTTGCACCTCCGTTTCTTTGATCGGGATATAAAAGAACATATAAATACAACAATTTTACACTACTCCTTCCACTTATAAATGCAAACAAAAACTGCCCTAAGGCAGAGTTCCATTTAAATTAGTTTTCTGTATGCATTTAACAACTTCTGGCTTGGAGGGAATATTGGGTCGGGTAAGTTGTCTAAATCAAACCACTTCCATCCAACAATTTCTTCTGGCTCCATTACGATCGGATCCCCAGTAAAATCCTCACACAAATATCCGATGGTAACGAAGTGCTTGTCGGGCACGATCTCATTGCCAATATTTATAATCTTTAACTTCGTTTTATCGATTAGAATCCCCGTTTCTTCTTTTACTTCACGAGAGGCCGCGTCTTCCAACTCCTCGCGAAAGTCCAACTTTCCACCCGGCATCGTCCATGTCCCCTCTCCATGCAATTCACTGCCTGCTTTTTCTGGGTCAGAATGTCTCCTTCCCAATAAAACCCTGCTATCTTTTAATATCATTATTCCAACACCCACCCTTGGTCTTTTTATTTCTTCGGACATATATTAAACTTTTTTATAATTATGCTGATTCAAAAATGACTCTATATCCTTATATTCTTTTCCGGCCAACATCCCTCCGGCCGTTGTTTCTTCTTGCGTTACGTCTAATAGACAGAAGTCGGGCATTTGAAACTTATTCTTATCCTCAATATTAGTAAATTCAAAATCTACTACAACAAGCCCCTCCAGCCCATCTAAATACACATCTATTTCTGCGGTTTTTCCCTCAAATGGATAATAGTGTCGTATCTTCCTAAACCTCCTACCCTTTAATGTGGATAAGGCTTCCCACTCCTCCTTCGATAGAGGAATGGTCTGTTCTTGCATCTCTGAAGAGTCTGTCCCAGATATTATTGTTTTCTTAGTAATGAAATACTTGTCTCCTGCCTTACGGATTCTCAATACTGCATGAGGAGATGAATCTGGAATATATATATCAATTATCTCCTTTGACTCACTCTCTTCCAAACCCTTTGGTTTATATTTTAATAAAAAGGTTCTTTCTAACTCTATTTCCATATATTATTCTCTCTTTAGCGTTAATTATATTTCACATCAAACACCTTTGTTCTACTCGAGAAACCAGAGACCAAAGAAATATCTGTCCACCTTATACCCAAATGCCTAATCAGAGCTTTCATAATTGCCATATTAGCTTTCCCATCTTGAGGGGGCTCCTTAACCCAAACCTTAAAATGATCCCTGTCTATCATTTCCACCTTCTCTTCTCTAGATTTTGGCTTGGCTTCCACAAAAATTTTCATTATCCTAATTAAACTTAATCAATAATACTTTTAGGCTTTGTGCTTTTAATATACTTTTTCACCGAATAAATTACCGTTCCAACAATTATCAACACAACCATTATTAGCATCCCCCCAAATATGACAAACGGAGTTTTGAAAAACTCGACAATCGGAGTATTGAAGAAATTTAACTTCAGCCAAGGGATTGTGTAGTAAACTTTGAGCGTTTCAATAAGCGTAAACTTTTCAACTTTACCAACAGCCAAAACATATTTCCCCATATCCTCATTTCCAGAAACCATTATCCTGTAGCTACCCGCTCCTACCTGCTTTTCGAATTCTGGGCCTTTCAAGTAATAATCCCTGCCAAACTCTTCCCACATTTCTTCCCACTTGATTGAGGCTGCATCAATAAAAGCGATTAACTCTTCGCTACCATCCTTCGTTTGGAAAACATTAACAGAATATCTTCCGCTTCGGTTGGCTAACTCCGGCACCAATATATTTAGATAAAGATTAAAATCTTTGTCAGAGTTGATAATATATTCTGCCGCCTTCCCATTAAGCTCTCCATAAAAAGCTTGCGACGTTTCCGGATCGGAAATAACCGTGCTGTCTTGATTCACTATTCTTGGAAGATGGGCTGACGCGGTAAGGGGCATCGCAAAAAATATTAATAAACCTAGAAACAATAATATTTTTTTCATATATTAATTTTTATCTTTCTCCGTTTGTCCAAAATTATTTTTCTTTCTAAATTTTCCGATAAGAAAAAACACTAAATCCACCACTCCAATCGCAACCAAGACCCCCGCTGCCAATCTGACAAAAACAGCGACGAAAGTAACTAGCCATGTCACAATCCATAAACCTATCCCCCCAACAATTAGATATTCCCATGTTGCAAATTTTCTTATTTCCATATGTTCAACTGTTAGTTTTATTAAACCAATCTTCTTCCTCCGAGATTCTTGTTGGAAAAAAATCTAACTGACTTTCCGGAATATTTAATTTGCTTCCATAAATTTTTGCTTCCATCCATGTCAACTTATTATTTGGATCCAATGTGAAATAATTATTTTTAAAAACAACGATCAATGTTTTCCCTTCGTCGAAAACATGAAAATAAAAAGGCTTATCAGAAACCATTGAATATTGAATCTCCGTAATTGCGTCATCAACCGAACCCAAAAGATTAACAATGTGTAATCGCCAATTAATTGGCTCTGGTAAAAATTTGGTTCGCAAAATTCTATGTTTGTTTAATATTTCCTTGTTCGCCAAACTTTCTTCTACAATTAATGCATGCATATTATTTTCCTTTTTTACCACTAACATTTTTATGCTCAAGCCTCGCTGCATTCCCCCAGAACCGATTCACTGTTTTTGGCTTTGGAGCCTTCCAAATATTTTTATTCTTTTTATTTAAATTAGAAAAGCTATTTTTCATATTTTTGTTTATTATTACCTTAATTCTACGCGATAAATGGCTTCTTGCAAGATTAAATATTTTCTGTGGATAAACTGCCATTGACCACTTGTCTTTAAATTACTACAATTGAATCAGGATAGAGTTCCTCTTTTCTATCCAACCAATTCAGCAGGGAAGCTCATTAAAATCACAACAAGTTATTTCTAGATAACTAGTTCACGACTCAATAACACACGCCAAACAAATTGCGATAACGCAATCCTACAAACGGACTCTTACGTCCAGAGGCGAACACGCCAACAATATACGAGACACTGCGAGTAATCGCAACAATAAGCTGCCTAAGCTCGAGAAATAAATAATTAAAAAACCAGCTTAAACACAAGTCGCAAACTCATCAGTCATCTAGAAAAAACACACGAGGCCCCAAGGACTTACAACAAGAAGTTCCGGGGCTTTTTTCGTACAAAAAAACCCGCGTAACGCGGGTCGGAAGCACAATAAAATTAATAAATTTCCTTTAAATACTTTTTCAGCATTGATCCATAGCGTGGATCCTTCATCGCAAAATACATAAAAGATTTTAACCATTTTTCTTTATCACCACACTCCAACCACTCACCCTTAAATTCATAACCATAAAGTACCTTACCATCATCCAACATTGTTCTAAAAACTTCTGCTAAGATTACTTCCCCCTTTTTAGATGGTTTCGCCTTTTTTATATATTCAAAAACTTCTGGTGTTAAAATATATTTTCCAACAACCACCAAATCAGACAAAGCCTCTTCGATGGTTGGCTTTTCAATTATGTTTTTTACTTTATATAATCGGTTGGCTATTTTTTCATTCCCAACGACGCCATAGGCTGACAATTTTTCTTTCGGTAATTTTTTAAGTGCCATAACGGGAGACCCACAAGTTTTATATATTTCCATTAATTGAGACAAAGCCGGTGTCTCGCTGTCAACAATATCATCGGCAAATAAAACACCGACTGGCTCGTCCCCAACAAATTTTGCCGCCTGAAGAAGGGCGTGCCCATCCCCCATTGGTTTTTTCTGGACAACGAAATGCACGGTTATATCATTAAAAATTGCTTCGAAATCTTTAAGTTCTTTTAATAGATTCTCTTTATTTCTTTTCGACAAAATCGTTTCTAGTTTTTCTGACTTTTTGAAATAACTCAAAATCATTTTTTGAGCTGGACTAATTACAAAAATAACTTCCGTGATTCCGGAATCTTTGGCTTCTTGGATAATATATTGAATAACTGGCTTATCCACTATTGGGAAAAATTCTTTGGATAGAACCTTAGACAAAGGTAAAAACCTAGTGCCCAATCCCGCCACCGGGATGATAACTTTTTTTATTTCATTACTCATTTTTTTATTTATGCTTTATATCTCGTTCTTCTAAGAAATGCTGGAATTTCCCACTCTGCCTCCTGACTTAATTTCTTCCCCTCCTCCGCTTCCTGGACTTTTTTAACTTCCAACGCGCTCCGCCTAATCATTTCTTTTTTCCCTTCGGGCTTATTGGTCAACATAGAAACTCCGATTGGGACCGAGGTCTTAATAATCGGCATATTGAAGTTCTTCTTAACTACTTTTCTTTTTTTCACTATTTTTATTATTTTTTTATCCACCTTCTCCTCTTTCTCCTTAACCTCCGCTACAATTTCCCTAATCTTCACCGGCTGAATTTGAGGTTCGGGATCAAACGATGGACCAGTTATTAAAAGTGTTATTTTTATTCTATTATTCGCCTTTGGATTTTTAGAGATTCCAAAGATAATTTTTGCCTTAGGATTTAAAGCTGAAATGCTTTTACTAATTTTATCTACTTCCACCATACTTAGGTTGTTACTTCCGGCAATGTTGAATAAAATCTTTTCTGCCTTTATGTTGTTGTTATATAGCGGGTTATCAAAGATTTTATTAATCACCTCTTCTGCCCTATTCTTGCCAGTGGCTTCCGCGGTATTTAGAAATGCCATCATTCCCCTCCCCCTCAATATCGCCCGAACATCCGCAAAATCAATATTAATTACTCCTGGATTATGAATCAAATCTATCAAACTCTCTAAAGATCCGATAAGATTTTTGTTAACCAAAGAAAATGCATCGGTAATGGATGTTTTTTCGTCAACAATTTTGAATATCTTCTCATTGGCGATGGTGATTAAAGCATTTAAAGATTTCCTCGTCTCCTCCACCGCCTTATTGCTAATTTTAAGCTTCTTCTTGCCCTCAAATTTAAACGGTAGAGTAAAAATCCCAAAAGTGACATTCCCCATTTTCTGTGACAGCTCAGCAAATACTGACGTGGCGCCAGAGCCCAGTCCCCCACCCAATGAGGAAACTAATATGATAATATCCTGACCTTCTAAAAGTTTGGAAATTCTGTCCTTTTCCTTTTCAGCAGCTTCTCTGGCTAGGTCGGGATTCATGCCCGTGCCTAGCCCATGAGTAACCTCTTCTCCGAAATAGAAATACTTTATCCCAGCCCTCTTCTTTATTGCCCTAAGGTCGGTGTCAGCAATTATAAAACTGGCTTTCTCTAGAGATCTGCCGATTTCGGAAACAATCGATCCCCCACCCCCCCCTATTCCAATAACCCTAATTTTCGGCCTGAAAATCGAGTTCACGGACAAATCGAAGTTTTGCACTGGCGCACTAATTTTCTTAGCCCTTTTTACCTTTTTAACTTTGTGAATTTTCCTTACAATTCCTTTCTTCTTTCGTATAGTCTTCTTTTTCCTTTTAACCGCTAAAATCAGAGGCTTTTTGGCAACCTTTTTCCTTCGAGATGGTTTCGCCCTCACAATTCTCTTTTTGTGAAGCTTGACCTTCTTAGGTCTTTTTTGTATCTTCTTTTTCATTTTCTTAATACTTCAGTCTACCTCCATACTAGAAAAAATCAAGGTGGTTTTACTTTTCCCCACATCTGTATTATACTCTTAGGAGCTTCCCACTATATGGAAAGGGCTTGAAAATGGCTGAACAGAAGAGAAGCTGGTTCTTTCAAAACCTAGCAAATTTTGTTACTGTTCTCGGAATAATCACCTCTCTCTGGTTTTTAATCCTAGGAATAAGTTACCCCGACATGCTTTGGTTGGTATTGGTTCTTGGCATCGTGACTGGCCTAAGCGATTTTGTCGACGGCAAGCTTGCCCGTTATTTAAACATCCGAACGGCATTCGGCGTCACGATGGATAGACTGCGAGATAAGATCTTTGTTTGCTCGGCATTTGCCCTACTTTTTTGGCAATACTGGCCTGAGGATCAAAACTTCATCATTACTACATTCACTGAAACTCTTGTTATTCTAATGATCCTTCTTGAGGCTTTGATCCTGGTAACTATGATTTATGGACTCTGGAAGAAAATAGATGTCAGCGCCGGCCAAAACGGAAAGATAAAGATGTTTGGGGAGTTCTTCGCGATAGCGTTTTGGCTAATTTCAATCACCATCGATAAGTACTGCTCTACCACATCAATCAATTACATAATATATCTTGTGGACGCCATACTCCTAGGCTCTGTCTACTTTGCGATCAAGGGCTTAATAATCTACTGCCAAAAATACACCGAGACTCAACAAAATATTAAAAAGTAAAAAAACGCCGCCGGACGCATCCAGCGGTTTTTTCTTGTAATAATGTCTCTACTTTTTCCCCACAAGCAGAGACCAGTTTGCCTTTGGCTTAACCCTGACAGACCCTTGTCTGCAAAGATCACACTGATCTTGAGGAACTGACCAGATCTCTTTTTCCACCAAAGCCACGATGCGCATATTCCAGCAATCAATCGGAAGTTTTGGCGGACGATGGACCAGGGCACCAACAATTGGTAAAAAGCTGACAGGATTTGGATTTGAGGTCTGGATAGCAACGGTTGTTTCGTTGGTGCTTCCAGTGGTAGTGATAAGCTCTTCAACCCGAAGAACTCTCGTTCCTGCGGGGAACTCTTCTTTCCAAACCATTTTCTTTCCCTTGGGATCATTGGGATCTTTCTCGGGAATTCCATGTAACACCGCAAAATATTTAGCCACCTCATAGGAGAGCGTGATTGACGAATAGGGGGATCCGACAACGGCGTCGAATTTCCCGCTAAAAGAGTCTCCCAAAGCCCTGGCTATTTTCATGCAAAGTTGATGGGCAAGAATCTCAGTAACATTCGGAAGGCACAAAAGTTTACGGCAGTAAAAGAATCCATTGCTGCAGGCCCCAGAAGACAACTCGGCATGTGCCATTCCGGGATCACCGTTATGTAACCATCCGGCCCCAGCGACAGAAAGCATTTCAAGTATCTCTTCTTGTGACAAAACAAAGCGTCTGAAATTAGTCGGATTCATACTCCGAAGGTCATCAAGTGTTTTAAACCTCATCATTATTTCCTCGCCGATAAAGCGGCTTCAATTTCTTCGGCAATCGACTCAGCCGCATTAACCGGAGAACCGATTTCCGCGGGAGGACTCGTGATTGGCCGACCGATAACCAAATAGTCAGCGCCTGCTCCAATGGCGCCACCCGGCGTTTCGGTGCGAGCTTGGTCACCCTTCACTGCCCAAGCAGGACGAATTCCAGGGACGACCAATAAAAGATTCTTGAGCTCTTGGCGTGCCCGAATCAAAGGAACTTCCAAAGGAGAACAAACCAACCCATCAAGTCCCGCCAGCACGGCATTACGCCCAAACTGTAGCACCGCGGCTCCAGGATGGTTCCCGTAGATAAGCTGAGAAATGTTCTCACCCAACGAAGTCAAAACAGTAACAGCCAAAACCTTGCTGTTCCCTTTCTTCGAAACTGCATCGATCATTGCATCGATATCAGCCGAGGCATGAAGATTGAACATAACCGGCTCGAGCTTCGCGACCTCAGCTGCAGAACCCTTCATGGTATTGGGAATATCATGAAGCTTTCCATCGAAGAACAATTTACCCTTCAAAAGAGAAAAAAGATTCCTTGCGATTCTCAGGTTGCCTTGAGCAACTTGTTCGTCTGGGCAAGCAACCAATCCAGCAAAGATTGCGTAGATCAGTTGCAGTCCAATTTTGAAAAGCCCGACATGGGGCGCTAATTGCTCAACAACGCTTATTGCCTTTTCGGGATTGTCATAATCCAAGGCAACAATAATCCTGTCACTTGCCTTCATGCGCTTTCTCCTTCCAGGGCTATGCCCTGATCTTTTTCTTCCATTCCTCAAAAGCTACAAAGCCTTGGCTTTGTAAAAATGCGGCCAATTCGTCGATAATTCTTGGCATCGTTGCCCAATCAGCAAAATTTGCAGTTCCGATCTGAACTGCGTCAGCTCCGCTTTCGATAAAATCCAGAACATCATCAAGGCAGGATATCCCACCCATCCCAATGATTGGAAGGCCGAGTTTCGCTTTATACAAATCCGAAACAAGTCTCAAGGCTTGGGGCATGATGCATGGCCCCGAAAGACCACCCTCTATCCACTGGCCTTTATGTGGACCGCCCCTGATCCTTGCCCGCGCCTTGAAGGTGTTAACGAGCGAAAAGGCATTTGCTCCCGCCTTCACAAGCGCGGTGGCAATTGGCGTTAAGTTTGTAACATTTGGAGTAAGTTTCACTATTAATGGCAATAAGGTTGCTGCTCTAACTGCGGAAACAACCTCAGAAGCCAAATCAGGGTCTTGCCCGAAGGCTACGCCACCACTTTTAACGTTGGGGCAGGAAATATTTACCTCAAGGGCAGATACTCCCACCACTTCGTTAAACATTTTTGCCATGGCTGCATACTCATCGACGCTGCCCCCAGAAATATTGGCAATAACAGGAATCCCGAAGCTCCTAGCAATGGGAATCTTCTTTTCAATAACAGCAGCTGCGCCCGGATTCTGCAGACCAATAAAATTGATTATTCCTGCTCGCACCTCCAAAATCCTTGGCAAATCGTTGCCACTTTTTGGATATAGCGTCGTGCCCTTGGTGACAACTGCTCCGAGCTTTGAAACGTCGATAATATCACTGACCTCATCGCCGAAACCGAAAGTGCCAGAAGCTGGCATAATAGGGTTCGGGAACTTGATGCCAGCGATGGTAATTGAGAGATCCATCACGCCCGTCTCCTTTATGGTTGGTAGTATGGTGTAAAAGCTTTTCTATCTTCAAATTTCAAGGAACAAAAAACTATAGCAGTTTTATACTATAGTTTTCGAGGTTTTTGTCAAATTTCCGTAGCAATGAGAGACTTTTCGTTGATTTCTGGCTTTTCCTTTTCGGGCACTAAAACCAGCATTAATCTTATCATTAAATCCTTCGGATTATTAATCATCTGCCCCTCAAAGTCGAACCAAACGTGTAAAAACTTTTTAATTGGTAAAATCCTTTTTCTTACGTAGATCAAAATCTTTTTGAGGGCTGGATCCATTAAGATTATATTATTCTTTGTTACATCAACTACAACGGAATAGTGCCCCCAGTCATCAAGGAACCAATTTACGATAACTGGGATATCTTTATCTACATGGTCCTCCAAATCCTTTATAGTAGCGTATTCCTTTTTAATAACCTTGAAGCCGAAGTGGTTTGCGGCTTTAATCATTCCGGCGATGCTGGTGCCATCTTCTAACGTAGAACCGGCAATCTCAGCAATTTCGTTTTCGGTAGCAACAACACCGTAATAATCCATCACCATTTTTAGAGAAACCGGGCCACATAGGCTTGGTTTTTGATAATATTGTTTAAGTTTTATCATATTTTTAATATTATTTTAAACCTTGGTGGGCGCGGAAGGAATCGAACCTTCGACCTCTATCTTATCAGGATAGCGTTCTGCCACTGAACTACGCGCCCGCAAACAGAATTATTCTAATATTTTATCGAGATAACGTCAACCTTGTTGACCGGATCAGCTGTTAAGCTAAATGGGGGCAGGCCTTTCAAAAGTTTCGCCGCCTAGGTGGTTTAGAAGGCCTTACGACAATAATTTTTTTATTTTTACAACCCTTACAACAATTGCGCTAATAATTTTATAGCCCTCATTGTCGGGCAAGCCATTGGCATGCTCAAGCCACCTTCCTTCAGTATAATTTTTTGCTTTTCCTATTAATTCAAAACCAACACACGCCCTCTCCCACTCCTTGTTCCAAACAACCAAGGAAACGTTGGCATTAGATTTTAAATTTTTAATAGATTCTTTTATATGCGTGTTGGATATTATAATTTTATCTTCAACGACCTTAACGCAAGCTACTGCGATATTGTGTGGTTTTCCATTTTTGCCAACAGTGGCGAACCCTATCACATTAGATTCTATAAATTTTTGGAGTCCGGAGGAGATCATACATTTAAAAAATACTTTTAATGCTTATTAATCACCTGGCTATCACATGATGGTTGGGAGTCTGGTATGATATTGGAACCTTTTTAATGGAAAGTTAGGAAGTTATTTGGGTACAATGCGAACAACGCTTAGCTTCAATTGGAATTTCACTTAAGCATTCGGTACATTTTTTTGTAGTTGGATCTGCTGGTGGCTCTTTACGAGAACGAGCGATGAGTATATTCATTGGCTTAACCACAAAGAAAAATATGGCACCTGCTACCAATACAAAAGATATTAGAGAATTTATAAAATGACCGTACATGAACTTCGAACCATTTATTACAAATGTAAGTGTGCTAAAGTCAGGCAATTTACCAAAAGCCGAAATAATTGGTGTAATAAGATCACTTACCAGGGCTGTAACTATGGTACCGAACGCTGCTCCAATAACCACACCAACCGCTAGATCAACCACATTTCCCCTCAATAAAAACTGCTTGAATTCTTTCATAAAATTTTATTTAATAATATTGTTTTTTAAAAAAAATATTAAACCTTTGATCCAATAAATAAACCTAAAAAGAATACCGCAACAAAAAGTATAATTGCAATTATTTGAGAAAATTTAGTTACTTTTTTCCATTCAATTTTCATATTTATATTATAGCAAACTTGTTGCGGGACTTGGACTCGAACCAAGATACCATCCTCCAGAGGGATGTGTCCTACCATTAGACGATCCCGCAATTACCCTACTGATCCCCCAATTTACACTTTTAGATAGCTTTTAACAAGTATGAAGCTGGCCAAGGCGCCGAAAACAACCCCAAACCCCAATTGGATAAGAAGGATTACTCCGATATTGGCAAAGAAATAATGGATTAGGCTAAATCCCCCAACCAACATGGCTACATCGGGCGATGCCAGATAAATTGCTATGCCAGAAACCAATATACAAATTAAAAAAGCAGCTAACCCGCATATCGCCCCCTGTATGATAAAGGGCCCTCGTATAAACCAATTTGAAGCTCCGACTAATTTCATTGCAACGATCTCCTCCTTTGAGTTATCAATGGCTAATTTTATGGTATTGAATACTACCAATATCGCGATCAGAAATAACACGCCGCCCAGGATTAGCCCAAACTTATTAACGCTCGAAGTAATTTTGAAAACTTTTTCGATGGTATCTCTTTTTTGGGAGTAATCTACTTTTTCAATATATTTGCTATCTGGCCCAGTTGTTAAAAACCCAGTTACTTTCTCATATTGCAAAGGATCTTCAGTTTTAATATTTAAGGCCGATAGAAATGGATTTCCACCCACCTCCTCTAAGGCTTTTATAAAATCTGGATCATCTTTGTGGCGATCGGTAAACTCTTGCAGGGCTTGTTCTTTGGAAATATACTGGACATTCTTAATTTCTGAAGAAAGATTCAAAAGATCATTCTTAACAGCCAGGACTTCTTCTTCTGTTGCCTCTGATTTAAAATATGCGGTAACATCAATCTTTTCTTCTACCTGAGAAATTACGTGCTTTGAGACTCCCTGGAATAAGAATAATGTTGTGGCTAATAAAATTGGGATGACCAAGATAAAAATTGCCGCGAAACTATTCCCCTTGCTTCTCGTAAAATCTACCCACGCAAATTTTAAAATTCTTTTAAAATTATTAAACATATTTTTAATTAAAGTATAAATTTACCCTCTAACTCATCTCTCACTATTTTCCCGTTCTCAAGGGTTATGACCCGTCTGTTAAGCTTATTAATAATCTCTTTATCATGGCTTGCTAAAATGACCGTCTTACCAGCTTCATTAATTTTTTTAAGCAATGCTACTATTTCATATGAGTTATATGGATCTAAATTCCCCGTAGGTTCGTCAGCAATAACAACGTCAGGCTTATTAACGATGGCTCGGGCTACCGCAAGCCGCTGTTGTTCGCCACCAGATAATTGATTCGGGAAGTTATTAGTCTTTTCCGACAATCCAATAACCTCGAGAACAAGTTTTACCTCTTCGGCGATCTTTTCATCCTTCTCCCCCCTTACGGCCATAACATAGGCAATATTTTCGTAAACCGTCTTGTTGGCCAGTAATTTATAATCCTGATAAACGACCCCGATTTTCTGCCTCAAATCCTGAAGCTTCTCGTGTCGGGTATGAAGAATGTTTACATCATTAAAAAAGATTTCCCCAGAGGTGGGCTCTTCTAGGCCCAATAACATACGAATTAAGGTGGTTTTCCCTGCACCAGATTTTCCAACAATTGAAACAAACTCTCCAAGCTTTATCTCAAAAGATACATTATCTAAAACAACGGCGCCCGATGGATAGCTTTTTGTTACATTGACGAATTTAATCATTATTTTTCAATTTTATTTCCGCCTCAATAAAATCCTCTAAATCCCCGTCTAATATTTTATCGGGGTCAGAGCTCTCAATGTTCGTCCGTAAATCCTTAACCATTTTATAAGGGTGCAAGACATATGACCTAATTTGATTCCCCCAGGAAGCCGACACCCTATCCCCTTTTATCTCTTTCATCTCCTTTTTATTCTCTGATTCCCTGAACTGGGAAATTTTGGCGTATAAAATTTTCATCGCATTCTCGCGATTTTGCCCCTGTAACCTTTCTGATTGCGAAGCAACAACGATTCCAGTTGGTAGATGTGTAATTCTGATAGCGCTTTCGCGCTTATTAACATATTGCCCTCCGGGACCGGACGCATGGAATGTGTCAACCCTTAAATCCTCCGGTTTAATTTCGACCTCTTCCACATCGTCTTCGTTTAACTCTGGCAAAATATCTATTAGGGCGAAAGACGTGTGGCGCAACTTCTGGGCATTAAATGGCGAAATTCTAACTAACCGATGAACCCCTGTCTCTTTTTTTAAATAACCATAGGCATATTGGCCCTTAATTTCTACGGTTGCTGACTTTATTCCAATGCGCCCATCTGGCCCACCCCCCTCCCCAAATGATTGGTGTAAAATTTTTGTGGAAAACCCTTTAATCGTACAATATCTTTCATACATTCTTAGTAGCATTGTCGCCCAGTCTTGAGCATCCACCCCCCCGGCCCCAGAAAATATTTCCATAATTGCGTTGTTCCTGTCGTATTTATCTGATAAAAATGCTTTTATTTCCTCTCTCCTAATCTTCTTTTCTGTTTCTTGATTTCTTTTTATAACATCGCTAATTAAACTCTGGTCTTTTTCACTTAGACTGTCTAGCTCCCTAAGGTCGCTTACTTCTTTTTTTAATTCTTCTATTGTTAAAATCCTCTCTTTTATTTCGGATATTTTCCTGCTAACTTTTGTTGCGTTGTCGCGATCCGACCAAAAATTTTCTGACTGAGACTTTTTCTCCAAATCAGCTAACTCCTTTTCACTCTTTTTAATATCAAAGACGGTCCATCAGTTGATGGACCCTATCCTCAAGACTTTCTATGGTAGATTCTGTCATATTGACTCCATCAACAATGGCATTAATTATTTTCTTTTATTTTACTAAAAAAACACGGCCACGACAAGACCCCAGGAAATTGAGTATTTAATAATTTTACTTCTTACTAACTCCTAGCCTAGATAGTTTAATGATATGTGCCAACACAGAGATACATACAGCAACAATCGTCGCTGAACCCAGGAAAAAACTAACTTCTGTAAATCCAAGAAAAAGCAAAACATCGCTAATAATCGCGACGCAACCCAATACAATTATAAGCCTAGTGGCTGGAGATGGGAAATAATTGGATAGTAGCGGCGTTAAAAAAAGGAGCCCTACAATTAACAGCGCGAAAGATAATGTAAAATTATTTAAATTATGGATGATTGGCCAATTAAATGATATATAGTCGAAAACACCCAGAATAACCACTGAGATTACTAAAGAAACGATATTCAGAGTTAATTTACTGTTCATATTTATATGTGATTATTACTATAATTTATTATATAAATTATTGATTATAAAAGCAAAGCCGAGAAGAGGAGTCGAACCTCCAACCTACGGTTTACGATACCGTTGCTCTGCCATTGAGCTATCTCGGCACATTGATTAAACTTGTCTCTTAATCAACAATTTAATCTATTTTAATTCCAAGCGGGTAACGAGAATCGAACTCGTGTCCTATCCTTGGGAAGGATACGTTCTACCATTGAACCATACCCGCAAAATCTAGAATTTACTCTTTAACCAATCCCACCTACTAACTACCCAACTCCACCAATTTTTGGGATGCCAATAATTTACCTGCTCATCTTGTTCTTGATAATCGGGAGGTAAGATAAATCCCGTTACCTTTTCCCCCTCTTTCTGAAGGTTTAATTCCTCTCTAGCAATTTTTTCAACATACTCCGGATCTCCAACTTTTTCAATCCCCTCTTTTAGTTCAATGTTTTTCTTCTCAAAGTCATCGATCTCCCTTTTCATGGATGCTATTTGCTCATCTAATCTATCCTTTTTATGGCTTATTTTTATGCTTGATATTGTAAGATAAATTATGACGACTAGGATAAGAACGATTGCGACGATACCCAAAAGATTGATGGCAACGAAAACCCCCTTTTTTCTTTTCTCAAACTTTGCTATCATTTAATAAATAATTAAACTATTATTTTATATGAAGTCAAAAAAACTTTTTAGGATTGTGTGGATTATCCTGATATCAATGGTGACCCTAAGTATGGTTCTCTGGCTATTCCCTGCCGCCTGGAGATAGAGGAAGAAAATGGTTAAAAAGTACCCCGCATTGCGGGGTCTTTTATTATTTTAGAATGTCTCTATGTTTCTTATCCCTTTCTCAAAAATAGCTAAAACTTTCTGTGTGTCGTCTTTAGTTATTTTATAATTTGGATCGTAGGCAACCATGTTTCTTATTTTATGAACCCCTAAAATTTCTTCTATATTGGGCAATTGAACTTTTTCTACCTCTCTCACCCTTTCATCGAAAGTTTTCCCGGGGAAACCCTTATCGGCTAAAACTTCGTTAAATAATTCCTCTGCCTCCAAAACTGCGAGCTTGTATTCGTATTCCGTGCCAGTTTCAACCCTTTTTTGAATTACTTTCCACCGTCTGGCTATTCTCCTAAGGCCAGGTGGCTCCATGTTAAAAAAATCCACCACATCCCCTATAAACTCGTACCGTAGGAAACTACTATTGAAAACAAAATACATAATAAGAGTAAAGGAAGCAAGAGCAAAAAAAATAAAAACCACTTTTGCTGGGAAAAGCTCATTCTGCAACGATTGGGAGGTTATTACAGAAATAAATTCGTTAACTATTGAACCTGTCATATTACTTTATTATCCTACTATGCGACTAACTTTTCAATAACGGACGCAATTTGTAGGATTTTATCCTCCTCAAAGTGTTTTCCAATAATTTGCAGGCCCACCGGCAACCCTTGGGACTTACCACAGGGGATAGAAATTGCCGGTAATCCAGCTAAATTAACTGCTATTGTAAAAATATCCGAAAGATACATGGACAGTGGGTCATTTATTCTCTCTCCAATTTTGAAGGCTGTTACGGGCGAAACTGGAGCTAGAATCAAGTCTATCTTTTCAAATGCTTTCCTAAAATCTTCTTTCACTAAACCTCTAACTGCCTGGGCCTTTAGATAATAGGCGTCGTAATAGCCAGAGGATAGACTATAGGTACCCAACATGATCCTTCTTTTAACTTCTCTGCCGAAACCCTCTCCCCTTGTTTGCAGATATACATCTAACAATTTTTCTTGCTGGTTTTTCGATAATCCATACTTAATACCATCGTACCTGGCAAGGTTAGCACTTGCTTCTGAGGTGGCGATGATATAATAGGTAGCTAGCGCATATTCTGTATGAGGCAAAGATATTTCTTGTACCTCTATCCCCTGCTCTTCAATCTTCTTAACCGCATCTCTCACGGCCTTTTCAACACCAGGCTCCATTCCTTTCACAAAATATTCTTTGGGAATCCCAATTCTTAATTTTTTTTCCTCTATTTTAATTTCCGGTGATTTGGCTATGTGCGAGGTTGCATCCATACTATCGTGGCCAGAGATTACATTAAAAATAGTCTTTACGTCTTCAACTGTTTTAGCCATGGGACCGATTTGATCCAAGGAAGAAGCAAAGGCCATCAGCCCATACCGGGAAACCGATCCATAGGTAGGTTTTAACCCGACTATCCCACAAAAGGAAGCCGGTTGACGGATAGACCCACCCGTATCAGATCCCAATGAATAACATGCCTCGTTAGCCGCCACGGCCGCTGCTGAACCCCCAGAACTCCCCCCGGGGACCCTATCTAGGTCAATCGGATTCCTTGTTATCTTGTATGCCGAATTCTCCGTTGAGCCCCCCATGGCAAACTCGTCTAGGTTTGTTTTTCCCAATATTACCGCCCCTTGTTCTTTCATCTTCCTTATCACCGTTGCGTCATAGGGAGCGATGTAATTTTCTAATATTCTCGAGCCAGCCGTACACCTTATGCCCTCAACTAAAATGGCGTCTTTAATGGCACACGGGACACCAGCTAGGGCTGGGATATCTTTTCCGGATGCAATTAATTGATCTACCTTTTCTGCTTGAGCCAATGCAAATTCCGGCGTAACACTCAAAAAAGCCGAGATGGATTTATCCACTTTCTCTATTTGTCCAAGGTATTCCCTTGTAACCTCAACGGAAGAGAAATCTTTCTTTAGAAGACCCTGATGGATTTTATTAATTGTTAAACTATTAATATCCATTAATCTAAAATTGTTTTAACTTTGACATACCTCTCTTTCCTCTCCGGGATTTCTTTGATTAATTTTTCTACCGTCTCTGCTGGTTGATTTTTTGACGTATCTATACGCAAAATCTCCTCGGTTAAACTAGTCGAAGTAATTTTTGATTTGCCAGTTACTTTTTTTAATAGATTGAAATAGTCAAGAATACTAGACAGATCTTTTTGCATTCCTAAAACCTCCTCGTCGGTGAGTTTTAATCTTGCAAGCTTCGCAATTCTTTCTACTTCTTCTTTTTCTATCATAGTATTGCTATTTACTCAGGTACATTTTCATCCTCTTCGCCTCTCTTCATAATTTCTGATAGAGTTTGGATATTCTCAAGAGCGACCCCGGCTCCCCTAACAACGGCGGTTAAAGGATCTTCAACAATCCTTGTAGCAATTTTAGTTTCTCTAGAGATTAAAACATCTAACCCCTTCAATAATGCGCCACCACCAGAAAGATAGATGCCATTGGTCATCACATCGGCTAATAATTCTGGCGGAGTTTCTTCAATGGTTGTTTTTACAGCTAAAAGGATTTGCTTCACAGATTTTTCCAAGGCCCTCTGGATGTCGTCTGAAAAAACCACCACTTCTTCTGGAAGTCCGGTAACTATATTTCTTCCGCGCATCGGCATCTCCTTTTTTTCCTTTACTGGTAGTGCCGATCCTATGGCAATTTTTATGGCTTCGGCTGTTCTTTCGCCGATCAAAAGCTTATACTCTTTTTGTGCAAACTGAATAATATCATCATTAAGTTTGTCCCCAGCGATTCTTAGGCTTTTGAAGGTAACAATTCCGCCAAGGGAGATCACGGCCACTTCTGTTGTGCCACCACCAAGGTCAACGATAAAATTTCCGGCAGCCTCCTGAATTGGTAGATGAGCTCCAATTGCTGAAGCTAGGGGTTCTTCGATTAAAAAAACTGTTCTGGCTCCTGCGTTTTTCGCTGCGTCTCTTACGGCCTTTCTTTCAACCTCCGTAACCCCGCATGGAATACCGATAATAACTCTCGGCAAAAAAGCTAACCCAAATTTCTTTTTGCCTAGAGTCACTCCCTTCTCGATAAAATATCTTAACATCTGTTCGGTAACCTCAAAATCTGAAACAACTCCGTTAACTAATGGCCTTGTGGCAGATATATATGACGGGGTACGCCCCACCATCTTCTTCGCCTCTTCTCCAATTGCTAAAATTTGCCCTGTTTTATTATTAATCGCCACCACCGATGGCTCGTTAATAACAATCCCTCTGTCTTTGATATACACCAAAGAATTAGCCGTTCCCAAGTCGATGGCCATGTCTATTGATAGGAAGTCAAGAAATCTTTTAAATAAATTCATTCCTTTGCGTTTCATAAAATTTCTAATATCTAATAATTATTCTAATATATTTTAATGCAACCTTAAAACCCATTTTTGACAAAATCTATAAGCTTTGGGATATCAAACCTTACTGTTACAAAAAGTGACAATCCTATTAACACGAAAAAGAAAACTGAGGTGATAGAATTTTCTGTCTTTGGCGAAACTGGTTTTCCTTTTATCTTCTCTATGGCCATGAACAATAATTTTCCGCCATCTAGAGCAGGGATTGGCAAAAGATTAAAAATCGCCAATAGAACAGAAATCGCTGCGATGAAATATAGGAAGAATCCTACGCCCATTTCAGCTGCCCTCGCGATAAAAACCATAAGGCCGACTGGACCCGATAATTCAGCTCCTTTTTGCAATCCTTTTCCCGAGAAAAGATTCGCCAATAATTGCACCAAACTAACGGTTGCTTTGTAGGTCAAATCTCCACAAAAAATTATTCCTTTATATGGCGCCATATACCACGCTGTCTTTGGGATAAGATTGGCAGTTCTCTCTAATTGTATGCCCAACGATCCCTGTCCTTCTGGAGGCGATACCCTAGGAATAACATTAATTTCAACGCTTTTCCCATTTCTTTCAATTCCCATGGTGACGGGTGCGCCATTGCTTCCAGTAATAAAATCCTGGAAACCCTTTACCTTGGTAATCTCCGTAACAGCCCGATCTTCGTATGAAGCGCCGGTCGGAGCTAACCACTTAATAACATCCCCCTCTTGGATACCAGCTATTGCAGCGGGAGTATCTGGAAGTACTTTTGTAATTTGAATTTTAGTCGCAGCATCTGTATCTTCATCCCCAACTGGCACATCCACCCCCAAAGAAAAAACAATAGAGAATAGAATTATCGCCACCACCCAGAAGCTTATTACACCCCCCAATATGATGGCAACCCTCTTGCGCATTGATAGATTTACAAAGCTCTGATAATCTTCTATTCCCCCATCTTCCCCAGGAACTCTAACAAAAGCTCCCAAGGGAATCAAATTTATGGAATAAAGAGTTTGTCCAATCTTTTTACCGAACAGCCTTGGTGGGTACCCAATACCAAATTCGTCAACTCTGATCCCGCACCTCTTGGCAATAATAAAATGACCGAATTCATGGGCAACCATTAGGGCGATAACACTGAATAATGCGATAACAATGACTAAAATCATAATTTTAAATAATATCTGCCTTTTGTTTTTCTATTAATTCTTTGATTTTCTCCCCATACTGATCGACTACCTTCTGAAGTTCATCTTTGCCTCTGAATTTTTCATCTTCGGTTACTGTCTTCGCCTTAAATCCTTCTTGTAAATTCTCCCAAGCGGTTTCTCTCCAATGTCGAATAGTTTTACGTGCCTGCTCTGCCTTCTCACTTAATGCCCTAGCCATTGCCTCGCGATATTCTTCGGTCAATAAGGGCAAATTGAGCCTTATAACATCCTTATCAACAACTGCCGACATACCAAGACCAGACTGGCTGATAGCCTTTTCTATAGGTTCCATATATGATTTGTCCCAAGGTTGGATCACAATCTGATTAGACTTTGGGCAAGAGATTGCTCCCAATTGTTTAATGGGGAAAACGGAACCGAAGCAACTAACCTCAATATCCTCTACTAAGGAAGGCGAGGCATGAGAGGTTCTTGATTTTTGAACTTCTGATTCAAAAAACTTATAGGCCTTTTCCAACTCTGGTTTTACGTCTTCTAATATTTTTTTATATAATTGTTGCATAATTAATAAAAATTAAACTTCTAATAATAATATTTCTAAAGATAATTTAGGATTGGCATTGGTCGTTGCTTGCTGAAAATCAATTTTCTCAATTAGCCTTATGGTCTCTTTTATCCTAGCTATGGGCATAGCCTTAAACTTCTCAATAACTTCGGACATATATTCTTTAGCAACAAATTCTTCTAACCCCAACTTAGATAACATGACGTATCTTAAATATCTTTTTAGGACAGCCAGGATGTCGCCAAGCTTCCCATCGGGCAAATCTTTAGCATATTTAAATTTTAAAGAAAGATCTTGATCACACACTTTTAAAATATCTGTCAAAAGGCGCTGCTCCTCTTTAACTTTTCCCTCATCTAGGGAAAACTTAATCGCTCTTCCAATTTTACCCTCTGATATCATTGCTAATTCCTTTGCATTCTTTGCTGTGGAATGATTTTCTACAAGATAATTTTCTATTTCCCTATGGCCAACCGGCAAAAACTTTACTAATTGACAGCGGGATAAAATAGTAGTCATTAACATTTCTGGCCTTGCTGAGACTAATATTAAAATAGTATTTCCCCTGGGCTCTTCTAATGTTTTCAAAAAGCAACTTTGTGCCTCTTGATTCATCCTATCCGCATTATCAATGACTACTGCCTTAAAATCTCCATAATATGGCTTCAGGCTTAAAAAATTCTGAACTGCCCTTATTTGAGCAATCTGGATTTCCGAATTACCATCCTGACTAACAATAAGTGTATCTGGGTTATTGTCCTGGTCTACCATTCTACAACTCTGACACTGTTCCTTCTTATTTACGTTACAGGATTCCCTGCAATTAATTGCTTTAATAAATTCTTTCGCGAAACTTTTTTTACCAATTTCCTCTGGGCCAACAAATAGATAGGCATGGGATAGTTTTTTAAGACTAAATTTTCTATTTAGAAAATCCCATTGTTTTTTGTGGCCTACTATCATAAATTTATCTTTTTGACATTATAACCTTTTTATATTCCTCAAGATGCTCTAATACCAACCCCGTTCCTTTAACAACACAGAATAACGGCTCGTCAGCGACAAAACACGGAACTCCTGTATTTTGGGCAATTAATTCATTAAACTTCGGCAATAAAGCCCCTCCCCCCGATATAACCATACCCTTATTCATAATATCTGCGGAAAGTTCTGGTGGTGTTTCACTTAAAACCTGTTTCACTACTTGGATTATCTCTGTTAACTGATCCGATATTGCTTCGCAGACTTCATTACTAGAGATTTTAATATTCCTTGGTAATCCCAAAACTAAGTCTCTGCCTTGTATCTCTAAAAATTTCGGTTCCCGTTGTGGAATCGCCGTTCCAACTTTTGTCTTTATCTCTTCTGCTGTCTGATTCCCAATTGCTAAATTATACTTTTTCTTAATATATTCTGATATCGCTATGTCTATTTTGTCCCCAGCAACCCTAATGGAATGGGTTGTAACGATACCTCCCAAAGAAATCACTGCAACCTCTGCTGTTCCTCCTCCAATATCGATAATCATGTGTCCGGAACAGGAATTAATCGGTATGCCGGCTCCGATGGCTGCAAGAACTGGCTCTTTCGCCACAAAGGCGTGCCTAGCACCAGCCGCCAAGGCGGCTTCTATTACTGCTCTTCTTTCAGTGCTTGTTATACAGGCTGGCACAGCTAGCACCACTTCTGGCCTTAAAAATCTCAAATATTTTGTAGTCTTTCTGATAAAGTATCTTATCATTGCCTGAGTTACTCGATAGTCGGCGATAACACCGTCTTTTAAGGGCCTGTATACCTTTATATCGTCGGGAGTTCTCCCAATCATTTCTTTTGCTTCTTCCCCCACTGCCAGTATTTTATTGTCTGACAAAGACACAGCCACTACAGATGGCTCATTTAAAATAATTCCCTTGCCCATTACATACACAAGAGAATTACAAGTACCAAGATCAATCGCAATTTTTGGTCTAAGCATAATAATTTTTATGAAACTCTTTTGATATCTGCTCCCAGCTTCTGTAAGCGCTCTTCTATTTTTTCATATCCCCTATCAATTTGAAAAATATTTTCAATAGTTGTCTTTCCCTCGGCCATTAACCCGGCGATTATCAGACACGCCCCTGCCCTTATATCCCAAGACTCAATGGTCAATCCCTTCAATTCCTTCGGACCGAAAACAAAAGTTCTATGTGGGTCTACTATTTCAATGTCAGCTCCCATCTTCCTCAGCTCCTGTACATAGTTAAACCGATTCTCATATAAAGGGTCGTGGACCAAACTCTTACCCTCTGCTTTAACCAACAGAGGGATCACTACTGGCAAAATATCTGTTGGAAAACCGGGGTAAGGAAGTGCCTGTATTTTAGTGGCTTTTAATTTAGGGGACTTAAAAACAGTAACACAATCCTTGCCTTTTTCCAAATTCACCCCCATCTCCTCCATTTTCTTTAAAAACAAATCTAAATAATCGCAATCAACATTTTTTATCTTAACCCTATCCCCCATGGCAGCCGCTGCAATGATAAAAGTACTCGCTTCAATTGGATCGGCTATTATGGTGTGCTTAACTCCTTTAAGTTTTTTAACTCCATCTATAATTAATGTGTGCGTTCCGATCCCTTTGATTCTTGCCCCCATATTAACCAGCATATTTCCCAAATCCTGTACATGAGGCTCGCAGGCCGCACCCTTAATGGTTGTCCTGCCCTTGGCAAGAACAGCTGCCAACATTAAAGTTTCGGTTCCCGTGACGCTAAACTCCTCTAAAACGATTTCTTTGCCTTCTAATTTTTGACACTCTACTTTATAGAAATCGTTGGATTTCCAGATTTTAGCACCCATTTGTTCTAGGGCACTTAAATGCACCGAGATTGGCCGTACCCCTATTCTATCGCCTCCTGGCGGTGGAATTCTGAAACTCTTTGCTCTCGGCAAAAGAGCGCCGAACAGCAACACCGAAATTCTAGTCTTTTGTACTTTTTCAAAATCCATGTCCTCTACCTTTAGGTTGCTTGCTATTACCTTTATTTTCCTTTCTGATACTTTCTCAATCTCTACGCCAATGCTTTTTAAAACATCGATGATATTGAAAATATCTTCGACTAAAGGTAAGTTGTCTATAATACACTCTTCGTTTGTAAGTAAAGTAGCTGCAAGCACTGGGCCAGCAGCATTTTTACATCCCCTAACCTCTATTTCCCCTCTTAGGCAATTCTGCCCATGAATAATAAATTTATCTGACATAATTTATTTGAATTATTTCTATCTTAATCTGATTTCCATCATTTGGCAAGTGAGAGATTTTGGGATATCATTAAGAATAATATGAGTAAAAAAGTAAGGTTAATTATTTTTATCTCCCTTGTAATAACGTACTTTATCGTTGCCCCAATCCTCATTTATTACGCATTGGGGTACCGCTTTAATTTCGACACCCGAACGGTTATAAGCACCGGTGGTTTTGATTTAAAAATTTGGCCACAAGAAACAAATATTTTAATTGACCAAAAAATAGTACGACGAACTAATATTTTTTCGAATGACGAACTTATTCAAGGCCTTTTACCTAAAAAATATAACATTGCGGTAGAAAAAGAAGGATATTTTACTTGGGATAAGAATCTTAATATTGAAGCCAATAAAGTAACGAAATTAGAGAATGTTACTTTAATAAAAGAAAGCTTAGCGTTTCAAAATGTCAAAGGAAGTTTTGATAACTTTTACATCTCACCGGATGAAAAATACATCCTTACGGCTAATGAAGCTAGTGCCACTTTTCACACAATCGATTCTTCAACTTTAGATATAGTAAACACATTCACACTTCAAAATCCTAAAGACCTAGTGGTTTCTTGGAATACCGGATCTGAAACCGTAAAATTATACAATAAAACAACACCGGAAATTATATATTCAATAAACTACAAAAAAACAGGAACTATTATCCCAGAAGAAACACCTGGAATTCCATCCGATGAGATTCTGAGTGTGCAGCCGGTGACCGTCAATGGCATAACTCTGGTAAAGGATGCCGACTATATCTCTTTGCTAAATACAAAAACTGACAAGTTTGAAAAATATTACCAAGCGAAGGATTGGAAGTTTTCGCCTGATAAATCAAAATTCCTATTCTTCAACGATCACGAAATACTATTTGCAAAAACAAACGCTCCAACCCAAAAAATATTCTTAATAAGATTCTCTGGGATAATTGACGACTGCTTCTGGCTGAACAATGATTATGTGATATATAATGTTGGTGGAAAACTAAAAATATCCGAAATAGACACCAGAGATAAAATTAATACAGTTGATTTGAAAGTGCAGCTTACGACAGAGAGCGATGCTGTTACAACGCTAATAAATCCCGAAATACACTTTGACACAACTAACAAAATCCTATATATTTTGAACGAAAAAAACCTTTTCGTTTCAGAACCACTCACCGATAAGAAGAATAAATAATACTGAATCAAAAACCACCGAGAGCGGTGGTTTTTGATTATTCCTCTGTTGGTGGCTGGATCTTGTCTTTTAACTGTTGCCAAGTCATTTGCTCATCTTTGGTCAACTTACAAACCACCTTATACTGACAATAATTACATTGCGAAACCGAGGGGTGCCCCTCTATTCTCTCGGGAATGATATTAGATTCAATCTGCTTCTTCAATACATTAAGATCTGCTATTAATGATTCTGCTACTTTTGGATTATACATCACTAAAAATTCTTTTAATTCCAACCGATCCTTATCTACATATAGGAGAAGACCCTTGGGAATTTTTAAATAGTGTAGATAAAGTTGAAGCTGCAGAATGTTTTCGTCTTTTGGTTTCTGCAGGGTCCTAAAAATTATACTATTCATGCTTTTAATATCTAAAACAAACAGCTCTTTGCCATCCGACAAAACAGCATCCGCCCTACCGTGCACGATCTCCTGCGGAGGTATATCAACCTCAGAGGCAACAACATGAATGTCTCGTGTAGATAATAGTGGCTTCATTATCATTCTATGCATGTGCTCACCGTGATCGAATAACCTTAGAAGGGCGGGCTCGAATTCTTTCCTCGGTGCATTCTTGAATTTAAAGAAAATCTGACGTGGACATCTTCCAGCCTCAGATATGTAAAAACTAGTTTGATTTTTCCTCAATTTCTCACTGTCTAGATAAAACTTGTCGATTATTTCTTTTAACATATTGCGTATTCTACCATAAGATTAACTTGCGACCAAGCTACCACGTTAAATGTAATTCGGAAGAAGCAAGAAATTGCTTCTGTCTATTTAATATCTCCCCTCCGGAGATTTTTCTTAATTCTTCACCTGCTTTTACTGAAGACTTTTTGAGTTCTTTATCAACAATAGATGCCTTCTCATCCACACAAAATGCCATGTCATTTATGGCTACCAGCTTCAACCCAGCTAAGGAGCTCAACCTCGATAGGGCAACGTAACCCATTCCTTCAACAAAACACTTAGATAGATCAATTTCAGCATTATCTAAATTCATGCCCTGACTTTTATGTACTGTTATCGCCCAGGCCAATCTTAGTGGTATTTGATTTATCTTAGCGATAATCTTTCCTTCTTCATCCACCGTCCAACTAGAAGATTTTGCCACAATGCTTTTCCCAGAGATAGTTTCTACAATCGGCAAACCGTCATAATCAAAGCCAGTCACCTTCCCCTGGGTTCCATTAACATACCCCACTTCAAAATTGTTCTTTATGAACATCACCTTGGCTCCCTCCTTAAGTATTAATCTTTCTGGGGCTAGACAACTTTTCTTTAAAGCCGCAACAACTTTTTGTTTCCCCGAAGAAGTCATGTGGAAAATGAACTCTTCACTATCAATTTTCATTAATTCTTCGCTATTAACAGAATCTACATCTATATTATGGGTATACAATTTCGTCGGTGCTGCTAAATGATCCTTGAACTGTCCCCTATCATTCAACATTCTCTTCGACTCTCCAATGTTGCTATTTCTAATATGATTTAAAAGACTGAATAGATACTTATCCTTATGCCTATGTTGTTCTTCTAAATAGCAGATTTTCATATCCATACTCTTCCAGGAACCAGACTCAAAAACAAGCTTTGATTTTCCATCCCTGTTTATAGGAGGCAATTGGAAAAAGTCCCCGGAGCAGATGATCTGCATTCCACCAAACGGTTCAAAACTCTTTTTAAAATACTGACAAGTACGGTCTACCGCATCAAACTGGGCGGCATTAAGCATTGATATTTCATCAATGATTAGAATATTTGTATTCCTAAAATGCTTTCTTAAATATGGCTTCTTCATTAACCCCCTAATATCTTTATCGGTAAGCCTTTCTTTAATTCCTAAGCCAGACCAAGAATGGATTGTTACCCCATTCATGTGGGTCGCTGCAATTCCAGTAGAGGCAGTTACTGCTACTGGATGGTGATTCTCCTTCAAATATTCTATATACTTGTTTAATAAAAAAGTTTTACCGGATCCTGGCGGTCCGGTTAAGAATACATTGTACCCCATTTTCATTATGTCGAGCGCTTCTTCTTGGGTCATATTTCTACCAACTAACTTCGTCTACTTTTGGTCGTTTCCCCTCTACTTTATCTTTTAGCGGACAAACATTGATATAGTCGCACCATGGGCACAACTTATTAAGTTGAGGTAAAAGCTTTTCGTCTTCCTTCGCCTTGTTAATGGCAGCAATTATTTCTTTTTCTACCTTCTCTAATTCCTTTTTCGTCCAATCTTTTGTATAAACCTTTGAATATTTTACATATATCAACCCGGATTTAATTTTTTCTACAAAAGGGAAAAGTTTGGACGCAATCACTGCGTAAATGGGAACCTGCAAATCTTCCTGGATGATCTTCTCCATGGTGCCGTGAAACGGCAACTTCCCCGTTTTGTAATCCCAAACAGAAATTGCAGAAGTAGAATCCTGATCTATCCTATCTATCCTACCAGCGATTCTGAATTCACCAACCTTACACTCCATCCAATCTTCCAGAGATAGGGGGACAACCGATAAATCAGCGCCTGAGATATAGTTATTTAATACAGCGATTGATTGAAGCCCAAAGGCCTTCTCCTGCTCAACGGATCCGAACAATTTTGCTCTATCTTTAGCATCCCAGCACTCCTTACTCCAGCCACTCTTTGGAATCCTTGCCCATGACTGCCTCAATAGCTGCCCTACATCCTGATTTTTCCTCTCTTCTACCGGAACTTTGGAGATGTCGAAGAAATCTTGCAAAGCCAGATGCATTACTTTGCCAACAAAGTTTTCAGGAGTATCAACAAACTCTGCTTTAATGTCCGCATCACACTGACACTTAAACTTAAACGGACATTGGAGGTACGTGTTTATTGAATTTGGAAATATTTTTTCTGGAAATTTATATGCCATGGTTTAAATATATGTTTATACTACCATCTTGGTGAGCCCAGTGTAAATGAAATGACTGTGCCGGGGCCCCTGCTTGCGTTTGCTCGGAATAAAATATACCATAAAAATAGTCGAATATATCATTTTTAAAGGTCGAAACAATAGAAATATCTAACAATTTTAAATATGGAAAATCAAGAAACTCAACAGAGTCAACCAAAACCATCGGTACCGTCAAACGATTACTATACTAAATTTGACGAAAAAACAATTAATACCATTAAAATAAGCGCCATTTGGGGCGGGGTATCTGCCGTAATAATGTCCATTGCCGGAATGCTGGCAGTATATTATTTCACCAGAAGCCTATACACCAACATGATGGGACAATATTTGGGCAATTACATGGGACAGCCCATAGCTCCTAGAATATTCAACCTTGGAGTTCTATTAAACAGCGCCATTTGGGGAATAATTGGAGGAGCTGTCGCGGGGTACATAATAGCCAAATTCTACCCAACTTTTGTCGGATGGCAGAAAAAGTATGTCAGCAATAAATTAAATACTTTCTTTAAAATATTGTTCTGGCCCTATTTAGTCGGCCTCGCTATCAGCATGGTTATGAGTGGTGCCCTAAACATGATGAACTCTGGCTTCAACCTGTTCATAATAATAGTAGTCGCTGATCTTATATCCATTTACCTCTACGCCAAAATGATGGATAAGAACGTAGGAAAATATTATCAGTAAAAAGGGGTATTATCTAAAACGCCCCCATGTGGGGGCGTTTTTGTTTGTAACCTATATATTTATCTTCTGAGCCACTTGTAAGGCTAACTCTACCATCTGCTTACTTGTGACCATACTTAGGGAGTACAAAGCAATGCGATAATATTCATTAGCCCCATTAATTAAATAGATGTCATTGAGCTGCTGGACTTCGTTATAGGTAATAAAATGCTCCATTGGAATCTGACTATTAGTTCCCGTCCTCCAACCATTAAAACGCACTCCATCTGCATATTTTTGTCTTTCCAATGATGGATCCTTTTCATATTTGCCAATACTTAAAACAGCTGCGTAGCTTTTCCCACGAACATAATAACGACAATTAGAATTTTCTGATCCCTCCACAGAAAAAACCTCACTCGAAACAATATCTAACCCAGTGATAGAAGCAACGTCTTCTTTTGGAAAAACGCTACAAATGTCAGAACCACCCGCGTTAGTATTGCTGCCTACGGTTACTTTATCTTCTCCTCCGGGCACGGTCCCGTTTGAGCCAAGGTTATCGTTAGTATTTTTATTAGTACTACTAGAAACAACGACGGCGACGATTATTATGACAGCTATAATTGAAACTGATATTAATATATTCTTGCTCATATCTTTAAATACAATTATTCTACAAAATATTTATTAGTTACCTTGAATTCTTTCTGCGAATTTAATCGCAATTTTAAGTAATTCTGGACCCGTAACAGCACTGTGGACAAAATGCATCCTAACATATTTACCCGGCTCTAAAATCAAAATTACCTGCCAGATAGTACCACCAAAATCACGCACTACATAATTATCCATAGCAATACTTGCATCTTTTTCATATTTACTTCCAGTTTTTTCATTACTTGCCCTATCTGCTTCTAATTCGGCCATATCGGTACTATAGGTGACTACAACCGGAGCACCACCTGGTGATTTACCAGTATATGGAGAATAATCATAGTCGTCAGCATAAATCGTATAATACAAACAATTCATGGTGCCAGTAAATGATGGCCCCTCCACCTTAAGAACTGGTTTGCCAATCGCTGTTTCTATTAATTCTTTAGGAAAATATGCACACACATTTTCTATAGAGTCTGTGCTCTTCCCATTTTCAGTTTTTAATCCCGCTGGCTGTCCATTATCTGAAGTAACACCACCCTTGCCAGAAAAAATGAGCACTGCGCCGACGACTACAACTAAGGCCGCGATCGCTATAATACTATTTTTATTCATATTTTTATTTATTAATTACCTGCCCTTCTTCCATGCTACCACCTTTGTAAGTCTAGTGTAAATATTGATGTAAAAAAAAGCGGGTAACAGCCGAGCTTGCCTGTTACCCACCTGACTGAGAAGAGAGCAGATAGGGTCTGTTTCCCACCTTCGTTCATCACGAAAGACTTGGGACCCATATCTGAGTGCTCCTCAATCCTCTGAAGATCGGTTGCTACGAGCCACGCTTCCTTTGCAACGGCTCGTTCGCCCGCATCATCGGGGCAATGACACTTGCTGCCAATGCCACGGCGATGAAGACGCCCAGAAAGGAAAAGAACCCAACATGTTCCGCCACGGTTCCGATGTGCTTAAGCATAAGATTCTCCTTAATTTATGCCTAACTATTAATACCATTTTTTACGGCACAAGTCAACCCTTACTAATTAATAATAAAACAAGAAAAAAACCCTCGAGAATGTCGACGGCCACCGAAATCTAATAAATTAATGTGCTTTAGGCTAGGCAACCCGTTTCCCCGAAATAGAGCTCAGCAATTACCATGGGCTTTACCCCCAACAACTCTGAAGTTCGCAAAACCCAAGTGGGAGGAAAAAGAATCTGGCCGTTTAGATACCTGGACATAGTGCCCTTATCAACACCGAAATGAGAAGCAAGCCAAGAAAGTTTGATATTAGCTGCCCGTCGCAGTTGTTTAATCTTATTCCCGACGTTTCTTCTTATATCAAACTCCGCACTTTTCCGACACTGTGCCGAAAGACTCATTTTTGTCCCTTTCAAAAGACAAGTTCCTATCAAGAGAATACCACTTAATGTAATTTTTGTCAAAACTTTTTTGTATAAGAAAAGCCCCGCACGCGATCGCACGGGGCCTATTTGTGTACAGCAACTGGGAGCTACTCCGCAGGGGCGCCGGCTCCCACCAACTCGCTGGTGGCGACTGCCCTGGCGTTGGAGGAGGCCGCGGTATCGGGCCGCCTGCGCAGACGCCGGGTCGTCTTGCCGCGGTTGATATGCTCCAACATCAGGATGTGGAGCAGCTCGCGGGACTTGCCGGAGGACGAGGCCAACCTCGAGACTTCGGGGTCAGCGACCGGGAACTGAGCGATCTTCCTCAGGAGGTCCGCCTCGATGAAGAGACGACTCCCCCGCCAGAAGTCCTCATACTGGCTGAGGATGGTGGCGAGGCACCAGAGGAAGGTTTGACGCAAGTACGCCGCACCCTCCTTGAACGCCACGCGCTTGATGCCCCAGGCCGAGTCCACCAGATCGAAAAACGTCTTGACGTTGTCGCGCATGATGGTCCGGCCGGCGGTCACGAGGATCTTCTGCAGGCCACGGGCCAGATCCGTCAACTGGTTGGACCGGCCAGGCCCCATGTGGGAATGCAGGGCTCCGACCGTCTTCATCAGCGTGAGTGCGTTGATCAGGTCCTGACGCCGCATCCTCTGGGCCCAGCAGATCTTCTCGCACATGACGAACTCCTTGTCGTGCGCGAGGGCGAAGAGCATCTGGACCACGTCGACATCCAGGCGCATATTGCGCAGGATGATGTTGGAGCTGACCTTCATCCGCTCCTGGTTGAGGATGCGGAACCGCTCGCGCTCCCAGGGCTCCGTGGTGTTCAAGTGGACCAGGGCGCCGAGACGCGGCTGTCCACCCTTGAGGCGAAACTGCTTGGCCGCGGTGATCCGCTGCAGTCCGTCGACGATGAACGTCCGATCCTGCAGGAAGTAGAAGCCGTCCCGGAAGACCGTCTTGCTGCCGCGCATCCCCAACTCCACGTCGGGCATGCGATCGCCGGCCTCCATGGCTTTCACCAGGGCCGAGATCTTGGCGAGAGGCTCAACCTCCCGCTGGTAGGTGTCGGTCTCCAGCTGGTCCAGCGATACCGGGTCAATGATGCCCCGGATCACGATGGAATCGCTGCTACTCGTTCCACCTTCGTCGAGTGCTCCGTTGATAATTTTGATACTCACGATGAACTCCTTCCTGTCCGTGGCCCTATAAAGATAGAAGCCTTGGACAACGATGCTTCTGATAATGGTTTGCTTGTCTCGGTATATTCGGACTTGCGCCACTACCAGAATTAATTCAGCAAGGCAATTTGGTTATGTTGGACCGCTCCAATTCTCCCAGAACACGATTCCGGGAAGGATTGCGCCAACGCCTACTGAATAGTTGCTGTACAGGTTGTGAATGTGCATTGGTATATTAACACTAACGACAGATTATGTCAATATTTTTGCACATGATATTCCTGTAAAGAAAAAACCCAAGTTAGCACCTGGGTCCTCATGTTCTAAGGAACTTATTTCTTAAGAAGAACGGTATCAGCTCCCCTGGGGAGCTCACCTGGCTTGAGCAAATGGTCATTGACGATTGTGGGCCTGGTCCAGACAGTTTTCAGAGCATTGGGATCGTGCCCAAGTCCCTTTGGCCGGCCCCAGAAGCCACACCTGAAGTGTGGGACCTTCTGCCTGTAACCCGTCCTCATAACCTCATCCGTATGGTCAACAAAGATTTTCCGCTCACCAGATGTAAGCTTGAATTGTGTTGAAACATGACAGATATGACTTGCGTCGGTCACCCCCTCGTATCTGTCACCAGACAAATTTCGATGGACTGGTGTCCAAAGCGAAACATGAGGGCTTGCCGGAGGCAAGGATTTGAGATACAGACACATGCCAACAATAATTCGGATTGCTTTATCACCAAATTCTCCATCGGTCCGGTTCATGGCGTCAACAACTTCCGTAACCGGCGTACTCTTCATCTTCCCGTTAACATTGAAGGACGATCCGGTGCACCAGGAAAAATCTTCCAGATGCCGATCAATCAAAACCTTTGCTCGTTTTGCTTTTCCCCTTCCTAAATACTTCTGAATTTCCCGTCGCTGGGTAGCAGTTAGGAATTTAAATCGGTCATTCTCGCCCGTTATAATCCAGAAAGTAACCCTATTGGGCTCTTGCGTGTTGGTGACAAGCATTGTGTCAAAGGCCACTTCAACGCCCTCTGGCCTCAATATTCCGGAGATTGGCCGAGCCAAGGAAATGAGAAAACAGTTAAAGGGGAATTTTACATCTTGGAGGGTTATCCCCTCAAGAGAGGTTGCATCTAGAAGAAGCTGTAGGTCCTCGCTGATATGGAAAACTCTCCGGGAATCCCGAGTCCACAGTGCAGTCACAAGTGGAATCATGTCCAGAAAATTCTCACGATTAATGATTGATCCCTTAGATTGGGGTCGAACCGGAAACCTGAAGGGATCCATCGTTTGATAAATTTCCAAATCAGTCATATTCGGACGAATGGTTAAAATCGTTGGTCTTAGGTTCGACCAATTGGCCACCGCCAAATCGGAACGGAAGATAACAGGGCGCCTGAGCATTCTATCCACTTGATTGTGTGCGCCCTGCAAAAAAGCAATATCCTCATAAAGCCGAATCGCCTGCTCCAAACGCAGAGCAGCGTTTCTTTCTTCAACGCGTTCCATATAGACTCCTTCCTATGTCAAACAGCAATTTCGATTGATTATACCATAAGTTTCCTTTAGGTCAAGAATCGAAACGCAAAAAAAGAAGGCACAAGCTTCTGTGCCTCCATCCAGTGTGGGACTAGAAGTCCCTCGGGCCACCGACACAGAACCTTACGGTTCCGGTTCGGCTCTTAGTCTGGTACTCGATGGAGAAACTGCTCTCTCCTTCGGCACCGGGCTCGTAACCCGTGACAAGCCACCAACCTCGCTTGCCAGGCTTGACGGAAATGCTCCCGATGTACGCCTTCATGCGGTCGCGCTCATCGTCGGGGCGAATCCACCAAAACTCGGCGATCGAGTGCGTCTTCAGCGAATGGAAGAGCGCGTCGATGTCAGGGCCGTCTACAACTGGTAAGTCGTGCGTCGCCATGGTCGTTCTCCTTGCTGAGGGGGTGTGAAGCTACGCGCCTCACATTTGGCAATCATTTTTCATGCCTTCGTACACTCAGAGAGAAAGACCACAACCTAATCAAATAATACTGATCATAATATATCATAATGGGAAAATCTTGTCAATGATAGAAACCAAAACAAAAGCCGCCCGAAGGCGGCTTCCTTAAAATCTTTACCTCTTTGCCCACTGTGGAGCACGTCTGGCTCTGCGTAGCCCGAATTTCTTTCTTTCTCTCATCCTCGGATCTCTTGTTAAAAATCCTGCCTTTCTTAATCTCTTTTTGAAATTTTCATTAAATTCTACTAATACTCTGGCAATGCCATGCCTTACTGCCTCAGCTTGGGCATGTTCTCCCCCACCCGTTACTCTAGCCACAATTCTGAATCTGTCCAAAGATTTCATTTTCTTCAGAGAAGCACTGGCTGATTCCTGAGTCTGTGCATGTAAAAAGTATTTATTGTACGGTTTCCCATTAACAATAAATTCTTTTTCGCCTTTGGTGTGTAATCTTACGCGAGCTACTGCGGTTTTCCTTCTGCCAATAGCTTCGTAGAATTTATCAATTTTAGAATCTTTTTCTGAAATTATAAAATCAGCGGCGGTGATCCCATCATCCTCCACCATGTCTTGGAGTTGAACAGGCTTCCTTAAAATAGGAGCTGGTGCTTCAACTGGTGCTACCATAGGTTCCACCAATTTAGGCTCTGCTACTGGAGCAACCTTTTTGGCCGGGACTTTTACAATTTTTTCTTTTTTAATAGTTTTTTCCATTTTTTTACTCTTTTGCTTTCTCAAACTTAATTCTCTTCAAAAATCTTGCTCGTAGTTTATTCTTTGGCAACATACCAGAAACAGCTATTTTTAATACTTCTCCTGGATCTTCTGGGAATAATTTCTTAAGAGGGGTTGTCTTTAGACCACCAAGATATCCAGTGTGATGATAATACATTTTCTGTTCCATCTTTTTCCCAGTGATTTTCATCTTGCTAACATTTTTAATTGTTACAAAATCACCTTCATCCTTATTCGGTAAAAATGTTGGCTTAGCCTTTCCTCTTAATAGATCTGCAATCTGGACGGCCAATTTACCTAAAACCTGGCCATCTGCATCAATTACAATATTTTCTCTTTTATATGTTGTTTGTCCTTTCATATTATTTAACTAATTCGATAAACACCATTGGCGCTGCATCGGATTTCCTCTGCCCAAGTCTAATAATTCTTGTGTATCCGCCGGGTCTTGTTTTAAAGGTAGGAGCGATCTCGTTTATTAGCTTCTTCGCAACCCTAGGTGATAAATCCTTAGCCAATATCCTTGTATTTGGTAAACTTACTGTTTTTGCCCGAGTAATCATTTTCTCGACGATTGGTCTTAGCTCTTTACCCTTAGCTTCAGTTGTCTTGATTCTCTGGTGTATGAAAAGACTACGAGCCAGCGATCTAAACAAAGCTATTCGTTGATCCTTTTCTCTGCCAAATTTTCTTCCTTTGTTTCTCTTGCGCATGTTATTCTTCTTTTAATTCAACTCCTAATTTCTTAAGAGCTTTCTTAATTTCTTTAATTCCAACTTCTCCCATTCCTTCTAATTCTGATAATGCCTTCTCAGATTTCTTTACCAAACCGCCAACAGTCTTAATGCTGTTTTCGGTCAAGGATGCAATCGTTCGTGTAGATAATTTCAAATCTTCTATCTTTGTTTTCAGGGTTTCTTCACCTGCAGCTTCTTTAGCTACCTTATCTTCACCGTCTTTTGTACCTGATTCTAAGAATAGGGTAAAGTGCTGAATAATGATTCTGCAAGCTTCTAAGAATGCTTCTTCGGGAAGAATTGTTCCATCAGTCTCTATTTCTAGGCTTACTTTATCAAAATCAGTTCTATCCCCGATTCTCATATTCTCTACCTTGAAGCTTACATTCTTTATTGGGGTAAATATCGCATCCAAAGCCATGCTTCCAATTTCCGATTTCTTTTTCTTTCGTTGATCCTTTGGCTCGTAACCCATTCCCTTCTCAATTGTAATATCTATCTCTAAATCTGATTTAGGGGTTGTTAAAGTGGCTATGTGAAGTTCTGGGTTGGCTAATTTAACTTGGGTCGGTACTTCAAAATCCTTACCAGTCACCTTCTTCTCCCCTTTTACCTTTAAACTAATTACGTGGGTTTCTCCTTCAAATATTTTAAATCTTAAATTCTTTAAATTCTGAATTATCATTATTACATCTTCTTGCACTCCTGGAATTGTTGAAAACTCGTGGGAAACTCCTTTTATCTTAACTTCGGTAACTGCGCATCCGGCTAAAGAAGCTAACAAAACTCTCCTTAGGGCATTGCCAACGGTAACCCCATATCCTGGATAAAGGGCTTCTATTTGAAAAACTGCCTTGTTCTTTCCCTCCTGTAATATTTTTGGCGCTAAAGGAAGAGTTATCATACCTCTTTATTACTATTCTGTTCTTAAACCTTTAATCAGCTTAATTGCAGAATAATATGTTAATTACCTTGAATAATATTCGAAAATTACTGATACTTCTGCTGGGGGCAATATCTCAGCCAAGGTAGGTTCCCCCTTCATTTTACCAACCAGTGTTTCTTTATTTAATTCAATCCAAGTAGGAATTGCTCTAGTCTTAAGCTGTGTAGCGATGTCTTTGAATATACCCTTACCCTTCTTACTCTCTTTAATCGTGATAACGTCGTCTTTCTTAACTGCGAAAGAAGGGATATCAATGGCCTTTTTGTTAATTAGAAAAAATCCGTGGTTAACAAGTTGTCGGGCAGTTACTCTAGATTTTGCAAACCCCATGTGGAAGATTGTGCTATCTAACCTTAGTTCTAAACGTTTTATGAGTTCATTGGCAATGTCATCAATCTTTCCTCTTTCAGCTAAAACACCCTTAACATAGGCTTTAAATTGATATTCTCGCAATCCATACCAATTCTTTAACTTCTGCTTCTCAATTAAAGCAATCTTGTATCCGGAAGCAGCACTTCTTTTCTTCTTACTTTCTGGTCCAGGTGGAAAAGCACGCTTTAGTAAAGCACACTTAGGTGAAAAACACCTATCCCCTTTTAAGAATAATTTCTGGCCAACTCTCCTACAAACTCTACATTGTTCTTTTTGCATATTATACTCTTCTTATTTTTGGAGGCCTGCACCCATTGTGTGGGATTGGGGTAATATCCTTAATACTAATTACGTTTAGTCCATGGGCAACCAATGATCTTACTGCAGAGTCTCTACCAGGACCAATTCCTTTAACAAAAACCTGAAGTTTCTCAATTCCCATTTTTACAGCAATGGCAGCGATTGTCTCTCCCACCTTGGAAGAAGCAAAGGCTGTTCCTTTTTTTGTCCCTTTAAATCCTACGGAGCCTGCGCTCTTCCAAGCTAAAACATTGCCAACTGCATCAGCTAAGCTGACGATGGTGTTATTGTATGAAGAAGAAATGAATACCTTTCCTTCGGAAAACCTTTGGGCACTTTCTTTAACCTTTACTTCTTTCTTAGAATCCTTATCAATCTTTTCTGCTTCCTTTATTACTTCTTCTTTTGTTTGTTCTACAACGTGTTTTTTTCCCATAGTAGTGTTAATTTCTAAGTTGGGGAAGCAGCCGCTCTTCTGCCGGATCCCATTGTTTTTCTAGTATTTCCCCTAACGGTCCTTGTGTTTGTCTTTGTCCTTTGACCCCTTACTGGTAAACCTTTAATATGTCTTACCCCACGGTGACAATTTATATCCTTTAATCTTTTAATATTAACCATTATCTGTCTTCTTAAATCTCCCTCAATCTTAAAGTTCTTTTCAATGTATTCTCTCAACAGGTTTATCTCTGCCTGGGTTAAATCTTTAGCTAACTTCTTTGGATCTAGGTTTGTACCTGCAATGATTTTTTTACTTAAAGCCTTCCCTACTCCGTAGATGTATGTAATCGCAATGTCTATCTTTTTGTTATCTGGGATATTAACTCCCGCTATTCTTGGCATAGTTATTAGATATTTATTTAAAGATAAAAAGATTAGCCCTGTCTTTGCTTATGCTTAGGGTTTGTACAAATTATATATATCTTCCCTCTCCTTTTAACAACCTTGCAGTTGTCGCAGAACCTTTTAACTGATGGTCTTACTTTCATAATTTATGAGTAAAGCGAATAATATCATGAACCCCGTCCTCTAGGCTATTGATTTTTCATTAGCATAGAGGGCGGGGTAAAACTCGCTGATGCTCGTTTTATTTTAGTCTATATACGATTCTTCCCTTACTATCGTCGTAGGGGGTCATTTCAATTGTAACCTTATCACCAGGCAAGATAGTTATTCTATTCATTCGCATCTTCCCTGATAAAAAAGCAAGGATTTCTTTGCCGTCGCTTAATTTTACCTTAAAAGATGTATTCGGCAAGGCCTCAAGCACTTGTCCTTCCTTTCTTATAACTTCTTTAGATGGGATAATGTTCATTTTTCTTACTGGTTGATAATAACAAATTATTATAAAATGGTCAATGGTTTAGCACAATTATTCAAAATTAAGCTCTATTTTTATCTTATTCTGGTTCTTCGGAGCAGTTTTTACCCAGAACGGCCATAGATTAACTTTTATCTGAGATACCTTTTGAGAGTAGGCGTTGCTAATAGCTTCTGTCATTTGATCCGTTGTTTTCCCCGGAAGGATTAAAGACAAAGTATTTGGATTCACACTAAAATATTGGTTTCCGGATAAATCAACGTCCATATTTATTTTCCCATTCTTAGTATCCACCGCCGTTGTATTATATTTCACTGCTAAACTTTTCTCTAATAGATTATAGCCGTCGGTTAGGTTGGATGTGATATAATTTTTGGCGAACTCTTTTATATCGGATTCTTTAAAAACTAGAGCCGTTGTTTTTATCTTCACTTTATAGGTAAAACTATCAACTTCTGAACCGGATTTTACTGAAGCAGATTCCTCCTCAACCTCTTTTGTAAGAGCATTGTCTAATAATACTAAGCCGTCTGCTTTTGCTTTTGCCTCTAGAGCTGTTTTTATATCCCCAGAAACTTTGTCCAAAAGAGTGTCTTTGGCGCCTTGGATATCGTCATCGGTAACAACCTTATTGGTTGATTTAAAACCCCCGGTCATCTTTCCTTTGGATTCTCCGTAAATTGTGTAGTAGGAAGACGTGCCAGCTAATCCCGGAACAGAAAACTTATCAGGGCCAATATTATATTCCTCCCCTGCTTCCATGGCCACAACTTCGACGTCAACTGATCCTGGAACTAATTTTCCAGAAACCGTTTTCGCTGCCGGAATAGTAATTTTACTGACTGCTTTAAAATATTTCCCAGAAGAGGAAATGAAACGAGTTCCGACTATTAAGGATTTAGATTTTGCTGGACTTACCTTATTGTAAACTGTAATGATCCCCGTTGCTTTCCCCGACTGTGTTCCAGAACCAGTTGCTGGAAATTCCTGAAAAAGCTCTTTCTCCTCTGTGATAAATTGGGCTGGAATTTGTTTGTTGACAAAATCAACTTCTGTTAAGCCATCTGCTGCCAGAACCCTATCGTTAAAACTTAGCTCTTCTGTCTTTGGCCAGATAGCAACCGAGACAGATGCTAGACTAAAATACAAATAGATGACTACTACTAAAATAACGACTCCAAGCGAAAGCAAAATGCCACGAGATCTGGAATTGGTTTTTGTTTTCCTTTTCTTTTCTTCCTTTTTACCCTTTCTGTGCTTAGGCTCTATCCCTACCATTTCTTTAATATTAGATACTAAATGTGGCGGAATAATGTCGAATATTTTTTGAGTCATTATTTTTTATTAATTAATCACTATTTTAATACTGCTTTTATCCTTCTGACGCCAGAGGAAGAGCTTTCCTCTTTTTGAATTTTAAATATTCCTAAAACCCCTGTCCTTTCTACGTGTGGCCCACCACAAATTTCCTTGCTTGCATCCCCTACACTATATACTTTAACATTTTCTCCGTATTTTGACTCGAAGACACCCATGGCTCCGGCTTGTTTCGCTTGCTCCAGGGACATCTCCTGCATTGTTACGGGTAGGTCTTTCTCTATTATACCATTAACGAAAACTTCTACTTGATTGATCTGCTCCGGAGTTAACTTATCTGGATGAGAGAAATCAAACCTCAATCGCTCAACCGTGATATTGCTTCCTTTCTGGAAAACATGATCCCCTAAAACCTTCCTTAAACCAGCGAGCATAAGATGGGCCGCTGTGTGAAGTTTCGTAGTTTCAAGACTTGCATCGGCTAATCCCCCCTTGAACATTCCGGCTGAAGCAGTACGAGATAGATCCTGATGGGCCTGTAATTCCTTCATAAATTCTTCAATATCTACCACCAAACCTTTTTCTCTCGCCAACTCTTCTGTTATTTCAATTGGGAAACCATAACTTTGGTAAAGATTGAAGGCATCTTTACCTGATATCGTCTCCATCTTTTCAAACTCTTTTAATCCCCTCTCCAATGTTAAACTAAACCTTTCTTCCTCCTTCGATAATTCATTGGCAACAAAATTAATATTCTTTTTTAATTCTGGATAAACATGCTTATAGTCCTCGGCCACAATCTTGGCAATTTCCTTTGTCCAATCCTTTTCCTTAATTCCCAAATTACCGCCGAATCGAATTGCGCGCCTTATCAACCTTCTAACAATGTACCCCGGGCCAACATTACTTGGAGTTATTCCCCTATTATCTCCCATTATGAAAGTTGCTGCTTTTAAGTGGTCGGCAACCACTTCGAAAGCCTTACTATTTTCTTTGTACTTGATTCCAGATAACCTCTCGATTTGTTTGATGATGTTTATAAACAAGTCTGTCTCAAAAACATTATCCAATCCCTCGGTCACCGTTGTTATTCTTTCTAACCCTCCGCCAAAATCTACATTGAACTGTTCCAACTTTTCAAATCCACCTTCCGTACGTTTATACTCAATGAACACGCTGTTCCCAACTTCTAAAAATCTGCCACAATCACAATTTACATGACAGGGTTGATCTGCCCATTGAGAGTTTTCATGTTTTTTTAAATCAGCGCCTAGATCGTAGAACACTTCACTATCTGGACCACCAATTTCTCCGACCGGCATTCTGCTTGGTTCGCCAGATCGAGACCACCAATTTTTCCTTGCCGGATAATAGAATATTCTGCCGTCTTGCATACCATCTCTTTCGGCAAAATCCACATCTTTAGCTTCAATTTTGTAATCTTTAAAAATCTCTTTCCAAATATTAACCGATTCTGTGTCCTTTGGAACTCCGATTGCCTCATCACCACGGAATACACTGACATAGAATCTCTTTGGGTCTATTTTTAATTCCTTCAACAACAAATCGGAAATCCAAGGTAATTGTTCTTTTTTGAAATAGTCTCCCAGAGACCAATTTCCAAGCATTTCAAAAAAAGTTGTATGTCTTCCGTCACCCACCTCCTCAATATCTTCTGCTCTGAATGATTTTTGAGAATTCGTTAGCCTTGTTCCCTCTGGATGCTTCTCTCCCAACAGATATGGGACCAATGGCTGCATTCCGGAGCTAATAAACAATGTGGAGGAATCATTTTCTGGAAGTAAAGAAGCGCTTGGGATGATGGCATGCCCCTGCTTTTTGTAGTAATTCAGATATTTTTCTCTAATCTTCGAAGAAATCATTTAATAATTTTACATTATAAAATAATTTTATACAAATAAAAAAAGAGACCAGAGCTATGCGAGCTCACGGTCCCTGGTGGGGCTATAGAACCTTAGTGGTTCCAAGCATGGAAAAATAAATGGGGCTGACGGGTGGGTTTAGACGAAATTGGCTATCCGCAGGCAGTGGTGCCTGTGATACGGGAGAAAGACCCTGCAGGGATTTCCCGTGGAGGCATATCGCCCCTCTTACAGATGCCAGACTGGCGGTTTTGTTCCGCCGATAATGTCTTGGGGTTGATTCCCCTACCCAATTAAGCAAAGGTCCTAGGAGCCTTCGCTTTGTAGCGCCCTGGTTTAGAAGGCCTAACGCTTTGGCGTTCGTTAAGCTTCCAGCACCCCTACGGGTGCTGAGCGACTCCCGTCAGTTGCCCAGTTTTTCAGTTTGTGCTGATTATTAATTTAACAAAAAAGCAAATCAGTGTCAAGGAGGATAAAATTACTACTAATTATTCTGCTGACCGAACTATTTTAACAAAATCATCTGCCCTTAAAGATGCTCCGCCAACAAGCAACCCATTGGCTCCCGCTTCTTTAATATATGCTCCGGAGTTTTCTCCATTCACGCTCCCGCCATAAAGGATTCTGGTTTTATCTGCCGTCTCTCTATTGTATAAATTGTTAATCGTTTGTTTTATAAACAACAAAGAAGTTGTTGTTTCTTGGACCGAGCAATTATTTCCTGTCCCAATTGCCCAAATGGGCTCATAGGCGATAGAAATATGTTTCATATCATCCTTAGAAATATTTCTCAGGTCGTTCTCTAGTTGAGATTTCAGAATTAAAGTCTTTTTGCTTGCGTCTCTCTCTTCTGCTGTTTCTCCAATACATAGGATAACATTTAAACCCACCCTAATGGCCAGCTTAATCTTCTTATTTATCAGCTCATCGGTTTCGCTGAAATATTTCCTTCTTTCGGAGTGACCAATTATTACATAATCTAATCCAGCACTCTTAATCATAGAAGCGGATATTTCTCCAGTAAAAGCACCTTTTTCTTCGGAACAACAATTTTGAGCACCCAATGCTAAGCCTTTAAATAATGGGGAATAAATAAGTGGGGGGCAAAGAACAACCTCTGCGTTCTTTGCTGATTTAATCCCAGCTTTCACTTTTTTGAATAATTCCTCTGCCTCTCTTTTTGTTTGTGGGTTTAATTTCCAATTGGCGACAATTAATGATTTCATTATTTTAAATTAATTTGTATTCTCTGATTTTAACATAAATATCTTTTAAATAAAGATTGGGTGATGTAACTTTTTGTAAAAAAAGAAGGGCGACTCGAGTTCCTCCAGAAACTCTCGAATCGCCCTAGGGCAACAAAGTGGTGGCATAATGCTTATCTCCAAGCCTGATTCACCTACACGGGGTAGGGGTTACAAGCAGTGAAGAGGCACTTTCACCTTTACCGCGCCATCTCAGGCACGCCTTTGTCGCATGACAATGGGGGTGGTGGGTGGATTCCCAGTTGATGTTTGTGTAGGTCTTCAACCAATACCTAGGATCCAGAGAGCGCTCCCCGGGTCCACAATGCCGTCAGATGAAGAGCCACTTGTGCGTGACTCCGCCGGATATAGTTCCCTGAACAAGGGTCTGAACACCGACCTAGCATTGCCAAATTTTTCTGATGGAAACCCACGAGCAAAGAGTCGCGAACCCTCTACTCAACCACCACCACCCAGAAAACTGATAACTAGTCGTATGTGTATAAAGCTTCTCTGCCATAAGAGGCAGGATTTCATTTCTTCCAATTGAGACAGCTTCTATCCTTCGGTTCTCCCGCGAACGAGATTCCTAATATGCGAAATAATTATCAATTTTCTAGGTGGTTATTAAATTTTCAATCGTGCTGGTATGATAGCATATTACCAGAACCCTGTCAAGGGCTAAACCCATCCAAGGACCCCCGCAGACGCTACTGTCCAAATAATGAAAAACCTCGCAGTTCATGCGAGGCCTATTGGAAACCCTATATTCTAGCCACTACTTAAGCGGCTGCTTCTTCTTGATGATAACCGTCTTGCGTCTTTTCCCCTTCTTTGTGAAATATTCCGGATGCATTTCTCTAATCAATCCGTCCATTAAACGAACCCCTTCATTCTTCTTTCTTGCACCAGATTCGTCTGATCCCAGTGCCTCTCCGAGCAATATGGTGGACGGTATTTGTAGCACACCCGACAATGCGTGGAGATGGACCATTGAAAGCGATCCTTTTCCCCTCAATATCTTCTTGATGAAATCGACGCTGAGGTCAAGCGAGCCAGCGATGACCCGAAGATCATCCAACTTATATTTGGAAATTACACATCTCAAGAGAGCTTTCGAGCTCTTCGAACCCATCACAAATATCTTTGCAGCTTTTCTCTTTGCCATGGCCGTTTCCTTTCTCGGTTGGCTAGAGGTGTTTATAAAAGATCATCTTAAATACAGCAGATGCAAGATAACACAAAAAGCTGTCTCCGTCAATTTATCCCTCCCCAGCGACCCCTTCACGACCATCCCCTCTTTTGCCGAAGAATACTTCATCCATTATTTCGGGGGATTTTAACTTCTGAGCATCGGCGTAAAAAACAATTTCACCAGATCGCATCACATAACCTCGGTTGCAAATATCTAAAACGCTTTTAATATTATGTTCTACTATTAAAATAGTAACGTTAAATTTTTGGTTTAATTCTTTTATCTTCCTAAATATTTCTTTAACTAACTTCGGAGACAATCCCAAAGACGGTTCGTCAAGTAGCAATACCTCTGGGTCCTGCATCATAGCCCTTCCCAGGGCCAGCATCTGCTGCTGCCCACCGCTTAAAGTATATGCGTACTTATTTTGTTTCTCCCGTAATATTGGGAATTGGCAATATACTTGCTCCAAGTTTTTACTCACCACCTCCCGCCCCTTATTTATTATACTTATTTCTAAATTCTCTCTCACTGTCATATCGTTGAAATTTATTCTACCCTGGGGGAGATAATAAATACCTATACCGGTAAGTTGATGGGGCTTTAAGCCAACGATGTTTTTCCCTTCAAATAAAATCTCACCCGATTTAATTTCGGTTAAGTTAAAGATAGATTTTAATAACGTTGACTTGCCAGCTCCGTTAGGTCCCATCAAAGCAACAACTTCTCCGGCCATAATTTCCATATTGACGCCCCTTAGCACTGGCAGATCTTCATACCCCGCATTAAGATTTTTAATTTGAAGCATCATATTTTATTTCCCTAGATAGGCCTCTATAACTTCGGGCCTTTGTCTAATTTCTTCTGGCTTACCTTGCCATAAAAGTTCTCCCCCATCTAAAACTATAATCCAATCGGCAATGCTTGTTACAAAATCAATATCATGTTCAATGATTAAAACAGTCTCTCCCTTCTCTTTTAAACCCTCTAATATATTCTTGATTTTTTCTCTGACCTGAATACTAACTCCCTCTACTGGTTCATCAAGTAGTAAAAGTTGATGAGGCTTTAATAGGGCGATGGCTAGATCTAATAATTTCCTCTGGCCATAGCTCAAATCGGAAACAATAGTCTTTAACGATTTACTTAATTCTAATTTATTTAAGATGCCCTCCATTTTCTCTACCTTTTCTCTCCTAACCCTATTTAAACCAAGTACATTAAAAAGCATCCTGCTATCCTGATCATCTTGAGCCATCAGAAGATGATCTTGAATCGTCATATTTTTAAACAACTCCACCTGCTGAAAAGTTCTAGAAATACCGGCATCGGATATTTGATAGGGTGGTAAATTAGTGATATCAGCTTCTTTAAATATTATTTTCCCCCTGTCGGATTTAATTAATCCAGAAATAATATCAAATAGGGTGGTTTTTCCCGCTCCATTCGGTCCGATTAAAGCGGTAATCTTATTCCCGGGAATCTCAAACGAACAGGATTTTAGGGCATGAGTACCCGCAAAACTTTTAGAAATTGACTGAATTTTTAGCATAGAATTAGTTTAGGTCCACTTTTCCGAATAATCCTCTCGGACGAAACATTAAGATTAATATCAAAATTAAAGCATAAATAATCTGGCGCGTAGGACCAAGAATCGATGAGGGCAAGGCCAGAAACCTTAATATTTCGGGAATAAGTAAAATAATTATCGTAGCAATAATCGAACCCTTTAAAGAAGCCAATCCACCAATTAAAACAATGGTAAGAATTAAGATTATTTCATATAAAGAAAAACTAGATGGGTCAATAAAAGTAATATAGTGAGCGTAGAGAGAACCGGCAATCCCAGCGAAAAAAGCTGAGACAGCCAATGCCTGCCACTTAATCTTAAAGGTGTTTTTACCCAAAACCTTACAAGCCAGTTCGTTATCCCTAGTTGCCTGAAGCAATGTCCCATAGGGTGATTTTACTAAAAGGTATAAAAATCCTACTGACAGACAGCAAACGATAGCGACAAAGGTTAGATATGCAAAATTGGATTGAATTATCAAACCAAAAATAGATGGCCTTGGGATACCTGGAATGCCCAAGGGGCCGCGAGTAAGCGAAGTCCAATTCAGAAATAAAGAATAGATGACAAAATTAAATCCCAGAGTTGCCAAGGCCAAATAATCACCCTTTAGCTTGTTGGTGGCCGCCATTAAAATATATCCAAAAATAGAGGCTAGAAACCCTGCGACTATGAATATTAATAGAAAGGGCAATTTGGTATTTACACTTAAGAGAGCAGAAACATAGGCCCCAATACCAAAAAAGGCGATGTGGCCAAGATTAAGCAAGCCAGTATAGCCAATAGCTAAATTTAAACTAACGGCCAGGATGATATAGATGCCGATAATTATTAAAAGATGGATGAGATAGGCTTCAATCATATTTTCGGTTCTTCGTATTTTCCTTTAGATCCTAAAATTCCGGCAGGTTTAAACAGTAAAAAAATAAACAATAGAGAAAAAGCAATGGCATCCTTGTAGCCAGATGGCAAAAACCAAATGCCGAAATTCTCAACTAATCCTAATAAATAACTACCAAGAATAGAGCCGGGCACAGAACCAATCCCACCAATAATGGCCCCTGTAAATCCCTTTATTATTAAGCCAGTCCCCATGCTCGGTTCAATGTTTTGCTCCAAAGCCACCAAAATACCTGCAATCCCAGCCAAGGCTGTTCCGATAATAAAACTTAGGTAACAGATCTTTTTGGCGTTGATCCCAATAATATTAGCCAGATCTACATTATCAGCCACAGCCCTCATTGTTTTCCCTAAATGAGACTTTTTCATAAAGATCCATAGTAATAATAACAAGATACCAGTTAATACCACTATCACAATTTGTAAGGGGGTAATCACGCCTCCGAAAATCTCGATTCCCTTCCTGATTTGAATATACTTTATAGTTTTTATGTCGGCGCCGAAGATTAAAAGCATCAAATTCTCCAACAGAATTAACAACCCAACGGAAGCAATTAAGAGAACGGCGTTAGACGCCTTTCTCTTTTTTAGGGGGATATAAACCAACGTATAGACTAGCCAACCCAAAAACCCAGAGACGATAATTGCTAATATGGCTGAGATGTAAAAATTGAGACCAAATAAAGTAAAGAATAGATAGAGCAAATAGGCGCCCACCGCAACAAAACCACCGTGAGCCAGATGAACAAATCGGTTGGTGCTATAAATTAATGAAAACCCAACTGCCACCAGAGCATAGATTGACCCAGCTATAATACCGTTTATGAATAGTTGCACTACTATCATATCTTTCGTTACTTAGTAGTTAAGGCGAGTCGCCACGTTTTGCGTAATAAGACGGGCTAGATGATTCTTTCCCACAAATAAAACAACGGCCAGCCTCATTTGAATCAAATTGTGTACCTATAAGTTCCCCGGGAAGTTTTTTATTCAATTCAGAAAGGCAGGCTAGATCACCGCACCAATACATTCTAGCAATCAATCCTTTTTTCACGCCTTCACATATCTCATTCAGAGATGAGGCAATGTAAATTTTTGAGCTTAATAAAGCATCTGCGTCTTGAAATAATTTCTCCTGGATTTTTACGAATGATTTATCAATAACCCCACATAGAGATTCTAAACCCACTTCTTCGATGGGCTCTTCCTCTGTTCTTAAATACATTCTTACCGTTCCATTATCCATATTATGCTTGCTGACACCAATCCGTATGGGAATCCCCCCTTGCCTTGCTACTGCAAATTTCTTACTTGAATTCTTGTTTGATACATCTACGGCAACAGAATAATTCTCTTTAACAATCCCTTCAATCTTATGTACGTATTCATCTAAACCACCCTTGTCATCATCTCCGTAGACGGGGATGATCATAATCTGCAATGGGGCAAAATCTGGCAAAATTCTAAGCCCATGTTCATCTCTATGAAGATCGAGCATAGCTGCAATTCCTCTCTCTGAAATACCAAAGGTTACTTGATGCGTGTTGTCCTTCTGACCATTTTGATTCGAGAAAACAACATCAAATGCTTTTGAATAGATTTGTCCTTGATTGTATAAGACCCCGACGTTAAAACTAGTATTTTTCGAGGGCAAATAGGTTTCAAAAGAAATCATATCGCCACATACGGGCTTATTACCCTCGATTGGCCTACGAAGAGCTAAAAAAGGTATCCCTATTGTCTTATGAATTTCTTTAAATGAATCGATTATTTCCAAAAATTCAGTGTCAGCTTTTTCTTTCGAAGAGAATGCTGAATGCGCCTCAAGAAGATTCGTTGATTCATCCCCGTTTAACATGACACTCGGCCTTTTATGCGGCCTGAAAGTGTTGCCGATTTGAAATAGCCTTATGGGAAGGTCTGATTCTTGGCGAATCCATTTTTTGAACATAGTATAAACGCCACACTCTCCAGTTGGATTAAGAAATAAATCTAGGCTAGTCCCCTCTTTTGTCCTTAGCCAAAATAATCTATCCTCAAAATCAGCCACTTTTTCTGTTACTTTTCTTATCGCTTGTCCAGGTATTAATCTTGGAAATTGATATCTTTGGTAGCCCTTACCCCCTAATACTTTTTCTATATAGGAGAAAACCTTTTCTTTTAATTTAAAACCGTATGGGAGCCATACATAACATCCCTTAACGGGATAGCTTCCATCTATTATTCCTGCCCTTGTTAAAATGTTTACAAAATCTCCGAAATTTTGTTTTTCCGTATCCATGCTAGAAAATAGAATTAAGTATTTACAAGACTCTTATCGTATTGTAACTACTTAAAATAATTAATTCGAATAAGGTACTAACTTCCCCCCTTTCACAATCATCAACCTTAAGGGTCTGTGTACATCCCCATTTGCATCAACGGTTATGTTCCCAGATACTCCAGGATAATCCTTTATTTTATAGAGACCATCTTTTATGGTTCCGGAATCTGTTTTCCCCGCCTCCTTCATTATTTTTGTCACAACCTTTACTGCATCATAGGAAGAGTCGGCAGTTATGCCAGGTTCCTCATTGAATTTTTCTACAAACTTATCCCTGAAGTTGGTCTCTGGGTTATATACAAAGGGTGCTATTATCCCTTCTAGAAAATCCCCTCCTAACCCTAGGGTTTGAGTGCTCCCCACAAGGCCCCCGTGTGAAAATACAGTTTTATTTATCCCCAGTTCCTTCATCCGTTTCATCGCTAGGACTAACCCATTAGGATGTGAACCGATATAATACGCCTCCGGATTCTTTTCTTCTGCTTTTAATATTTCAGTTCTATAATCAACACTATTTGGATCGATCGCTTGGGCAGAGACAATCTCGCCACCTAATTCTTCGAATCTTGTTTTTACTCCATCTTTCTGAGCTACACCCCATGCATTGTTGATATATAATATGGCAAATTTCTTTATACCCATGCCGTAGGCAGTGTCGGCAACCATGCCGCCCAAATCACTTTCAGAAAACCAAAAACGAAATATATAATCACCGGCATCCGAGATTGCTGGTGAAGTTGAACCGGGTGTTATTAATACAACTTTATTTGCCTCTGCAATCGGCATTATCGCTCCGGTTACAGAGTCACAAATATCTCCTATAATAAAAGCGACTTTATCCACATTGATTAGTTTGTTTATCGCTGTCACACCACTTTGTGCCTGACATTGACTATCTTCAAAAATCGCTTCTACTTTTTTCCCATTAATACCACCTTGGGCATTGATTTCATCAATGGCGAGAGTAATCGCTTTCTGAGAAGCTTGCCCCTGATCAGGAGTACCCTCTCCGGTTAATGGCAGGATCGCTCCAATCTTAATTATCCCTTTATCCGATGACTTCTGATTCGCTCCATACCAAATTCCGCCGACGACAATAATGGCTAAAACTATGTAGAAAATTGTTTTCGTTGCTTTCGACATATATTTTATTAATTTAATTAATTATTTTTTATACGGCACAAACTGACCATTCTCTACGATCTTAATGGACATTGGTTTTTGCACATCTCCATTTTTTTGAAATGTTATTAAACCACTGGCCCCAGAATAATTCTGACCTAGATTATAAAGATGTGCCTTTATATCGTCTCCACTCCCGTTACTCCCCGCTATAGCTTTTATGAGGAGAGCCGTAGCGTCATAACCCTCTGCTGATCCATACCCAGGAGCGTCCTCGCCAAATTTAGCATTATAGGAGGCAAGGAAATCGGAATGCTCTTTATTTGTCGGCGTTTCTGCGTCTGGGAAAATAAAGCCCTCTGCAGCACTTCCGGCAATGGTGATCAGTTCTGGCGTGCCAGTTTCTGGTCCCGCTCCCATAATTTGGATATTAATTCCAATTTCTTTTGCTTGCCTAACGATGAACGCCGCTTCCTTGGGGAAACCCCCGATTATGATAACATCCGAATTAGAATTCTTAATTTTTGTTAATTGCGTCCTGAAATCCACATCATTGGTATGATAAGATTCTTCAGCAACCACCACTCCCCCCAAATTAACAAATGCTTCCTTGGCATCCTCCTTTTCCTGGATAAAAGAATCGTTTGCGGCGTCATTAATTAAAGCTAATTTTCTATATCCCTTTTCATAGGCGAAATTTGCTATTGCAATGCTTTTAGCTGCATCGGATGCCATGGTTCTAAAAAAGAAATTATACCCGGATTGAACTATGGTTTTTGAGGTCGCAGAGGGGCTAACTACAACATTTTTTAAGGGATCTGTAATCGGTAATATGGCAAGAGTAGCCGAGGAACACATTGGCCCAATTATTCCGTTAACTTTATCTATGTTTACAAATTTTTGGGCTATGCTAACATCCCCTGTTTTATCGCAACTCGCGTCATCCTCTATAATCAACTGAATCCTATCCTTAATCCCACTATTATCTACCGCAAGCAAGGCTGCATTCTTTACTCCTTCTCCATAAATCGCAAGGTCGCCACTTAAAGGAAGAACCAAACCGATTTTGATAGCGCCTTGCATCGCACTGTTTCTAGTTGTTGTGTACCAAATCCCTCCAACTAAAATGACGACTAAAATTACGTAAAGAATTATTTTTGTTGTTTTTGACATAAATTGTTCATTACTTATTAACTTTATTGAAATGCATTTATTTGATTTTATACAAACACAGTTATTTTTACAATAACCACTGCTGGTATATAAATTCTGAAAAACAACTATCCTATTCAGTTACTACCTCACACCCATCTTTAGTAACTACCATCGTATGTTCAAAGTGAGCGGCAATAGAACCATCCCTTGTGGAAATACCATATCCATCCTTAGCTTTCTTCAAATGCCAATCACCTGTTGTTAACATTGGCTCAATGCAAATTACCATTCCCTCTTTTAGTTTATCACCCGATCCCCTTGTCCCAAAGTTTGGAATTTGCGGATCTTCATGGACATTTTTTCCAATACCATGGCCGCATAAATCTCTTACTAAGCCGAAACCCTGATCTGTAACATAGCGTTCGATTGTGTTCCCGATATCTCCGGTTGTATTTCCAGACCTTACCTTTTTTATCCCTCTTTTCAATGCTTTCCTTGTCACCCAAATTAGCCGATGGGCTTCCAAAGACACCTTCCCAACCGGAACTGTAACCGCCATATCAGTGTGGAGACCTTTGTATTCCACCCCCAAATCTAGACCAATTATATCCCCCTCTCTTAGCACCCTTTCTGAAGGGTAACAATGGACTATTTCCTCGTTAACAGACGTACATAAAGCGGCCGGGAACCCCTCATAACCCTTGAAGGATGGCTTAGCCTGATTAGCCAAAATCAAGGCCTCTGCGGCCTTGTTTAGTTCATTGGTAGTTATCCCTGGTTTTACCATCTTGGAGACCTGTTTTAAAACTTCTGCCAAGATTTTCCCCCCTTCTCTTATTATCTTAATTTCCTCTGAGTTCTTAATATATATCATTAAATATTCTTTAAAATATCATGATACACTTCTGAAACAGTTTGTTTACCGTTGATTTCTACAACCTGAATGTTTTCTTTCTTTAAAATATCGATGACTGGGTAGGTTCTTTCTTTAAATTCCTCAATCCTTACTTTAATTGTTTCGGGATCATCTAATCCTTTTCTTCTTAATAGTTTCGAACCATCTAGGGGACAGTTAGTTAAACCTTCGGTTTCCTTATTCCACAATATGGAGTGTCTGGCTGTTTCACAAATTCTTCGATGAGAATTCCTATCAATTGTTTCTTCTGGAGTAACGGTGATGTAAAAAGCTTTAATATTTTCTTGACCATAAAGTTCCTTAAATAGTGGCAACTCTTTTTCTGCTTCGTAAACTGTTCTTGGAGAACCAGAAAAAACGATGCTTTCCCCATCGTGTCGTAAATCCCTAACCTTTTCCTGTATTAAATGCACTACAAAGGGAGGATCACACAATACTCCCTTTAACCAAAGCTCTTTTTCTTTTAGGACATCGAACTTTTCTCCATCTACCTCAATAAACCTTTCGTCAGAATCTGCTGAAAGATCTTTTACTAATTCAAATTTCTCTTCTAGGAGTTTACTTGTCTCAAAGTGAAACAAGTCTAGCTTTCCTGATAATAGTTCTGCTTGAGTACCCTTGCCAGCACCTGGGGGGCCGAAGAGTATGATAATTTGTTTTGCTTTCATTTTAAAATGTATCGTATTCTCTCATTTCCAACTGAGAGTTAACCTGTTTTAAAGTATCCAATACAACGCTAACCACGATTAACAAACTTGTTCCTCCAATTAAGAAACCAAATCCCTGCACTCCGGTTCCACCCGCAACGATGGACGGAAGAACAGCAATTAATCCCAAGAATATCGCTCCGGTGAATAGAACTCTGTTTAAAACTAGTTTTATAAAGGCGGCGGTTGATTCCCCTGGTCGCACACCTGGAATGAATCCACCCATCTTTTGCAAATTAGAAGAAATATTCTTAGGGTCGAAAGTAACCATGGTGTAGAAGTAGGTAAAAATGATAACTAAGCCGAAATAGAAGGCTCCGTGTATCCAGGCATTGGAGAAGAAATTCCCCATACCCCTAGCAGCCATACCAACAAATCCTGGTGCGCCACCAAGGAAATTGGCTATCATGCCTGGAAATAGCAAAACCGATAAAGCGAAGATGATTGGGATAACTCCGGCTGGGTTAACATTCATGGGCAAATAGGTGGAACCTCCTCCGTACATCTTGTTCCCCCTCACCCTCTTAGCATAGGATACTGGAATGTTCCTTCTTGCCTCTGTAATCAAAACTACTCCGGCGATGATGATTATGGCTAAGGCGAAAAAGGCAATGTATGATGGGATTTTTGATGGATCCCAAGTTACGAAAGTTTCGAATATAGATAAAGGTAAGCGGGCGACGATACCAGCAAAGATTAAAAGGGAAATACCATTTCCCAAGCCTTTTTCTGAGATTAATTCTCCAATCCACATTAACAACATAGCTCCGGCCACAATGGTCGCAATTGCACTAATCATCACAAAAGGAGATAAGTGCCCTATTAACCCTTGTGTTTGGAAAACAGTAATCATTCCAAACCCTTCAAATATTCCCAAGGGGATAGTTAACAATCTTCCCCATTGGTTAAACTTTTGGCGGCCAGACTCCCCTTCTTCCTTGTACAGCTTTTCTAACGCAGGGAAAATCATTGTTAACAACTGCAATATAATGGTTGCGGTAATATAGGGCCCAAGACCCAACATTACTATAGAAAAATTACTTAAAGCTCCTCCGGTAAAAAGGTTCATTAACCCGAAAACTTGGTTTGTATTGAAAAACTGTCGTAGGTTTTCTACCCCAACACCAGGAATAGGAATATTTGATAGTATTCTGAAAACAACAAAAAGCCCTAAAATGAATAGAACTTTTCCTCGTAATTCTTTATTCTTAAAGAGAAAATATATTTTTTGAAACCACATAGATAGTTTGCTAAATTAAAAATTAGCTAACCTCCGAATCTCTACTTCTTCGCTTTTTTGCTTTTTTTCTTCGTCGCAACCTTAACCTTAGCTTTCTTTACTTTTACCACCTCTGTCTTTATTTCTGCTACGGCCTTATCTCTTATGGCCCCTCCGGCCTTCTCTATTTTAACCCTAGCCTCTTTAGAAACCTTACAATTTTCGATAGTTAAAGCCTTTTTAATCTCCCCTGCACCCAAAATCTTAACTCCGGGAACCTTCCCATTTATATTACGAATAATTCCTAAATTATGCAAAGCTTCGGGAGTGACGATCTCTCCGGCCTTAAATTTATTCTCCAAAGCTCCAACATTAACAACCACAATGTTTTTTGGAATGCCACTGTGTCTATACCCCCTAAGTTTAGGATATCTTTTAATCATCTCCCTGATCATTGGCATCATCTTAGCCCCCGCTCTAGAGGTCTGACCCTTTGTACCACGACCAGAAAAAGTACCGCGTTTTCCACCGCGACCTACTCTCTGAGATCTTCTTCCTTTATGAATTGTTTTTAATTCGTGTAATTGCATATTAGATTTTTAACTTCTTTAAAGCCTCTATCGTTGCTCGTGCATTATTTAATTTATTCTTTGATCTGGAAATAATCTTTGAGGAAATATCTTTAATCCCAGCTAAATCGCAAATAACCCTGACAACACCACCGGCAACCAAACCTCTACCTTTTATCTGTGGCTTCAATAACACCACTGATGGCCCATACTTAGCTTGAACCTCGTGAGGAATTGTATTTTCTTTGATAACCACTGTAATCAAATTCTTCTTAGCTTTTCTTGTGGCTTTATCAATGGATTGCGAGACATCCTTCCCCTTATCTAATCCTAAACCAATTCTCCCCTTCCTATCGCCAACGACCACCACTGCACGGAAACTCATTCTCTTTCCACCACCAGTTACTCTAGTAACTCTAGCCAAATCTAACATCTTTGAATCAAATTCATCTTTTGGTTTAAAGTCTCTTGGTCCTCTTCTTCTGTTGTTATTGGAATCAAACATATTATTATTTATTAAAATTTAAGGCCACCTTCTCTGGCACCATCGGCAACCGCTTTTATTCTTCCATGGTAGACAAATCCTCCGCGGTCAAAAACCACTGATTCAATCTTAGCTTCCTTGGCTTTCTCTGCTATCAACTTTCCCACCTCAAATGATTTATTCTCTTTATTGCCTGGCTTTACATCTTTGCCACCCTTGCTTTTAACCTGTCGAGAAGGAGCTTTCTTAACTTCAAAGTCACTAACAGACAATATTGTTATATTCTTTTCGTCATTAACCAATTGGGCGTAAATATGTTTTGCAGATCTGAAGACACACAATCGAGGACGTTTGGCAGTACCCTTGATCTCTGATCTTATCATTTTGTGGCGTCTCTGCCTCTTTTGTTTTTTAATTTCTATTTTCATATTTTTATTTCTTAGTAGAAACAACTTTCTTTCCTTCTTTCCTTCTTATCTTTTCACCAAAGTATTTCAAACCCTTTCCCTTATATGGTTCTGCCTTCTTAACCTTTCTGATTATTGCTGAAATCTGACCAACTTTTGCCTTGTCATATCCTGTGATGATAATGAGGTTCTTCTCTACGACAAATTTAATCCCTTCGGGACAGGCAACTCTTACTGGATTTGTAAATCCTACATTTAAAACTAATTCGTTTCCCTCAACGGCTGCCTTGTAGCCAACTCCTTCTATGTCCAATTTCTTTTCAAATCCTTTGGTGACACCTTCAATCATATTAAAGATAAGAGCCCTGAATAACCCCCAAAGAGCGCCGACATTTTTCTCGTATTCTTTAACCTTTGGCGAAAGAACAATCTGGTTGTCTTTAATCTCCACCTTTATTTCTGGATGGACAGTCTGAGCTAAATTCCCCAGAGGACCTGAAACCTTCACCTCTTGCCCTGAGATTTCTATCTTCACATTTGCTGGGATTTCAATTATTTTTTTACCAATTCTTGACATATGTTTATTAAATTAAATTACCATATTTCACACAGCACTTCACCACCAACCTTCTCCTGTCTTGCCTTTTTGTTTGTCATTAAACCCTTTGGTGTTGAAATTATGGAAAATCCTTTACCACCTCTGACAGCTCTCATATCTGAATAGCCGACATAAATTTTCTGGCCAGGCTTTGAAATCCTTTTAAGCCCACCGATAACAGGCAAACTATCTTTGTATTTCAAATTGATCTTAAGAGATTTGGTATCTTTCTTTAAACCCTTCTTGACGGCACCCACCATTCCTTCCTCGGCCAAGATATCAACAATATTTTGTTTCAACTTCGAAAACGGCACAGATATTTCTGTCTTTTGTACCGCCTGGCCGTTCCTTATTTGATTTAACATGTCTGTTATTGGATCTATCATGTTGATTTTATATATTACCAGCTTGATTTTTTAATACCTGGAATCTCTCCTTTATTGGCCAATTCTCGAAAGCAAATTCTGCAAAGACCAAATTTCCTTATAAAGCCATGTCTTCTTCCACACTTAAAACATCTATTCACTATTCTTGTGCTGAATTTTGGTTTCTTCTTTGATTTTGCGATTTGTCCGGTTGTTGCCATATAATTTTAATTTAAACAGTTTTAACAACCTTTGCTTTTTCAGCTCGGATTGGAAAACCCAATAATCTATATAATAATAAGCCCTCTTCTTTGGTCTTAGCGTTTGTCACCACTGTAATTTCTAATCCAAAAATGGTTTTCTCTTTTTCGGTGATAACTTCTGGAAAAGAAATGTGTTCTTTGAACCCAATTGTTAAATTTCCTTTCTTATCAATCCCCTTTGAATTTAACCCTTGGAAATCTCTGGACCTTGGTAATGTTAAATACAATAGTCTTTCAAGAAATTCGTACATCTTATTCTTTCTCAAAGTCACCACTGCAGCGATATCAATATTCCCCCTCAATTTAAAACCAGCAATGGATTTCTTTGACTTTACAATCTTTGCCTTTTGCCCGGTAATAAGAGACAAATCCGTGGCAATATTTTTTGCAACTTTTTCTCTTTCCTGTGATGTCTTTGTGGCAGCATCTTTTCCGAAACAAGAGTTCACAACAACCTTAACAATCTTTGGCATTGCCATAACATTCTTATAGCCATGATCTTTCTTCATGGCTGGGATTGCTTCTTTTTGATATTTTTCTTTAAGTCTTATCATATTTTTATATTTCCTGATTGCAC
>CAYRHW010000005.1:0-72895 GCA_964424305.1 uncultured Candidatus Saccharibacteria bacterium
TTTCTAGGGTTGAACAAATGCCCGTTCCGGTCAGATAGTTAGATGATTTGACACGACATGATTAATTGCTTTTCAGCAGTTCTGATATTTCTACGAGGTTAAAGCCCAATATCATCCCGACACAGCTGGCAACCAAAGCCCCATACGCGTAATCATTGTCTGGATTATTCTGCCACATTGGCATTATCTTCCCATTATAGTTCAATTTAAAGTTCAATCCCCCATTTATATTCACATCGCTAGCCTTAAAATCTGCTTTGTCGTCAAATCCAAATGTAAAACTACTTTCTTTTGCATTGCTAGATATTTCTTTGATTAACTTATCATCAATATTGAAAATCAGATTACTGTCTTTTGGTAGTGCCTTCACCAATTCCTGAATGCCCTCCTTGATGCCTTCATTTTCCACAAATCCATCTAAAACTAAAATCGGGGCTGAAGAAGATTTCACTATATCTATCATTTCTCCTGCCCTTGATACGTCGAGGGAATCAAATCCAACAAGCAAAACATTATCCGCTAAGAGATCCTCACCAGCTGGCATACCATTAAATACAGTTTTCACTATAAATTTAGAGCCTAAAACTCGTTCCATTGATCCCAAAACAGCATCTTTCCTATTTGTAATGACTATAATAATTCTATTGTTCATAATCTGACGGAATCTGCCAATAATTTAATATATACTGAGCTAATTTTGAGAAAGCCGGTGCAGCAGTTGTACCAGAACTTTTTCCCTTGGGATTATCAAATTTAATATACGCAATAAATCTAGGGTTAAGCGCTGGGGCAAAACCAATAAAACTATGAATCGTTTTCGCTGGATCATAGCCAAGCCTCCCTTCGTTGGCCACCTGGGCCGTACCTGTTTTACCAGCAATGTAGTAGCCCGGGACCTTGGCTTTATTGGCTACCCCATTATCAACCACACTAATCATCATCGTTGTAACCTCGGAGGAGGTTTTCGGTGTAATCACCTCTCTTACAATCTTTGTATTCGTAGGTACTTCCTCCCGTTGATTATTTACAATTTTATCTACAACATACGGTCTCACCAATTTCCCACCATTGGCGATGGGACAAAAGGCCGTGATTAATTGCAACGGAGTTAATTCAATCCCCTGGCCAAAACTAGCCGTAGCGAAGTTAACGTCACCTCCATTTCTTAAATTACTATTCCCCGAAGCAACTTCCCCCTGCAGATCAACTCCTGTTTTCTCCCCGAAACCAAATCTATCGATATAGTCTAAATACACATCGTGGGGAATTTGTTGTGATACAAAAACTGCTCCAGTATTTAACGACTTCTCTAATAATTGGGTAGTTGTTTGGGTCCCATATTTTGCGGTTCTATCAAAGTTACAAATATTTTGCTTACCAACCATCACACATCCTTCATCCCTATACGTCGTATCGGTGCTTATTCTGCCTTCGTTTAGAGCAATGGCAACGGTGATTGGCTTTAAAACTGACCCCAATTCATAAACCTTTTGGATGGCACTATTTTGAAAAATTCCTAAATCTTTTTCTTTAGCATATTGATTTGGATCAAACCCCGGGAAATTAGCCAAAGCAACGATCTTCCCTGTCTGAGGCTCCATAACTATTATCTGCCCCGCATCAATGCCAAAATCTTTTTTCGCTTCTTTTAAAATACTTTCTGCCTGATACTGAATATTATAGTCAATTGTTAAATACAAATCTGATCCGTCAAGACTACTTGGATCCAGGTTATCGGTGTTAAAAAACACTAACCCCCCAGGATTTTGTGAGAAGCTTTCCTCTCCCTTTAAAATGTTATCGTAGTAACCCTCTAATCCGTACTGGCCAAGACCGCCCCCTCCGAGAAAACCTACGACTTGGGAAGCAATCTTATTCTGCGAATAATACCTACCAGACTGCGTCTCTATATGTATCCCAGCTAATTTTAAACTTCTAATGCTGGCAACTTCTTCCTCGGTTAATTTATTCTTTATCAACACATAGGAACCCCCGTTATTAATTTTCGATAAGATATTCTCTTTAGTATCCTTGATAATCTTGGCCAACTCCGTTGCTGTCACATCGGCATCCTCGGTTTCTGTGGGATTAACAGAAACCGACCACTTGTCGTTGTTTATCGCTAAACTTTTTGAATTGTTTTTAAAAAATATCTCTCCACGGGCTCCGACGACTTCCTGAAAAGCCGACTGCAGCCCCAGGGCCTGTGCCTGATAGAATTTGTGATTGACCACTTGAAGATAAAAGAGGCGGCCAATAATAGCTGCCCCGACGATAACAACGAGATAAAAGATAAAGCTGATGCGCCAATTTTTCATTTACTTCTTGGCTAATGAACTCGCTAAAATCTGAACGTATTTTATCTTTTCAACTTTTTGAAAATTCAATTCTTGTGTTTTGTTTTGTATATTTTCTAAATAACTAATCTTGGCTAAGTTAATCTCCAAATTCTTATTGGTCTGGGTGAGCTCATTGATTTGCTTCTGATAGCTATTAATCAAATAGGCACCCTGAACCATCCTATTTATCTGGAAAACGTACAAAACCGACAATGACAACGCCGCACAGAAACCTAGTAATATGAAAACTCTCCAATTAACACGGGGCAATCTAAACGGAAATATTTTACTAAATGATGCTGCCTGAGCGATTGTTTGAGTTGTCATGTTATTAGTTTTTTATTACTGCTCTCAATTTTGCTGATCTTGAACGAGGATTGTCGCGAATCTCACCCATAGATGCAATAACTGGTTTCTTTGTTAATATTTCAATTCTATTTTCTTTTTTTAAGTCTCTTAAATAATTTTTAACGATTCTATCTTCTAAGGAGTGAAACGATATTATCACTAGTCTTCCATTAGTTGCCAATATATTTATCACCTGGGGCAAAACTTTTGTTAAATTGTCTAACTCTCGATTGACTGCAATCCTTAGGGCCTGGAATGTTCTTGTGGCAAAATGAATCTTTCCCTGTCTCACCACCTTCCCTATCACTTTTACCAATTCTCCTGTCGTTTCAATTTTCTTCACTTTCCTTTGGGCTATAATCTCTCTGGCAATTTTCCTTGAGAATCTTTCTTCTCCATAATCTCTCAGGATACTTTCAATATCTTCCTCATTCCATGTATTAACTATTTGGTAAGCAGTAAGACTGTCGCCCCCCGTGTTATACCTCATATCGAGTGGCTCATCTTTTGTAAATGAGAATCCCCTACCCGATTCGTCTGGATGATAGCTGGACATCCCGATATCTAACAATATTCCATTGACTGGCCCAAAATTATTTCTTTTAACGACCTCTTCTAAATTCGCGTAGGAATCGTTCTCGGCAATCAGTCGGCTTCCATAGTCTGCTAAATTATTCTTAGAAATTTTAATTTGCTTTTGGTCATAATCAATTCCTAAAAGTTTTCCCGTTGGACTTGTCTTTTCTAAAATTAATTTAGCATGCCCACCTTGCCCCAACGTGCAATCAATAAAGTTTTCTCCAGGCTTTGGATCTAAATATTCTAATACCTCTTTTGTAAGAACTGGAATATGCATATGTTATATCCCCATCGATCCTAATTTTGAAACAATCTCATCCACTCCCTTCTCTGCATTCTTTTTGTATTCTTCCCATCTCTCTGAATCCCATATCTCTAATCTGCTTGATAACCCACAGATATATACATTCTTTTTCAATCCCGCATAATTCTTTAAATAATCAGGGACAAGTATTCTTCCTAATTTGTCGAAAGCTACTTCCATTGCTCCAGCTAGCATCATCCTGGTAAAACTTCTTGCTTCTGCCTGGCTTATTGTTAAACTACTTAATCTCTCGGAGAATATCTTCCATTCTTTTTCTGTATAAACAACTAGACAATTTTCAATGCCTCGTGTAATTATCACCTTATCGCCCAACTCTCCTCTGAACTTTGCTGGTAGAGCCAAGCGTTTCTTACTATCAATTGTGTGTTCGTATTGCCCGATTAACATATTGTTTATACACAAGTTTAGTGGCTTTTCCCACTGTTATCCACAATCTCCCACCACAGTTCCTTTATACCCCACTTTTGAGGGTCCAGTCAACACTTTTAACATTGAGCCTATTTTGAGCTTAAACTCATCTACTTATCCACAGGCAATCCACAGATGGACGTACAAAAAAACCAGCCTTATTTATAAGGGCTGGTTTTTTAGACTACTGAGGACCTATAATTTACCCGTTGATGGGGTCAATATTTCCTGTAGTGTTTTAAAGCTTGCTGGAGCTAAGACATCGACTACTTTGTTTATATCCGAGTAATTAATATCTACACTTATTGCAAGCTTACCTTTTTGACCTTCGTCAAGTTGGCTCGCATCTATTTCTTTCTCCCCTTTTACGCGATATATCTCACCATCAGTCTTCCCGATAAATACCTCGTAGGTTATACCCCCGACCCTATCAACGAACTCTCCGATTTGTGTATTTATTCTTTGAATATCTTCACTAGAATTGTTTTGTACTGGCGCGCCGGCCATAGAAAGTATCGAAGGAATTTTTAATAAAAATTTCGACATTACTTCTTTCATCGCCTCGTTATCAATTAAAACTACGTAATGATATGCTTTTTGCCCATTTATGGTTTCGTCTGACAATTGCTGTATCGACTTAACCAAATTAGCTTCAGAAATTATCTTCTGTAACTCTGCCGTTATTTGCGTCATCTGCAACTGTTGATCTGGGGATAAACCATTTTGTCCTTGAGTTATTCCAGGAGTTATTCCGGCTGGTAGTGACGATTGATCTATCTTTATCCATTGATTCTGCATGGCTGATATATCAAATCCGCCCATTGCCGCCAAAAACGTAACCATCGGGGGCAACTCAGCCTTTTTTAAATTCATATACGCATCGGCACCCGAAACGATACTATCTATGCCTATTTTAGCAATAAAGCTCTGACTGGCATCTGGGACCTTAACGTCCACAGAAACATCGAAAGAAGCTTTTGCTTTGCTATTCTCTTTATCAGAACTTGAGATAACGCCTACTGCGACTTTGGTTGCTGAACCCTGCAACTCGTCTTCCATATCAAAACCAAGGACGATATCTGCCTTCACTGTTTTCCAAGCATTCATTTTACTTAATGCCTGCTCAAGTATTGTTTGAGGATTTGGTCTAAGGGGACTCCAAGACGGATCCCATACTCTTGTTGCCAATACGACTCCACCGGCTATTAGGACAACGGCGGCAACTAGCCCAATAATTTTTAATAATGCCCCTCCTGATTTCTTTACTGGTAACATTAATGGCGCTGAGGGGGTGGTGCTGGGAATTGGATTTTGAATTGGTGTTTGTTCCATGTATTATTTTTTAATTACTTTTTTTGTTTTTCGTATTTTTTCAGCCTTCTCGCTCTCGACCTTTGTTAATGAAAAATCTTCGGGATTAACTTCGAACGAATCTCCTTTCATAATGGCATCTCCTAAAAGCGCCTGAGCCACTGAATTCTCAACCTTATCTTGGATAACCCTCCTCATTTCCCTAGCGCCATAAGCGGGCTTGTAGGACAGCTCGACGATCTTTTCCATTAAAGGAACTGTAATTCTAAATTCAATATCCTTCTCTCGAAGGCTTTTCTTCAAAGACCCTAATGATAATTCGCAAATCTTTAAAAGATTATCTTTTGTTAATGGCTTGAAGATAACAACGGCGTCAAAACGATTAACAAATTCTGGTTTGAATATCCCATCGGTGAAAAGTTTCTGTAAAAGCATGTCCTTATCAATTGGCTCATTCTTCCCCACAGCATCCCATATCATCTCTGATCCAGCGTTAGACGTACAAATAATAATTGTGTTTGTAAAAGCAGTTTTCCTGTTTTGCCCATCAGTAACCTCTCCCTCATCAAGAACCTGTAAGAATAGATTTAAAATATTCCTATGCGCTTTCTCTATTTCATCCATCAGTAATAAAGCAAATGGTTTTTCTCTTACTGGTGTTGTTAGTAATCCTTCTTGTCCCGGAGCACCAATTAAACGGGGAATGTCAGAAACGGCTTGGAATTCTGACATATCCAGTCTGATCATTTTATCCTCCCCCTTAAAATATACCGTTGCCAAAGCTTTTGAAGTTTCTGTTTTACCGACACCAGTGGGGCCAAGAAACAAGAATGAACCCATGGGTCGTTTCTTTGAACCAATGCCTGCTCGGGCTCTTCTCATGGCGATGGAGATCTCTTTTACTGCCTCTTCTTGATTAACTATTCTTTCATGAATAAGTTTCTCAAGATTCAATAACATTTCTTTTTCTTCTGCTTCTACTCTACCAACTGGGATTTCAGTCTTAGCAGAAATGATCTTTGCTACGTGTTCTGGTAGAACCACCTTGTCTTTAGTGGACCTTGCCACATAGACAACAACGTCTTGGAGCAAATCAATCCCCTTCTGTGGGAATGGTTTACTTGGAATATATCGAGCGGCCAATTTAACCACTTCTCTAACCGCTGGGTAAGTTACAAAAACCTTGTATCTTTGTTCTAACTCCAAAGAAAGATTCTGCAGGATTCTCATTGTTTCTTCTTCGGTCACCTCCCCCACTTCAATCTTCGTAAATTGATCAAGCATTGATGGATTTCTTTCTATCCTTGTATGAAGCCCGTTATAATTTGTGATACCTATAAACTTAAATTCGGGGGATCCTAAATATTTCCCAAGAATTCCAGAGATATCAACCATGCCAGGCTGAACAGTCTCAAGCCCTACATAGTTGTGGAATTCTTTGATAACTAAGATTACATTGCCGGCAGAAACCACTTCCTGGAAAATCTGATCTAAGATAGATTCTACTTTCTCTGCATCGTTTATCTGGGATAGCATGGATACCATGTCTAGCTCTACGACCCTAAAATGATTCAACTCTGGCAAACTCTTCCCCAAATATGCCCTTCTTGCTAGCCCCTCGATAATACTGTCTCTACCAGTTCCCGCCTCTCCAACGATTAAGACATTATTTGCCTCCGGCTTAGCCAGGCCCACCTGCACATCCTCAATTTCTTTCCCATGCCCAATTACTGCCTTGAATACCCAATTTTTAACAATTCTTCTCCAATCAATGGAATATTGATCCAAGGTTATCGTATAGCCAGTGGCAAAGTCTCTACCCATTGATCCATAGATAGAAAGATTCTCCTTGCTCCAAAACTTCTTACTTTCTCTAATTTTTCTTTCAAGGTAATCAAACCATAGAGTAAGGTTATTAAAATCCTCTATCTTCAAATCATTCTCAACTAATATTTGTTCGAAGAAATCTGTTTTAGATATTCCTACTAAAATATCTCTGGCCTCAATCCTTGTGCGCTTACGCTCCACTACTACTCTTGCTGCCTCAACCATTGCGATATTAAAATCCTCTGAAAAGAATTCTACAAATCTTTCCCCTCTTTTAGATTTTTCTAAAGAATTTTTAATATTATCCTGAATGGACGCTATGTCCATTCCCAATCGAGAAAAGATATAGTTGGCCTGGTCACTTACATCTAAGGCACCATAAAGCAAAGCCATTGCCGAAACCTCTGAGAGCTTTCTTTTCCTACAAAACTTAATCGCCCTAAGAACAATCCGTGCTGATTCAGTTGTTAAAAACTCTGCCAGGTTACATGTTTCTAATTTTTCAATTTCTTCGGCAATATTATGTTCTAAATCTGGGTTAGATATTTTAGTTTTTAAAAATAGGTTGGCCTCGGCGAGTATGACAAAAAGCACTAGAAAAAAGACCGAAATTTGGAGAGCGGAAATAAAAGAAAACATTCCGAGGAAGGAAAGCCCGATAGGAAATAGTGATAGAACTAAAAATCCGAGAAAGATGTTTTTAAAAAATCCAGAAAATCTAAAAAAGACAGAACGCCCCTGCTTTTCTGCTTGATAAATTGCTGTTTCCCTTAAATTAAAGTTTGATCCCATTTTAAATAATACTAAAAGAGAATAATAATCCTGCTATACAAAATAAAGGAAGGATTAACCACCCTATAAATAGAACTAGCCCTCCCAATAAAACGGTTATCTGGAATGCTATGCCGCCAATAAGCAAACCTGTTCGCATAATGGCCCCTAAAATCCTTGAAAAAATGTTGGAAGTGAGTGTTTCAAAAATTTTACCAAAATCCAATCCCCTCGGATAACTCCAATTATATCTTCTCCACGGAGAGAAAAAGGTTTTTAATAATAACGGGGTGGAGAAGATCTCCACACTAAAACCAATAAAATTCTTCCAAACACCCAGGATGAATTTTGGGGCTTCAAAAAAATGCCAGGAGAACCACAAAACGAAAATATTACTATTTGTCATTGTTACTATTATCTTTAATAGCGACTAATCTGATACCAAGGCTCGCGATTTGGCTTCCTCCTAGTATTAATATTCCGGCTAACATAGACCAAATTACTAGGTTTAAAATTTGAGGGATAGAATCTGTTGGCAATAAATTGCCCAGCTGATTACTAATCGCTTGCTCCATTAGCTTTTGAGGATCCTGAGTATTTTTAGTAGTTGGTGATTCTTTCGTGTATTCAAGAAATATCTTTGGAGCAGATGCTTTGCCAGTGAAAATATCGTAGGAGGCAAAAAGAGTCCAACCAATTACGATTAACCCTACGGCAAGCAATATATATCCTATTACTTTATTCGCCATAATTTTTATCTCTCAGTGGACGGTGCAGGGATCGGACCTGCGACCTCTTCGATGTGAACGAAGCGCTCTACCACTGAGCCAACCGTCCATTTAGTGTTAATATATTTTAACATTTAAAAATTAACAGGTAAACAAGAAAAAAACCCAGGATTGGGTTTTCTGTCACAAATCGGCATCAAGCCTTAAAGAAATGCCTAGTTGCTTTTTCCACCAGGCCTCTCGAGCCCCAATTGTAGTATTTTCCAGAACAAGCCAAGGATCTTCTGGGTTATTGCTTCCCCATCTTATCATCTTCCTCTCAAGACGGTATTGGCCCGCTTTCACAACAACCATAACCCCTCCAGCTTCAAACCGCCCTTTTGAAAAATCAAACAATCTTTCGTCTTCCCTCAACCTAATCCCAAAAAATGGGCCAGGCATATTGGAAAAAATTTCTTGTATTAGTTTCCTTACATTAACCCGGGGTCTTGGGTCAATGATGTTACTTCGTATCTCTGAAAACGTATCAATCAATTTCAGCACGAAATCCCAAAAGAGATCTGAAAATTTGTGCTTTGCCATTTGGGCACCCTACCTTTCAATGAACCAATAATTTAGATTAATACTTTCTTTAAAACTTACAAGACTGTCGCACAATAATCGGACACAACGAAAAACGCACCCCTAAGGGTGCGTTTTCTTCCAAATACTATTTTAACTCTACTTTTGCTCCTACTGCTTCAAATTTCTTTTTAAGATCCTCTGCTTCTTCTTTCTTTACGTTCTCCTTTACTACTTGAGGAGCTGCGGCAGCTGCGTCAACTAGATCTTTGGATTCTTTTAATCCCTTGCCAGTAATATCTCTGACAATCTTGATAACGTCAATTTTCTTTTGGCCAACTTCTTTTAATTCTACATTAAATGAAGTTTTCTCTTCTACTGGAGCGGCGGCGGCGGCTGGAGCGGCGGCGGCTGCTGGAGCGGCGGCTGATACACCGAATTTCTTCTCTAATACCTTCACTAATTCGGCTAAGTCTAAAACTGACATCTTCTCTATTTCTCCTACTAAATCCTTGAATTTAGCTGGAACTTCTATTTTCTCTATTTCGTCTGTCATATTATTTTTATTATTTTATTTATTTATTAATTGCACTTAAAGCGTACAATAGACCTTTAATGTTTCCTTGTAAAACATTCTCAAAACCAGATATTGGCGAAGCCAAGCTTCCAACCAATTTTGACAATAATTCTTCCCTTGTCGGAATTGCGGAATAAATGAACACTGTTTCCTTGTTGGCAAATTTGTTTTCGAAGATGCCTCCTAGTATCTTAACGTTTTCACTTTCTTTGATAAATTGAGCTGAAATCTTCGCTGGTGATATTTCGTCCTTTATCCCAAAGACTATGGCCAACTGTCCTGGGATGTTCTTCTTAGCTTCTTCCCAGATAGCGGCATGGTCCTTTCCAAATGCGATACCCAATAAAGTCTTTTTTGAAACCTTCAGGTTGCATCCGGATGCTTTTAGCTTCTTTCTAAAGGAAAATATATCTTTGGCTTTCACCTTAGCAAAATCAATAAAAACTATTGATTTCTGATTCTTAATTCTCTCCTTTAAATCTTCTACTGCTGTTTTCTTTTGATCTTTTGTTAATGGCATGTTTTTTGATTATAAATAAAAAGCTGTGTTTCCACAGACAGAATAAAAATCTCGAAAGAGATCGTTTTCCTCGGCAGGGCTTACTTTTGTGCCTGCTGTCTATGGAACAATTTTTGATTGTGGCTGTATATTAATACATCACAAACCAGATGTCAATAGTTACCTTAAATATTTCCTTATTGCAGCAGCGTGCTCTGCAAATGTTTTGCTAAATATTGTTCTACCATCCTCTGCTGCCGATAGATAGAATAAATAGTTACTTTCTGTCGGGTATATTGCGGCAATAATACTATCTAACCCAGGGCTTGAAATGGGCCCCTTCGGCAACCCATAGAACCTATAGGTATTATACGGCGAATCTATCTGAAGGTCTTCCAGGCTTGGCTGCTTGTTTATTACGTAAACAACGGTTGCATCAACCTGCAGCGGCATACCAATATCTATTCTCTTCCATAGGATCCCTGATACCATTTTCTTGTCTTCCGGAGACTTAACCTCTTTTTCTATCAATGAGGCCATTGTTACTATTTCAAAAATTGACTTATTCTGTCGTGCTATCTCCGCCCTTAACTCTGGAGTAAACTTATCATCAAAAGTTGATAAAATCTTTTTTAAAATATCTTCGGTGCTAGTGCCCGGAATAAACTCATAGGTATCTGGGAATAAATATCCTTCTAGATCAGCATCTTTGGGCTTATCCTTGAGGGAATCTAAGCCAAAACTATAGTCTTTCTTTGCTAGGGTTAATAATTCCCCATCTTTAGAAATCCCTTGCTCTACGAAATACTTTGAGATATCCCTCAAATCCCAACCCTCGACTATTGTCAGCTTCTCAGTGATAACATCTCCTGACAGAAATTTACTAACTATTTGAGCGATGCTCATCGCAGAAGAAACCTCGTAGCTACCGGCCTGAAGCTTCTCGGCCTTACCAATCATCAGGGCATAGAATCTAAAAATAGAGCCATATTTCACTATTCCTTGCTCTTTTAGAGCGATTGAGATCTGTTTGGCCCCTTGCCCCTTCTCAAGAGTAAAATCAACTATTTTACTAGAACCGGGACTTAGAGGTAGATAGATAGCACTCCATAAAAAAATGCTACCTACCAAAAGAAGCAACACGAATAATAAAATAATGTTCTTCAGCGTGCTATTCATCATCTTAATTACTGATTAAGGGTACAAAAACAAACCCAGGATGATCAATCTCCTCAAATTCTGTTTCAGATTTTTTCAGTATTGTCTTGATCGAATTCCCCACAGGAGCCACAATTCTTCCCCCCACTTTTAATTGATCTTTCCACTCATTGGGGATTTGAGCTGAGGTGGCAGAAGCCAAAATTTTATCATAGGGCGATTCCTCTTGAAGCCCCTTTGATCCATCTGCCAGAAACGTTTTAACAATCCCTTTTTCTACAAAACCATATTTTAGCAAATTCTGTTCGCCAAATTCTTTTAATTCTGGCACCAGCTCTAAAGAAACAATCTTTCCGGTCTCCCCTACTATTTCAGCCAATAACCCACTGGTCCAACCAGAACCAGATCCAACATCTAGAATTTTGTCTCCTTTTTTGGGTTGTAATTGCTCAAACATAAAAGCAACAACAGCTGGTTGTGATATTGTTTGTCCAAAACCAATTGGCAAAGCTTCGTTAACCTCGGCCAGATTTTTAACGTTTTCTGGCAAGAAATCTTCTCTTTTTATTTTCAAAAAAGCGGCCTTGACCGAAGGGGTCTTCACCCAATTTTCTTTAATTAAAACATCTATTAAACTCATAAATTTAACTGTGCTGTTAGTTTACAATAATTTACCTTGCCTAAGAGTTTTGGCAACTTGCTCTGCTTTCTCTCTACCTTCTTTGGTAATAGCAAATTCAGTTCCTGGGTCTCCTTTAATATATTTCTGGTTTCTTAGTGACCTTAGCGGCCTATCTAGCTTTCTGGCATCTGGCCATTGAGGATATCTCTGGAAGCCGAATATGTCTGGAAAGAGTATAAAGGACTGGTTGACTAGTCTTTCAAAGGTACAATCTTCTTTATTGGTCACAACAGAATAAACACTAAAAAGAATAAGATCATTTATAGACGCCTTGCAAAAAGTTAAACTTTTTATTGTTTTCTTTTTTGGCATATTCTACCCAATTTAGCTTGGGTTGCTTACTCTCCCTAGAAACAGGATATTTCCCGTAGCATTATCCTGGATTAAAAAGATAAAAGGATGATCAGCTATGAATTCTAATTGGTCTGATGGGAAAGCAGATTTTAATTCCATTATGACCGCTGTAGCAGCAGCTGCCTCTGTCCCCTCTTCATTAACTTCAACAAATGCCTGATGAATAACTTCTGATATTCTAAGATCCTGCTTGCCATCCATTCCCGAAAAATCTGCCTGGTCAGAGAAAGCAACCGGCATACCCATATTACTTAGATCCCCTTTCATCGAATACTTTGTCTCTATTTTAAACTTTGGAAAATACACATTAACCTGTTTTTCAGTTAAGCCTGCCTTCAATTCTAGAAATTTCTCAGGAGTTAAGTATGCATCGACAGAAGAGATATTGTTCTTCGGCAGAAGAACAAGCATTGAAAGATCCTTACTATCGTAAGGTAATTCTAGAATCTGTAGATCGCTATTCTCTGCATAGTTAAACTTGGCATCTTCTCCCTTTAAACTCATCATTTGGGCTTTTACTGTTTTATCGCTAGCAATATTAAAGTCCTGTTCTTTCGTGTCTTTCTTGTCAAACTGTAATTGCCAGGTCCCTTTAAAGTAAATGGCATTTGTTAATACTAGCTTTGTAAGATTACTTAATACACCAGCGGGAATTAAATCCTTAATCTTGTCGTTAGTCTGATCTTCTACCCATTTATTAATAGTTAACCTTGCATCCTCTGCGGCATTAATAAAATCCAAGTTTGTTACTTCCCCGCCATAATAGTTTTTGATCAACGAAAAATAGCTGTCTAGAAAAGCGAAATCCTTCTGAGCCCACAAAGCATTGGCTGTCTTCAGCTCATAGGTCTTACCTGCTTTGTTTATCTGATTATATATTTTGGCAAAGGCAGGTTGCCTTACGCCAGCGTCCTTTGGAAAATGAAAAACGGCTTGAATTTCTTCTGCTGTCTTCCCCTTAGCTCCTTCGTAGACCATGGCTAGCGCGGTAGATAAGCTATAGGGAGAAAAAAAGATATTCCCATCATTTGCCTCATACTTTTTATACAAATCAAAGGCAAATTGATTGTTTGCTAGAATAACACCGGCCTCTGACTCAGGGAAAGACTTACTATCATCCAAAACTACTGGGTTATTCTCCGCTTTTGGCAAAAAAATCAATACTCCGGCCAATATGACGATGATAACGAATAATATTACTGGCAGTATTATTATTTTATTCATATATATTAGAAACCCATATATATACAAATTCTAACACAAGGGTAGTGCTTTATCAATCAATTTTAAAGCAAAAGCCCAGGTTCTAAGGAAAGAACCTGGGCCAAAAAGTAACGACGGATAGAATAAAACCCGCGAGCAGCAGGAAAAAGATAATCCCCGCTGCCAATGGGTGACGCTGACCGAACCTTCCGATTACTCGGCCGGTTCCAACAAGGAATCGGCGGAGCTGACGGAAGAACTGTCTGGTCACGCGCCAGCCCAGAACGAAAAGGGCCCTTACAACCCTCCTCAACATCTCTGCCAACCATCGGACAAGGGAACGCAACTGCCTCCCCATCCATCGATGGACGGCTCTCGGGCCACCAGCAATTCCCGAAACCATGATGGCGATTCCGTACACCATCAACATCAGGGTCAAAAGAGACCCGAGGACAGTCTCACTGGGATTCATCGTCTTTACTCCTTCAAAGGACAATGGATTAGTTACTACATTTCACTAATCACAGATATATAATATCACATAATTGTAAGGCTGTCAACATTTTAAACACTATTCCTATTCATACCTCAATGCCTCTATCGGGTCTAATCTTGCGGCACTTCTAGCTGGTAAAACTCCGAAGCCTATCCCAATGGCGCTAGAAACTCCAACGGCAATAACTATGGCATAAATGGGGACACTGAATACCCAGGCTAAACCACTAGAGATTGCGATGAAGGATATGAGCCAACCCAGCAAGGATCCCAATACAATCCCTAAAATCCCGCCCAAAACTGTAACCAAAATCGATTCTATTAAAAACTCACTTAATATGTCTTTATTCGTTGCCCCCAAGGCTTTCTTCAAACCAATCTCACTTGTTCTTTCGGTAACAACTACATACATAATGTTCATTATCCCCACTCCCCCGACTAATAAAGAGATTGCGGCGATGGCAATAAGTAAAATGGTAATGCCATTAAAAATAGTGTTAAAACTTTCTAAGGCCTGTGCCTGAGTAGTTACAGTAAAATCATCTTTGGCTGGATCTGTAATATTATGGTTATCTCTCATCGTTTGCCTAATTGCTTCGGCAGTAGACTCTCCCAAATTTGTATCTTTTAACTGCACCACCCCAATGGTTATATAATTAATGCCCAACATCTTCTTCTGCGCCGTGCCTATTGGCATATACAATCCATCGTCGGCACTTGGGCCACCAACAGCACCCTGAGATTCGTAAACTCCAATAACTTGGAAGTTTAAAGTACCAAGACGGACCAATTTTCCGATTGGATCGTCTTGTAAAAAAAGGTCGTTGGCTAAATTACTACCCAGAATAACCACTTGAGAGGCACCGGAGTCTTCTGTTTTTGTATAAAACCTACCGCCCGGCCGTAGGGCATGTTTATCCATGGAGAATCTCTCTGCCGATGCGCCATAGTAGATAACGCTCTTGGCATTATCCCGATAACTGGCCACTGCCAAACCCGTTACCATCCCGTAGGCGTTAATAACATTAGGCAATCTTTTGATATTATCTAAATCAACCTGCTTAAAGCTGGTAATCGCAACCGCAGAATTAGCCCGGCTAAAATCGGCGCTAGTGGCCGAGTTATTTCTATTCTTTGTTGTGGGCGGAACACGAGTTTCAACAAAAAGTGTATCAGTCCCCCACGATGCTAATTGGTCATCGATTAAACTCCTGAATCCTTCACCTGCCGATAGAACTAGAATAACAGTAGCAATACCAATAACAATACCCAAAGTAGTTAAAACCGTCCGAACCGGATTAGCAGATAATACTTTTATTGATTGTTTTAAAGATTTAAACATATTATTCGTATCTTAAAGCATCGATTGGGTTTAACCTTGATGCTTTTAACGCAGGGTACAATCCGAAAATTACTCCAGTCAAAATTGAAACTCCTATAGATAGCGCAACGGATCCAAAAGAAACAACAAACGCCCAATCATATCCCAGATAGCGCATCAATGGGGCGAGAGCATAGGAAATTGATACTCCGAAGATGATTCCCAAGACTCCCCCAAAAAAGGTTAATGTTCCAGCTTCTAAAAGGAACTGTCGCATTATGGCTCCGTTTGTAGCGCCCGTTGCTTTTCTTAAACCAATCTCTCTTGTGCGCTCAGCCACCGTCGCTAACATAATATTTAAAATCCCAATACCACCAACCAATAGAGCGATGGCGGCCATGGATGTTAGAAATAGTTTTAGAGCATCCGTAATGGTGCTCAAAAGGTTAACAGCATCCGCTATATTTCTCACCGTGAAATCAACATCAATATCATTTTGTATGCGATGCTGTTGTTTTAAAACACTTGTTACGTCTGTAATTGTTTGATCAATATTATCAGCTGAATCCACCCTAATGTTAATATTCGCCAGATAATGGATGCCAAGTAATTGCTGTTGGGCAATCTCCAATGGTAAAAACACCCTATCATCCTGATCTTGAAAAAATGCGCTCCCCCTAGGAGTGATAACTCCGACAACCCTTAGTGGAGTTCCGCCTGATTGATTCTGGGATGCATTCCTTACCTTAATTACCTGCCCTATCGGATCAACTCCAGTTCCATCGAATAATTCGCTGCTAACCGAAGACCCCAAAACAACCACGTTAGCATTCCCCTGCTCCTGCTGTTGAGAAAGGAATTGGCCTTCTTGCATGGTGATGGTAACTACATTTGGATAGACATAATCTGTTCCAACAAAATTTGTATCAATCGTCTTATTCCCCCAAGTTACAGAAGCAGAGCCAGTTACCATGGCGTTAACAGCAACCGCATGGGGAACCTGGGCACTGGCCCTAAGGGCCTGAGCGTCCTGGTTAGTTAATGTGGTAATTACAATTCCAAAAACTTGCGCTGGGGGCCCCTTCTCATTACTCTTCCCCGGCTGAACACTTAAAATATTCGAACCTAACTTTGTTACCTGTCCTAGAATTAAACTTTGGGCGCCAGCCCCCAGAGCGATGATCGTGATAACTCCGGACACACCAATAACAATTCCGAGAATAGTCAAAAACGACCTGCCCTTCCTGGCAAGCAATGTACGAATAACAAGTTTTATAGTTCCTAGAAAATCCATAGATGTAAAAACCTACTATTTAACTAGGTTTCTGTCTGCCTCGGTAAAGGTTCTTTGTTTTACGGCCTCATCGGAGATAATATTCCCATCTTTAATACGGATAATCCTTTTGGCGTGGTTTGCCGTGTCAGTTTCGTGAGTAACCAGAATGATTGTGTGACCCTGCGTATTTAATTTCTGAAGTATATGCATAACTGCGTTCCCAGATTTCGAATCAAGGTTTCCGGTGGGCTCGTCGGCAAAAATTACAGCGGGATTACACACCAGAGCCCGGGCGATTGCCACTCTTTGTTTTTCTCCACCAGAGATTTGATTTGTAAAATAGTTTAAACGGTGAGAAAGGCCAACTGCTTCAATAGCTTTCTTGGCTAATTCATCGTGATCTTTCTTTTTGCTATAGACCAAGGGAAGTTTTACATTATCCAAAACAGTAGTTCGGGCCAATAAATTAAAAGATTGGAAAACAAACCCAACCTTCTCATTCCTTAATTTCGCTAGATACTGATCTGTAAAGTTGGTAACATCTTTTCCCTCAAATTCGTATAACCCGGAAGTCGGACGATCTAAAAAACTGAGAATGTGCATTAACGTTGATTTCCCAGATCCCGATGGGCCCATAATAGCCACAAATTCTCCTTCGTCTATTCCAAAACTAATGTCACCAAGAACATGGGTGACAACATCGTCATTTATATAGTCCTTTTTTAAATGTTTGACTTTAATTAAAGCCATATTACTTCATGTAGGTTATAACCTCCTGGCCTTCTGAAAGCCCTGAAAGAATCTCGATCAATCCCCCATCGGCTTGCAACCCGATTTGTACTTGAACCTCGTGGTATTTCTTTGTTTTTTTATCATCAATCACTTTTACAAACTGGCCATTGGTTTTGTTAACAACCGCGGTTGAGGGGACAGCTAACACTCCCTGCTTTTCGGCAACTAAAATTGTCATATTAGCTGTCATGCCTGGTTTTACCTTCGGGACATTATCCAAACCTCCCGTAACCTTGTAATTAACAACACCAGAGACAACAGTAGACGCTGGATCTATGGTCATTACTTTCCCAGCAAAATGCTCATCTGATCCTAGGGCATCAAAAGTATAATCAATGGATTGCCCCATTTCTAGAGATGCGATATTTGCTTCACTAACATTTGCCTCTGTGTGTAAATCTGAAATGTTTTGTAATCCGATAACGACAGAGCCAGCCGAGGCTTGTTGGCCAACTTTCGCATCAACTAAAGTAATTGTTCCAGAGGCCGGAGCCATTAAAAGTAGATTATTTAAAGTTGCCCTAGCGGCATCAACCTGACCCTGAGCAGAAGTTACTTGAGCGATAGCTGCATCAATATCTGCCTGTCTAGGTGGAGCTTTCTTATACGCCAACTGATCTTGCGCCTTTAAAAGCGCGATCTTATACCCCAAGATGCTATCTTGGGCAGCTGTCGTGTTGGTCAGGGCCGTATTAATATATGTTCTCTGAGTGTCTATGGATGTTCTATCTGTGGCAGAAACTCTAGAATAATATATTCCTTGGTCGCACATATCACGAACGATTCTTAATGCGTCTGAAGTATCATTTAGGGCAGTTACTATATGGGAGATAGCAGACTCAGCATTCGCTGGGGTAAGATTAGCTTTTGCAATATCTAGATAGGACTTCGAGATATTCACACTATTGGCTATTACCGCCCTACTCTCTTGCACTCTAATGCCCTCTTGATCGGCAGTTCCAAAATAGTCATTTTGAAGCGTAACCACCGTAGCCAAAGCATTATACATTTTTGTATATGCATCATTTAGTGTATTTATCGAACTTGCGTATGAGGAATCTAGGTCTTGTTGAGCAGAAACCACGGTGTTCTCGATTGTTTTAACATCTTCCGTGGAAGCCCCTGCTAAAAGTTTGTCGTAATTTGCATTAGCCTGAGCAAGAGACCCCTGGGCAGTAGTTAAGCTGGCGCGAGCACCAGCTGTATCAAGTGCAGCCAACAGCTTGCCAGCGTATACTTGGTCCCCTTCCTTTACTAGTACTTGCCTTACCACGCCACTGCCTTGGAAACTAAGCTTAAGATCGATGCCGGAAACCACTTGGCCAGTTGTTAATACTGTTTGTTTTAAATCCTGCTTGGAAACAATGGCTGTTTGCATTCCATTGGGGCTGTTCTTTTTCCCGAACGCGAGATTCCATATACCGATAATAACAAGCAAGATTATTGCACCCCAGATTATTCTCTTCTTTGTAAAAAACTTTGGCAATTTAAATTTCATATATTGATTAACTTTAATATTTTTATTAATTATACCAGAAATAGTTAGATTTGAATCTTCTTGAAAAAATAGCTACCGAGCCATAGGAATAACAGCGTAACTGATCCAAGAACAAGGAAATCTATTCCCAATCCATAGTGCCCTCCGTTTATAAACAAAGCACGTAGGGCATCAATGCCATATGAGAGCGGATCAAGCCTGGCGATGATCGCAAGAGCACTGGGCAAATCTTTAAGTGGGAAAAGCGCGCCGGAAAGGAAAAATAGGGGCATAACAAGAAAATTCATAATTAATTGAAAGCCCTGCATATCATCCAATAAAGAAGCGATCATTGTGCCTAGTGCTGTGAAGAGAAGTGCGACTAGAAACATAATCCCTACTGCTGGAATAATTGCCAACCAGCTTACTGGGTGGAAACCAAAGATTAAAGAGATAAACATAACAATAACACCCTGCATTGTGGCAACCGTTGCCCCACCCAAAGTTCTACCTATCATAATATGTAGTCGTGACATGGGGGCTACCAATGTTTCTTTCAAAAACCCAAATTGCCTATCCCAAATAATCTCCATACCAGAAAAGATAGCAGTAAAGATAATACTCATACCAATAATCCCAGGGGCAAGAAAGTTAAGATAATTCCCCTCCCCTGCTTTCTGGAATACAGAACCGAATCCATAGCCCAATGCAAGCAAAAAGAGCAATGGTTGGGCTAGTGAGCCAATCATACGAGACCTGGAGCGAAAGTATTTTTTAATTTGTCTTAGCCAAAGAATGTAAATCTTTTTCATAAATATATATTTAATTATCTATGCCAAACTCTATGTCTCATTCTCATCCTATCTGCTACATTACTTGTCTCTTCCCTAATTGTCTTACCAGTAAGCGACAGAAATGCATCCTCTAGAGAATTTGTTTTAGTTTTCTTTTTTAATTCGGCTGATGTTCCCACGGCAACAATCTTCCCATGATCAATAACAGCGATACGTTGAGCGATGCGGTCAGCTTCTTCCATGTAGTGGGTTGTGAAGAATATGGTTGTGCCTTCACTTTTATTCAAAGCCCTAAGGTATTCCCACATATTATTCCTTGTCTGCGGATCAAGGCCAAGGGTTGGCTCATCAAGGAATATGATCTTTGGGTGATGCAAAAGACCACGGGCAATTTCCAATCTTCGTTTCATCCCACCAGAGAATTCCTTCACTAAATTATCTTTACGATCCCATAGATCAACGAACTTTAGCAATTCTTCACTCCTTTGCTTCCTAATATTAGCCGGAACATCGTAAAGTACCCCGTGTATTTCCATATTTTCCCAAGCAGTTAAATCATCATCTAAGCTTGGATCTTGGAAAACAATCCCGAACGAACGTCGTGTCTCGTCCGGATGGTGCACTGGATCATGCCCGTTAAGAGTAACTGTGCCGGTTGTGGGCCTAAGTAGTGTCGTAAGTATCTTAATGGTAGTTGATTTACCTGCGCCATTTGGGCCGAGAAAAGCAAAAATCTCTCCTTCAGGGATAGAAAAAGAAATATCATCCACCGCTACAAAATCATCGAATTTCTTAGTAAGATTTTTAACTTCGATTATATTTTTCATATATTAATTTTAGATAGTATTTTTTTATGTAAATTAAGATAAGTTTCTAATTCATTATCATTTAGGGCATCGAATAACGTTATCATCATTTTCATACGTCTATCCTTAAGTTCGGTAATTTGCTTACTACCCTTAGTAGAAAGCTCTAATTGCAGTGCGCGACGATCGTTTGAATCCGCCTTCCTCACCACATAGCCATTATCTACTAACCCATCTACAAGCTGAGTGGCTGCACTTGATGAAATATTCAGCTTCTGTGATATTTCCTTTATCCCAATGTCACAATTCTTCTCTATAATCGCCAAAACAAAAAGCTGCGAGTGAGTGATAGAAGCTTTACTCCCCGGCTGTATGCCTTGAACGTGCATCTTGTTCTTCATGGCGTGAAAGTTTGCCATGATTTCTTCAATTAATTTTTTTCTATTTTCCATATTGGGAGATATATAAGTATCTTAACTAATATTAATACGCCTGTCAAACCCAACTTATTGCAAAAAAACCAGCCATTGCGTTTGGTTTTATTGCGCGGGTGGCTGAACGATTTTCGAACTTTTGAGTGGGAGCAAGCGTTCCCGGTACCCGAGCTGGCGATTAAGGAGATTAACCAATTATTAGCTTTGACTATTTAGGATAAGCAACTCTGCCGCTGCTAGTAAAAACTGGGTGTGCTACTTTTCCAGCTTTTTCGGAATGTTCAACAGCTTTCTCAACCAATATCCGATCAGGAGTTATAACAACAGCCCCAAGAACATCTTCATACTTGAATCCTCCGCCATCATCATATTTGAACACTCTATAATATTTATAGGGCTCATAGCCTCGTTTTGACCGACCGTCTTCTAAATGGTTAAGATCATCTTCGATAGTTTGGTCCAAATGAAGGATGAGAGCGATTTCATATTGGTTGGGGGTTCTAACAGCTGCATATTTATCTGACTCACGACGATTTCTCGCGGCTTCCCCTTCAAGGTAAGGAACAAGCGAAAAAAATTTTCTTAAATTATCTTCCCTAGAAAGAAGCTCCGGGTTTTTGCGCATCGCTTCAATAAAATCTACTTTTTTTTCTAAATCATATTCTGGACCACCCCTCTTGGCACATAAAACAAGGGTGAGGAAAATTTCCCTTAGCCAGCCCGTTTTATCTTCTACGCCTAATTCCTCAAATAAATTTTGGGCAAGTGGTATCAATTCCGCTACAAGTTTTTCTAACCGCCAGTCAGAGATTTTTTTTAATTGTGCTCCGGTTAATTGCACATTCTGATCAATCCATTTTGATATTTGATCAGACTGTTTTTCGTTTATATTGTGTTCACTCGAAATTCTGTTAAGAAATTCTGTAGGTTTACGTCTGCCACTTACCTTTCTATATGCATTTTCATAATTCTTTTCTCTGAACGGAAGATACCCGAGTTCATCACCATAAATTAGCTTCTCCTTTTGCCGTTGAGTGCTTGGATCAACCTTTTGCATAAATCGTCTTACTGTTTCTCCTTTAATGTCCCTTTCCCCTTCACTACCTTGAAGGGCCTCCGCAGCCTCGTTATGGGCTTCTTTTAATTTTTCTAAAAGTGCTTGATAGTTCTCAACGGTTTTTCCTGAAAAAATATCCCATTCTGTTGGACCCATTGCCTTATACCAATCCTTTTTACTATTTCCAAGCCAATCCTTAAAAATTGGTGCTTTTCCACCCTCGACCGCAAATGATAAAGAGCAACCTCGACCACTTATTCCATGATCCACAAACTCTAGATACTCATCAAAACTCATAAACCGAACTGCAAATTCGGCAAATTTTTCACCCAAAAGTATTTCTTTTTTTTCTTGCGCCACTTTTTCGCTTTTTTCTTGTTCTATTTGCCTCTCGGCGTCTGCATAATCTTTTGCCTGGCCACCATCTATTTTCTGCAATAAAATGTCGGCTTCATTTTGCGCATCTTCTTGATTTAATCTTTCTTTTTCTCCTGGCATATTATTATTCTTAATTTTATCTTATCCTACCAAAAAGCCCCCTCAATTAAAAGGTGGCTCTTGATAGCATTTGGTATGACTTGATGGCGCGGGTGGCTAGACGGTTTCCGAACGAAACAAACGACCTCTCATCTGCTTGTACTCTTGCGGGGACGCATGGATTCGAACCATGAACAAAGATTTTGGAGATCCTTATGATGCCATTTCACTACGTCCCCGAGTTACCTACTTGCCCCAATGTTATCACATAAATTTCTGGAAAAAAAGTCCTCGCAATAAAATTGCCAGGGCTTTTTTATGCTTCTAAACCTAATTAATTTCTCCTTCTGTTGTATCCGCGGTTACCTCCTCCTCTGAAATTATTCCCTCTACGGAATTGTGGGGTACGAGTTGGTTCTGGAACATACGGCTTTCTTGGCGCTTCTGGAGGAAGCTCTGGTAATTGTGAAATTGGTAGATATATTTGGACTAGTCTCTCAATCTCTCTTACTTTGCTTCCTTGATCTGGCAACACAAAAGAGATGGCCTTGCCCGACATACCAGCCCTACCTGTTCTTCCAATACGATGGACATAATCTTCAGCATTCTCCGGAAGATCGTAGTTTATAACCAACTCAATCCCTTTAACATCAATGCCACGAGAGGCGATATCTGTAGCAACAAGTACTCTGTATTTTCCAATCTTAAAACCCTCTAATGCTTCCCTTCTCTGACTAAGTGATCTATTAGAATGAATCTCGGCTGCTTTAATTCCTAAATCTGCGATATCTCTACAAATCTTTTTTGCATTATGTTTTAATCTTAGAAAGATTAAAACACTTCCTTTGGTCTCCCAAAGTATTTTAGCTAACAAACGATTCTTTTGTTCTCTTTTAACAACAAACAACTCATGCTCAACTTTCTCAGCCGTAGTTCCAGATCTAGCAATTTCTATCCTTACGGGGCATTTCATGTGCGTACTAGCAATTTTAGCAATGCCATCTGGCATTGTTGCGGAAAACAACATAGTTTGACGATTTTTTGGTAGAACCTGTAGAATTTTAGCTATCTGCGGAGCAAAACCCATGTCGAACATGCGATCAGCTTCATCTAATACCAAAATACTCACATTGTTTAAATTTAATGTCCTTTGCTGGACATGGTCAATAATTCTTCCAGGAGTTCCCACTATAATATGCGGATTGTGACGAATCTGTTGTATCTGATGCCCTATTGGAGCTCCACCAATTAACACTGCTGTCTTCACGCCAAAAGCATGCCCTATCTTCTGCAAAGTTTCATTAATCTGAAAGGCCAACTCTCTAGTTGGCAAAACAACTAATCCCATGCCTGATCCTGCCTGCATAATTCTTTGAATCATCGGAATCCCAAAAGCAAGAGTTTTTCCTGTACCCGTTTGAGCGATACCAATTAAATCCTTCCCCTCTATGGCAGGCGGAATGGCCTTATGCTGGATAGGTGTTGGAGTTTTAAAATTTGATCTTGCCAATAATTCAAGAATCTTTGGAGCTACTCCAAGCCCATTAAATCCCGTCCCAACCTCTGGCTGGCACACTGGCTCTGTCTGTTTATTTATCATAAAAATATTATACATTAAGAAATATCAAATGTCAAACCTCTGCTAAAAACCACCCGTCTATTGGGGTGGTTTTTTAGTTTCAAAGCAATACTAATATCAGATTATTTAACGACCAAAGCTTCCTCAAGACGATTGATTCTTTTCTCAAGAGATTCTATCTGTTGGGAGTGTTGTTTTAATAAAATATTTTCTATTCTATCGAGGCGATCGTTGACTCTATTAAAGCTTTTATCAACCTGATCAAATCGTTGGTCAACTCCGCTAAAACCTTTTTGGACCATCACTGCCAGGTTATCAATTGTAATGTTTTTATTCTTCATGTTTTAATTATATTCTAATGGAAAACAGTGTCAACATATCATCTATAATACGCTGGTCTTATACAAATCTCTCTACTCTTGCCCCTATTAATCTAATTAATTGCCCTCTGGGATTGTTTCTCTTATCAAGAAATGGCAAAAGCAATTTTAAACCTTCTAATTTAAGCCTCTTCTCCGCATTCAGCCCAATCCCCTCTTTAAAACTCTTTGAGCTAGTCTTTGTTTCAAAATTGGAGAATCTAACAACAATCGTTATTGTTTTAAACTTATTGAAACCAGAATCCTTAAATCTTTTAAAAACATCCACTAATATTTTCTCGAATTCTTCTGTAATGTATAAAAGGTTGGAAGAGTTTTCATTAAAGGTTACTTGTTCTCCGATGGATTTTACTTCCCTATTTTCCACAATGGGTTCCTCATCAATCCCTCGAGCCCTATGGTAGATCTCTCCTCCATATTTCCCCAACATCTCTATTAATTCATCTCTAGAGAACTTTTTTAAATCATTAATAACCTCTACTTTCCTGCCATAGAAGATTTCTGCAGTTTTTGGCCCTATGCCGGGAATCTTTCTTATCGGAAGTGATTCCAAAAACTTCTCGCTATCTTTCGGCTCAACTACAAATAGGCCGTTGGGTTTTTTAAACCCAGCAGCAATTTTAGAAATCAGCTTATTCTCCCCTATTCCAATGGAACAGGTAACTTTTTCTTTTTTAAGAATCTCCTCTTTTATCTTTTTACAGATATCTTCTGCTTTTTTAAATGTTTTAGCAGAACTAAGATCGAAATAGAATTCGTCTATACTTGCTTGCTCGACACTAGTAGAATATTTTTTAATTATTTCAAAAACATTCTGCGAAACCCTCTCGTACATTTCAAAATTCGGAGTCAAAAAGACAACCTCTGGTTTGCCTTGTTTTTTTGCTTCTTGGGAAAGACGCCAAGCGGTTGATATGGGAAGAGCAGAATGAATGCCGTATTCTCTTGCTAAATAATTCGCCGTAGAAACCACTCCTCGTCCCCTGCCTTCGTCCGGGTCTGCTCCAACGGCAATGGGTTTCCCTTTAAAGCTAGGGGTGGCCACTTCTTCCAACGAAGCAAAGAATGCATCCATATCTAAGTGAGCAATAATCCTTTTCATATATATACATTCTACTATTAAACAAACAATTAAAAACACCCATCTCTGGGTGTTTTTAACTTTTAACCAATTAGATACGAGTTACGTTAACTGCGTTTGGTCCTTTTGGAGAATCTCCCTTTTCGAAAGAAACTCTATCGCCTTCTTTTAACTCAGTAAAGGTTACTCCCTTTAGTTCGTTACCGTGAAAGAAAAGATCTTTCTCTTCTCCATCGATGGTAATAAAACCAAATCCTTTGTCTGTGAGTTTTTTTATTACTCCTTCCATTTGAATTTAATAGATATGATTAATTAGATAGTTCGCTTAATGAATTCGACTAGCTTTAATTAGGCAACTAACTATCGATAATGATAACACACAAACTAGCAATAATCAATAGCTATTCCTGCAACCCCAAACTTCCCTGACTATTTAACACATTTCTTGTTGAAGGACCAACGTTACCAGTTTGCATTAATCCGTTTGCTGCCTGGTATCTTCTTACGGCTGCTGCTGTAACATATCCATAATGTCCGGCAATAGCTCCGCCATAATATCCTTGATCTGTTAAGAGTTGCTGGAGCGCTATTACCTCAGCGCCAGAAGATCCGACTGTAAGAAAACTAGTAAATGTATATACGGGATAAACAGGATTACTTCCTACTGTTGCGGAAACAGCCCCACAGTTATTATTTAAATCACAAATTACAAGTACCGCCACCCCATTTTTTATCCCATAGATTGTGAGCGTATTGCCCCCTATGCTCGGCTGAACAGTAGTTAAATCTGAATTATATGCAACACGGTAAGTGTTGGTGTATCCTCCATAATAGCTTCCGCCCAAAATGGAGATGGTCATACTCTGGCCGATGGATATAGTTGGATTATCCTGGCTAAAAGTTAGAAGTGAAGTATTTGTATAATATTGGTTGTTATTTGTTACAGAGATATATACAACGGCGCACTGTCCCCCGGCCTGACAGACAGAAACGTTCGCGCTACCATAACTGTTGGCATAAATTATTAGGTTATTCCCACTGATGGAAACCGTGGCAATACTTTGCCCGGTATAGTTGGAAAAATAGTATCCTCCATTACCAGTGATGGAAACAGTCGTGCTCTGTCCTTGGACTAAAGAAACACTAGTCTGACTTAGGGTTATAACCCCACCGCTATACCCCACAGTTGCCGTGATAGAAGCACAAACAGTGCTTGAAGAGCAAACAGCGATAACAGCTGACCCATTACTTGAAACGCCGTAAAGCGACAAGGAACTACCTGCTATTGTAGCTTGAACAATGTTTGAGTTTGAATTAGAAGAGATATAGTAATTGGTGCCTGAGCCTCCGTAGATATAGACAGTTGTACTCTGCCCGACAGATATTGTTGGATTTGTCTGGCTAAAAGTAATCGCTGTCCCCTGATTTATAGATGGCCAAACTACAGTTGGTGATGATACATTATTAACGACAGCGTATACCAAAGTGTTAGAAGTAATTCCGTACGTAGCCGAACTAATGGTAGTAGTTAAATATCCATTAGAATTAGTTGTACCGACATAGCTACCCTGTGGTATAGAGCCAGAAACAACAGAATAAAGGGCTACACTAGAATTTGCAACCGCAGTTACTACAATCTGAACACTATCCCCTGTGCCAATACTTGTAGCTGATAATGTAACTGATGGTAGGGGCATAATTGCATAGGCCACGGAAGTAAATCCTACCACGAATAATGAGGCCACAACTAACGATATTTTTGTATATGTATTCATAAGAATATTTAATAAATTAATTAGTATTAACCTCGTACGCCTCAACATTAACATATCGCGAGAATGTTTCAAGGACTGATGTAAATAAAATCCCCGAGCGAGATTCCCATATTGGGTTTCTACGCTCGGGGTATGTTGGACACTTACAGAACTTCCTGGCCGATGTCGCCGGTTCAGTCCTTGATCTGCTCGACCGGGGCGTTGGCCTTCTTCATCTCCGGATGCGGGCCGTCGGGCTTGAGCATCTGAGAAAGGTTGGTGTTTCCAACCATCTGCTTGACCTGGTCCGCGCTCGTAGAGTACGGGTACAGAATGAAGCAGTTGTTCGGACCCATGGCCGCCTGACCCATCACGCGGATCTGGTGCCACATCAGGTACTCGGGAGCGCCGGCGAGCTGCTTCTTGATGATGTCGATGGACTCAGCCACCGCCTCGGCCTTCTTCAGCTCGACGAGCTTGTCGGCCGTCGCAATCTTGAGCTGGCCCTCACTACGCTTCAGGTCAGCCCGAACTTGAGCTTCCGCCGCCGCTTCCAGGAGCTGGATCTTCACCAACGATTCCTGGGCCTCGGTTATGCTCTTCGGCCAGTCGTAGTTGGTAATCTGTACATCCTCGATGGTCAGGGGCGTTTGTTTGGCCTCTTCCATCAAACGCTTGGCCACCTCGGTGGCGATCTTCGGGCTGTTAGCCACGGCCGTTTGTACGTCGGGCTGAACCTCAAAAAGCTGCCGGGGAATGGCCAGGACCTTCATCTGTAAAAACGTCGTGTAAAGTTGCTCGGCCGAGATGTCGTGCCCCTTGGCCGTGACCGTCTCGAACGCCTTGCGCAACTGCTCGTCGTCTTCCGACGACTTGACCCTCACGGTGATGTCAACCCGCAGGTTGACCTTGCCTCCGACCAGGATGTCCAATTTCTCCTTGAAGGTTTGGCTGGTCGTCTCCAGGGTGTACATGTTGTCGTGGCCATAACAGGTGTGCCGGCCGGGCTTGAGGATGTCCTTCTCCCACCCGTTGGTGGTGCTGATCCGCCCGCGCTTGCCCTGGGGAACCGTCTCGCTGCATCCGACAGCGAAGGCCAACATCGAAACCGCCATTAGAATGCTCAGTGTTTTCTTCACGTTTCTTCTCCTATTCTCGTTTTCTGCGATCCGCCTAGCACAATGCTTACGGATTTTCACTTCTGGGTTGCTGCGTTACTTTTTCTCGACCGGTTGCGTCGCCGCAGAGTTACGCTGACGAATCCTCTCGGCCTCGGCCTCCATGGCCTGGTCGAAATTCGTCAGCGCTTTCTCGTGTGGCTTGACTTCGGCGCGCTCCTTCAATTCGGCGCGCGCCTTGTCCATCTCGTCCTTAGTCGGCAGCTTTGTTTGCTGCAGGCGTTTCTGCTCGGCGTTTTGCGCCGGGTTTTCGTAGGTCGAGACGTTTGTTGTTGCGTCCTGCATGGCGTTCCACGCGAGGACTCCGCCGACGGCGAACAAGCCGACGACCACGATGGTCGCGATGATGGGGCCGATCGGAGACGGCGTCAGAACCGTGTTCTTGCCCGCCGCCTCCACCTTGGTGCCGTATGCCAGCCACATCTTGGTGAGGCCCCACGCCACCAACACTGCCACCACCAACAGCACGATCCAGTACAGATTGCTCCAGATTAATGTTCCTGCTCCGATCATGATGCGTTCCTTTCCTAAAAAAGTCCACTGGTTTATGCAAACAGATTCCGTTCTGAAAACGTTTGTTCTATAAATGTCTCCTAAATGGAAATGTACTATTAATGACGACACACATCGCCATTAACCTATCGTCGTGATTATAGCACACAATTCAAACTATTGTCAATATCGCGACGGCAACAATCTACCTCTTATGATATATATGAAAAGTTCCCATACCGGAGTATGGGAACATGTTGTGTTTTGCAGCAAAGTTGTCAGGCCACGGTCTGGCCCTCTGGTGTTATAAACCAGAATCCGACATCCGGTCGGCGCGTGCTTTTGCAGGGACCGAGATGCCCCTTTGGAAGGTTGCAGACAACCGGGTGGCTTGGATGTAATGAGACACAAAGTGGCTCACTGCAAACACCACACCGACAGTCTCTGGGTACGGCGGGGACAGCGACCGATATTCCGCACAAATGACTCACTCTTCGCTCCTTCGAACTAAAGGTACTATGATATCAGGTCGACTCCCGACCCGAACGTTAACATTATATCAAATATAAAGACGGTGTCAATGATAGGCTGTGGAAAAGAGAAGGTCCAGTACATGCAGTACTGGACCATTTGTTCGTTACTTCCCCGAAAGGAAGTCTAGGTCAGGATCGGATCGCCGGCCTTCTTTTGCCAGATCCCTAGCTCGGGGTGCAAAGTGTTCCGGCACCGTCCCTTGTGACCCTTCTTTCGGTTGCAGGCAACCGGCCTCATCGGCTGCAAGCTGCCACACAGCTCTACCCCACACTTGCACTTCGTGCTCGTGAGGTTCTCCAGCATGTGTTTGTGGCCACTCTTTTCCTTCATCTTCTTACTCCTTCTGATTCCAGATTGCCTAAAACCTAAACCAAAATCTAACTGAATGATATAATTATAGCATATATATCTAAGTTGTCAAACCAAGATGCTTTATTTAAAAAAAGAGAGCTCAGCACATATAGCGCCAAGCCCTTTCTCTTTGAATTAATCCTACGGAATATTGCTTTGGATTACTTCCCTTAGGAGTTTTCTCCATCGGCCGACATGGATGAAAGAACGAATAGCAAGTGCTATCAATATAACTTCCATCAGAATGAATGGCCAACTGCTCTTCAAATCAACCAGGCCACCACCCAAGAGAATAATATGAAAGATTGCCGTCATAATCGTACATCCAACAAACGCAATGGCGACTTTTAGTGTGTCAGTAATGTAGGCCCCTAACCAAGCACTAATCGCCCTCTTGTTAAGGAGCATTGTGAGTAAAAACATCTCTCTTAACCGGCTTTGAAGTTCGAGGCTTGACCGGTGGCAACTCGCCACTTTCAATGCGCTCAAGCAACTCAGCCAACCCTGCCGGACCAGTGTAGGCCTGGCCAGTCATTTCGTTAAAGATTACGGGCTGACCCGGAATCCGCAAAATGGAAAGCTGAGCGGCCAACAAGTCAATATCATCCGCCTCGCCCAGGGCGACACCAGCCACTCGGATGTTTCGGTCGAAATACCGAGCCCAAGCATCAATGATCCCTGGTAAAGCAAGGGCCTTGCCACCAACTCCAATCACCACGTCGTATTCGAGTAATTCCTCGGTCTCAGTGAGACGCATTACGTCCCAGGGATTCCGATGACAACTCATGACATGGACATTGACGCTTTCGTCACTGAAATTCCCGGCCATCCTGACTTTGGGCAGATCGGTCTCACTGCCACAAACAATCAAGACTTTCTTGGCCGGTCTTTCCAGAACAGCAACGTGCATTACGCTGCTCAAGTATTGTTCAATGGTTCTCCCAGTCAACCGCCAGAAAATGTAACGATAGGTCTGCGTTGTCTGATCAATGAGGTCCTGGGGAATAACCATGGCGTGAGCCTTGGCGACATCATCGGGACTTTCGGGTTTAAGTTTGTTGATTCCCTGGCCAATGCCCCAATTTCTGACAAGTTGTTTGTCTTTTGGCGAGGGAGATTTCCTGCCAGTAGCGGGTGTCCGGCTTTCCAGCCACTCACTACGGTCCAGAAAACGACAGGAGTCGGGCGTGCCGACCTCATCGCAAACCGTACCATCTTCAGCAAGTTCGAATTTCCCATCTCCCAATATGATGCCATTCTTTATGGCGATGTCAGAAATGATCTGGAAAATCTGCGAGAGTAAAATTGTGTGCTGAGGATACTTTTTCCTGACTTCGTCAGCCGACATATGTTCATCATGGCCCTCTTCGGCCTTGGTTGTCGGCGTATCAAGAATGAACGGAAGTTTATCGCCATCCTGCAACCCCGGCATAAGCCGATGGCCACAGATCTGCCCGGTTTCATCATAGGCGGTCTTCCCAGAACCCAACAGAAGATAACGGCCGATAAACTCGATCGGCGCCATTTTCTTTTTGCGAACAACCATTGCCCGCGACTGCAAGTCAATATTGCCACGTAAATTCTCTGGCAAATACTTATCAATGTCCGCTCCAGCGGCAACGAAGTGAGTTTTGATCCCAAATTCCGAAAGGATGTTAAGCCAGAAATGATTTATTGCGTTCAAAACAATCCCCTTCAAAGGGACCAGGGCATTAAGAACGAAATCAAAGATACTGATTCCATCCGTTGCCACTACCAATAGGTTGCCATCGGGCAACTCGTAGGTGTCGCGGACTTTACCGCGAAATAGCAATGTTAATCCTGGTAGCAGTGCTACCCCGGCTCTTGCCGGTGAAAGTGTGGCCATAAAGGCTCCTTTCCTGATTCCTCTTAGGAATCTTCTAATCGTTCTTTAAAAGATCGGTCATTATACTGCAAGTAAACTTTAATAAAATAACGGGGGGATGTCAACGTTAGGTGAATATATTTTCCAAGAAAAAAGCCCTCTGTCGGAACAAAAGGGCCTCATACTCTTATCTTTAGAACAGCGGGGTTATCGAACTCCAAGCGTTGCACCCACGAACTCTATGCCTTTCGGTTCAATCACAACCCTTTTCTCATCACTTTTCTCAATATGTCCAGCATAGAATACCTCGAAGGGCATTTCGTGCTCTTTGAGCATATCCCAGATTCTGGGCACATCATCCTGGGGTACGTAAATGGTAAAGCCAGCGCCCATATTGAGGTTACCATATGCCTCAAGATCATCGACTGGTCCCTGGGCTTGGATAAAATCGAAAATGGGAAGCTGTTTTGGTAGGACTTCAATGACGTAGGTGAATGGGTTTGCTGCCCGCATAAGCTTACGCCAACCATGCCCAGTAATGTTGACTGCGTAATTGATGTCGATGCCAAGATCGAGACACTGCTCAATAAATGCCACGTAAAGGTGCGTTGGATCAAGCAACACCTCACCGTACATTCTTCCGTCGCTGAGTCTGGTGAGATATCCTTCGGGAAGGTTATCAGCAATTTTTCTTGCCATCGTTAGGCCATTGGCCCCGATACCCGAACTGGCAAGAAAAATGATAGCGTCGCCATGTTGAATGTTGACGGGATTTATCAACCGTTCCCTCGGTTTCACAATACCCATCGCCGAACCAGAAAGGACAGCGGTCCCGGGCGTGATAATGCCTTTAAGGGTTGGGGTCTCTCCCCCACCCCAGACACATCGCACAAGTATGCATGCTTTTTTCCAGCCATCGATAAGATCATGGCATCGCTGTTCGTCATCAAACCATCTCGAATCACCAACAGCAAGATGCATCGCCACAGAAAGTGGCAGTGCGCCAAGGGTGATCATGTCATTGACAATCATCGCCACGGCGTCCTGTGCGATTTGATCGTAACACGTTCTTCCCAATACACCTTGGATTGCGCTGGCAATTCTCATCTGCCCTCTAAATGCATCGGCAACAAGGTTCTTCGTACCAAGACCTTCTTCAACATGGGCGAGGAAAGCCTCTCCGATGTCGATTAGATAGCAGCTCTCGCCACGAGACCAACCCACCTCGGAAAATCCAAAACGTTTCAAGCTGTTTACGGTCTTAAGTCCGGCCAATTGCGCCTTGCGCTTGAATGGGTCCATTGCGTCGTAATCAACGCCGACGGCAGCATAGGTCATTTTCTTTTCCATCTCTTTTTCTCCTTTCTGGAAATATTCACTTTTCAAATTGCATAGTTAGCCAAAATATATTTTAAGGCTACGTATAGATAAAATTACACTACTTTGTTGGGAATGTAAATAAAAAAAATCGCCGGGGGGTGAGTCCAGCGACATTGTTTTTTTCAAAATCACACAAAAATGGTTTCTTCGCGATCGGCTCCCGTAGAGATGATTCTTGGGTTGATGCCGGTCCTTAGCATCACAAAAGTCAAAATGTCTATCAACTCGCCAGGAAGATCCCCGTAGGCGTTGATGCCCCCAAGAGATCTCTTCCATCCTGGGAAGGTTTGATAAAGTGGGCGACAATGCCACAGGACTTCAGCGGCCGGAATTGCCACTTCCAAATTGTCTCCCAGAGAAATGGTCCTATCGCCGTATCGATATGGCTGACCCATATATACATATGAATCGCATATTTGTATTTCATCACAATCATTAAGAACATCCAACTTTGTTAAGACAATATCATTGCTCCCAGAAAGTAGAGCATGCCGCAACAATGGCAGATCCAACCGACCGGTGCGTCTTGGCCGTTTTGTGGTCGCGCCATACTCGTTTCCTGCGACCCTCAACGCCACGCCTCGGTTGAGCTCGTTTTTATCATTAACCGTGGCTCCCGCGAATTTCTCTTTCTCCAACTCTCTGTTAGCACTACTGCACCAAACAGCAGATGCGTCACCTCCGAACTCAGTCGGGAACGGACCTTCACCCACTCTGGTTTCGTAGAAGCCTTTGATAATTCCCAAAGCCAGTTGAATATGCGAACGGTTTAAACCTGCGCCTTCGGCCAAGCCATTAACCGTGCAATCGGAACTTGTGACAAAAGGAGACGTTCCATGTTTGACAGAGAGAAGAGTGCCCTGGGCGCCCTCGAACAACATTCTGCATTTGCCGACATTCTGTCGGACGAAGGCATCGGTATCTCTGATGAATGGCGCCAAAATCTTCCCGTATTCAAGATATTTTCTAACAATTGCATCAACGTCGAACATTTTCTCTGGATGGTAAAACATGCCACCGCCCAAATAGGCCTGACGGAGTATGGCTTTCACCATTTCCGGGTCATAGCTGGCCAGGACTCTTACGCTGAAAGCCACATTCGCCTTGACCTTGGCAAAAAGTATATCGGGGTTAAGTAAATCATTTATCTTCAATCCAATGCGGATGACGTGGTCTCCATAGGTCGGACCAATCCCCCGTCCAGTTGTCCCAATCTTTCCTGCACCCGCTTCACCTTCGCCAACTCTATCGCGCGCTACCTGCGTTGGCAGAGTGAGGTTAGCATTTAATGCAAGCATTAAGTGGTTACAGGGCAGTCCTTGCTGTTGAAGGAATGCAATTTCTTCACAAAGAATTCTGGGATCAATGACTGTCCCATTCCCTATAATATTAATCTTGCCATCGGCATCATGTAATATGCCAGAAGGTATGAGATGGAAAATGTATTCCGACTTACCTAGACGAATCGTATGGCCGGCATTTGCGCCGCCAGTACCACGAACGATTATCTTCGCCCAGCTTCCAAGCAGATCAACGATTTTTCCTTTACCCGTATCGCCAAATTGTAAACAAGTGACAGCAACCGTCAAAAGATTGTCGAACATCGCTGGTAGCTTCATGGGGTATTCCTTTCTACACTTCGTAGTTCGAAGTTTTGTCAATTTCCTCAAGGCCATGAGGATGAGATTCTTTCAAACCAGCAGGAGTAATCCTGCGGAAATCAGCTCTATTCTGCAGATCGGCAATAGTTGCGGCTCCGCAGTATCCCATGCCGGCTCTTAACCCACCCAACATTTGATGGTGAATCGCCGAGACATCTCCTTTGAAAATCACCTTGCCTGCAACACCTTCGGGCACAAGCTTTTCCGGTGCAGAAGTTTCTGCCTGACCGTAGCGGGCTCGTGACGCCTTATTGTCGGCCATAGCTTCCAATGAACCCATTCCGCGATAAACCTTCATGGGCTTGCCTTTGACAAAGACTATTTCTCCGGGAGATTCGGTTGTGCCAGCCAAAACCTTGCCAAGCATAACCGAACTTGCACCGACTCCAATGGCAATTGTAATATCCCCGGGATATTCTATCCCGCCGTCAGCGCAAACCGGCACGCCTGATCCCCGCAAAATTCTCGCGCAGTTGTAGACTGCGCTGACTTGCGGGCACCCAACTCCGGCAATAATCCGAGTAGTGCAAATGGATCCCGGGCCTTGACCGACCCTGACTCCATCGGCTCCTGATTTTGCCAATGCTCTTGCCCCTTCGGGCTCGGAAACATTTCCGGCGACAACATCAATGTCAGGATATTTTTTCTTGCAAAATCTAATGGCATCAAGCATATCTTTGGTGTCGCCGTGAGCAGTGTCAATTACGACGACATCAACTTTGGCTCGCGCCAAAAGTTCCATCCTTAGCCGCGCGTCATCACCAACGCCGATGGCTGCCCCCACTCTCAACGTACCATCGGGCGCAAGATTGTAGTCAGATGACTTACCTTCCATAATTCGCTTGACGTCGGTCAGCGTATAAATGCCGATCAATTCTTTTCCCCTTCCAAAAACCGGCAGAATTTCCACATGGCGTTCCATCATTATTTTGTAGGCTTTTGAAATGTCCGTGCCCGCTTTGGCAAAGATAAGTTCAGCCGACATAATATCACCAATCTTCTTTGCCGGATTCATGCAGAATTTAAAATCTCTGCGGGTAACAATGCCGACAATGACAGTGCCGGATCTGTTAAAAATCGGGAAGCTAAGGAATTTGTGCTTCTTGGTTTTCACCATTTCCAAAACTGCCGCGACGGATTGATCTTCGCACACGCAAATCGGGTCAGAAATGAAGGCGCTCAAGTCGTGCTTTATTTTCTGCACGGCCTTAACTTGTTCGTCCGGACTTAGGTTCTTGTGCAGAATTCCCAAACCGCCCAATTTCGCCATGGCAATGGCCATTTCGGCTTCTGTCACAGTGTCCATTGGCGAACTGATGATAGGGTTATTCAATCCAACGTTCCGAGAAAACATTGTAGCAAGATCTACTTTTTGCGGATGGACCTTGGAATGCTGAGTTCTCAATCGAACATCGTTATAGCCCAAAGCTAATCCAAGAGCATCCATCTTGCGAAAAAATGGGTCGCAATTTTTCCTTGCGCCCCTCACTCTTTTTCCAACCATAGGGACCTCACTTTCTTTTTGTGTGGTTAAACAAAAAAATGTAAAAGGGCATAAATTCTTTTTTTCACATTACCTTAAAACTAAATGGCAAGTCAAATAAAAAATGCAAAAGAAAAGGCCTAGAAGCTTTCGCGTCTTGACCTTTGTGAGTTTGTTGAATCCTATCAGTGAGCGAAAAATCCTCGAGCCTCAATGTCCGGTAACTGGAGGAGCAGGACACCGTTCCGCTCGCAGAGTGCTTGGACTTTTTCGTCGCCGATCTTGCTGCCGCTGGTGCTGAAAATGGCCGTGATGCCGGCGTCAATCAAAATCTTGACAGCATCCGTGTACGGGAAGAACGAATCACTGCAAGCAACGGCGCCTCGCAGCATACCCGCGTGTTTGGCATCTCTCGCCCGCATGACAGCCAACTTGGCGGCCCAGACACGAGCCTGCTGGCCCACGCCGTTACCGATAAGCATGCCATTCTTGACAATGGTAATGGTATTGGAATTGGAGGTCGCACAGACCGCCCAGGCTAAGGCCAGGTCGGTCACGATTCTGTCAAAATTCTTGGGCTTGTCCTCAAACGCCAACGCTTTGTGGTCGACGAGATTGGGGATATATGTGTAGTTCGGCTGGACGATGAATCCTCCACGAACCTGCCGGAGACGTGGCGTGGTATCAAGCGATGCACAGTCGGCGAGTGCATGGGAAATCATCAATCGGCAACGTCCACCCTTACGTTCGAAAAATGCGCCGACGCCTTCGGTGAAAGCAGGGGCGACGATGCCATCGAACTTCTGCACCTTGCCCTTCTTCATGCCAGCGGTAACCATGATTTCCGCCAACTCTTCATTGATCGGAAAATTGGTCATTACCCAACCACCGAATACAGCGAGGCTGTCGCCTTTCACCACGGCCCTGACGACTTCCTCGCGATCACCGACAGCGGCTCCGCAGGGATTGCCGTGCTTGACGGCGACGGCAATGCGCGGAATGGTGCCGAAGTTTGTTTGGAATATTGCGACAATGTGCGTCAACGTTTGCAACAACCGGTCGATATCGGTCCAGTTGCAATAGCCTAAGGGAGCACCTTCAAGCAACAGGATCTTGTCCAGCGCGAGGGGGTCATCGTTACCGGTAGAAAAAAGTCCGGCCGGCGACTGTGGCCCGTTTTCGCCCTTGGGGATACCAACAGCCTTCTGACCGAGAATCCCGTTGAACTGGCCGTTGCCGTGGAAAATCGCCGAAGTGGCGACGTATGTTGCCACCTCAAATTCAGCAATAGCACGCAACGATTGTATGGTCTCAGCGGGTACCTCTCCCTGAGTTTCCAAAATGTGGAGAATGTATTCCCTGTCCTGCATCCGGCAGATAACGATTCTTCCGCCCTTGGCAGCCGAACGAACCATGCACGGTCCGCCAATATCGGTCATATCGACTACCGAGTCAATGGTGGCACCGAGCTTCGCGATTGCCATGGCTAACGGATAAAAATCGCAGACTACCATACCGATAATGGGAATATTCAACCCTTCCAGCTCGGCAATATCTGCCGGCTTCTTAAGGTCTGCTAATAGCGCGGCGTGCACCTGTCGCGACAAGGTCACGACACGGTGACCAAGGATGGGGCCACCTCCGACGAGTTCAGCCACGTCCTTGACTGGCACACCCGCCTCGGTCAATGCCTTGGCTGTTCCTCCGGAGCTGATAATTCTCCATCCTAATTTCACCAATCGTTGCGCGAACTCCACAACGCCTTTCTTGTTATAAACTGAGATTAATGCCCAGCGTTCTGCACTCACCTCTGTCTCCTAGTCCCTATGAACTTGTCGAGGTACAACCTGGCTCGAGAACGTCTCAAGCCCTTACATAGACTAGACTACACCTAATTACAAAAAAAACAATAAAAAAAGAGCCCGCTGTCGACGGACTCGCTGTACCCCAGTGGGCTATATGCCAAACACTGATGATACAACCAGCAAAGATAGAGCGGCATAAATACCAGCGACGAAATCGTCAAGCATTACGCCTTTTGCGCTTTGCATTCTATCAAAAAATCTTGTAGGAGGGATCTTGGTAATATCGAAGAAACGGAAAAAAGCAAAGGCCAGCCCCAGAGCCAACCAAGTTAACTTAACTTGGATAAAAAGCAAAGGGAGACATGATGTCAGCATCCCAAAAACTTCGTCAATTACGATCTGGTTCTGATCGTGGACTCTTTGTTTCCCTTTTTGATCAATCATTTTACCTAATCCAATCTCAGCCTTGGGAACACACCACAAACCCAAAAGGAAAACTACTGCCATTACCAGCAGATAAGAAATGACTGTCCCGGCCTTAGCCAGCTCCAATGCCAGATAGCACAAGGGCAGAGAGAAAAAGCTACCATATGTTCCGCCCATCCCCTTCCCGAACATGGGTGGGATTAAACCGCAGTAAAACCAAGTCGCCATAAAAACTGCTGCCTTGTTTTTCATCATCTTTTCCTCCCATCTGTTTTGGAGACTTTCATCCCCATTCAATTGTAGCTGGCGGTTTGTCTGAGGTTCTGTAAACCACGGCTCCAACTTCTGGAACTTCATTTGTAATTCTTTGAGAAATGCGTTTTATAAAATCCCAGGGTAATTCTGCCGCTTGAGCAGTGAAACCATTGACGCTCCATACCGCCCATAAGGCAACAACCACACCACTTACGGCATCGTCGCCCTTTGTACAAGTTGTGACTGATTGGGTGACCACTGCTCCGGCCTGCCAAATACCCGCGTAGAGATCTTGCTCTCGCAATCCCTTAATATAGATGTCGTCAATTTGGCGAGCAATCCTTAAGTTGTCGGCAGTAATCTGTCCCTCGATCCTTACAATCAAGCCGGGGCCAGGGAATGGCTGACGGACAAGGAGAGATTCCGGAACTCCAGCCGAACGACCAATATCTCGACCCGTATCCTTAACGCAATCATCAAGCGGAGTGAGCTCCTCTACAGAAAATCCCAAACCTACATTGTGGTGAAGTTTGATTTGGGCCTTCGCCGCTTGCGTGGCATATCCCTGTCCACTTTCTGAAATGTCAGTGTAAAGCGTTCCCTGTGCTATAAAGCTGGCCCCAAACTCCTTGGCCTCTTCTTCAAGCACAGCTTTGTAAACGCTTCGCATCGCCACTCTCTTCTCTTTCATTGTTTCTTTTTCGCGTAAGACATCCAAAAACCTATCAGTTGCATCGACAATCCTTAACTCAACCCAGTCTTGATTTGCAAAATACTCCAACACGTGGGCCTCATCATCCGGCCGATCGACTCCCCGGATGTAAACTGCCCTTAACTGTCCCTTCTTGCCAACGAGAGTAGCTTTCAAAAGATAGGCAACGGTCGATGAATCAGACCCACCGGATAGTGCCAACAGGACTTTTTTGTCGCCTATCTTTTCTCGTAGGGCAACTATCTTCTGTTGAGCCACCTCCTTGGCCGGATACTTGTCTTTGGCTCCGCAAATCCCAAAACAAAAGTTCTCGAAGATCTTGAGACCCTTCGTTGTCTCCGTCACCTCGGGGTGAAATTGCACCCCCCAAAGATGTCTATAATTTGCCGCTGCAACGGGAGAATTTTCCGTTTTGCCTAAAACAAAAAATTCGCTGATAAGACTTCTTGAAATCGGGCTTTCGGGTTTTTCCACCATATCTCCGTGGCTTTCCAAAACCGGCATCCCATTTTCACAACCCCTCAAAATACCACCCCAGTCAAGAATTGAAAGTTTATGTGTGCCGAACTCTCTTCTCGCTGATTGTCTAACGGAACAACCAATATGGTGTGCCCATAATTGGAATCCTAAGCAAATACCCAGAACTGGTATTCCTAAATCAAAAATACTGAAGTCAAATGGCAAAACATTTTGGTAGACAGAAACGGGGCCACCAGAAAGTATCAAGCCTGTCGGCCCGACCTTTTGAACATCGGCCGCTCTCACCTGGCTAGGATCTGCCACGAGGCAAAAAACTCCTAGCTTTTCTAGTGCTTGTTTAATTAAGTGGTCAAACTGACTGCCCAAAGAAAACAATAAAAAGAGTTCGCTCGTCTTACGGATTGCCTTCTCTTCGGCGATTTCCCGAAGAACCCTTTCGTCAACCCTCTTTAATGTATGTATCATTTCTCACCATTGCCTTTCTTGTCAATGTGCGGACCTGTTTAGTAAAACTATACCGAAAGCATAATACTGTCAAACAAAACCCGAGCTATTAACTCGGGTTTTGGGTTATAAGGAATTATCGTTTTCCTTCTTTGTGTGGCGTGTGTTTTCTGCAAGAGTTGCAGAACTTTTTCATCTCTAACTTCTTCTCTGCTGCTTTCTTTGATTTCTTTGTAAAGTAATTCACTTCTTTACAAGCGCTGCATTGTATTTTCGAAAACGGTTTTTTCTTTGCCATACTATTTTATTTTTATTTTATATTTTTCTGAGCCGATGGCCAGATTTGAACTGGCGACCTTTCCCTTCGCTTAAACCTCTTTTTAGAATAGTGCTTATAAGAGGGCTAGACTGTATCTTGAGCATATCCTTTCACAGGAATCAGCTCCCCTTTGTCAGTCGTTCGAGCGCCTTTCGGGCGCTACGGTCTTGGCCAGACATTGGCTATTAACCGTGATTAGGGATTCATTATATGGTTTCCCGTATAATGGGCAGGGGTTTTGCGACCCACCATGGGAGTGCTCTACCAACTGAGCTACATCGGCACGTAAAACTAATTATTATATTTCTTAATGCTCGCTAAAATATGCTCTTTTAATTTTTTATTAGTAAAACTCATTGTCAAAACTCCATATTCACTTTTTTTCTTATAAGTCCCCCTACCCTGCGGCGGTACAACTGTTATTTTCCCGAGTTGTTTCCTTGTAATGCCGATTTGTTTCTTCCAGAAATTGACTGCTTTTTCTTCTTTGACATCGTTGAAAAGAATTAACCCATAAGAAAACTTTTTTTCTTCTGCCTGATATAATTTTCTTAAAAATTCTCTAAATTTTTTAATTAAAAACGGATCTGTGTTGCTCACCCTAACCGACGTGTTATTGGGGCTTTTATCCCCCTCTCCCCAATAAATCCCCAACCCCATTCCCCTAAGCTCGACTTCTTCTTTATTAAGCCTCTTTTTCAGCGTAAACGGATCTCCATCTGGGTTGTGTTTAATATAGGCGGCATCACTTAAATTCCTCTTTTGAATCTTGTATCTATGAAGCCAATAATTCACTCCGCTTTCTGAATAACCGATGGAAGTGGCAATTTCAGCAGCAGATTTATGTTTGTTAATATACAAATCCGAAAGCCTATCAAATGATAAATTATTATTCATATTATAGTGATTAATCTATTATACCACTAAATATGTTAACCACCACCTATCCAGATGGTTACTCTACTCTGTGGGCAGGATAGGACTTGCACCTATGAAGACCTTGGTCGTTGGATTTACAGTCCAATGCGTTAGCTTCTCCGCCACCTGCCCAAATTTCCTTGTATTCTATCACAAATAACTTACTTTTCAATGACCTTCCTATTAATGTTCCTCCACTCTTGAATCTTTTTATGATCTCCGGAGGTTAAAACTTCTGGAACCTTCCAATTTTTCCCCTTAATCTTAAACACTTCTGGCCTGGTATATTGTGCATATTCAATAAATCCACCATCTTTTGTAACCCGCTCGCCCAACAATTCTTTTTTCCCAATAACGCCTGGGATTAATCTTGATATCGTTTCAATAACAATCATTGCTGGCAATTCTCCGCCCATTAAATCATACTCCCCTATAGATAACTCCAGATCTGCCACATTTTTAGCCACCCTTTCATCAACCCCCTCATATCTTCCACAAATTAAAACCAATTGTTTCTCTTTAGAAAGCTTAGTGGCAAGTTGCTGATTAAACTTTTTCCCTCTTGGGGTGAAGAGGATAACCTTCCCGCCCTTCTTTTTAATCTTTGAAACTGCTTTGTAAATTGGCTCCACCTTCATCACCATTCCTAATCCCCCACCAAATGGTTTATCATCAACTGTTTTATGAGCATCGTCAGCCCAATCTCTTAAATTATGGATGTTAACGGAAATTAGCCGATTTTTTATGGCTTTTTGTATAAGAGATTCTTTAAAATAACTGGAAAATATATTCGGGAATATGGTTACAATATCAAATTTCATTTTCTAAAAACGAAAGCCGTACTATTAGTGTAGCACGGCTCTCGTAGTCTTGTAAATTTTAATGAGATTACAGACTGATATTATCGATATCGGATGAAGGCTTCGCTTCTGATTTTCTCTGAACACGACCACCTTCTGGCTCTTCAATCTTCAAATTGACGCGGGCGTGGTTTTTTAAACCAACGATTCTTACCAAATTTCTGATTGCGTTAGCAGTTGAGCCTTCGCGACCAATTATTTGGCCCATATCTTCTGGGTTTACTCTCAAAGAAAGTAATACTCCCATTTCGTCAACTTTTCTTTCAACTTTTACGTCTTTTGGGTTATCTACCAATGACTCTATTAAGTACTGTAGAAACTCCTTGTCATTCTCTTTTGCCATTTTTTTATCATTAAAAGTTTTTCTTGTAGCTCGACCTTTCTCTACCGCTGGGAACTACCCATTGGGGTTATGCAGCGAATCAGAGCTTTTGAAGCTACTATAATATATTTTACTCATTTTCATGCGGTTGTCAATAAATTAAACACAAAAGGCCCGCTGAGCGGGCCTTGTATATATATGAGGTTAGGCTTTGGGTTCTTCTGGGGCTACTGGAGTCACTGGGGCTGTGGGGGCAGTTGGCGCAACCGTTGCTGTAACTGGGGTTGCTGCCGGAGTTTCTCCACCTTTCTTCTTCGCGTGGGTGGCAATCTTTACTCCCTTTATAATATTTTCCTTTACTAGAAGATTGTTAATACTTACCGATGGTTTAGCTCCTTTTGAAATCCAGTAAGTAACTCTATCTGCTTTAATGTTTGTCTTTTTGGTAAAAGGATTATAGTTACCTAAAATCTCCACGAATCTTCCTCCGCGAGTTGCCCTCCTTTTATCAGTCACGATAATCCTATACATCGGCTGATTCTTTTTTCCTATTCTTGTAAATCTTATAACTAACATGGTTTAATTTGTGTTTCTTTAATGTGTAATGTTACCAACCCCTAGCGATTAAGGCCTTTTTAGCAGCGGCCTCTTCCGCCTCTTGCTTGGAAGAACCCTCTCCCTCAGCGATTAATTCTTCTTCTAAAAATGCTCCGATTATGAAACTCTTAACGTGATCCGGTCCCCATTCTTTCAAAACCTTATACATCGGGGTTATCCCTTCTTTCTCCTGGGCTGTCTCCTGGAAATGGGACTTTGCATCTCTGTAAAGCCCACTTTCAATAATTTCTGGTAATCTTGATGTAAGATATTTTTTAATAAACCCATCGCAAGGATTAAGTCCGGAATCTAGATAAAGGGCTCCAATCAACGATTCAAAGGTATTGGCTAGAATATACTGTCTTGCTTTTCCCTTTTCTTTTGTTTCGCCTTTTGATAATAGCAGAAACTCATTTAAATTCAACTCCTGAGCAACTTGGGCTAACATTTTCGCGTTAACCAATGATGCTCTCCAATTGGTTAGCTTCCCCTCTGGTTGGTCTGGATATTCGTTGTAGAGGAAATCACTTATTATCAATTCCAGAACTGCGTCTCCCAAAAACTCTAATCTCTCATTCTGGCTCAGACGAAAATTTGGATTTTCGTTTAGATACGATCTATGAACGAATGCCTGAATTAAAAGGTCCTGATTCTTAAACTTTATTCCTAGTTGTTCCTCTAGCTTAGAAAAATCTTTCATTTATTTAGTCTAGCCACTAACCACTATCGACTAATGAATAATCGCGACTGGTTATTGGCTGAATTATTTTTTAACTTCTACCTCTTCCTCAATCCCCATCTGCTTGTACACTGTCCCCAAAACTCCATTGATAAACTTGCCGGAACTTTCCCCGCCAAAAGTTTTAGCCAGTTCAATGGATTCATTGATGGCAACTTTTGGAGGAACCTCTTCTTTGTTGCTGTATAGAAGTTCGTATAGCCCTATTCTCAAAACATTTCTATCGACAATTGGTATTTGAGCTATTGGCCACTCTGGGGCCGCCTTCTCAATTATCTTATCAATCTCGTGTAAATGTTTAATCACTCCCTTTATTATATCCCCAACAAATGTTGTATCTTCCAGGCCTGGACCAAAGTCTTTAATATTCCTTTCGGTTATCTTACTTAAAACATCTTTCTCCTGACCATAAAAATCCCATTCGTATAGACTTTGCATGGCGATTGATCTTGAAAGATGTCTTGAGGCCATTAACTATATATATTTTAAACTACTTTTTTGATAAGTTATCCATGGTCATCGGCTTATCACTCTGTTCTTTCTCCGTATTCTTCATTTCCTTCTCCACCTGCTTCCTTTCTTTCTTGGTTAACTTTCCTAAAACATTGATAATCTCCTTTCCTTTGTAGTAGCCACAATTTTTGCAAACAATATGGGCCTTAACTGGTTTATTGCACTTTGAGCACAAAGTCAAAACAGGAGGAGTCACAAAAATGTGCATCCTTCTTTGGTCTCTTGTTGAACTAGTCTTATGTCTTTTCGGAACTGCCATGTTAAATAATAATTTTTAGTAATTAAAAATGTTTTTTTAGTTTACCAGAGAAATCCATAACTGGCAAGTCCCCACACTCGAACCTAGTGTGGGGACTCATTAAATATCTTCTAGAAGGGGTTTATCTCTTTCCACCACGGGGTCCCCGACCCCACATCTCCGACGACAACAGTTGTTGTGAAAGTACAACAACCAACTGCATCACAAATGTGTAAAGTTACTGTATACCGCCCGTCAGCAGTATAGGTATGAGTAGTATTCCCCCTGGTAGCACTCGTTCCACCGTCACCAAAATCCCAAGTATAGGTATTTGTTGCTCGGTCTCTGCAGTTGTATGCAGTTTCGTCGTCGTTGTAGCAGACAGAACCATCTAGGAAATTAACCGGGGTATTCGCTGACACAATTGACAGTAAAGAGGCAGTCGACGAACCAATAAATCCTGTTTGGCCGGAAAAATCAAATTGAGGACTTGGGAAGGGGTGGACATAGGTATTAAAGCTGGCTGGACCAGGGATCCAGGCAGAACTCCTACCAGCGGAATCGGTAACCTTAACCCTCCAGTAATATGTTTTCCCATAGGAGATATAGTTACCACCTAAGGTTGCGGGGATTGGTCTAACCACCACTGCCTGTGAGTTCACGGTGCCAGTTGGATAATTAAGGCCCCCAACAATAATATTAACTTCTGGAGATGAATAATTCGAATTATCATCGACTTGGAAATAGAATTGCTTTTCGTTCCTGTTATTCGGACTCTGGTATGTCCATTGGAAGTTGATCACTCCGCATCCTGGAGGATTTACACAAGGATTAACATCTGGGATGAGAACATCTATTGCAGTAGGACCCTTGCAGTCTGCGGCAGTGGTACACTCATTTGCCCCTGTTCCTGGACTAGAGACACATTGTTCCGTGGCGTCGCAGATCATGTGAGTTCCGCTGCAACCAGGTCCCGCCACCCATTGGCAAGCTGCGCTACAAGTTCTCGTTCCTCCCCCAACACAATTTTCAACTGTTCCGGGAACGCATGTTCCTGTTTGGCCAGAACAGGTACCCCAAGCACATCCAGTTCCACAGGTTTGGGTACCACATTTACCACAAGATCGAGTGGCACCATATGTACATTCACCCGCATTTGCTGCACAAGCAGGTGCTGTACCACAAATGCCCGGGAAGCAAGTACTAAGGGGGCCACCCGTGCAACCACAGGTGCAAGGAGTATTTGTTAAAGTGGTTGCGCAATCCATGGTACACTGAGCGAAAATGGTCGCCACACACTTTCCAGTACAATCCAATTTAAGATTTGTAACACTATTCCCTTCGCAATACATAGTTTGAGATCCCCAGTTCGGGCATGGCCATTGGACTACCCATTTTTTTGATTTTACACACTTACTAGTACCACCGCTGGTGACACAACTAGCACATTGACGTTCCTCTTCTGTTGAGGCCGGGAAAGTAACACCCCATTGAACAACTGGGCCTCCACATCTTTGAAGACCAGTGGGATTGCATGAGTCTCCGCAGGGATCATCTGTCACCCAAACAACATGCGACTGACATTCAGATGGCATAGTATTATTCGGCCAAGCATGACAATACCCGCATGTTTGTTCCTTTTCTAATACACCACCAGACGAACACCGCTTTTTCCCAGTATCTGTACAGGGCGTTGGCGGACAATTTACGAGTTTCTGATTACTCTTTACCATAGAACAACCGGGGGCACACCACCAAATAGCTCCCGTTCCAACTCCGGGACATTTACTCGTATTGACACTGCAGTTATCCGCCACCTTGCTCGTTTCGCAATATCCAGGGCTTAAACACGAATTACTTGCTACCTCTTTAGTTGTCCATGTACCATCACAACCATATATTTGCGTAACCCCGCTTGTATTACATTTTTCCTCTTCCTGCTGGCCACAATTATTAGTGGTAGTGCAAACACCTTTTTCCCAAGCATTGCCGTCTTTACAAAAAACCTCATTAGGATTCGGCAAGCATTCTGAATCACTCGTACAACCATTGACACAGACTGCCCCGGGTCCCGTTGCTGAAATTTGGATACCAGAGACATCGCAACCGAATTGATCCACGGTCCATTGAGACCACCCCTGACAAAGCCAGCAACAGTCACACCACGTCCCATAATACGTGGTACCGAAAGTACTATCCCTTTTTGTCAATTGGGTATTGCTTCTTTGCCAATTCACAAACCCATATGGGCTGCCAAAACCCATAGCCCAGAGTGACTCACGAAGAGTTATTTGGGCAACGCCGGGTGCATAATAATCAAAGCCTGAGAACAAAACCGACCCCTGTTCGTAGCCTGGAGAAAGAGTGCGCGTGTCTCGGGTGATACTACCGACACAACTATTTTGATCAATTGAACCTGTATATGTTCCGTTAAGAAGCTCGCATCTTGTGCCGCCAATACCACTTGCCGCCGTCCAAGGAGAAGGATCTTGCCCCCCTGTTGAATTTGCTCTTACCCCAGATATGGTTATGGTAATGTCTGCTTGCACAGCCTTCGCTACTCCGGGAGAAACAAAAGAAAAAATAGTTACCAAAAGAAACAAAATTAAAGAAAAAGAAAATACTTTTTGAAAATCTTTACTGCCACTAGAAATACAGTTATTGTAAGACATATATTGTTATTAATAACAATTATTTTAGTATCTATTATTTCTTTTTCACTATTGTGCAAAAACCACACCTAACTACCTGCCAAGAGAAATGGGCGGATTAATCATAATAACCCTTGCTTGTTTCTTCCCATCTGAAGAAACGCCATAGCTAACGAATATTACATCGTTAGCTTTAATTTGCTCCAAAGAGGTCTTCTTCTGATTCCAGACGTCGTGGATATTAAAGTAAATATCCGTACTATTAATTATTTCGACTGAAGGGTTATTCTCGAAATTAATCGTTTTCCCAGAAATATCAATAACCTTCCCGTTAATGAAAAGGGGCGTGTTTGCTAGAGAGGCAACACTGCTTGGGGCATTAAGCGGATTTATTATAATAGTTCTTCCCTGTATTCTTCCATCTGGAGAAACGTTAACAATGGCGGTTATTAGATCGTTAACCTTGATTTGGTTAAAGGCGGCCTTTGTCCGATCGTTGTAATCGTCGAAGCTTAAATAAACTTTAGTGTCGTCGCTTGTTTCAACGGAAACTTTTCCGTTTAGAGTAATTATTTTATCAGAAATATTGGTAATCATGCCCTCTACGGAGGGATAGGTAGTAGTTACCGAATTAACAGCCTCTAATGTTCCCTTCGTATTATTTAATTCTGCCGTTACTTGCGAAAAATTCCTTTTCTCTAAAAATATACCTAAATAACAGCCTGCTCCAATAAGAACTACGGCTCCGACTATTATATAGATAACCCTGGGTAAATTATTGTTGCTCATTTTTATATATTTAATATTAAATTAAATTTTAAAAACTATTGTATGATTGGAGCTACCGGAAAAATAACAACCAGAGAGCCTTCGAGTTGTCCGTCGGGCAACATTTTCATATTGATGTTTAAACTATCACCAACTTTAATATCCTTAAACTCAACAGCCATCTCCTGGGGAAATCCGGAGACGCTCCCATCTGTGGCAGTGGGTGAAACTAGAGAAGAAATTTTCGCATCTTGTTTTATTGAAACCTGCAAACTTTCATTCCTAGCCGCCAGGGTGACAATTCTCCCAGAGACGCTTGTTACCTTACCAAAAGCAATTATTGTAGTAATTAATTTTGAAGAAGTTAAGGCGGCGGATACGTCAGCTAACTTTCCCAAACTTTCAATTTGCGGTTCCAATCTTTTATTTTCCTGGGAAACACCAAGAAGATATCCTCCACCAAAAAATATTCCTAATCCAATAATAATTACAACAGGTATAATTAAAACTTTATTATTCATAGATTTAAATATTAATATATTATACCTTATCTCACACAACCCAACAAACAACCGCAACATGTGGATAACTTTTCTTGACTTTACTTTTATCTATTTTCTATGTACAGTAAGGGTAGCACACTCCCGCCATTGTGGAGGGAGAGACCTCTTACAATTTAATATGGAAAACTAGAAAGGATCTGGACCATGAAGACGACGACGGCTGCTTGGTTGTTTGTATTTTTTGTTTTCGGATTCTCGGCCCAGGCTCAAGATATTCCTGGCGGAATCGTTTCTTCCAACGGCAAAGATGCCATCTATCTGGACTATCAGTTGTGCCAAGAAAGGAACCTGACGGCCGACCTTAAGGGGCCGGCAATCACGGGACCATTGGCGATTTCAGAAGATGGATTGGTTCTGGCCTGGCTTCAGGGAAACAAATTCCTGACCTGGACGAGCCAAGATGAAAAACCCCGTCCTATTGATAACAAATTCCCGCCTACTTTCGGAAAGATCAGAAACATGACACTTTCTCCGGAAGGTGTCCACCTTGCTTTTGAGTCTACCGAGAAAAACACCTCATTCTTCCTTGTCGAAGCTGGTAAAAGCCAGCCATCGAGATTGGGCGACAGTAGTATTTATCCAAAGTACTTCACGAGAATGGAGGAATATAACGCAATCACAATGTCTTATGTTTCTCCCTACATTTCCTGGCGCTATGGGAACACAGGTTTCTACCCGCCCACCTTCCCCATTAGAACAAATGAAACAGTAGATTATGCGCCGGGAAAAACCCACAGAGTTGGCGAAGTAACAGAAAGTGTTCTTGGAAGTATTTCAATACCCAATATAAGGGCCGGCCTGAAGGTAACGATCGAGGAAGCGCACAAGAAGTTCTCGATCAAGCGTGACGCCCACTTTATTGCCTGGCAAAAAGTCTCAACTGATCCCCTCTTCTTTGCCTTGATCTACAAGACAGAAAAGGGATGGGGACCAATTGAGATCAGAAGCACAGAGCCTCTTTCCTCAACCAATCCCCCCACCGGTCAAAAACCCGGAGTCTGGGAAATCCCTATTCTTTTGAAAGACTGCCAAAGCCTGGCCTGGAAGCCCGATGGCTCGCTCACCTACTTGAGCGAAGGAAAGGTCTTCTCAATCGAACAGAGATACATCGCAATGGGGATTGAAAACAGCGGTGTGAAAAAATACAGGGAGCCTGGAAACAGTATCCCGCAATTGGTCCCAGTTAACAATGTCATAAAGGTTACCCCCGAATTGGTCGCCGAAGGAATCGATGGCGATCGTCTGCACTGGGCCACCAATGACACTTTCCGCTTCCGAGGCAGAGAGGGCAGCCGACGCAACATCACCTCCTGGCACAAGGGAGAGATGAAGAAGCTCTGCGCCGCCCCAGAGGAATTTTCCTACTGTGACCGTGCTCCCTTCAGCACTGTCAAACCCACCAACATCGCCGGAACTGTCTCGGGTAAAGACAAATCCGCCAAGGGTGGCGTGAGCACACAGAAAGGAAACTATCTTCTCTCTGTTGGGAATACCAGTATCAAATGGGAAAGCCGACCCGACGGTTATTTCAGAATTTGGGGTGGAGGAAAGGGTGATCACTATGCCCTCCCACCCGAATCCAATATCGATGATGTCTACGATCCTTCCAAATACGATTTCAAGAAAATGCCGGACAGGTATACAACCGGAACTCCGCGTTTTGTTGACATCAAACCAAACCAAATCCTATTGCTCAAATCCAACAACAAATACACAGCAATCAAACCGCTGGAAGACAAAGATGGCGGACAAGCCACCCAAATGACCTACGAATGGAAATTCTGGGCAGCCCCTCCAATCATTTCGGCGAGAACAAACTCTCCAACTGAGAGTAAATAGTTCGCAATTAAATAGGCCCCTAGGTACCAACCTCCGGGCTCTTTTGTTACTCCCAGGAAAAAGATTTACGATGGATGGGACACTGGCCCACCGTTTTTAACACCTTCCGATGAGAAGCAGTTGGATATCCTTTGTGCTTTTTAAATCCATACTCTGGATATTTCTTGTCATATTTCACCATTATTCTATCCCTAGTAACTTTAGCAATAATACTAGCTGAAGAAATTGAAAAAACTTTTTGATCTCCTTTTATTATCGACTTCTGAGAAATCTCTGAAACTATTTTAAAGTTTCCATCTAGAAGTAAATAGCCGATATTCCCCTTTAATTTTCTCTGAACCTGTCTAATCGATCTTAGCATAGCGAGTTTAGTCGCCTCTAAGATATTTATCCTATCGATTACCTTTTCTGAAACTATACCAATCCCCCACCATAGGTCTTTGTGATTAATTAAAATACTATAGATACTTTCTCTTTGGTTTTCGGAAAGTTTCTTGGAATCATTTACTTTTAACGACCTAACAACCTTCTCTGATTTAATTATGACGACAGCTGCAACAACTGGACCGGCCAAAGGGCCCCTTCCTGCCTCATCTAAACCAGCGACAAACTTAAATCCCTTCTTCCACAATTTCTTTTCTTCATTAAAATTTGGATATTTCATTCAATTATCTTACCATGTTAAAATGCAAAAAAATATTGTTTGACTTTGACCTTAAAAAAAGTAAAATAATGATATATTGAAAACGTTTTTTATTTATGAAATTTACCAATCTTCACGTTCACAGCCATTATTCTCTCTTGGATGGTTTGCCAAAGATAAAAGAGCTTGTTGACTATGTAAAAGAATCTGGAATGGATTCTGTTGCTTTAACTGACCACGGAGTTTTATACGGTGCCGTAGAATTCTATAAAGCCGCTAAAGCCAAGGGGATAAAACCAATTATTGGGTGCGAGGTTTACCAAGCCCTTGAAGGGATGACGCAAAAGAGACCAGGAGTGGATGATAAACGATACCACCTTATCCTGTTAGCCAAAAACGAAGAAGGTTATAGAAATCTTGTTAAATTAGTTACTAAGGCCCAATTAGAGGGCTTTTACTATAAACCAAGAATCGATATGGAGCTATTAGCCCAGCATTCTGCTGGCTTGATTGGTTTAACCGCCTGCATTCAAGGAAAAATCCCACAATTAATTCTAGCCAATAGATTAGAGGATGCCAAAAAACAAGCCTTGAAATATCAAGAGATATTTGGCAAAGGAAATTTCTATCTTGAGCTCCAACATCATGCCAATATCCCAGAACAAGATAAGGTGAACAAAGCTCTAATCAGTTTTTCAAAGGAATTAGACATTCCTCTGGTGGCCACCAACGACAGCCACTATTTAAGGAAAGAAGATGCCGAAGTCCAAGATATTCTAATGCTAATAAACACCGGGGCTGATGCAAACGATCCGGAAAGACTGACAATGTTGCATGATGATTTTAGTTTAAAAAAACCCGAGGAGATGGAGGAACTATTTAAAAACACTCCCGAAGCTATTGAGAATACTCAAAAAATTGTAGAGATGTGCGATTTCCAATTTGAACTTGGAAAAACCAAACTCCCCCACTTCGAAGTGCCCGAAGGAAAAACTCCGGAAGAATTTTTAGAAGATCTCTGCAAAAAAGGACTTCCCTCAAGATACGGAGAGAATCCCGACCCAAAAATCTTAGAAAGGTTGAATTATGAATTATCGGTTATTAAAAAAACTGGCTTTGCTGGATATTTCTTAATCGTTCAGGATTATGTTAATTGGGCAAAAAACAACAGAATTGTTGTGGGACCAGGAAGAGGCTCTGCTGGCGGATCAATTGTCGCCTATCTAACCAACACCACCAACGTCGACCCAATAAAAAACAATTTACTTTTTGAGAGATTTTTAAACCCAGAAAGAATATCTATGCCCGATATTGATATGGACTTTACTGATCGCCGAAGAGATGAGGTCATTACATACATCTCCCAAAAGTATGGCGCAGATCACGTTGCTCAAATTATTACCTTTGGAACAATGGCAGCTAGAGCCGTAATTAGAGATGTCGGCAGAGCTTTGGCAATCCCCTACAGTTCTTGTGACCGAATCGCCAAAATGATCCCGCCAGGAATGACCTTAAAAGAAACTTTAGAAGGAGTTACTGAATTTAAGGAATTGTACGAAAGTGATGCTCAGGCGAAGAAACTCATAGACCTTGGATCCCATCTAGAGGGAGTTGCCCGCCATGCCTCGACTCATGCCTGTGGCATTGTGATCTCTGAAAAACCCCTAACAGAATATGTTCCGTTACAACACCCAACGCAGGATGACGATAGTATTGTTACTCAATACGAGATGCATGCCATTGAAGACCTGGGATTGTTGAAAATGGATTTACTAGGTTTAAAAAATCTAACAATCATTGAAGATTGTTTGGCCCGTATCTATGGAGTGCACAAAATATCAATCCAAATTGATAATATCCCGGCCGATGACGAAAAAACCTACAAACTTTTCAGAGAGGCTAACACAACGGGTGTATTCCAACTGGAATCCGATGGAATGAAAAGATATCTAAAAGATTTAAAACCAACTGTCTTTGAAGACATCGTTGCCATGGTGGCTTTGTACCGCCCGGGCCCAATGCAATTCATCCCCGACTTTATTAAAGGAAAAAATGGAAAAAGGAAAATAGAATACTTGCATCCAAAGCTAGAACCAATTTTAAAATCTACCTATGGTATTTGTGTTTACCAAGAACAATTAATGCAAATTGCCCAACACCTAGCTGGATTCTCTCTGGCCGAGGCCGATGTTTTGAGGAAGGCTGTTGGTAAAAAAATAATAGAACTATTAGTTGCCCAGGAAGCTAAGTTTATCTCTGGCTGTATTAAAAACGAAGTCCCAGAGAAAACTGCCAAAGAACTTTGGCAGTGGATTCTACCATTTGCTGAATACGGATTTAATAAATCGCATTCTGTAGCCTATGCTACTATTGCCTGTCAAACAGCATACTTAAAATCCCACTACCCTGCCGAGTTTATGTCTGCCCTATTAACCTCAGAAAAAGCTGATGTTGAAAGAATCTCTGTATTAATTAAGGAATGCCAGAAAATGGGGATCCCGGTTTTGCCGCCAGACATTAATGAAAGCTTTAGGAACTTTTCCGTAGTTCCAAACGAACAAAAAATTAGATTTGGATTGCTAGCTATTAAAAACGTTGGAGAGAATATCGTTGATACAATTATCGAGGAAAGAAAAGCATCGGGGCCGTATAAATCAATGTATGACTTTGTTTCTAGGATACAAACTAAAACACTAAATAAAAAATCTCTGGAAAGTTTAATTAAAGCCGGTGCTTTTGATAAATTAGAAGAAAGGAATAAGCTCCTGCAGAACGTGGAAGAGCTGCTTGAAGCCAATAGAGAGATTAAGCAAAACCTAAACAGCGGACAAAAGAGCCTATTTGCCGGCTCTACTACCTACAACCCCTCGATTTTAAAACTTAAAGAAACTACTACTAATATTATCCCCTTGGCCGTCCAGTTAAACTGGGAGAAAGAACTTCTCGGACTATATATTTCAGCCCATCCTCTAGATGCCTATAGAAGCTTTTTAGAAAAGAAATCCTATCCCCTATCTGCACTTAATAACGACATAGTGGGAAAATTAGTAAAGATTGGCGGGATTATATCAACAATCAAAAGGATCATAACCAAGAGCGGCAAGCCAATGATGTTCATAAATCTCGAAGATTTAAACACCAAGGTTGAGGTGGTAGTATTTGCATCGGTTATTGATAAAAATCCTGAAGTATTTCAAGAAAACAAAATTGTTTTTGTAAAAGGCAAGGTTGATAATCGCGATGGAGAAATTAAGATTATCGCCGATGAAATCGACGAGATTATAAATCAAGAAGCATAGATCACAGAGTAACTTTATCAAAAAATAGTTTTCTACTCTATATATATTTTAAAACCCCTCTCTGCGCGTTGCGTGGAGAGGGGTTTTACTGTTCAGGGTCTTGAGACCAGGAGCAGTTTGAAGTTACTTGCGACGGGAGAAAACGAAGCGATAATCGCCAGCCCAGGCGCTGCCGGGGCTGTCACAATAGCCGTCGAGCCACAGGCCATCGTCATCGCGCCCCACGCCGAACAACCTGAGGCTGCCATCCGAACCGGTAATCGGCTCCGTGCCGATCACCAGCCACTCTCCCTTGGGCTGATCCGCGTACTGCAGACGGAGCTGGAGGGCGACCTCGGGTGCGCAAAGTTGGAGACCACGTGATTTGGCACGGGCGTAGATGTCCTCCCTCTTAGCTCCATCCTTGAAAGTGAAACGGGCGACGGTGACGACGACGAGGTCCACTTCGGTTCCCTCGGTGGCTACCGTGAGACCGACCTTTTTGAGGATGTCATCGGCCCAGTCGCCGATCTTCATTCCGCCAGCCTCGATGGCCTGGCGGAATTCATCAACGGTTTTGGGACCGGTGCCGAGCTTCACAGTCTTGAAGACCCTGAAGCTGTAGCCACCTTTCTTCTGCCTCATGGCACACGTCCTTTCTTCGTCTGTTCGCCAAGAAATTACCTCTACCCGAGGTTAAGGGGCTGACCGTAGCAGTCATAGCCAGAAAGCACCAAACTCCTATTAGTACCTTTTGGCTATGACTGCTGGATCGCAAGTAAAATTGGATATTAAAGTACAGTTTTTATTGAGCTTTTATTATGCCACTACTAAAACACAACGTCAATCGTTTACGCCCGAAAATAAAGGTGGTAAGATTAAAAATACTATTCTTAATAAAAAACATGGCAGACAACATAGAAACAATAAGACACTCCTTGGCTCACATCATGGCTAGCGCCATACAAGAAATCTATCCAAAAGCAAAATTTGGAATCGGTCCAGCAGTAGAATCCGGCTTTTATTACGACATCGAGCTACCCTCTGCAATAATGCCAGAGGATTTAGCCAAGATAGAGGTTAAGATGCAAGAGTTGATCAAAAAAGACATCAAGTTCAAGAAATCAAAAGTTTCAAAGATAAAAGCGAAGAAAATATTTGCTAAACAGCCGTATAAGCTGGAGTTGATAAAAGAACTGAAGGAAAAGGAAGTTACTATTTACGAATCAGGAAGTTTTGTGGATCTCTGTCGTGGCCCCCATGTTAAATCTACTAAAGAAATCCCGAATGACGGGTTTAAGTTAACTAAAATTGCTGGAGCCTACTGGAAAGGAAACGAAAAGAATAAAATGTTGACCAGAATATACGGAGTAGCATTTTTGAGTAAGAAAGAACTTAACGACTATCTAACAACTCAAGCTGAAGCTGAAAAAAGAGACCACCGGAAACTTGGAGAAAAACTTAAGATTTTCATATTCAGCGAATTAGTTGGCCCCGGCCTTCCTCTGTGGCTGCCCAATGGAACAGTAATAATTGAAGAATTGGAAACGCTAGCAAAACACATGGAGAAGTCTGCTGGATATCTCCAGGTTAGGACCCCACACATTGCCAAAGAGATAATGTATAAGACTTCGGGGCACCTCCCCTACTATGCCGACTCCATGTTCCCACCAATGGTTTTACAAGAAGATGGCCAAAAGACTGTCTATTATTTAAAAGCGATGAATTGCCCACATCACCACCAGATATATGGTTCTGAAACTAGAAGCTATCGCGACTTACCAGTGAGGCTATCTGAATACGGCACATGCTACAGGTATGAAAAAAGCGGAGAGCTATTCGGATTAATGCGCGTTAGATCAATGCAAATGAATGATGCCCACATTTATTGCACCGAAGACCAATTCTCCACGGAATTCATGGCTGTTATTAAGCTGTACCTAGAATACTTTAAAATATTCGGAATAGAAAAATACGTCATGCGACTAAGCACTCACAGCAAAGAGGGGCTTGGAAAGAAATACATTGATAATGAAAAATTATGGAAGAAAACTGAGGCAATGGTGCGGGATGTAATGACTAAAGAAAAAATCCCTTTTGTAGAAGTTCCCAATGAAGCTGCCTTTTACGGTCCAAAGATAGACGTCCAAATTTGGAATGCTATCGGCCGCGAGTTTACCTTGGCAACCAACCAAGTAGACTTTGCAGTACCAGCACGATTCAATCTCACATACATTGATAAAGATGGAAAGGAGAAAACTCCAATATGTATTCATCGGGCACCACTTAGCACGCACGAAAGAATGATTGGCTTCTTAATCGAACACTATGCAGGGGCCTTCCCCCTATGGCTATCCCCTTCTCAAGTTTGTATCATCCCAATAAGCGAAAAACACAAAGACTACGCCAGTAAGATTAAAAATGAGTTAGCTAAAAATGGAATAAGGACAATCTTGAAGGACGAGAACGAAACATTGGGCAAAAAGATTAGAGAGGCAGAAATGCAAAAGATTCCCTACCTTTTAATTATTGGCGATAAAGAAATCCAAGCTGAATCAGTGGCCGTAAGACAGAGGAGTAAGGGAGATATTGGTATGACAAAACTTTCCGATTTTATTGAAAAAATTAAAAAGGAAATTAAAGAAAAAATTTAATGACCCAATTATCTCAAGCAACGAAAAACCTTCTTTTACAATATCAAACTGGCGATAAAGCTAGCCAGTTAAAAGATGGTGCGATAACAATCCACGTAGATGAAGTGGCAGCAAAGGTTGCTGTTTTCTATGAGAGGATCCGCGGGATTATCGACTGGAGAGAAGAGCACCTTTTAAAAAGGGGGGCCATCGAAAGAATGTTGAAAAGAAGGGTCATGGTTGGCTTAGATACATTAAAAGAAGAAAACACTCGTGAATCGGTTGCTGAGCCATTGGTTCTAGAATTAATCAGGGGTGGACATTATCCGAACGACCAAATCCCAGAATCAAAAATATCCGATGTCCAAAAAGCGCTTGATAAGTATATATTTATTCTAAAAAACACTCCCCAGGCAGAAAATGGCCAAGAAGCCATGAAGTTCTACAACTGGTTTCTATCAATCGCTTCTTGCGAGATAGAAGAAATACTGAGTTCTTCTTACAAAGAAAGGGCTTTAATTGCTTTTATGTTTGAGTCGATGAAGGAAAAGATCGTCCTGAACGAAGGAGCAGTTGCCACAAAACCAGTGAAGGAAGATGAAAAGAATATTCAAATATACATTGCTGTCCAAAAGGCTCTTTTCAAACTCGACTCCCCGGTTATTGGATATCACTTGATAAAATATAAATACCCAAATTGGAAAACCATCAGCCAAGAAGAATTGCTCGAGGTTGCCAAGAACATGCTAACCCTAAGAAAAAAGATAGAAAGGAATATTAACCACCCGTTAGCTAATAAGTTTTACCAAATCTGCGAAAGGTATGATACCCCCTATCTATTACTTGGGGATATAGTCTCCACGGATCCTCAGGGAAGTGAAGAGAAATTTTCAAAACCTGAGATTATAGAAGCGGAGATTAAGGATGCGTACAATAAGAGAGTAAAAACTCTCAAAAACCGCTTGGCCAGGGCCGCCCTGTATGCCACCCTATCTATCTTCATTACTAAGATCATTGTGGGAATGGCAATCGAAATTCCTATCGATAAATACATCACCCATGAGTATAATCTGCTTTCTCTTATTATAAACATCATCATCCCTCCCGTCTTAATGTATTTATTGGTAAGTACGATTAAAGTTCCGGGCAGAGAAAATCTAGAGAGAGCTGTATTAGAAACGATGAAGATAATCCACCAAACTGAGAAGAAAGATGTTTACGAAATAAAAACATTTAAGGCACGAAAGAGTTTCGTCATTTCTGGGGCCATCAATTTCATCTATATCCTCACCTTTGCGCTAACACTAAGTTTAATAATTTACATTTTGCGTGGCTTAAAATTCTCCCCACTTTCAATAATAATCTTTGTTTTATTCACCTCCCTAATCGCCTTTACTGGAACCCGCATCAGACAGAGATCCAAAGAGCTAGAAATTATCGAGGAGAAAGAAGGATTCTTCAACATGATCCTTGATCTATTCGCTATACCATTGGTAGAAGTGGGAAAATGGCTGACTCAAAAGTGGCAAAAATATAACTTTATCTCCGCCCTATTCAATATACTAATCGATATGCCATTTATGGTTTTCATAGAGTTTATCGAACAATGGCGCTACTTCCTAAAAGAGAAAAAGGAAAAAATACAATAATATTTAAAAGATGAAAACACTACAAATATTTTTACTTTTTGCGATACTCTTTTCCGGGGCAGCTCTGTCTTCGGGTGTTTTTGCTCAAGAGCTATCCCAAGGCATAACCATAGATTCTGCTACTGCAGCTCTACAATTCCAAATCAAAATTCCTACACTCCTTCCAAATAATCCGTTCTATTTCCTAAAAGAAATCGGCAGGGGTATTCAATCCATTTTTACCTTCGATAAAATTAAGCAAGCCGAATTAAATGAAAGATTTTCCAACGAAAAACTAGTAGAGCTTCAGAAACTAATAGAGAACAACGTTTCCCAAAGTACCATCGATAAATCTGCCGATTTATATAAGAAAGCGGTGGAAAAATCTGAAAACTATCTAGCCCAAATAAAAGACGAGATAACCGGAAATCCAAATCTAAATGGTCTTTTGGAGAAATTCACAATCCAACAACCAGTGCAAGAACAAGTAATTAAAAAAGTAGAGGGAATAATCCCCCAGCAGACAGCCCAGAACATAAAGGGCTTGATGACCGAAAAAATTAGAACGATTGATAGCCTTAGGAATTGCCCACTGATTGCTCAGCCCGCCCCAACTTTTTGCTTAAACGGAGAAATCAAACCCAAAAATAGCTCCATAGGATGTATAACATCCTATGAATGTAGCACGAATAGTAACAATGATAGCGAAGAAGTCTGCGTTCCCACCTGTCTGAATATAGGGACTGGAGTAGAGGGTTGGTATAATTCCTGTGACAAAGAATTGATTAAATACGGCAGTTGTAAAAATTGTCGAGCAATTTGCAAAAACATTGGGACCACGCTGGAAGGACAATACAACTCCTGTACCGGTGAATTAATCAAATGGACGACATGTAGTCAGAAACCGGAGGTTTGCACACAAGAAGTTAATCCTGTCTGTGGTAAAAATAAAAAAACATATAACAATGAATGCCTATTAAAAAACGCGGGCGAGGAACTGGACTATAAAGGAGGATGCAAGGCAGAGTGCGCAAAAGATGGTGATTGTCCAACTATTTATTGTATTAAAGCCCCTTGCCCCAAGAATAGATGCCTTAGCGAAAAATGCAGATTAACAGAATGCGTAAAAGATAGCGATTGCCTTCGGGACGGACCAATAGATACAGTAAAAGTATGCTCTAACTATAAATGCATTAGCACAAACGCTTCCCCCGCGCCAGGCACTATTAATAATGGGAACTCGGCTGCAAACAATAATCTACTTGAGCCAGAGGAAGGATCTTCCTACGAAGAAGTCCCCTTCGTAGATACTGGGGCACGAGAGTAAATGGTTAAAAAATACCACATAATCACATATGGCTGCCAAATGAACCATAGCGACTCCGAAAGAGTCGCTACTGTTTTGGGAACACTTAAATACAAAGAAACTCCTAAGACAAGCGAAGCTGACCTAATCGTTGTAAATATGTGCTCCGTGAGACAATCGGCAGTTGACCGCATACTATCTCTCAGAAAAGAGTTTGATAAACTCAGAATAGCTAAACCAAAATTAATCACCATACTCACTGGGTGCTATCTATTTAAAGATAAATTAAAATTTTTAAGAATTTTCGACCAAATATTGCCAATTGAAAAAATTGGGGAAATAACAAAAATATTAGGAAAAGATTTTAAATTTAGTAAAGACTACTTAAACATACAGCCGACGTATTTGAGTAAATTCTCTGCCGTGATTCCCATAATGACTGGCTGTAACAATTTTTGCACCTATTGTGTCGTCCCCCATACTCGGGGACCAGAAGTTTCAAAATCGGCAAAAAAATTGGTTATTGAGATAAAGGATCTAATCAAGCATGGCTACAAAGAAATATGGCTGATGGGACAGAACGTGAATTCCTACAAGGATGGTGATACCAACTTCCCCAAATTACTAAAAAGGATAGACGATATCCCAGGAGATTTCTGGATCAGATTTACTTCTTCTCACCCGAAGAATTTTTCCGACAAACTAATTGAAACAATGGCAAGGGGTAAAAAAATTACTGAGTATTTAAACCTACCAGTGCAAGCCGGCTCAGACAGAATTTTAAAGATGATGAATCGGCCATATACTATTAAACAATACGAGGGTATGGTTAAAAAAGTTCGCAAAATAATCCCGGATATAACCGTCTCGACGGATATTATTGTTGGCTTCCCAGGAGAAACGCAAAAAGATTTTAATGATAGCCTAAACCTATTTAAAACCATAAAATACGACATGGCATACATATCCGAATATTCGGCCAGGGCAGGCACCGTCGCCTCAAAGATGAAAGATGCTGTTTCGAAAGAAGAGAAAACCAAAAGAAAGTTTTTAATTAATGAGGCGCTGAAGAAAACTGCTCAAGAAAAAAATGAAAAATTTGTTGGCCGAATAGTGCTAGCATTAATTGATAGAAAAGACCACAAAAATAATTGGGTTGGAAAAACGAGAGAATATAAGACTATCGTGATAGAATCAAATAAAAATTTAATGGGGAAATTCGTTAAAACAAAAATAGTCGATTCTTCTCCATGGGGACTAAGGGGAGAATTAATATAATGCAGAAACTAATAGTTATCTTGGGGCCAACGGCTTCCGGGAAAACCAGCCTATCAATTAAACTCGCCAAAAAGTTCAATGGGGAGATAATTTCGGCTGATTCACGACAGGTATATAAAGGTATGGATATTGGGACCGGCAAAGTTACAAAAAAGGAGATGCAGGGTGTCCCCCACTATTTACTTAATGTAGTTTCACCAAAAGTAATTTTTGATGTTACCCAATTTAAAAAATTAGCAGATAAAGCAATCTCCAACATCTATAATAAAAACAGAATCCCGTTCCTTGTCGGTGGCACTGGTTTTTACATACAGACCGTAACTGACAATATAGTGTTGCCGAATGTGAAACCAGATTGGAAACTACGGAAAAAACTAGAAAAAAAATCAGTAGTAGAATTGCACAAAATGCTGGGCAAACTAGACCCAAGAAGGGCGAAGACCATTGATAAAAACAACCCTAGGCGCCTAATAAGGGCCCTAGAAATCGTCATTAAATCAAAAGGGCCCGTCAGCCCATTGTCCCCCCAAAAACCCAATTTTAGCACCCTATTTCTGGGGGTTAAAAGAAATGATAAAGAACTAAAAGGATTAATTAAAAAAAGGCTAATTGAGAGACTGAAGTCTGGGATGGTAAAAGAGATAACAAACCTCCACAAATCCGGTGTTTCCTGGGGGCGCCTTGAAGAATTTGGTTTAGAATATCGATACATTACTCAATATCTACAGGGAAAACTTGATTACGACGAGATGGTAGATAGATTGCAAAAAGAGATTGAACATTATGCTAAAAGACAAATGACTTGGTTTAAAAGAAATAACAGGATAAAATGGGTTAAAGAGTATAAAGAAGCAGAGAGAAGGTGCAAAACCTTCCTATTGACAAACAAGAAATAAGTGCTATAATTAGTCTAGTGGTCAACCATTTCCCCCAACCCCTGTGTGAAGGAGCACGAGCATGAAAATGGCAAAAAGGACGTTCGTAAAAGGCTTGATGACCTGGATCGCTCTCCTGCTAATCATCGCAGGGATCGCCGGGGGCGTCGAGTCCTTCTTTGTACGAGGCCCCGGAGGGCTCATCTGGCTACTCGGGAGCCTCCTCTGTCTCGGAGTGGCCTGGATCGTCCAGGTCAAAAGGGACAAGATCTCCCTCTACAAGGACCTCAGAAATTCTCGTTTTGAGGAGAGATTTCTCCCAAGGTGACTGATGCAACTGCGTCAGACACACGGGGCTGCACTACGGTGTGGCCCTGTTTCTTTACACTTTTCTACTGTTGACAATATGCAACTATGTATGTCATAATCGGAATAGACGGTGAGGAGCGTTTCCCATCGTCGGAAATATTGAGGAACGTTGAAATCAAGGAGCAAACCATGTTGCGAATTAGAAACGCGATTTTCTGGTATGGGATAACGACAGCGCTCTTTCTTCTGGCTGTTGGAGGCATCTTCGCCTTCATCGGGATGAAGATGGAAGAACTCCTGTTCTGCCGGTTCGCCGATTGTAGCCTGTTTCTGGGCATCTACGTGGCAATCGGCATTCTGCTGGCGACCGGGCTCATCGAGATCTTCCGTCGCTGCTATAGGCGATACGCCACAGCCAGGGCGGAGGCGGAAAAAAGGTTCCTCCGCCGCCTTGCCCGCAATCAAGCGGCTTGGGAACGGGATGCCAATCGCAATTACGACCCCCTTTAGGGGGAGGGCTCAAACAAGCCAAGGTCACACCGTCATCATACGAGTGTGACCTTTTGCTTTAAGCAATTAACGTCTAGCAGATAATATGCTATAGTATAATCGCTTAAATTTCTTGTTTAAATCGCGCACCTTAAAATCGAGGAGAATCTCATGGAGAAAGATAGAACATCGCTACGAGTGATCAATGAAAAGATTATGAACTTTTGGGGTCTATCAACGGTTATCCTGCTGTTGATCGCAATTATCGCACTCTTAGCCGCTGCCCACACGGCTCTAATTTGGATTCTCCTATTTGTCCTATGCAAAAGTTTCCTTGCTAGTATCGCAACGACAATCCTACGTCTCTGCATATTTATCAATGAAAAACGCAAAAAAAACTAAAGCGGCCACACCGTATGCACGGATGTGGCTTTTCTCTTGTCCTAATTAATCCCTAGATACTTCTGTCAGACAAGCCCCGTTTTATTGCCCTTTTTTATTACTTAATATTAATTACTCCCCTCCGATGGAGGATATTCTTTCGAACATTCGAAGATTCCCTTTTTAGAGCCATCTGGCCAAATTTCTCCAACCCCCGCGCCACTGGTAATAAGGTGGAGACCGCTGGAGCACGTCGAGATACATCCGCACACGCTAATAGATTCTCCGGGATACTCCCCCTGTGTTATTGACCTACAACCCCAGCTAGTACCAGTTCCACAACTTTTATAATCTGAATTATCAGTCTTCAAATTGTCGGTTTGATTATTGTCTTTCGTAATTATGTCGTTAACAATCACATCGTTAACGGTCAAATTCGAATCATCCTTTATCGTATTCTCAGGATTCTGAATGTTATCCCCCACCGTTGGTACTTTTATCCCAGAAGAAACACTGGCCACGATAATAATCGCCAAGACGCCTACTATAATAATATATTTGTTAATCATTATTTTTATAATTAATTATTTTAAAAGTTTTTCAAGCAGCTTGTGTACTATTGCTGGATTTGCCCTTCCCTTAGTCGCGGCCATTACTTGGCCTGCTAAAAACTGTAGAGCATTTTTGGCACCACTCCTATAATCCTCCACTGGTTTTGGATTTTTCTCTATTACTCCCCTAACTATATTTTCAATTTCTGTCTCATCGCTTACTTGTCCTAATCCCCCTTTTTCTATTATATTTGACGGATCTCCTCCAATTTTGACCATTGTTGATAAAACATCCTTCGCGGTTTTACTTGTTATCTTCCCACTATTAACTAAACTCACAAATTCCCCGAAGTTTTCTGGTGATATTTTGAACTCTTTCTCGACAAATGCTTTGCCACCCAGTATTCCCTGGACATCGGTGAGTAAATAGTTGGCTGAAGCTTTGATCAAATCCTTAAAATCTGAACTTTTTGCTTCACTTTTTAATTCGCTAACTGTTTTTTCAAAATATTCACTTAAATCCCGGTTATCAACAAAAATTTCAGTAGATTTTGGGCCTAAACCGTACTCTTTTTCAAATCTATGGCGCTTTTCTGCCGGCAATTCTGGAATTTCAGCACGAATGCTGTTAATAAGTTGTGGGTCGATTATTACGGGCGGTAAATCAGGCTCTGGGAAGTACCTATAATCATGCGCTTCTTCCTTTTTTCTTTGAGAGAAGGTCTCTCCCCCACCATCATCCCAGCCACGGGTCTCCTGGATAACCTTTTCTTTGTTTTTTAAAACTTCCGTCTGCCTCTTTATCTCATAATCAACTGCTTTTTCGGCAGATCTGAAGGAATTTAAGTTTTTGATCTCAACCTTAGTCCCCAGTTTCTTAGTAGCACTTAAGCTTATGTTCACCTCTACCCTCATTTGACCTTTTTCCATGTCAGCGTCAGAAACTCCCAAATATCTCAGAATTGATTGCAACTCCTCAGCAAAACGCCTCACTTCCAACCCCGATTCTAAATCCGGTTCCGTTACTAATTCCATTAACGGGATACCAGCCCGGTTATAATCCACCAAGGAATATTCTTCCCCATCTGGGTGTATTAATCTTCCCGTGTCTTCCTCTAGGTGAATCCTTGTTATCCTTATCGTTTTTGAATCTGCTTTAGAAAAATCATGGGAAACTGGAATTTCTAACTTACCTTGTTGGCAGAATGGTTTATCATATTGAGAAATTTGGTACCCCTTCGGTAAATCTGGGTAAAAATAGTTTTTACGATCAAATTTTGATTCTGCTAAAATATTGCAACCTAAAGCAATACCAGTTTTAATAACTTTTTTTATTGCTTCTTTATTGGCAGTGGGAAGAGTTCCTGGGTGTCCCATGCAAATTGGGCAAACGTTAAAGTTAGCCTGTTTCTCATCGGGATCATTCTTACATGAGCAAAACATTTTTGAATTTGTTTTAAGCTCAACGTGAATTTCTAAACCAATTGTGGGTTTTAACATAATTATTTCTCAAAAACGACAAATGATAAATCATACGGATTATCATTATCGGCTGGCCTATCTGTTCTTTTAGCTTCTTTGTACGCAGAAAAATCAATTTCCGGAAAGAAAGTATCTGCCTCAAAGTCGTGATGGATAAAGGTAATGTATAAACGATTAGCTATTGGTAAAAATTGCTTGTAAACCATCAACCCCCCGCATATCATTACCTCTTCCTGATCCTTCACCATCTCTATCAATTCGCCGATTGATCTTGCCACCTGACAATTTTCAGGAGTTTGATAATTTGGATCGTTATTCAGAATTATCGTCTTTCTACCTGGTAGGGGTTTGCCACCAATTGAATCAAAAGTCCTCTGCCCCATAACAATAGTCTTGCCGAGCGTGTTTTGTTTAAAATATGCCAGATCAGCTGGCAGATTCCATGGCAACTTATTATTAAGCCCGATGGCTCTATTATCAGCTATTGCTACTATTATTGAAATGATCATACTGCCATTGGGGCGCTAATACCCGGGTGAGATTGATAATCAATCAACTTAATATCATCCATCTTAAAATCATCGATGTTCTTAATCTCCGGATTAAGCCACAATTTCGGTAAAGCCATCGGCTTTCTTGCAAGTTGTTCTTTAACTTGATCAAAATGATTTAAATATATATGGGCGTCTCCCAATGTATGGACAAACTCCCAGGCTTTTAACCCTGTGACCTGAGCGACCATATGTAGCAACAAAGAATATGAGGCGATATTAAACGGGACGCCCAAAAATGTATCACAGCTCCTCTGATACATGTATAGAGATAATTTGCCCTCTACTGAAAAGAAATGGAAAAGAAGATGGCATGGGGGCAGGGCCATCATATCAATCTCAGCTGGATTCCAGGCAGTAACGATTAGTCTCCTATCATGGGGATTCTTTTTTATCCCCTCGATTACTTTAGCGATTTGATCAATTGGTACATCGCTATATGGTGATTTCCATTTTCTCCACTGGACCCCATAAACACGTCCCAAATCCCCCTCAAACTTGGCTTTTGGTTTCCAGTAATCAGCATTAGCATTACCATCCCAAATATGGCACCCTAATTTTTGTAATTCTTTATTATCGCTACTCCCCGTTAAGAACCAAAGCAACTCTGCTTTCACTTGGTTAAAGGCTAATTTCTTTGTGGTAACTGCTGGGAACCCATCTTCCATGTTGTATCGCGTAGTTACCCCAAAATATGCTCTGGAACCAATTCCGGTCCTGTCTGGCCTATCAATCCCCTTCTCTAATATTAATTTTAATATATCGAGATACTTTTCCATTAAAGTAGCTTTGAAATTATGTCTTTTACCTGATTAAATACCTCGGGGATTGTTTTCTCTCCGTCTATGATCACTACATTTTCTATCTTGCCGGGTAGGATTTCGTAGGTTTTCCAAACTTTAGCTAATTTCTCTTGTTTCTCAAAAAGTGTTTTTGCAGTTCCCCTCTTCTCTATCCTATCAATACAAACCTCTGGCCTTACTTTTAGAATAATGGCTTGGTCGGGTAATAAAAAGTTATCATTAATTTTGATAAGCCAGTCTAGGTCTAACCCGTCTGAAGAGCCGTAGGCAAATGTTGAAAGAAAATATCTGTCAGATATTACCCACTTTCCTTCTTTTAATGCGGGGATAATAACTTTCTCTAAATGCTCTCTTCGGTCCTCTGACATTAACTCCTGTATCTCCTGGGGTTCAACTTTAACCTTTTGATCTAATATTTCTCTTAACTTTTTTCCTGCTTCAGATTCCTTTGTCGGCTCTTTGGTCATCACAACCCCAAACCCCCTCTCTGTTAAGAAATCTTTTAAGAGAACCATTTGAGTAGATTGCCCAGATCCATCTAGGCTATCAAAAACAATGAATTTACCAGGGTATGTATTTTTAATCATGTTTTCTTATTAGTTTAAATATTGTATCACAACCAAATCTTCAAAAAAAGAGGGTAAAAAATTATTGACACAGCACATCAATTCTATATAATAAAGGATCTTTTCAATTAGTAATGTATTTTGACAATCAACAGAAAGGAGCCTCCTATGAGACCCCCGATGCGATCGCTTTTGAGCACAGCCCAAATCCTCCGCCATATAAAGCTGGGGAACATATTTATCTCCCCATTTGTGCGTCCGAACCTCAAAACAACGAGCTACGACGTAAGATTGGGAGAAAACTTTTTCCAGGAACAACCATTCAGGACATCTCTCCGCAGAATTTTCAATCCGTTTAACCCGAGTGACATCGCCAGATACTGGGGCAAACCCCAGAAGGCGATGTTGGCCAGCGATTGGACAAAAGAAAACGGACCACTGGAAAACATCCGACCCGATGACAGGATTATTATACTGGGCCCAGGAGAAACGGTTCTGGCCCATACTGAAGAGTTCATCGGTGGTAGAAATTGCGTCACTACAGAAATGAGAGCCAGAAGCTCCATGGGGAGAATTGGTATTACGGTATGTAAATGCGCGGGCTGGGGAGACCTGGGATTTTGCAACCGTTGGACAATGGAAATGTCTAACCATCTAAAAGACACTCCCGTGATCCTGGTTGTTGGCATGCGAGTTGCCCAAATGGCCTTTTACCAAGTTGACCCCTTAGCAGGATCTTATGTCGGAACAGGCGGCCAATATCAGGCTACCGACGATACAGAAAAAATGATTGCTGAATGGTCTCCGCAATCAATGTTGCCCAAATTCTCAAGGGAAAACTACTAATAGCTATTTAAAACATCAAAAAAGCCATGCTTTCGAGCAAGGCTTTTTTCATTTCTCTTATTTATTATCTCCTAAATTCTCTTTTATATTCTGATCTGTCCCATACTGATATTTATCATCCAAAATATCCCCTTGCTTCCATTCTTCAACCCAATCTTTAACATAGAATATTTGGAAACCTCCATCTTTCTTCGAGCAAACAATTCTATTAAGACCAGCATTAATTATCATTTTTTTACAGATATAGCATGGGAAGGCATCAACTCTTTCTCCAGTTTTTCCGTTCTCTGCATAGATGTATAGGGTTCCGTCTAATAGGCTTACTCCGGCCCTTGCTGCGTTTATTATGGCATTCATCTCTGCATGGGCACTTCTACAAATCTCGTACTGTGTACCATGGGGGATTTTTAGCTTATCTCGCAAACAATACCCTCTTTCAAGGCAATCTTTTGTTCCCCTTGGAGCCCCTACATAACCCGTAGCAATTATCTGATCCCCTTTTAATATGATGGTGCCGTATTTAGCTCTATAGCAAGTCCCTCTTTGAGAGATCTCTTTGGCGATATTTAAAAAATATTGATCTTTTGGCGGTCGCTTTTGTCCCTGTGCGTTTTGTTGTTCTTCCATAGAAATTATATAGTTTTTTATAACCCCATATTACCACTACATTTTTACGGGTGCAAATTTAAACAAACAGCCCCGCGTTAACGGGGCTGTTTTGACACTTAATCTACAATGTCTACTCCCATGTTTCTCGCAGTCCCCAAAATAAAGATTGTTGCTTAAAAACTAGTACTTCTATCTTGTTTACTAATTATACTCCGGCAAGAGGCCGTGTCAAATTATTTTATTATCTTAATGGCCTTTCCCTCTATCAAAGCTTCTGTGATTTTTTTATATGCCGAAGATAAAATTCTCTGAAAGGTGCTTTGGGAAGTATTCATTTTTTTCGCCGCCTCTTCTTGTTCTAAGTCTTTTATATTTCTTAATCTCAAAGCCTCTACCTCTTCTGTAGTTAGCTCAACTATTTCTAGCTCTCTTATCGGTACTCCTTGAGGTTTGAAATAAGTTATATTTGGATTAAATTCTATTCTTCTACAAAGTCTTGGTCTTGTCATAAAGTTTTACTTACAAATGTTAATTACCTTCTCTTCTTGCTCATAAGGAACAAGCGGTCTAATTTTTTCTTGTGTATATGGATTGTTTTTGTTTGTCGGAATTTGCCATAGAGGGATAGTCCAATCCGATTTTTCCATAAATTCGTCTAAATTTTCCCAATTGATATCAGCGTTATCCCAAAAATCAATCCACATATCATTCCATTGTTTTAAATTACCTCCGATATAAGTATGTGACACCGGAGTTACTCTAGAATATTGCCCAAACCATGCTTTCTCCTTGGATGTTAACGGCTCAATTGCTCTAGTCAATTCTTCTTTCATGTCATTTGGAGTGCCCGATCTTTCATAAAATGAATAATCACAAAGACTTCCATATTCAAAAGTCACCAACGGGATATTAGAAACAGATAATATTTTTACGTTATAACCTTCTGGTTGATAAACCGTAGCCTTATCTCCCGTTGTGCCTCTGGCAGTAATATAGGGTATCCCCAAATCTTCTGCAACTTGTATAGTGTTCATATCAGAAGCCATATAACGAGACGAAATAATCCTTGGCCTCACTCCAGTACACGCTTCAATTTCATCTAACATTTTTACAATTCTTGCTTTTTGGTCTTCGTAGGGAATATCCCAAAAAGGCGCTTGGACATTCGCTGCAACAATTTCTATGTTCTTGAGGCTAAGGGTGTTTTTTACTTCCTCGCAATTTGTTTGAACAAATTCAGGAGTAACCATTAAAAGTCCGTAAATATTTCTTTCCTTCATTTCTGTCGCCATGGCAATCAGCCCTGTCGGTTCACTCGTAGATTCAATAAGAATCATAATCCCGTCTGTTTTTACACTTGTTTTTCGAAATTCAAAATTAAAATAAAAAATAATCAATAAAACTATTGCCAAAACAATTATGCCGAAAATTAGAAATAAAAATTTGTTATTTATTCTCATGTTATTTTATTTTCTTTCTAAGTTAATTTTACATTTTGGACATTGGAATGAAGAACATGGCGTTCCTGCATGATGAGGAATTTCATATCCGCATTCCAGGCAAACACAAAATCCTCCAGGCCCCTTGCCTTCCGCTTTCTCAATTTCGTCTTTAAACTTACCCTTCCTTTGCCATCCAAATCCTCTACCGAAAGCTGGTTTATAAAATCCGGTTTCAACGTCATGGCTTTTTATTTGTATGGCGACATAAGAAAGATTTTCTATTCCTGCCATTAACCTCTTCCTCAAAACCTCGGAGATACTTGTTGCTTCATCCACCTTTAAACTGCTCGGCAATTTAATTTCCAAATTAGCGGTTATGGCTGAGCTCTTTTTTTGAGTTTTTAAATCAGATAATTCAATGTCTTGCGCACTTACAATCTCTCTTATTCTTTTTTCTAGCTCTGAGCCTGCAGAAACGTCAAGCAGAGAATCTATGGCTTCTTTTCCGAGGGTGAACGATTCCTTGATAATATAAAGTCCGATCAGAAAAGCCAAAACTGAATCTGCGTAAATCCAATATTTATTTAAAAATAATCCAGCAAAAACAGCTAAAGAAGTAAAAACATCAATTCTTGAATGAAAGCCATCTGAAAGCAGAGAAATAGAATTTTCCTTCTTGCCAAAATTAATTTTTATTCTTGCCATCACTTCATTCATAACGGCAGAAAACGCCATCACTATAAAACCCAAATAGCTAAATCCAACAATAGCTGGATTCAAAAATTCTTCATAAGCTTTATAAATAATTACAATGCCGGTTGCAAAAAGGATCAGGGTTATTACGGCGCCCGACAATACTTCAAACTTAAAATGACCGTAAGGATGCTTCTCATCAGCCGGCTTTTTTGAAGCTCTAATTCCTAAATAACCAATAGCTGAAGAAAAAATATCTGTAAAAGAGTGAAATCCGTCAGCTAAAATTGCCGAAGAATTAGAAGCAAATCCAACGGCTATTTTAACGCCTGCCAAAAAAGCATTTACCAGTATTGAAATTATAGATATTTTTTCTTTCATTGGGTTAAAGAAAACCACCCAGTCCTTTTCTAAAAAAACTGGGTTTTGTTTCCCTTTTATTTTTGAACCTTTTTCTGGGCTAACTCTTCCTTGACTGCTTTCAACTCATTTTCTAACATTGATTCTCTGTCTTTTAATAATTCACCTCTCTCTTCCTTTGTGTAAAACATTCTTCCGAATAATCCTCCTCCACATCCGCAACCGTATCCTCTACCCCAGCCTAATCCTCTTCCGCCTCCGCAATTACCCATTCCCCTGCCCGTTCTTGGGCCTTGTCCCGAAGGACCTGTTCCATCTAATTTTGGCATATTTTTTATAATTATTTTTTAATATTAAGAGGAACGACTTTTATTTTTACTCCTCTATATTGAATATACACCCATAATCATACGCGTGTCAATAGGCAACAAAAAAAGAGGAATGTGTCCTCCTTAAATTTTAACGCCAAATTTTTTATTATTCTAAAAACTTTACAGCAAACATTATAATAATTCCCAATAAAAATATACCAAAAGATATAATTGATTTTCTAATATTGCTCTCTTTCCTTATTTCCGGCATTAAATCGGAAGCGGCGATGTAAATAAATCCGCCTGCGGCGATTGGCAGAAGATATGTTATTGCGCCATCAATATAAAAAGCGGCGAAGTATCCAATAATTCCGCCCAGAATAACCGTGGTCGCAACTATATAATTCCACACTAATGCTTTTGTTTTGTTAAACCCTGCGTGTATAAGAACTCCAAAGTCGCCAATCTCTTGAGGTATTTCGTGCAAAGCTATGGCAAGTGTTGTTATCACTCCTAGTTTGAAATCAACCAAAAAGACGCTTGCGATTACTAATCCATCAATAAAATTATGGATGGAGTCCCCAACCAAATTCATATAACCCAATGAATGAACTTCACAATTTTCTTTATGGCAATGTCGCCAGTGAAATAGTTTTTCTATCAAAAAGAAGCCGACAAAAGACGACAGCACCACAAAAAATAATTTATCTGGTTCCATCCCTTCAGATGCTTCCGGCAATAAATGCAAAAAGGCACCGCCTATTAAGGCTCCCGCAGAAAGAGAAACTAAAAACATTGTTATTTTGGAGAGTGTTTCTTTCTTAAAAAATAAAAACATAACAGCTACCCATACGCACAAGCTTATTAAAAAACAGGCTATCAAGATATTTAATAAAATCATATTTTTATAATTTAATAACGATTTATAATTCTATCAAAAAATTACTAAAAATGCCACTATCTCAGCCTTTTTCTTAAGGCTAATTCTAAATCTTCATTTTGGATCTGAGTGTATTGGAATGATGACGATAATTGGCTATGGCCCAGAGCTTCTGAAATTATAGAATTGTTAAATCCCCGCTTGGCAAGATCCG
>CAYRHW010000006.1:0-58612 GCA_964424305.1 uncultured Candidatus Saccharibacteria bacterium
GCTTGTGGGCGAAAGCCCCGTTCAGCTAAGGATTTCCTAAGCTGAAGGCAAGCACAACAAAAGTGCCGTCTTTCGGACGGCTTTTTTGTTTCTATTCGTCTTCAATGCCCTTGGTATATAGTTTTTGCCCTCTTTTTAGGTTTGAGTCTGGCATTACGCTCCAATAAGTGATATTGCCATCGCCCACCCTTCTTAAAATTACACGAATTTTAATCGGAGAATTGCCAATTATTGCAATAAAAGCCCAATACTCAACATTTTTTGTTTTAGTGAAGCCATCTTTACCCTTTTTACCAATAGTAATAAATTCTTTTCTATATTCTTGAAGCGTTCCCGAATTTCTAATAACTTTAACAGCTAATGGCAAAAGACTAAATTTAAGAAGCTGTTCTCTCTTGTTCCTTTCGTTTCTCGCCGAAAATTGCAGATGATGAAATCCGTCTGAATTAAAAACAATCTGTTCCTTAAAATAAGGATTATAAATACTTTTTTGTGAATTATATATGTTTTTTGCTTCTTCCTTCTTTTGATTGAAATATTCTATGTTTTCTTCATCCATATAATCAAATATTATCACTTCTCACTTAAAAAACAACAAAAAACACCCTAAAAAGGATGTCTTTGGTTTTATTCTTACAGTTTAATTTTAGATTTTAGGCTTATCTAATTCTTCAACCTTAAACCCCAATTCAGGAAAAGTAAGGTTTCTCAAGTAAATCCCACCCACCAAAAGGACATCATTCATACTTGCACCAGAATTAAATGCCCCTGTTTTTAATTTTTCAATGACATCAGGACAATGATTAGGTAAGTCTGCCATTACAGATAGAATTATTGCCTCGGCGTCATAGGGATTGGTAGCACCTTTTTTTCTTATAATTCCCAAAAGAGTTTCTTTCTTGCTATCAACTATTTCTTTTATCCCGCTTTTTTCAAGTATTGAATTACCTCGTTCATTAAGTTGGCGGGGCGAATGAGCAGGTGCGACTCTATCCTGCCAAAGGTCATTTACCCTTGATTCTATAACAGCGAATCTTTCTCTAATTGGTGCTAAATCATCCAAAATCTGCAATTTTTTCCCAATATAAATTGTGGCACCGATAATTGTGGGTATCCCTATTCCTACTATAATGGCGTTTATTGTATTGAGAATATCCATATTTTTATATTTAGCTATTATCTATTTTTATTATACGCCACCTTACCAAAAAATAAAAACACTATCAAGCTACAAGGTTTAAGCTTTTCATTTCTACCATCATCAGCTCCCAGTTTATGGTTCTAAGCGTGTTGCACAGGGGGAGCCATCAATTCGTGTCAATTCTTATCAAGAGCCACCTTTTAATTGAGGTGGTTTTTTGATACGATGATTTAATGCAAAAAGAAGAATTAAAAAAACTTGTGATAGAAGAGTTCGCTGGAGAAAATGCACAAAGCAGGTATTCTGATTTAGCAAAAAATGGTCTTTGGGATAGCGAAGAATATTTTATCTCCGAATACTTTAGGGGTGGCAGTAAGGTTTTAGATTTAGGTTGTGGCACGGGTAGAACTACTATCCCACTGGTTGAAAGAGGCTACCAAGTTATAGCCGTAGATATTGTCCCAGAGATGATTGAAAGTGCGAAGATAATAGCCAAAGAAAAAAATCTAAGTATAGATTATAGGGTGGGTGATGCCACGAAGCTTAATTTTAACGACGATTATTTTGACTATTTGTTATTTTCTAATCAAGGGTGGACACAGATTCCCGATAAAGCAGAAAGATTAAAGGCGCTCAAAGAAATGCGTAGAGTTTTGAAGCCAGATGGAACTTGTATCTTTACTGCTCACCCAAGAGTTTGGTTTAGCGGGCATTTTCTTTTTTGGGTTTGGCAGTGGTTAAGATTTTATATTCTAAAACCATTGGGATTTGAAATCGATGAAATAGATTTTGGCGATAGGTTTTTTATTAGAGAAACGGGCGATAGTAATAAAGCATATAAAACAAAACAGTATATCCATATTTCATCGGTTGAAGAGGTTAAGAAACAAATAAAGCTATCCGGTTTCAAGGTTATTGAAACCAATGGTAGTTTACAGATGTCTAAAAAGGATATAAGAAAACATCCATCAGTATTCTATATTTGTAAAAAGCTGTAATAAAACAATGATGAATTGCAGGGTAGGGGGACTAAGCTAAAATAGTAACTGCTTTGTCTGGGAGGTAATAAGCTCAGGATTAGGGAATGTTTTTTCCCAATTAAATATTCTAAAATCGTCCCACCTAGCGAGCAAAATTTCCTGAGGTAATTCCTCGGGTTTTTTGATATAATCTAATCATGGTAATTATTAGTAATTCACTTAAATCAATCAAGGCGACACTAGAAGAGAAGAAACCCTCAAAAGTTGTTTTAATTAGCTCGGGTTATCTAATATCAAAATTAGATTGGGCAATCACGGAGGTAAAAGAATTAATATCGTCCGATATTAAAGTAATACAGGTTCCCAACGGGGAGGAGGCAAAAGAGTGGAGTGTTCTAAGGGATCTATTAAATAGTTTCACCGAGAGTGGGTTGGATAGGAAGGGCCTTGTGATTGCTCTGGGCGGTGGGTCAATAACTGATTTAGTTGGTTTTGCCTCTTCAATTTATTTAAGAGGAATTAATTATGTAAATATCCCGACAACCCTTTTGGGCCAGGTTGATAGTGGCATTGGTGGCAAGACCGCCATAAATTTTGGAGGTTATAAAAATCAGGTAGGGTCTTTTTATGAACCAATAAATATAATAATTGATGTCAGGTTTCTAAAAACTCTAGATAAGTCGCAGATAGTGGATGGTTTGGCAGAAATAATCAAAGCAGGTTTAATAAAAGACCCGACAATATTAGATATTCTAAAATCTCATAGCCTCATTGGATTAAAAGAGAAACCTACCATAGAGGAATTAATTTCTAAAGCCGTTAAGGTTAAGGAATATTTTACTTCTAGGGACCCAAGAGACAGCGGGATAAGACAAATCTTGAATTTTGGGCATACAGTTGCCCATGCACTTGAGCTTAAATATAAATTAAGTCATGGACAAGCTGTTTTGATAGGAATGATAGAGGAGCTTAAATTTGGTGAAAAACTGGGAAAAACTAAACCAGAAGTAATAAGCCATCTCAACGAAATTATTAGAGGGTTAGGTATATCTCCCGAGACTAAAGGATTTATAGTTGATTGGGGATCTATTTTGCACGACAAGAAAGTTTTAAGAGACGAAATTACTATGCCCATAATTAAAAAGATAGGAGAAGCCGAATTGATTAATATCAAATTAGATAAACTACTTTCTCTTGTTAAATAAAATAGCCTTCAACTTAGGTTCGGTAGGCGAATGCCATTATTCTCCCTCATCTTGGTTCCAACAACCTTCACGATGCGGAGCAAAATTTCCACCTTTTCAAATGGGTGGTTTTTTGGTAAAATAATTTAATATGGATAAAATAATCTTTCTAGGTTCTATAATTATTATATTCGATTTTATTGGTCTTTACCTCGCCTATTTATACGGTAGGAAAACCAAAATATTTCGCTGGAGCGAGTATTTTGCAATTATTCTGTTTCCCATTATAGGAGTTCTAGCATTCGCCTATTTAATTGATAGTAAAATTTTAGCATTATTTTTAGTAAGTGCTTGTTTTGGATTTGTTCTCGAATATATATTGGGTTTTGTTTACCATAAAACACTTAATAAAAAATTGTGGGAATATAAAAGGCTGAGTGTGGGCGGATATACAAGTTTGCTTTCTATACCAATGTGGGGAATAGGGGGTTGCCTCTTTTGGTTTTTAAGTAAAATGGTGGGACTGTAGAACCAAACGAGCCCTAACGTCTTTTCTCTCTTGTCCTGGTTCCAACAACCCTCACGATGCGGAGCAAGGCTGGACACCCATTTGGGTGTCTTTTGCTTTTTAAAGTATGTGGTAATATAAAAGGTGGACAGTATACAGTCGATTGTCCACCTTAATATATTAATTGAAAAATTTATGAAAACAGTTGAAAAAATAGCTGAATATATACAGAAGAAAAGACAAGCAACGGTTAATGAGCTGGTCGATTACCTTGGGATAAATAGGAGTGCAGTATATAAGCATATTAACAAAATGCTTAAGCATAATGTCCTGGATAAGGTTGGTAGACCACCTAAGGTTTTTTATTTGCTGAAAGAAAAGCCGGATAGGGAGAATGAGATTATCGATTCTGCAAAAAAAGACATAATCGAAAAAAACTATCTTATCATTACTCCCAGCGGAGAAAAAAAAGATGGATTTACGGGTTTTAATTATTGGTGTAATAAAAATAATCTAGATGTTCCTAAGACTGCGGATGAATATATAAAAACTCTTCTCAAATACAGTAAGTTTAAAAGGGGTGGTTTAATCGATGGGATGCAGAAATTTAGTAATACATTTAGTGAGGTATATCTAGATAAAATATTTTATCTAGATTTCTATAGCATAGAAAGGTTTGGGAAGACAAAGTTGGGTCAGCTTCTGCTTTATGGGAAGCAGAGTGGTAACAGGGTGATAATCAAACAAATAGTGGAAGAGATAAAACCTAAAATTAATGCATTGATCAAGAAATTTAATATTGATGCGGTCGGTTTTATACCATGGACAGTAAAAAGAGATGTCCAATTTATGCGGGAACTCGAAAAACAACTTAATCTCAGTATTAAAAGTATAAAGATCGAAAAAATCAAAACAGAGATTATCGTCCCGCAAAAAACCCTATCAAAGTTAGAAGATCGTATCGAAAACGCTAGAAAAACTCTTGTGCTTTCAGAGGGGGGTAAATATAATAACCTTCTTCTTATTGATGATGCCGTGGGTTCTGGAGCAACTTTGAATCAGGTAGCCAAACAGGTAAAAGATAAAAAAATTGCGAAGAAAGCAGTAGGCCTCTCAATCACGGGTAGCTTTAAGGGATTTGACGTAATTAGTGAGGTCTAAATAGGATTATTTTTTATGAGTGGATTTATCTTAGTTCCAACAACCTTCACGATGCGGAGCAAAATTACCACCCTTTAATTGGGGTGGGTTTTTGATAGAATTAACAATATTAAATGGTAAATAAAAAAATATGAACGCGTATAACTGGTACTCACAACTAATTAAACCAACATGGGCCCCGCCTAGTTGGCTTTTTGGGCCGGTGTGGACGGTTTTGTATGCGATTATCGTGGTTTCTTTTGGTGCCGTGTTTTATAAAACATTCACAGGAAAATTTACACGTATTGTAGCGCTTCCTTTTATACTCAATCTCGTTTTTAATTTCGCCTTCACGCCATTGCAGTTTGGGCTGAGAAACAATCTTCTCGCCACGATTGATATTTTGCTTGTTCTGGGCACTCTCGTCTGGGCGCTCTACGCAATCTGGCACGTTTCGTCCGGTTTGCGCTGGGTCGTCTATGCTAACATCCCCTACTTACTCTGGGTTTCGTTTGCGACCGTTTTGCAACTGACAATCACGTATTTAAATAAGTAATATGCGCGTATGGGATATACATCCAAAACATTTGTGTCGAAAGCATTTGCTCGCCGAGCATCGCGAACTTCACGGACTTTGGAATATTTTAACTAAACATAATGGCAGGGGAGGGTATTCGCGCCACCCGGAGACCTTGCGCTGGGTTGGAAAACAAAAAGCTCTCTATCTGCGACATGAGGTGCTCGTAAAGGAATTCGCTCGCCGTGGATACCAGCATCGCACTCTGCTTGATAAAAAATTCGCCACAGGTTCCGGAAGTCAGCGCGTATTCGTCAATACTATTGGTGAACAGAAGGTGATTTTGAAACAAAAGCCTTGCGAGTGTCTATTGCATGTCTAGTCGGGGTTCGTAGCGGACAGTTGGCGGATCAAGATTCAGCGTTCGGAGCCATCAAAAGCACCTTTTAATTGAGGTGGTTTTTTGATAATATGGGATAATATATAAAACTTATGAAAAAAATATTAACATTTCTAATAATCGTTTTTCTGATAATAGTTTTATTATTCGTTGGTTGGTTTCTTTTCTTTCAAACAAAAAAGGGAACGAACGAAGAACAAGTAGCCGGTAATAAATATAGGAACGATTATTATAAGTTTGAAATGATATATCCTCTTGATTGGAAAATGTCGACGATTGCAACAAAAACTCCACCATACTCTGTGTTGTTCACCATTAAATCAGAGAAAGATGCGGATGAAGAAGTAAATATAGATTGTATCGATGGACAAGTCACTCTAACAGATTATTTTGGCGCAGGTGAAATTCAAAGAAGTTTGGTCGTTGATATTACCTCAAATGGTTTTATATGGAAAAAGGTACGGAGACCCACTCATCCCAGGGATTTGTATGCCTTTATACAGAATAATGGGAAAACCTATGTTTTCTCCTATTCCTGTAACGAAAGTAATGGAAAAAATATTGATGCAAGATTCGAGCAAGTCATTTCTAATTTTAAGTTTTTACCATAAACCAGGTTTTAATATCATCTTTGACCCTTATTTTGGTTCCAACAACCCCCGATGCAGAGCTAATAAAATCGCTTTCTGGCGATTTTTTGGTAGAATGAAATAATATTATGAACCTAAATTTAAATAATTATGCACATCTTTAAAACGTGGACGTTCCGTTGGTGGGAGGTTAGTTTGATAAAATTATGCCTCATTTCTCTCGGCATTATTTTAACCGTCTATTTTTATGACTATCTCGTCGGTTTATTATGGTTTTGGTGGATACTTTTCATTGTGACCGCAATATATTTTATTACTGGGGCAATAAAAGAAAAGTAGAAAAATAGTTTCCCAGATAGCCCAGAAGCTACCTTTTGTTGAAATGGATTTCGGTTGACTAAGATTTTTAGAATTAATAAACTAATATAATAATTATATAAGAATATGGTAAAAGGAAATTTCATCGGTGCGGCCATTGTCGCAATAATCTACACGGTTTACATTTTAATTAATCCCTTGCCAATAAAATTGCAAACAGCGGCAGCATTGGTGATTCTTAACGCCTTGACTATTGTGCTTTTGTCATTTGCATTCAAATAAATTTGCCACCAAAAGCATAATTTTATCATCATTATCCCCAATCTATGGTTCTAAGCGCGCCTAGCCGGGACTCTCTATATAAGAAAAAAAGACCTTCATCGGGTCTTTTTTGCTACGTAAATAATTGTGTGCGGTGTGAGAGTAAATTTATCAAAATCGGGGGAGAGAATAAGCGGCTCATAGGGATATTTTGCTTTTTCTTCTATCGGCATTCGCGAGGGGTTGGTGGTAGTTTGCTCAACGATTTTTGTAATGGCAAAGCCATTTACAGAAAGGGCATTAGTTACTTCTTCGATTGAGAGCTGGGCCTCGCTCCACTCTTTAGTGACATCTTTCGGTGTTGGAAAAAATTGACTGGGGTGAGTTAGGCAAAAGATAAAAGTTCCACCAGGAATTAAGATAATATTCACCCTCCCCAGGAAGCTTGAGAGAGAGAAATAGTCGTGGCAGATGAACCCTACGCCATAGCTCGAAAGCGCTACGTCAAATCTTCTGTCTCCGAGAATGGCGGTCAGCTCATTGGCATTGCCACAAAAAAGTTCAATGGAGACCCCCTCATTAGCAGAGAGAGTTTTTGCTGCCTGGATCATGTCTTCAGAAATATCAATGCCGACTGAGTTTCCACCCCACTTTGCTATGGTTATGGAGTTTTGAGCTGCTCCACAAGCAATTTCTACAACTCGTTTTCCATTAAGTCCCAGTGGCCCGCCCAGAAGAAGTAGGTCGCGCTCGCCGGGAGAGAGGTATCCGTAGTGGATATCATTTGTCGAAATTCTAACATTAGTTCTGTAGGTTCTGCAAAAATCGCCGCTCTTCCATACGCTCTCTTCTACCGTTGGCATGTTATTTACTCCCTATAAAAGATCTAATATTAATTTACAACGGGGCGATGAATCTGTCCATATGGGGGTATTTCCCACGATTTTTTGTGGTTCCTTCTGGCTTGCGAGTTTTAGGTGGACAATATAGGATAAAGGTATGAAATTATTTCGAGCTAAATTTTTTGTCAATGCATTTATCGTCTTATTGCTTCTAGGCGTCGGCTACTATTATAGGGAAGAAATTGGTAGTTTCCTTAGGGGGATCCAGTATAAGATACAGCCCTGCCAACGGGCAATAACGTATTCCATTGTAGGCCTTGACCCGCGCTTTGGGTTAACGGAAGAGGAATTATTAAATAAGATTGAGGAAGCCGAAAAAATATGGGAGCTACCAATTGGCAAGCAGTTGTTTGAATATTCGCCGTCGGGAGACTTAAAGATAAGCCTTGTCTATGATTATCGGCAGAAGGCTACGGATGCATTAAAAAAGATGGGAATTGTTATTGATGACACTCGGGCATCCTACGATGCACTAAAAGCTAGGTATGATTCGTTCATTGCCTCCTATGATAGTGCAAAATCACGATTGGACATTTTAATCGCAACCTACACTACAGAGAAGAATGCTTTTGAAAAAGATGTGAATTACTGGAATAGTCACGGCGGAGCGCCGAGGGAAGAACGTAATGCGTTGGAGCAAAGAAGGATTGATTTAAATAATCAAGTCGTAATTATCAACCAAGCCGAAGATTCTTTAAATGGACTGGTCGATAATATAAAATTGACGGAGGTGGTTCTTAACAAATTAGCCGGAGAACTTAATCTTCAGGTGGGGACCTATAACAAAGTTGGTTCGTCGACTGGGGAAGAGTTTAAAGAGGGGGAATATGTCAGTGATGGGAGCGGAGCGGAAATCAATATTTTCCAATTTAACGACACGAACCAACTTTTGAGGGTTCTTGCTCACGAGCTTGGGCATGCATTGGGATTGGAGCATCTTGATAATCCAAAAGCGATTATGTATTACCTTAATGAAGGAAGAAATCAAAAATTGACAGCAGATGATTTTCTGGCCCTTAAAAATGTGTGTGGTATTAAGTAAATTATGATTTTTTGGTGGTGACAACCGTTGAGGGCATCGGATGTGTCCCCGCCATGTTTTCGATCTGCTAATTATGCCGTAAGCTCTAGGGTCATTGCCACAGTTGAAAAAAGCTTCATTTTCTGCTACTATAGACGCATTATCCGAGGGTCGCATTCGCCGTACTATTTTACGTAAATGTAAAAATATGAAGCAATTTTTAGCGATTCTAGGGGGAGTAGCCATAACGGCTAGTATTATAGTCCTTGGTTTTACGTTGGTTCAAGTGCAACAGGAAAGAAACTCGTTAATTAGTGATATTGAGCAACGTACAATGCTGCTCGCAGAAAGTTTAAAGGAATCCGTTGAGCCCTATTATCTGACGAATTCAACAGATAAGTTACAAAAGGTTGTTGATAAGTTCGCTAATAAGGAACGCATCATTGGTATAGTTATCTACAATAGCAAAGGGGAGATAATAACAGTTTCGGCCGGGTTGCCCGAAGGATTACCCAGTGATTCCGAGGTTCCTAGTTTAGCTATGGATTCCGATGAACCATCCGGTAGTTTTGATAAAATTGATAACAGCCAAATTTATTCCTTCGCCGAGCCACTTCATAGCGATGCTGGTGGGGTAGTAGGGGCGTTAGTAGTTATCCAGAGGGCCGACTATATCAACGCAGCCATAGTTCAGATTTGGAAAAATAGTTTAATTAAGTTATTAATTCAGGTTATCTTCTTTTCATTAATTGGCGCCCTGGCATTAAAGTGGATAATTGTGAAACCGTTGTCTTCTATCATTGGATCACTCAGATCTGCCCATGGGAATAACTCAGAAGATGGGTTGGATCAGGCAAAGAAACAATGGCTTTTTAAGCCATTGGCCAGTGAGATTGATAAGCTTTCGACAAATTTACGACGAGCCAGGTCAACCGCCAGCGAAGAAGCACGTTTAAGGCTAGAAAAAACGGATACGCCGTGGACAGAAGAACGTTTAAAAGAATTCACCAAGGCTTTTTTGAAAGATAGGATAATATTCACGGTTTCTAGTAGGGAACCATTTATCCATGAAAAAGATAAAAACGGAATAACCTATAAAATACCCGCTAGTGGTATGGTCACCGGGGTGGAGCCTTTAATGGAGGCCTGTGGAGGGGTCTGGTTGGCCCATGGTAGTGGCAATGCGGATAAGTTGACCGTAGATAGCCAAGACAAGATAATGGTGCCACCAGATGATCCTAAATACACGCTAAAACGTGTTTGGTTAACAGAGAAAAATATACGTGGCTACTATCTGGGATTCTCCAACGAGGCGCTGTGGCCGTTATGTCTTATGGCCCACACACGCCCCATATTTAGGAAAGAAGATTGGCAAGAGTATCAACTTGTGAACAGTAAGTTCGCCCAGAGCTTGTTGGCAGAAATTAAAGATGTTCCTCAGCCATTAATACTTATTCAAGATTTTCACTTCGCGCTTCTGCCGAAGATGATAAAAAAGATCAGGCCAGATGCTCAGATTGGGTTGTTTTGGCATATTCCTTGGCCTAGTCCAGAATTGTTTAGTATTTGTCCTTGGCGCAAAGAGATATTACAGGGGCTGCTTGGGGCAGACGTGATCGGTTTTCATACCCAGTTATATGGTAATAATTTTATCGAAACCGTTAGAAAAGAAGTGGAATCACTCATTGATTACGAACAATTTACGATAACTCGTAATAGTCACGCTACCTATGTTAAAACGTTTCCAATAAGTGTTTCGTTCACAGATGGTAAGGACCAAGTAATTGATAAAGAGAAGGAACATAAAATTTTGGATAAATTTAACATCAAGACCAAGTATGTAGGATTAGGTGTCGATCGTTTGGATTATGTAAAGGGTATTTTAGAGCGTTTTAAGGGTATAGAGTTCTTTCTTGATACATACCCTTCATTTAGGAAAGAATTTACTTTTCTACAGATAGCGCCGCCCACTCGTGAGGGTGTTGAAAAATACCGTCAATTTGCCGAAGATGTTACATCCGAAGCCGAGAGAATAAATCAGAAATTTAAGAGTAACGGCTGGCACCCCATCGTCCTGTTAAAAGAACACTATCCCCATGAGCAGTTAAATCTATTATACAGAGTAGCTGATTTCTGTTTAATCACTTCCTTGCATGATGGTATGAATTTAGTTGCAAAGGAATTTGTGGCAGAGAGGAATGATGAACACGGAGTTTTAATATTAAGTCAGTTTACCGGTGCAGCCCGTGATTTGAAGGATGCGTTGATCATTAATCCCTATAGCGCAGAACAGACAGCAGAAGCAATCCATCGGGCTCTGTTGATGCCCAAGGCTGAGCAGAAGAGAAGAATGAAGAAGATGCGAGATGTAGTAAAGAATTATACGATCTATCGCTGGGCAGCGGAAATAATCAAGGCAGTGACAAGTTTGGGCTAATTTATGAAATATTTCAACCATTGCTTACCAGACGTTAAGAAGCAGCTACGGGTAGCTGGTGGCTATATACTGATTAGTGATTTTGACGGCACCCTTGCCCCAATCGCCAGGACCGCGGTTATGGCTAGTCTGCCCAAAGAGACGAAAGGGATTTTAGTGAATTGTCTCAAATTTTTTCCCGTTGTAATCGTTAGTGGTAGATCGTTATCCAGCCTTAAGGAAAAAGTTGGTTTGGCTGGTCTAATTTATGCTGGAAATCATGGGTTAGAGTGGCAAATTGGGGGGAAAAGTTATCGTAGCAAGATATCAAAAGAAGTTAGGCAAGCCTTGGCAACAGTCAAGAGAAAACTTTTGGTAATTTTATCTAAATATCCAGGAGCGACACTAGAAGACAAGAGAATGACTTATGCAATCCATTTTCGCATGCTAAGGGAGCAGAAGGTTAAAAAGTTCGAAAAAGAGGTAGAAGAAGTTATTAAACCTGTATTGCAAGATAATTTAGCGCTGACCGAAGATAATAAAACGTTCGAGTTGCGCCCGAAGGCCGGTTGGACAAAGGGAGATTTCGTTAATTTTATTCTGGAACATTTACGACTAAAGTCGGGGAGGCGTTTTCTGCCAATATATATTGGAGACGCGCTAACAGATGAAGATGTGTTTAAAAATGTTAAGAACATTGTAGGCATAAAGGTAGGTAAGGATAATAAAAGCGCTGCTAGATATTACATCCGCAACCAGAAGCAGGTTAATGAAGTTCTTAGGTGGTTGGTGCAAGAGGGGAATAGCTTGGGTAACCCTAAGCAGGGGAAAACCTAGCCTTCTGGGTAATATTGATTTGACAGGGGGAGTGGTGGATAGTAAGCTTAATACATAGGTTAGCTAATTCTTAATAACCCGCCATTGGCGGAAATAAATAATAATATGCCAAAAAAAGCAAATTCGGCTTTCATGAAGCCTCTAAAGCTCACTGCTGAATTAGAGGCAGTAGTAGGAAAAGGTCCTATGCCAAGATCCGAAGTAGTAAAGAAGCTTTGGATTTACATCAAGAAGAATAATCTTCAGGATCCACAAAAGAAAAGAAATATCAAAGCCGATGCTAATTTAAAAGTTGTTTTCGGTGGGAAAGCTGTTGTAGACATGTTTGAGATGACAAAGTTAGTTTCTAAACACTTATCCTAGTCTAGACAAAGTAATACAAAAAATCGTTCTGCCCTGTTGGGGTGAGCGATTTTTTGTTAATATATACATATATGAAAACAATCTATCCGGTTAAATTAAAAGTTGGAGACGAAGTCAGGGTTATTGCGCCCTCAAGGTCTATGGCGATAATTTCCAAAGAGAACAGGGAGATCGCAAACAAGCGTTTTTTTGACCTGGGACTGAAATTAACCTTTGGAAAGCGCATAGAAGAGAAGGACGAATTTGTTTCTTCGAGTATCAATTCTCGCGTAGAAGATCTCCACGAAGCATTCCGAGATAAGAATGTGAAAGCCATTATCACAGTGATAGGCGGTTTTAACTGTAACCAACTTCTGCGGTACATAGATTGGGACTTGATAAGGAAGAACCCAAAGATCTTTTGTGGTTATTCGGATATCACCGCCCTCAACAATGCAATATTTGCCAAGACCGGGCTGGTTAACTATTCCGGGCCACATTATTCAACCTTTGGGCAGGAATTGTATTTTGACTACACCCTAGAATATTTTAAGAAATGTTTGCTCACAGATGCGGAATTCAAGATTGAGCCAAGTGATAGCTGGAGTGATGATGCCTGGTATATGAATCAAAAAGACAGGAATCTCGTAAAGAACGAAGGCTTTTGGATTATTAATAATGGAGAAGCCGCTGGCACTATACTCGGGGCCAATGTTGGGACATTTAATTTACTACAGGGGACAGAGTATCTTCCAAGCCTAAAGGATTCCGTATTGTTTATTGAAGATGATGAAGAATCGTTGCCTCATCATTTTGATAGAGACCTGCAATCAGTTATACATCTTCCCGATTTCAAATATGTAAGGGGCATCGTTATCGGTAGGTTCCAAAAGACCAGTAAAATTACAAAGGATATTCTAGTTAGGATTATTAAGACTAAGAAGGAATTAGATAATTTACCCATAGTCGCCAATGTTGACTTTGGGCATACTGCCCCTCAAATTACCTTTCCCATAGGCGGGAAGGCCTCCCTGGAGGTCAAGGATGGTGGTGCAAAGCTACTTATATCCGAACACTAGTATCGAGAGGCGACTTGATTTTTGCGATAAATTGTTGTATTGTAAGGTATGATCAGTAAAGAGGAATTTTTAACCGAACATAACAGGTTATCTCCTGTAAAATTGCAAACTACCATAAGTTTGCTTAATCGTTTTAAAGAAGAGAAAAGGCCTCTTTTAAAAGATAATGGTTGGTCCATAGATAAACTTAGGATCCCACTAATCACCTGGCTTCTTTCGTTGCCGATAATAGAAAAAGTAAAAATTAAGACAAAGAGAGGAAAACAGGTATTTAAAGATTATCCTCGAACTAAATTTTAAATTTCGTGATCTGAAAATCGCTATTCTAGCGGTTTTTTGGTAAAATCAAAACAATATGGCAACAGTAATTCTACTCTCCCTAGCAACATTTATCTCCACCTTCTTGGGTGGCTTGTTCGCAGTTAAGTTTAGGAATAAGTTGCATCTAATTATGGGGTTTACCGCCGGAGTTTTGTTAGGGGTTGTAAGTTTCGAGATCTTGCCAGAGATTATCTCTCAAGTTAATGAAAACAACTTCAACTCCATAGAACCAATGGTGGCCTTGGTTGTTGGTTTTTTGGTATTCCATATTCTAGAAAAGGTGATTGTTATCCATCATGCCCATGAAGGTGACTATGCTTCTCATAAACATCCTCAGGTGGGAATCTTTTCGGCGCTAGCCCTAATCGGTCACAGTTTTATGGACGGAGTTGGTATTGGGTTAGGTTTTCAAATAAATCCAGCCGTTGGCTTACTTGTGGCAATCGCAGTTATCTCCCATGATTTTACAGACGGAATGAACACCATAACCCTAATGCTTGCGAATAATAATAGTTTGAAGAAATCAAAGATATTTCTACTGTTAGATGCTGTTGCCCCAGTTTTAGGAGCTTTATCTACTTTGCTGTTTATCGTTCCTCCGCACTTTTTAGTTTGGTATTTAGGATTCTTTGCCGGATTTCTATTATATATAGGGGTAAGTGATATTTTGCCAGAAGCGCATAGTAAACATAGCTCTTTTAGATTAATTGGTTTAACTGTGCTCGGCACGGTGTTTGTCTTTATCATCAGCCGTTTTGCTTAGTATCTTTTAAGAGCAACGGGGGATAGCATCCTCTTTTTTAGTAATAGTAGTAATTTGGTGGGAAATAAGTTAAGATATCGAACATGCCAAGCGATGATGTAATTGTAAAATTTAGTAAGGTCTCTTTTGAGTGGGGACACAATAAACCAATTTTGAATGAGGTGGATTTTTCGGTGCGTCGAGGATCGAAAATTACATTAATGGGACAAAACGGTGCGGGCAAAAGTACCATTTTTCAATTAATAACAGGAGAGTCGAATCCCGAATCAGGAGCAATAAATATTGAGAATGATTTAACCATAGCCACTGCCAAGCAAGTGTTGCCCCGCGAGGATAGCGACCTTACTGTAAAAGAATTTTTTGAGAAATGTTTCTCTAAAAAAGTTCATGACATCGACCCTAAGATAGACAACGCCCTAAAGATTACAAATTTTAGTGTTCCCCATGATAAGATTATTAAAAGTCTTTCGGGCGGACAACAGGCAAGGCTTCTTTTGGCCTCTGCCCTAATCCAAGACCCGGATCTACTTTTATTGGATGAGCCAACAAATAACCTGGACAAGGCAGGCATTGCCCATTTAACGCAATTTCTTATTGATTATCCTAAAACCTGTATTGTCATTTCCCATGATGCAGATTTTTTAAATTCTTTTACTCAGGGTGTCTTATACCTTGACATATTCTCCCACAAAGTAGATCAATACACTGGTAACTATTTTACGGTTGTCCAAGAGATAAAAACACGGTTAGAGCGTGAGCGTATGAAAAACTTTAGATTAGAAAAAGAGATCTCTAACAGAAAGGAACAAGCTAATTTTTTCGCTCAAAAAGGAGGGCACCTAAGAGATGTTGCTTCGAAAATGAGGAAGAAGATTGAGGAACTAGAGGGTGACATAGTGTCGGTTGGCCAGGAAGACAAAACAATCAGAGATTTTGTAATTCCTTGCCAGGCTGATATTGGTGGAGTGATTTTGCAATTAAATTCTGTTGCAATCGCGAAGAATCATAAGTTCGTTAATAAAAAAGTGAATGTAACGATAAATAAAAAAGAAAGGTTGCTGTTGGTCGGGCCAAATGGAATTGGGAAGACTACACTTCTGGAAAAATTAGCCAGTGGCCATGCAAAGGGGGAACAGATTAAAGAAGGTGTAAAAATTGGTTATTATAGGCAAGATTTTTCAACTTTGGACTTTAACGAAACCGTATATCAAACTCTTTCAAAAGCAATGGACGGCAAGGGAACTGACCAAGGGCTGAGGGCCCACGCTGCTGGGTTTTTATTAAATTCGGAAATTCTAAAAGCGAAGATTGGTGAGCTTTCTGAGGGACAGAAGGGGTTGGTGGCTTTTGCGACAATAGCCCTTGAACAACCCGGACTTCTCATCTTAGATGAACCAACAAATCATATTAATTTTAGACATATCCCGGTGATCGCGAAGGCAATAAATAATTTTGAAGGAGCCTTAATCCTAGTAAGTCACGTACCAGATTTCGTCGAGAAGATTAGGGTAGATCATGTTCTAGATTTAGGATCGTTGTAATTAGATATTTTCATTGAACTTATTAGGTGATAAAATGGGGATATATAAATTATAATAATTAATAAAAGAATACACATAAATGATAATTAATCAGAAGACATATACCGTAGAGAGTGTAACTGCTGGCCATCCAGATAAAGTTTGCGACCAGATATCAGACGCAATCTTAGATGCCTGCTTGGCACAAGATGTTAACTCGAGGGTAGCGGTTGAATCATTCGGTGGGCATGGATTAGTTGTTGTCGGCGGTGAAGTAACATCTTCAGCTAAGGTTGATTATCAGGAAGTAGCAAGAAGGGTATATAAAGAGATTGGGTACGATCAGGATCTTAAATTTTTGATTAATATTGTTCAGCAGTCTCCAGACATAGCCATGGGGGTAGATACTGGTGGGGCAGGAGATCAGGGAATTATGTATGGCTACGCCACCAACGAGACGCCGGAATTCTTGCCTTGGGCAGTCGTGAAGGTGCATGCTTTGGCAAAAGGGTTGGAAGATTTAAGGAAGCAGGGTGGTATTAAATGGTTAAGACCAGATGGCAAAACGCAACTTACAATGGAGAATAGAAAATTAAGGACAGTTTTAGTAAGCACCCAACATGATGATAAAGTATCGCAAGAAGAGATAAAAGAAACTTTAATTGAGAAGTTAATAAAACCGATTGTTGGTGATGTCTCCGAAGTAGAGATTTTAGTTAATCCAACCGGCCGATTTTTCCAGGGAGGATTTGAGGCAGATACAGGGCTCACGGGGCGCAAAATAATGGTGGATACTTATTGCGGACTGATTCCCCACGGTGGGGGATGTTTCTCGGGAAAGGATTCTAGCAAGGTTGATAGATCGGCTGCCTATATGGCGAGATTTGTCGCTAAAAATATTGTGGCCAATGGGCACGCGAAACAATGTATGGTTTCGGTGGCCTATGCAATTGGCAAGGTAGATCCTCTGATGGTGGAGGCTGTAGATGAAAATGGGGAAAGCATAAGTAAGGAGATAATTTCTAAATTTGATTTTCGTCCATTAGAAATTATTAAAAAGCTTAATTTGCGAAGACCAATTTATCAGCAAACAGCGGCCTATGGTCATTTCGGGAAAAATGGCCTACCCTGGGAGGAGATAATAAAAATTTAATATAACATAAATGAGTACTATCATAACTGATCAAAATTTCGACGAAGAGATAAATAATCCAGACAAACTTGTCTTGGTAGATTTTTTTGCAACATGGTGTGGCCCCTGCTCTGTTTTGGGTCCAATTATCGAGAAAGTTGCAGAAGAATTTAAAGATCAGGTTGTTTTACTAAAGGTGGACCTTGATGGTATTCCATCAACAGCCCAGAAGTTTGGGATTGATAGAATTCCAACTGTGGTCATTTTTAAAGATAGCAAACCCGTTGATGGATTCGTTGGTTTGCTCGCGGAGGGGGAGATTGTTAATTGGCTAAAAAAAGTAATAGAAAAAAACAATGGAAAATAATAATCAGTCGCCCATAACAGAGGATATGCAGAAAAAAATGGATGAGCTAGCAGAATGGTCTGCTAATTATGCCAAGGAGAGTGGTTTTAATTTAAACCCAGATAAAACAGTCGTCCAAAGATTAATGAGGGGGTTATTGGAGAATGAGAAAAAGCAAGGTCAAAAAACTTGCCCCTGTAGAAGGTTCACCGGCAACAAAGAGATAGATGTGAAGAGTGTTTGCCCCTGCTATTACCACAAAGATGAAATTGGTAAAGGTGGGCATTGTCTATGTAATCTATTCGTGAAATAGAATGGAGGAAAGAATAAATCTAATAAGAGATAACAAATCGGTTGCTTTATTGGCTCCAACCTTCGCCATAGATTTTAAGTATCCCGCAATTATAGGGATGTTAAAGAAACTTGGCTTTGATGAAGTGACGGAGCTTACCTATGGGGCAAGGATGGTGAATTGGGCCTATGCTAAATATATTAAGGATAATCCCGACCAAAAGTTTTTCATTGCCTCTCCTTGTCCTACGGTTGTGGCTTTTGTGCAATCACAGTATCCCGAACTAGTGAAATATTTAATGCCCGTTGTTTCTCCCCTGGTGGCAATGGCAAAAGTTTACAAGAAACATAACCCGGGCCATAGGGTTGTCTTTATCTCTCCATGTCTTGCCAAGAAAATCATTGAGGCTCCAAAATTCAAAGAATTTATTGACGACGTGATAACACTCCAAGAGTTAAAGCAAATGTTTGCTGAGCAGGGGATCAAAGAGGAGGATTTTACCGAAGATTACCAATTCGACTCTTTTATAAGGGAATATACAAAGATCTATCCTATTTCTGGTGGCTTGGCCTCAACCTCTCATATTAAAAGTCTTTTTAGAGAGGGAGAGATATTAATTACAGACGGGATTGAAAACATAAAAAAAGCCTTGGATGATATTAAACACTTTCGGTCACAATATAGGTTTTTTGATTTACTTAATTGTGATGGCGGATGTATCGGTGGCCCTTCAATAAATAATAGGGACCTTAGCATGGAAGAGAAGAAAAGAATTGTCTTGGGATATACAACTAGATCATCTGAAGAAAATATGGGCAAGCACAAGGGGGAAATTAAAGATGCTGAGGAGGTGGATTTGAATACAAGTTTTTAGGCGGTGTCAGCCGTAAAGGGCTGATTTTTTTTGAAATAATCAAAGACAGATTGACGTATATATTTTGTAAGGTAAAGGTCGAGCTATTAATAAAAAAGCAAGGAGTCTCGAGAATTGCGAGGCTCCTTGCGATTGTTCAAAGATAGCTATTTTGAGCGACCTTCTTTTGTGTACCTATTGTGCTAAAATTAGAATAATAATTACCCTTTGCCATGCCCATCGAAAATTCCAATATCAGCGATATGGACGACAAGGAATTAATTGCCATCTCTCTGAAGGAAAAAGAGAATTATGGATATCTAATACAGAGATATGAGGCAAGGTTGTTGAGATACATCATCAGGTTGTCTGGGGTTAGAAAAGAAGACGCCGAAGATATCCTCCAAGAAACTTTCATAAAAGTATACAAGAATCTGAATGAATATAATGCCAATCTCAGTTTTTCCGCCTGGATATATCGCATTACCCATAATGAAACAATTAGCCATCTGAGACGGCTCAAAGCAAGGCCAAAAATTGCTGAAAGCGAAGACAGCAGCCTTCTAATGGATTTTGTAAAAAGTGATCCTGGATTTGGCGCGGATATTGAGAATAAATTCTTGGCGAAGGATCTGGCAGAGGTTATCGATAGCCTAGATGATAAATATCGGGATGTGATTATATTGATGTACCTTGAGGATAAAAGTTATAAAGAGATATCAGATATTATTAAAAAACCAGTGGGGACCGTTGCCACTCTCATCTCTAGGGCGAAGAAACAACTTAAAGATAAAATTATGAAAAATAATCATTTCTAATGTTATGTCCCTAATCTCGGAAAAAATTACAAAGGATATCCAGGATCAAAAAATTGAACCTCGTCCAAGGTGGTATTTTCTGTTTAAAAATTATGGGATTCTAACTCTTTTTGTTCTTTCTATCGTTTGTGGGGCCGCTGCAGTCAGCACGATTTTGTTCATGATAGTGGATTACGATCGAGATATCGCCCGCTATCTTGATAGAAGTGAACTCAAAGATATTATTCTGTCGGTTCCATACTTTTGGATTATTATTTTGATTATTTTTCTTTCGGCCGCTTATTATAATTTTAAAAAATCCTACACCGGATATCGCTATGAGTTATACAAAGTTTTCCTTATAAGTTTCGCGCTTAGCGTTATCCTTGGCGTCGGGTTGTATTATGGTGGGCTAGACTCTCAGATTGATGAATTCCTATCGCAGAGAATTCCACTCTATGAAAATTTTATTTACAACAAAGATGATGTCTGGGTCTCTCCGGAACAAGGACTTTTGAGTGGCCGGGTAGTTGAGGTTGGGGAGGTAGATAAGTTTGTTCTCGAGGACTTTAACGGAAAGGTTTGGCAAGTAGAAGAAATAAAAACTGATGAATCTAATTTTCCAAAAATTAGGAAAGATCTTGAGTTAAAGCTAATTGGTAAAAAGACTGGCGACAATACATTTGATGCAGAAAATATCAGGCCGTGGAAGAACAATGGGCGACGAAATTAATATTCTTGGAGCCGCGTAGTAATTATGAAAGGTCGAGGGTATTCACTTATCGCAAAGGTAATTATTATGATATTTGGATACAAGGAGAAAAGAGCCCACGCTAGCCCAAGCCTAGCAATTGTGACTTAATATTCTCAAGCAGCCCCTAAGGTTTACGGGGAAAGCGGTTATCACCGCAAAAAGAATATAAATGGTTACAATCAATGGTCTTAAATCTCCCCAAAATTAAATATGGGCAGGAGCTAGGATAATAAACTAACCCGTAAAAAGGTTTGTTGACGTATATATCGCCAAAGGGGCGATTTTTGTTTACGTTGTTTTTTCCATAATGGTAAGATAGATATATGATCAAAGGGACAACGATTGATAAATTTTTTAAAGTGAGCATATTGTTAAAGGGGCTTAACGCGCTTTTGGAGATTATCGGGGGAATAATATTTTCAGTAATTAGTTTAGAAAAAATTAACTATTTTGTTTTTGTTTTGACGCAGGGGGAGCTTAGTGAGGACCCAAAGGATTTCGTCGCAAATCACATTGTAAGTTTTTTTCAAAATTTTTCGATCAGCGCTCAATTATTTGGGAGTTTGTATCTAATTTCTCATGGGGTGATTAAAATTTTTCTAATCTACTCCCTTTTGAAACGCAGATTATGGGCCTATCCGTTGTCGATAGTTGTATTTATGCTTTTTGTTTTTTACCAAGCATATCGTTTCATATTTAATGGTTCAATCGGGTTATTAGTTTTAACTATTTTAGATATTATTATAATCTTGTTTATTATATTAGAATATGCACGGCTGAAGAAGGCGAAACCATAGTAGTTAGCATGTGTTATTTTGGTAGATTTTATGTCAGTTTGTTGGTATTATAAATCAATGCGAGGTAATAAATATATTATTAATTAAGAAGCATCAAACATGAACACGTTCTCTAAAATTGTTTTCTTTTTAATTTTTCTAGCATTTGCCGTAGCATTTTTCCTATATAAACAGTATATGTTTGCTTTTTTGACCCTTGTGATCTTTCTGGCTTTTTCAAAATGGGATAATGTAAAAAAACTGGTTGCTGGGCGGGGGAGGGTGGAGGTTCAAATACAAAAAGATAAAGAGGTAAAATAGAATATATGGACAGGAGTAAAATGGGGGGAGAAATATTTTGGCAGAAATTAAGTTTCCTTTTCTACATTTTTTTAATTGTCTTGCTTACGGGGGTATTAATAATACCCTTTTTCGTTAAGGGTTTTAATTTCAGTAAAATAATTATTGGGTTGGCAATCGTCGGATTTCTGCCGGTTTTTTGGTCCGTTATCAAAGGTTTTCTTCAAAAAAAGTTAACCATTGATGCCTTGGCCGGTTTAGCCCTGGTAATTTCTTTTATCGAGGGCGAGTGGCATTCCGCGGTTTTTATTTGCTTAATGCTTGCTTGGGCGAAAATTTTCTATCTATGGACGGCTGCCAAAGAAAAGAAGATCATTGATAGGCTTTTGAAATTTAGACCAGAGATAATAAAAATAAAGGTTGGGAATAAAATAAAAGAAATCTCCATCTCCGATATTAAAAAAGGCGATCAAGTCGTGATTGAGTCTGGCGGGTTTATTCCCGTTGATGGAGTGGTCATCTCTGGCCAGGCTGAAGTAAATGAGGCAATGCTTACTGGAGAAAGTGAGCTTAAAGCAAAAAAAATAGGAGATACTGTTTTAAGCTCCACCGTTAATGAAAGTGGCTCTCTGCTTGTGCTGGCAGAGAAAGTAGGAAAAGAAAGTTTTTTTGAGAAAACATTAGAGCTGGTTGAGTCGGCGAGTAGGAAAAAAGGTAAAACCGAAAGAATAGCTGACAAATTTGCCTTTTGGTATGTAATTTTAGTGTTTGTCTCCGCTGGAATAATATTTTTCTTTTTTAGAAATTTTGGGCTGGTTTTATCTGTTTTGCTTGTAACCTGCGCAGATGATATAGCTGTGGCTGTACCATTAAGTTTTACGATAGCCTTAAGCATAGCTGCCAAAGGGGGCGTTTTAATTAAGGGTTCAGATGCCCTAGAAAAGATTCCTAAAATTAAGTTTTTTATTACAGACAAAACCGGGACCCTAACCTATGGCAGGCCCAAAGTAAGAGATATTATTATTTTTAACGGGATCACCGAAAAGGATTTCTTGGAGAAGGTTGGGTTCACGGTTTTAAATTCGCATCATCCAGTTAGTATGGCGATCACAGAGTTTTTAAGGGGTGAAAAGATAGGAGAAGTTGCTGCTCCAGATAAGTTTCTAGAATTCATTGGTGCTGGGCTAGAGGCGGAGAAAGATGGCAATAAGGTTTTGGTTGGCAAGCTGTCGTTTTTACAAGAAAAAGGAATAAGTATATCTGGGTCACAAGCAACAGAAATAAATCAGGAAATTGAGAAAGGATTAAGCGTAATGATTGTCGCAGTAAATGGTGAGATAGCTGGAGTGATAGTCTACGAAGATGAGGTGCGACCGTTCTCTTTGAAGTTGATAGAAGAAACTAAAAAAATGGGCGTGCGCTCATGGGTGCTATTAACTGGTGATAATGAAAGAGTAGCGAAGAAAATATCAGATCAGCTGGGAATATCTAATTACCATGCAAATTTGAAACCAGAGGAAAAACTTCGATACATAGAAAATTTTAAAATTAATAATAGTGGCATATCTGCCATGATCGGGGACGGTGTAAATGATGTTGCATCTTTATCAATGGTTGATGTCAGCTTTTCCATGGCAAAGATTGGTACAGACGCGGCGATAGAGGCTTCGGATGTGGCCCTGCTAAACGATAAGTTAGAGCGCATTCCAGAGACAATGTTTTTAGCCAATAAAACAATGCAAACAGTAAGGCAGCATTTTTTACTTTGGGCGATTTTGAATATAATAGGGCTTGTGTTAGTTTTTATCGGGGTGCTACATCCGATCCAAGCTGCTGCTTATAACTTTATTACTGATTTTATCCCAATACTTAACGCGTTACGGTTAACGAGAGTAGATATGCGCGTTGGGAATAATGAAAAAACTGCCTAGGGGGCAGTTTTCGATTTGGGCGGGATTTCGGATCCTCTTTTTATTTTCTTAAGTATGGCATCTCTGTGTTGCCTTGCAGTGAGAAGATTTTTTCTGTCTACAAATTTCCACTTGAGAATCGGTCCATCTTTGAAGCGTCTGAAAACCTGAAAGTTTAAGCCTAGGCTTACCCTGCTCTTCTCTAATACAGACAGAAATTCTTTAGAACATTCCCATAGGTTATGGGGCTGCCCGTCTCCGCAGCGAATATTAGAAGAGAAACTTACATCGGACGCGTTTCTTTCGGCAATTATTAATCCGATCCGGCCATTGGTATCATCGTCCCCTGGTTCAACGAACCAGCGGATACACCCACTTTTCTGTTTTGCCATATTCGACTCCTTGTTAACGTGCAACTGCAATATATACGCTTTGTATCCTTCTGTCAATAATTCATAGTGGGCACGCTTAACTGTTGTAAGTTTTTTTTACTGGTATAATAAAACCATGACAGTCCTACAGGTAGTATTCATTTTAATATCAGCTTTTTTGGGCTATCTCATCGGGAGAGTGGGCGATCGTTATATTAATCCGTTGATGAAAGATCCTTCCTGGGCCCCACATCACTGGATCTATGGAGCAATAATAATGATAATCGGCCTAGTCCTTATGGAAAAACAGGCAATGGGTTTATGGTTATTCTCATTCGGCCTCGGACATCTTATAAGTGACTTCAACGATTTTGTAGATTTGAAGTTTATTGGCTCAGATAATAAAGAGAATCCGAAATTTTGGGGAATTGATTAGGTAATTAAAAACCCCACTAATGCGGGGATTTTTAATTTAAATAAGATTATTCTTTGTCCTTTTGCTTCGTTCTCTCTACTTCTGCCATTTTTAATTCATTCTTGATTATTTTCTCGGCTATCCCTATGGTTGGGTGTCGGAGCCAGCTAACGATAATATACGCGTCACGGGAGATAAATGTATCGTGCCGATCTTGGTAATCTGGGTGCGTTCCTTCTTTAATAATCCGGAGTTCTTTGCCGTTGATGTAAATACTTCTTATATCTTTAAGAAGTATTTCTTTGTCGTCGTTTTTAAATGGGCCCCTATAGATAACTCTTTTGTTCGTTATTACAAGAGCAACTCTTTTTCTAAAAAGGGAAGAAAATCGGCTGGTTAGAGACTTGGGTCTACATATTTCTATAATCTCTTCTCCAGCTTCGATTGTATAGTCGGTGTTGTCCGTCATTGGTTTTATAGTTGAATTTTTGAGGAAGTTTGTCAAGGGGTTGTTCTTTTGGGTAGTTTTTGTGATAAACTGATAGTAAATAAAAAATTAAATAATTTCGAATGGCACGATGGTGCCTCAATAATATGAACAAAACACAAGAAAACTTGCTAAAAGCAATCGCCGGGGAGTCTATGGCAAGAAATAAGTATACCTATTATGCCGAAATTGCGATGAAGGAGGGATTGGTTTGGATAGCCAGAGTCTTTGAAGAAACGGCCGATAACGAAAGGGCTCATGCTCAAGAAGAATTAGAAAAGATAAAGGGAAAAGCCGAAATGACAAATACCTATGATATCCATGAGTTGGGGGATACCTTGGAAAATTTAAAGAATGCATCGGAGGGAGAAAAATATGAGTTTGGAACAATGTATCCTGGATTTGAAAAGATAGCCCGAGAGGAAGGAGAAGAAGAAATTGCCACACTATTTAAAGAAATTTCAGAAGTAGAGGAGAAACACGCTGAAAGATATGACCTATTGGCTAAAAAGCTAGAAGAAGGCACATTATTCAAGAGCGAAGGCGAAATCGAATGGAAGTGTCTAAATTGTGGCTATATCCACAAAGGAAAATCGGCGCCAGATGAGTGCCCCCTTTGCAAGAAAGCCCAAGGATATTACATGGGTTTAAAAGTAGTAAGATAAATAATTATGAAAATAACTAATATCGTTGCCTTGATAGTTATCGTAGTATCTTTCGGTATCGGATTTTACTTTTATCCACAAATGCCAGACACGGTTGCATCTCATTGGGGTAGTAGTGGACAGGTAAATGGATACATGTCCAAATTTTGGGGGTTATTTTTAATGCCCATTATTTCTCTATTAATATTTCTATTGCTGGTGTTTATACCGAAAATCGATCCTTTTAAAGAAAACGTCGAAAAATTTAGGAAGTATTTCGATACATTCATAGTTATAATAATCACATTTTTTCTCTATATCTATCTGCTGACTATTTTTTGGAATTTAGGAATAAGATTTGATATGTTTTTAGCAATATTGCCAGCAATTGCTGTAATGTTTTACTACGCGGGCGTACTTATTGGAAAATCAAAAAGGAATTGGTTTATCGGGATTAGGACGCCGTGGACATTAAGCAGTGATAGGGTCTGGGATAAAACCCATAGGATCGGTGGTATATTATTTAAAATTTCTGGTTTGTTAACAATTCTGGGGGTCTTTTTCGAAAGTTACGCAATTTGGTTCATGCTGGTTCCCATTATGTTCACTGTGTTTTATACAACCATTTACTCATATATAGAATATAAAAAAGAAACTAGTGCTTAATATGGCTAGTAGCGTTTTTATTAAAGACCCGGCGGGGCTAGAGAAAGCAAAGAAAGCCATCAAAAAGGATGGTATTGCAAATTTGCATGTTTTGGCAGATTTTGATCAAACTCTTACTCAAGCCTTTGTTTCTGGCAAGATAGTGCCATCCTTACTTTCAATAATGTATAATGAGGGCTATTTAGGTCCAGATTATTCTGAAAAGGCTAAGGCGCTTCATAGTAAATACTATAAAACAGAAATGGACCCCGAGGTGCCCAGGGAGGTCAAGAAAAAGGCAATGGAAGAGTGGTGGAATCTACACTTCGAGTTGCTCATAAAATCAAAGCTTAATAAAAAAGATATTGAGTCTATAATAAAATCAGGAAAAGTTAAACTCCGGGAAGGTTCGGATATATTTTTCAGTATTTTAAAAGAAAGCGATATCCCCCTGGTTATTATGTCCTCATCTGGGCTGGGTGGAGAAGCCATAGAGGATCTTTTAAAAGAAGAGGGAAAAAGATTTAGCAATACCCATATAATTTCGAATACTTTTAATTGGGACAGTAATGGGAGCGCTATCTCCATAGAAAGGCCGATTATTCACGCGATGAATAAGGGGGAGACGAGCTTGAAAAACTTCCCGGAAATTTATAACAAAGTTAAAAACAGAAAAAATGTGCTACTTTTGGGAAACGGCCCTGATGACGTCGACATGGTAGAGGGTTTTGATTATTCTAGTTTAGTAAAAATAGGATTTCTAAATGAAAAAGTTGAGGAACATTTGGAGGACTATAAAAGACTTTATGACGTGGTTATTACGGGCGACGGGCCAATGGATTATGTTAATGAATTATTAAAAGAATGGTGTGAATAAGTCGGGTTGCATTGTTTTTTTCTTTTGGTAAAATTATTGAAATAGACTTTGGAATAGTTAGAAAAATCCTGGTGTTCCAGGCGTAGTAAAAAAGCGGGGGACTTTTCCCCCGTTTTTTGATATAATGAAAACATTAAAATAAACAACAAAAATATGTCGATTGCTACAATTATTATATTAATTATTATCCTTGTGGCCGTAGTCGTTTACTTCATTTACGAAAACTATATTTCCACTGTGAAATAGTGGTAATATAGAACCAATATGCCGTCTGAAAATCAAGCGCTTCGGAGAAAAGAAAAAATAATTACTTGGTTAATCGCCATAGCGGTCGCCTCGGCGGTGTTCGTTTCTTTTATTGTGGTTATAAAAAAGCAAGTCGGTGTTCCCACAAAAGCTACCCCGGATACTAAAATGTTGTTGTCTGTTAAGTATTGGTTGTTCTATGAAGGGCATACCACTCCAGTAGTTGCTATAAAAAATCTCCAGAACATTACTAGGGAGGATTGTAAGATAACAATTAACGACAGCTACATTCGCGAGATGGACGAGATTCCATCCACCGATAACAACCCCGACTTGATCGTAATGAATATTAGTGAATTTGTAAGGGACGATGGTAAAATACTTGATTTAACCCTTAGCCCAATGAAATCAGCCTGTGTAATTTGTAATGGGCCAGTATACAACAGTTACTGCGGAGATTTTTCTCGATTAAAATAATCTACATCAATGGGAACGCTATATATTATTGCCACTCCAATCGGCAATTTAAAGGATGTAAGTTTTCGAGCAATAGAAGCCCTAAAAGAGGCTGATTTAATTTTATGCGAAGATACCAGAACAACAATAAAATTGTTGAACCATTACGAAATTAAAAAACCACTAATATCCTACCACCAACATAGTAAGGATTTAAAAGTTGAGCAGATAATAAATTTCTTAGCAGAGGGGAAAAAGTTGGCCTTAGTTTCTGATGCCGGGACACCCGGTATTTCAGATCCAGGAAACAAGTTAATCGAGCAAATACTTAGGCGCGATGGTTCGACAAAAATAATACCGATTCCGGGTGTTTCTGCCCTTGCTGCTTTAGCCAGTGTTTCGGGCTTTCCTACGGATAAGTTTTTGTTCCTGGGTTTTCCGCCGCAGAAAAATAAAAGAGAAAAGTTTTTTAAAGAAGCGACAGCTTCGCAATACTCTGTAATAATCTATGAATCTCCCTACAGGATAATTAAGGCCCTAGAATCTATAGAAGAAATGTCTCCATCGGCAAATATCGTTGTGGGCCGAGAATTAACAAAAAAGTTTGAAACGATTTATCGAGGAACCGTATCTGAGGTCAAAGAGGCCATAAAGAAGGAAGGACCAAGAGGGGAATTCGTTGTAATTATTAGAGGGGAAGAATAAAACTTTTATATAAAAAAACACTCGGCCGCAGGGCCGAGTGTTTTTGTTAGTCGATTAACGGCTAAACTTTGGCGGTCTTTTCTTTGACCAGCATTCTCTACAATAAATAGGTCTGTCTGGGGCTGGTTCAAATGGGAGCTCTGTTATTGCTACTCCGCATTCTGAGCATTTCCAGTCACCTTTTATCATAGGTCTTGGGGCAAAGTTTCCGCGAGAACTATCGTCAAATTTTTTGAAAACCATTTTTGCGTATAACTTTTTACTGAATGAAACGACCTTTTGACTTCTAAGTGATGAAACTTATTGTCTGGTATTAATTATACTTTCAATTTGTAATATGTCAACGTTCACGTTACAATGCAAAAATAGGTTATGGATTTAACAAAATTAGATAAAATTCTAGAGAAAGAGCCGGCTTTTAGGAAAAATCAGGCCAGTGGGGCCATATTCCAGAAATTTGTTGAAAGTTGGCAAGACGTTAAAACGCTGCCCTTAGATTTAAGGGGTATTTTAGATAAAGAGTGCTCACTGAGGATAAATGTCCAGGCTACGGTTTCTCAAGACGAAAGAACAGTTAAAGCACTAATCACCCTCGGAGATGGTTTGAAGGTAGAAACCGTCCTAATGCGTCATAATGACGATAGGAACACTATTTGCGTTTCTTCCCAGGTTGGTTGCCCCCTGGGTTGTTCATTCTGTGCAACAGGTAAGTTGGGGTTCAAAAGAAATCTTACGAGTATGGAAATTGTCGAACAGGTTTTGTTTTTTGCTAGATATTTGAAAACCAAGGAAGCCAAAATCACAAACGTTGTTTTTATGGGAATGGGGGAGCCATTTTTAAATTATGACAATGTCCTGGGCGCGATTAAAATATTAAATGATGAGGATAAATTTGGATTGGGCGCAAGGCACTTCTCCATATCCACCGTTGGCATTATAGAGGGGATCAAAAAACTAGCTGGAGAAAAGTTGCAAGTTAACTTAGCAGTTTCTTTGCACGCGCCGAATGATGAGTTGCGTAGCAAAATAATGCCAGTTAATAAGAAGTATCCGTTAAGGGATATTTTAGCGGCAGTGGACTCATATATAAAGGAAACTAACAGAAAAGTAATGATTGAATATGTTATGATAGAGGGTGTAAATGATTCCGATAAGTGCGCCAAGGAATTGGCGGCCATAACAAGAAAACCACTGCATTTTGTTAACTTGATCTCGTATAATCCAACTGGGATATTTAAAGCATCTGATAGCGAAAGGATTAAATGTTTTAGGAAGATACTTGAAGATAGGGGCGTTGAGGTGACTCAAAGATATAAATTTGGTTCTGGTATTAAGGCCGCCTGCGGCCAATTAGCAGGGAAACAATAACTATCTAAATAAATGTATGAATAAAAAAGCATTAGTGATCCTAACCCTAGTATTAGTGGTGTGCGTTGCTGGTTTGGTAATTCTTACAAAATATATAAGTAAACCAGCTGATGTCCAAAAACCTAAGGCCGGGCTAGTGGTTATTTTTCCTATCGAGAACCAAGAGATTGTTTCGCCATTAAAAGTTACGGGATATGTTAATGGTGATGGCTGGGTTGGTTTTGAGGGGCAGGTTGGTACCGTACGGTTGGTTGTTGAAGCGGTTACCTTGGCGCAAGCTCCATTAACCGCAAAAGGAGATTGGATGACTTCTTCGCCTATTAATTTTGAAGCAAGCTTAGAGTTTCAGGCAATTGGAGATAAGAATGGCTGGTTGGTTTTTGCTAACGAAAATCCAAGTGGGTTACCTGAAAATGATAGAGAGTTTACTTTGCCAGTAAGAATAGTGGGTTTTAAAGGGGAAACATCTACTGTGAAACTTTATTTTGTAAAAAACATTGACTCGACCGTAGACTGTAAGCCAACTTTTTTTACCGAAAGAATAATTCCCAAAACTCAAGCAATCGCCATGGCAACCCTAGAAGAGCTTTTAAAGGGGCCGAACAATCTTGAAAGAAGCAACGGCTTTGATACTGTTATTAATTCTGGAGTCAAAATTCAGAGTCTAACCATTGATGATAAGGGAGTAGCTCATGTAGATTTTAGTCAGGAATTGGAATCAACTGGTGGGTCTTGCAGAGTCACTGCTATCCGTGCAGAGATCACACAAACCCTTAAACAATTTTCTACGGTTAAAAGTGTTATTATTTCGATTGATGGCCGGACAGAAGATATATTACAACCATAAAAATATGAAAGAAGTTCATATTCACGATCATCACGTTAATTACGAGGATAATGCTTATGGGGGAGTAGATTATTTAATGCGCCATCTTGATCGTCAGGAGGCGGAGGTGTTTTTTAACGAAGCGAAACATAGGGGGCATATTAAATTTGAGGATGCAGCCGGGAAAGATTATACTCTCGCACATCATAACGGAGCCTATACTCTAGAGCATAAAGTTTCAGGATGGTAAAATTTAGAATAATCAAAAAATCAAAAAAGAGTAATGCTAGGTTGGGGCTGCTGGAAACTAAACACGGTGTTATCGAGACACCATGTTTAGTCCCAGTTGCTACTCAGGCTGTTGTTAAGACCCTAGAAAGTAAAGAAGTTCTGCAAACCAAGAGTCAGATTCTAATCTGTAATACGTTTCATTTACATCTGAAGCCCGGTGAGGGGATTATAAAAGAAAATGGGGGCCTGCATAAATTCATGAATTGGTCAAAACCATTAATGACTGACTCGGGAGGTTTTCAGGTCTTTTCCCTAGGGTTTGGTAGGGATCATAACGTTAGTAAAGTAATAAAATCTCCTTCAAAAAGTATTATTAAGATTAGTAGTCAACCAAAATTCTTAAAAATTACCCAGGATGGCGTTTATTTTAGATCTCCGGTGGATGGTAGGGAATTATTTATTGGCCCTAAAGAATCTATTAAAATTCAAGAAAAACTAGGAGCTGATATTATCTTTAATTTTGATGAATGCACTTCGCCCCTAGCAAATTACGAGTACGTCAAAAAATCTCTGCTAAAAACACATAAATGGGCGGAGATGTGTTTAAAAGTTCATTCGACAGGCTCGGGGCAGGCACTTTACGGAATTGTTCAGGGGGGAAGGTACAAAGACTTGAGGGTGAAGAGTGCAAAATTTATTAGTAATCTGCCATTCGATGGTTTCGGTATCGGTGGAGAATTTGGAAGCGATAAGGGGGATATGGGGAAAATGTTAAAATACACGGTCAAAGAATTACCCGAAGGGAAACCAAGACATTTGCTGGGCATAGGATATTTAGAGGACATGAGGGTTATTATCAAAGAGGGGGTAGATACTTTTGATTGTACTGTGCCTACACATTACGCCCGGCGTGGAATGGCCTTTACTTCGACTGGGAAAATGGATTTAAATAAGACAGCGTTTTTAGCAGATAAAGGTCCCCTTGATGGAAAGTGTGGGTGTTATGTTTGTCGGGACTACAAAAGAAACTACATCTCCCATCTTCTAAGGGCGAAGGAGATCACTGCTTTAAAACTACTTACATTTCATAATCTTTACTATTTCAATACTTTTGTAGAGGAAATTAGAGAAGAAATTAAAAATGGGAAAATTTAATGGAAGAAACTAAACCAAAAATAATTATTCATGTCTGCTGTGCTGTTTGCGGTTCGGCACTAGTTGAGCTGTTAAAAGAAAGGTTTGATCCGGTAATCTTCTTCTATAATCCAAACATCTACCCAAAAGAGGAGTACGGCAAACGGAAGGAATCCGTTGAAAGGCTAGCTGAGTTGAGTGACGTTGAGTTTGTGGGGGGAAGTTACGAAAATGATAATTGGCTCAAACAAGTCAAAGGACTAGAAAAAGAGCTAGAGGGAGGAAAAAGATGTGACGTCTGCTTCAAGAGTAGGCTTTCGAAAGTTGCGGAATTCGCAAAAAAAAGTGAAGCTGTTTATTTCACCAGTACCCTATTCCTCAGTCCTCAAAAAAATGAGGCATTAATCAGTAAAATAGGGGAGCAAATTGGTAACCAATTTGGTTTGACCTTTTTGAGATTCCAGGATCTGGGAATTAATAAAAAAGATTTCTGGCAAAAAACTAAGGAATTGTCTGAGAAGAAGAAATTTTATCATCAGAACTATTGTGGCTGTGTTTTTAGCGCTAAAAACACAGCGTGCAAAGTTTAAATATTTTATCCACAGTCGCGTCCATTGACGCGCCTTTTTATTAGTAATAAAATCTAATTAGGAATAATTATTAATAACAACATGGAAAGAAAAACACCACAGAAGCAAAAGGTATTAGATTATCTTAGGGGTGTATACACCCACCCATCGGCCGAAACAGTTTATGCTGCCGTTAAGAAGAAGGTGCCGAATATCAGCAAAGGGACGGTTTATAGGATATTAAAGAATGCTGTGGGGAAAAAAGAAATTCAGGAAATTCCGGCCGAGGTCTCAAGATATGATGGCAATGTTTCCTCTCATGCTCATTTCGTTTGCGAAAAGTGCAGTAGCATCTACGACCTTATGGATTTTTGCCAAGATTGTTCTATTTTAAAAAATAAAAAAACAAAGGTCGGAAAAATTAATAAATACACAGTAAATTTTTATGGAATCTGTAACAAATGCTAATAATATAATGGAGGGAAAGTGTCACGACTGCGAAACAAAAATACAGTTTGCTGGGGAAGAAATAAAAAATGGGGTGCAATTGGTTTATGATAACAATGGGGAGAAGGTGAAGGTTTTTAAATGTAATGATTGCTACGCCAAAAGCAGGGTACTTAATAATTTCCAGCAGTGTGAGGTGTATTCTAGGGTGGTGGGGTATATAAGGCCCGTTAGCCAATGGCACAAGGGGAAGAAGCAGGAATACGGGGAAAGGAAGGAGTACAATTGTGAAAGCTGTTAATATATATAAATATGATAGCAATAAAACAAGTATATCGTTGTAGCGTCTGTGGGAATATTGTGGAGGTTCTCTTCGCAGGCGGGGGCGAGTTGGTCTGTTGCGGCAAGCCGATGATTTTACAGGAAGAGAAGAGCGAAGATGTGGGGTCAGAGAAACATGTCCCGATTGTTACGAGGGAGGGAGACAAGATAAAGATAAGAGTTGGGAGTGTTCTCCACCCAATGGATCCCGAGCACTATATCGAGTGGATAGAGTGCAGCAATGGAGAAAGCTATTCTAGAAAATTCTTAAAACCAGGTGACTCTCCGGAGGCAGAATTCGAAATGATGGGAGATAACATAGGCGCCCGAGCCTACTGTAATATTCATGGACTTTGGAGGTCATAATGATTAAAACCTTAAAACCCCGTTGAAGCGGGGTTTTTAAGGTGTTAGAATGATAATATAAATAATTAATTTAAACCCATGTTAACTTTAGTTCAGGTAAAAAAGAATCCACTGATTATAGAATATGTAAAACAAACAGAGAGATCATTAAAGGCTTTGTCCTATACCGACCACGGCATGAGGCATTGTGCTCTAGTTTCTGACCGCGCGAGGAATATCGCGAAGGATGTTGGTTTATCCCAAAAAGAGCAGGAGTTATCTGCAATTGCTGGGTTCTGCCATGACATGGCGAATTTTTTAAGCAGAACTAATCACAATTATTTAGCCCCGCTATTGTTCCAGCAGGTTTTTCTAAATGACTTTAGCCCCGAAGAGCTGACAGGAATAATGCAGGCGATCGCTAATCATGATAAAGACGAAATGAACTTTACCACAGCAATATCAGCAATTCTTGTATTGGCTGATAAATCTGATGTTCATCGATCTCGAGTAACCGTAACTAAGATGGAGGATATAACAACGGACATACACGATCGGGTAAATTATGCAACGCAAGAAAGTAAGCTGGCCGTTGATAAGAAGAAAAAAACCATTACGTTAACTCTAAAAATAGACACCAGCTTCGTCCATATTATAGAATATTTTGAGATATTTACGGAAAGGATGGTATTCTGCCGTAAGGCCGCCGAATTTTTAGGCTATAAGTTTGGTCTCGTTATTAATAAATTCGATCTAATATAAAAACATGTTATACAATCTTACAACAGAGCAAATGATAGAGTTAATGAATAACCCAAGGTTTGTTTTAATGATAACCGTGGTTGGAATTTGGTCATTGATTTGGAAGGGGATCGCCCTATGGAAGGCCGGCCAAAGGAAAGATAAACCCTGGTTTATCGCCCTTTTGGTTGTTAACACCATTGGGCTATTAGAGATAATTTACATCTATTTTATCGGAGAGAATTGCTGTTTGTGGAAAAAAAGAGAGTCCCAAAATAAATTACAGTAGCATTATGAAGGATGCAACCCTATGCCTCTTGCTAAAGGAGGACAATATTCTTTTAGCCATGAAAAAGCGTGGTTTTGGAGTTGGGAAATGGAATGGAGTCGGGGGTAAGGTTGATCCGGCAATAGATAAAGATATTGTGGCGGCCACAATAAGGGAGACTAGGGAAGAAATCGGAGTAGTGGCGGATGGCCTGGAAAAAGTAGCATTGCTAAGGTTTCGTTTTCCATATAAAGAAGAATGGAACCAAGATGTTCACGTTTTCTTAGCAAGCAAATGGGAGGGGGAACCAACGGAGTCGGAGGAAATGTTTCCGAAATGGTTTGATAGGCAAGAAATCCCTTATCAAGAAATGTGGGATGATGACAAGATCTGGCTGCCCCACGTTTTAACGGGGAAGAAACTAGAAGCAGATTTCGTCTTCAGGGAGGGGGAGAAGATAGATAGGCATGAAATAAAGTTCATATAATTATAACTAAAAAGAGCGTTAATACGTTCTTTTTAGTTGCAAAAAGTGGCCCTAGGTATATCCTTAATTAATTAACCTCCTCGTGGGAGGTTTCGCTCTTTGAGATTTTTATCCCAAGAAAGCGAGGGTTTCACTATGGCATGGGTAAGAGACGCGGTTGTTATCACAAAATTACCATTGGCCAACCCCGGCGACAGCAGAGGTCCCATCCGGGAGATTAAAGAAAGTTTGGGATATATGCAGGTTACTGATTGTCAAAGAAAGATGAAATTCCTCCCTTATTACCTCGAGAGGTTGGGTATTTCTTTTATTTTCCATTTCATCTTCGGCCCTTTGGCAAATCGTTTCAAGAAACAGAGCTTTGGGCATGTTCACCATGAAGACACTTCAAAAAGTCCTGAGCAACTTTATCTTCTCCGCGGAAAAGTTGAGATCGTTTGGTGGGAAGAGGGTTCTACGGAGAAGTTCTCGCAAATTGTTAGTGCAGGATCAAAAATTGTTATTCCCTTGGGGATAGCACACGTGCTCAAGCACCGTAGCCGTGAATTTATTATTCTTGAACTCCGAGCTACTTGGTTCCGCAAGGACCATTCGGACACAATAAAAGTCCAGGAGCCTTGATTATTTGTTTTTATAGCCGATGTACTTCGGCTTTTTCGTTGTTTAAAGTAATTGACAAACAGCTATTATTATGCTATAAAAAAATATCGTGAAGTAGGAATTCAATCGCCCCCTTGAAAGGAATGAGAGATGAGAAAGGTAACGATTATCGTGGCGTTTTTTCTCCTAGTGGCCGGTGTTGCTTCGGTAGCAACTATCCACTACATGGAGGACGAGCGGGAGGCGATGAACGCGGTGAGTCAGCCGAAGACGGCGGCGGTCATACCTTCCGGCGCCATCGACGCCGGAGAGGGAAGGTACATCAAGTACCTCGAAAAAGACGGGAAAACGTACGCGGGTGTTGTCATCCCTCGCACACCCAGCAACAATGTCTGCGAGGAGAGAAGGCCAGGCCACTATCGTCAGATGGCCCGCGGTCTCCTGGAGATCCACGACGAGCATCGACTGTGGACTGACGAGAAACAGGAGAAGAAAGGGGACCAAATGGTCGTTGTTTTCCGGTTGATAACACCGGACGAACAACGCCAGGCCAAGGAAGCCGGGGAGGAAATGTCGAAACCCCTCGACCTAGAGGGGATGAAGTAGGGAGGGAGCTTCCACGAGGAGGATGCTTCACAGTGTATGGGGTTCTTGAGCAATCAGGAACCCCTTTTCGTTATATATTGACACCAGATTAATCTCTTGCTAAGATAAAGCCGACTAAATTAGTCCGATATTAAAATAGATAATGCAAATATCAAAAAGAGCACAATATGGTTTACGGGCAATGGTATATATTGCTAAAAACCAGAAAAAAGGAAAAGTCATCCCATTAAAAGAAACCTCAAAAGCTGAGGCCATTCCTTTTAATTTTTTAGAAAAGATTATTGGTCAACTAGAAAAAGCAAAACTAGTTACTTCTAAAAAAGGAGTCCAGGGAGGATATTTTTTAGCAGAACCGGCCGATAAGATAACGGTAGGGCAGATAGTCTCGGTTCTAGAAAAGACTACCACCCCCGTTAACTGCAGTTTGTGTAATAGGGCAGGGAAGTGTTTGAGCAAGAATGTTTGGTCTAAGGTTCAGAAAAGTCTTGAAAAAACCTTGTACTCAATAAAACTATCTCATCTTATAAAATGAAGAGAATATATTTAGATTATGCAGCAACCACTCCCGTCGACCCTCGTGTTCTTAGGGCGATGGTTCCTTTTTTTACAAAAAGGTTTGGGAACACAATGTCTCTCCATTCTTTCGGTCAGGATGCAAAATTAGTTTTAGAAGAAAGCCGAGAAAAAGTGGCCAGTTTAATCGGAGCTAAATCAGAAGAGATAATATTTACGAGTTCTGCCACCGAAAGTAATAATTTTGCATTAAAGGGATTGGCTTTTGCTAATAAAGATAAAAAACATATCATTGTCTCTGCAATCGAGCATCCCTGTGTTATAGAAAGTGCTAATTGGCTAAAAAAACAAGGGTATCAAATAACAAGGGTCCCTGTTAATAAATTTGGGCAAGTTAATCCGGAAGATGTTAAGAGGGCCATAACCAAAGATACGCTTTTGGTTTCTATTATCCATGCTTCAAACGAGATAGGAACTATTCAGCCAATAGAGAAAATTGGAAAGATCTGCAGAGAGGCAGGTGTATATTTTCATACAGATGCATCTCAGAGCTTCGGAAAGATTTCCATTGATGTTAATAAGATGAATATCGACTTACTTACAGCCAGTGGCCATAAAATATATGGGCCAAAGGGTGTAGGACTTTTGTTTATACGTCATGGTGTAAAAATTGAGCCCTTACTGCACGGAGGAGGACAGGAAAATGGTTTGAGATCTTCAACTGTGAACATTCCTGCTATTGTTGGTTTTGCCAGAGCAGTTGAAATCTGTAATGAAGAAATGAAAACAGAGGGCGGGAGATTAATAAAATTAAGGGATAAATTAATAAAAGGGGTTTTAAAGATAAAAAATAGTTATTTAAACGGACACCCAGAAGACAGGCTCCCAAATAATGCTAATTTCCGCTTTGATTTTATAGAAGGAGAATCTTTGATCATCCAGTTGGATATGGCAGGAGTAGCCTGTTCTACTGGTTCTGCCTGCTCTTCAATTAAATTAGAGCCAAGCCATGTTCTATTGGCAATTGGATTAAAGGCGGAACAGGCCCATGGATCATTGCGTGTTTCTCTGGGGCGTCAAACAACAGAAAGTGATGTCGATTATTTAGTTAAGATTTTACCCGGGATAATTAAACAATTAAGGAGTATTTCTCCATTTGGAAAATAACATGAAACCAACGAGTGTTTATACAAAAAAGGTTTTAAGTCTATTTAAAAAACCTCATAACTACGGAAGAATGAAAAATGCAGACGGTATCGGCAGGGTGGGGAATCCAGTTTGTTTACTCCCAGGGCAGAATGTTCACATGAATAATGATATGAATGAGATAAACGCAATTTCCAGAGAAGATAGAGTTTTATCTCACGATGGATTATATAACTTTGTTGATAAAATTGCAGAAAGAAATTACGTCGGAGAAATTTTGGAAGTAAAAAATGGTCTAGGAAAGATCAAATTAACATCAGAGCACCTTGTGTTGGCGATAAAAATTCCCGAAGGAGATAAATTCTTAAGGACAAAAAATAGGAAAAAATTATCCGTTGGTTGGTATCATATAAATCAACTGGAAAAAGGAGATATGGTTTTATACCCCATATTGAAAGAGAAAAAGGATTTAGCGTATTTAAAAATAGATGTCCCCATGGCCAAATGGGATTTTAGAAGTAAGGAGATCCCGAGTAAGGTTCCCGTTAATTCGGAATTTTTGAGGCTAGTTGGTTACTTTTTGGCAGAGGGGAATATCCAAGATAAGCCATGCAAGACTTACATCTCGTTTTCTTTAAATATACAAGAAAAATACATCGTTGAGGATATAAAGAAAATATCAAAAGACTTATTTGGTCTAGATGCGACCTCGAAAGAGAAGAAAAAAACTAAAACGGTCGTCGTGTATCTATACAGCGCGAGATTAGCAAGGTTTTTTAAGCAATTATTCGGTAACGGAGCCGAGCATAAAAAACTCCCTGAGGTTTTTATGAATTTACCTATTAAAAAACAGGAACATTTAATATGTGGATTGTGGCGGGGTGACGGTTGCGTCAATTTGAATAGGGACGGCGCAAGGGCAGGGTATTCAACGGTTTCTTATAATTTAGCTCAACAGCTAAAAACACTACTCATTAGGCAAAAGATAGTGCCATCTATTTATAAAGAAAAAGCGAGAGAAATAAATGGAGTTAGACATAAGGAGTCATATAGGATCCATGTTGGCCAACGGGAATCTTTAACGAGGTTATGCTTAATATTAGGCATAAAATATAAGGCAAAGTCTTATGCTTCAGAGAAATTATGGGTTGATGATGATTATGTTTACACCCCAATAACGAAAATTACGAAAAATAAATATAAAGGTAATGTTTATAATCTGGAGGTCAAGGGGTCCCATTCTTTTGTAACAGAGGCTTTTTGTCTTCATAATTGTGGCGATGTAATGTGGCTATATATCAAAGTCGGCCAAAATAAGAAGAAGCAGGAGATAATAAAAGACATTAAGTTTGAAACTTTCGGCTGCGTAGCCGCAATATCCACTAGTAGCATAATCACGGACCTAGCCAAGGGGAAAACAATAACAGAAGCCCTAGAAATTACCAAAGATAATGTTGTTGATTCTTTGGGGGGATTGCCCAAGATAAAATTCCATTGTTCGGTTTTGGCAGTAGATGCTTTAGCCGAGGCAATTTTTGATTATCTGAAGAAGAATAAAAAAGAAATACCCGCAAGTTTAAAAAAGTTTCATGAAAGAAACGAAGTCTAAAAAAGTAATAGTTGCAATGTCTGGTGGCGTAGACAGTTCTGTCGCCGCCGCTTTATTAAAAAAGGCTAGTTTTGATGTGATCGGTATCCATATGAAATTCTGGGCAGAATCAGACGGGAAAGCAAATAGATGTTGCACAGTGGAATCAGAGAAAATGGCAAGATTAGTGGCGAAGAAAATTGGCATACCTTTCTACGTTTTAAATTTAAAAAAAGAATTCAAGAAATTCGTCGTAGATTACTTCATCTCTGCTAGTAAGCAGGGCTTAACACCCAATCCTTGTGTGGCTTGCAATAAAGAGATTAAGTTCGGCTTACTATTAAAGAAAGCAAGGGCCTTGGGGGCTGATTTCATTGCCACTGGCCACTATGCAATAGTAGAAGACGGAAAGTTATTTAAAGGGAGCGATGAGCATAAAGATCAATCATATTTCTTATGGAGATTGAATAAAGACATTTTAAAACATGTCATTTTTCCCATAGGGGGATATATGAAAGAAGAGGTAAGGGTACTAGCAAAAGAATTTAAGTTGCCCACAGCCAACACCCCAGAATCTCAAGAGGTTTGTTTTGTTAGTGGTACGGTTGGAGATTTCTTAAATAAATATATTAAAATAGAGCCCGGGAAAATTGTAGATACAAAGAGGGATAAAATCGGAGAGCATGATGGTTTGTCTTCCTATACCATGGGACAGAGAAAGGGCATAGGGCTTCCGGGCGGGCCATATTTTGTTTTAAGGAAGGATTTGAAGAAGAATGAACTTATTGTCACAAAAAATGAGAAGGACCTATTCAGCAGAGAATTAAGTATAAAAAATGTTAATTGGTTGGATAATGTGAAGCTTCCAACCAGAGTTACGGCAAAAGTAAGGTACGGAAGCAAGGGATCCTTAGCCACTGTTAAAAAAGAAAGCGGGAAGATAATGGTCATATTTTCAAAACCCCAGAGAGCAATCACCCCAGGCCAGTCAGTGGTTTTCTATAAAGGGAAACAATTAATCGGAGGGGGAATAATCGTTTAGCATTGAATAATTATGGATAAGAATATAAAAAAAGGAATTTTAATTGCTTTCGGGGAACTGTTTTTGAAGTCCGATAGCGTGAAGAGGTTTTTTAAGCAGAAAATGGTTGATAGCCTTATTTTCTTTTTAAAAAAAGAAAATATTAGTTTTAAACTTCACCAATCAAGAGAAAGGCTATTTATACAAACAGATCAAATCGATGGGGCAATGAAGGTAATTAGGAAAACCTCCGGCATCTCCTGGTTTTCAGAATGTTTTTGTTTTCCCAAATCAAATTTAAAAGAGTTTGCCGCTTTTGTTGATAAAAATTATCAGGAATATATTAAAAAGGGGCAGAGTTTTGCCATAAGGCTAAGTATGCAAAAGGGGCTGATTAAGGAAGATACCCAGAAAGTAATTAGTAGAATTGCTCGAGATATAGAGAGGAAGGTGAATCTTGATAATCCAAAGGTAGAGGTTTGCATTGAAATTAGAAGGGAAGGTTGGTTTTTGTACTTTAATAAGCAGAGGGGGATTGGCGGTTTCCCGGCGGGATCATCCGGCAGGGTTCTGGCACTAACTTCCGGGGGGATTGATTCCCCAGTTGCTGGATATTTAATGACTAAGAAGGGGGCAGAGAATGTTTGGTTGCATTTTCACAGCTTTCCTTTGGTGTCTAATAAAAGCATAGAAAAGGTAAGGGAGTTGGCTAGGGTTTTTCTAAACCATCAAGCCAAACTTAAAATATATTTTGTTCCCTTTTCTAAAGCTCAAATTGAGATTAAGTCAAAAGTACCCCCAGCCTGCAGAATTCTGTTATACAGAAGGTTAATGTTAAAGATCGCTGAGATTATAGCGGTAAAGGATAATTGCAAAGCATTGGTTACCGGAGAGAGCTTGGGGCAGGTTAGCTCTCAAACATTGACGAACCTACAGATCATTGAGGATGCGGTTAAGATGCCCATTCTAAGGCCCCTAATAGCCCTGGACAAGCAAGATATTACGGATTTGGCAGTTGGACTAGGTACCTTCAATATTTCAATTAAGCCCCAGGAAGATTGTTGCACGCTATTTACGCCAAAGCATGCCAATGCTCAAGGCAAGCTTGAGGAAATTTTAGCCCTGGAGAAGAAGATAAACACAAAGAAAATAATTAAAGAGGCATTAAGTAGCCTCAAAGTAGAGTCGTATTAATATTTGAATCAGTTTCATTTAACTGATACAATAACAGATAAAGACATGAATAAAAATACAATCATAGTTTTAATTATCATTGGCATCGTTATCTTGGGAGCAGGATTCCTTGTTTTTTATAAAAAAGGAGATACTGTCCCAGAGGCAAGTGGAATAGTTCTATTTTACGGTGATGGCTGTTCGCATTGCAAAAATGTCGAGGATTTTATTGTGAACAATAGCGTAGAAGAAAAGGTTAAATTTGAGAGAAAAGAAGTTTTTAATAATACAGATAATGCAAGCTTACTGCTTAAGACTGGAGAATTATGCAAAATTTCCAAAGAGTATATCGGCGGAGTGCCACTTCTCTGGGATGGTCCAAACAAGACGTGCGTTTTTGGTGACGTGGACATAATTAAATTTTTCCAGGATAAAATTAATTTAATAAACAACACATAATGAAAAAAAAGATTCTTCTGCTATCACTTCTTACCATTCCGGGCCTTTTCATCGGTCAGATCGCTCAGGCAGTTTGCCCAGTATGTACGGTGGCAATTGTCGCCTGTGTCGGACTGTCGCGTTGGTTCGGCGTAGACGATTCTATCTCCGGTATTTGGATAGGGGGATTGATTGTTTCTATGATTGCCTGGACGTTAACTTGGCTCAATAAGAAAAATATTAAGTTCCTATTTAAAAAGATCCTTGTTACCATCGCTTTCTACCTTCTAACAATTGTTCCCCTTTACTATACAAATATAATGGGCCATCCATTAAACAAGATTTGGGGAGTAGATAAGATATTAGTGGGAATAATAGTTGGCACGATTGTAATTTTATTGGCCATTGGTACGCACAATTTATTAAAAAAGAATAATCAGGGCAAATCATATTTCCCTTATCAAAAAGTCGCTTTGCCTCTATTATTCTTGATTATTATTAGTTTAATTTTTCACTTCACAATAGGATGTCCGAAATAGATAAAACAAAAATAGAAAATTTAATAAGGAAAGCAGAAGAAAGCAAAAAAAGTGGCTTAGATCTATCTTCCGATGAAGATTTGTCTATCGCCATAATGAATTTAATCTCAATTGAGGAGCATTTCTTTTTCACCGGAGCAAAAACTGGAAAATCAGAGTATTTTGATTTGTTGAGCGAGGTTAGAGAGATGAGGAAAGTCCTTTTAAAAAGGATTATTAAGGATTACGAAGGTGAAGTCTGGTGTATCTCAAAACATTTGTTGTCTGCCTCAATGCGATTAATGGAGGTTGGGACAAAAGCACTGGGTCAGGGGAAGAAAGCAGATGCAGAAGATATGTTTAAAAAAGCCTATGAGCTCTACTCTCTATTCTGGGGAATTAATCTAAAGATGGTGGAGATTGGCCAAGTAAAAAAGATCGGAGATGACCAGCTTGATAAAAGGGACACAGATAAAAAGGGAATTATGAGCAAGCTCGGAGACGTTGTTAAGAGATTAGTAGATTGTTGTAAAGAGTAATATTAGTAATTAATTTTTTTAAACCTATGTTTTGGAACAAACCAAAAGGATTCTGCGACTTAACCGGCCAAGTGGCTATTATAACCGGGGCTAAGCAGGGGATGGGTAGGACCCATGCTATCCGACTTGCAAAGTCGGGGGCTAAAGTAGTTCTTGCCGACATATCGCAAGAAGAATGTCAGAAAGTTGCTGATGAAATTAAAAAGTTTGGGAAGCAAGCGATTGCTGTTAAATGTGATATAAGCAAGAAGGTGGAAGTGGACCAATTGATTAAAAAAACTATTGAGACTTTTGGGAAATTAGATATTTTAGTAAATAATGCAGGGATTTGTCCTTTTCAACCATTTTTAGAGATGACAGAAGAGAACTTTAATAAAGTGATAGACATAAACCTTAAGGGATACTTCCTATGTGCTCAGGCCGCAGCAAAGGAAATGGTAAAACAAAAGAAAGGAGCCATCGTTAATATCGCCTCAATCGCGATGGGACAAGTGGGTTGTGGTTTTGCAGGATTGGCGCACTATTGTGCTTCAAAGGGTGGCATTGTTGCAATGGCAGAAGCAATGGCCCTAGAGTTGGCGCCACTTGGCATAAGGGTAAATACCATCGCTCCAGGAGCGATAGATACCCCGATGGCAGCTTCTGTAAAACAGGATTCCAAAACCCTAGAGGGAACGTTAGCTGGGATTCCTTTGCATAGAATGGGAAATCCAGAAGATATTTCCAATGCAGTATTATTCCTAGTATCAGACGAATCCTCGTATATGACTGGTTCGGTCGTGGTCGTAGATGGAGGTTGGACGGCAAAATAGGTTTAAATCTTGTTGACGGCAGAAAATAGCTAGGGTAGAATGAGCGCAGTTAGTAATTATTAGTAATTAGTATATAAATCAAGGTCGAGTTAATAAAACATAATTAACTTCTGATCGTAGGTTAAATAGAACAAAATCTACGATAGGAAGAAATTAAATGACCGAAGCTTACTGCGTAAAATGCAAAGCTAAGAGAGAAATGAAGAGTGAGAAAGAAGTTTCTTTCAAGGCAAAGGGAGGAAAGAATAGAGCCGCTATGTCAGGCGTCTGCCCAACTTGCGGAACTAAGATGTTTAGAATCTTGGGAGCAAAGAAATAATACTAAATGTATTTTCATAAATACCCCCGCTCGGGGGTATTTGCTTAAATGGAAAATATTAAAAACAAGATTATCGTGGGATTAATAGGGCTGTTGGTTTTACTTAATATTATCTCTTGGGATGAAGTATCTAGGCTGTCTTCCGGAAACGATTTAATGGTAGATTTTTTAAACGTTGGCCAAGGTGACTCTATTTTCATTACCACGCCCGGTAATCAGCAAATATTAATTGATGGGGGGCCCGATTCAACGGTTTTAGAGAAATTGAGCAAAGAGATGCCCGTCTATGACAAAACCATTGAATTGATCGTCTTAACCCACCCAGAGAAAGACCACCTTGCCGGATTGCTCGATGTGCTCAGAAGGTATAGGGTAAAGAATATCCTGTGGACGGGGATTGTAAAAAATACGGCCGAATGGCAGGAATGGGACAGACTAATTAAGGAAGAGGGGGCAAATATTAAAATAGCGGAAGCAGGGGATCGGGTGGTTTTGCAAAAAGATAATCCCACAATATTCTTTGATATTTTAAACCCAGGGGAGGATTTATCGGGTAGGGAATTCGAGGACAGCAATGATACCGCAACGGTTCTTTGTTTGACCGTGGGTGAGAAGAAGTTTTTATTCACTGGAGATATTGGGTTTGGAGTAGAAAACCAATTAATAAAAGAAAACATTGTAGCAGATGTGCTTAAAGTTGCTCACCATGGGAGCAAGTATTCAACTTCGGAAGAATTTCTTAAACAACTTTCTCCCAACGTAGCCGTCATATCAGTTGGGCAAAATACTTACGGACACCCAACAGACGAACTCTTGGCAAGACTGAATAATTTTGGTATAGATATTAAAAGAACCGATCGGGATGGAGACATTAAAATTTTCTCTAATGGAGAAATTATCACATACAAATAATTATTAAATAATAAAATAAAAATGAAAGGAGTAGATTTCCCAATATACAAGACCAAGGATAGTGGTTTGCCAAAGAAGTTTGATTTAACTAATTTTAGTGATAGGCAGGCGTATTTTGAATACAAAGCTGGTCCAGAAATTAAAAAACTGCGTGAGTTTTTAAAAGACAATACATTTATAGCCTATCTAATGGGGAAGAAATCTTCTGGCAAAGGAACTTACTCCAAAATGCTGAAAGAGGTTGTCGCCCCAGACAGAATAGAGCATTTTTCAGTAGGGGACATGATTAGGTCATTTGATAAAGTTATTGGAGACCCAGTACAAAAGAAAGAGCTTGTCGAATGGTTGGGGAAAAACTATCGAGGGTTTATTCCGTTAGAAGATATAATGAAATCTTTAGAGAATAGGAGTACAAAAACTCTTTTACCAACCGAGCTAATACTGGCTCTAGCAAAGAGAGAGATTGAGAAGCTAGGGAGGAAGGCTATCTTTATCGATGGGTTCCCGCGGGACCTAGACCAAATTTCCTATTCCCTATTCTTTAGAGAATTGATCAATTATAGACAAGATCCAGACGTGTTTGTTTTAATTGATGTCCCCACTACCATAATTGATGAAAGAGTTAAATTTAGAATGATCTGCCCACTTTGCCAGACTTCAAGAAATTTAAAACTTTTAGCAACAAAGAACGTTGAATATGATGAGGCAGATAACAAATTTCATCTGATCTGCGATAATCCAGAATGTAAGGGTTCACGAATGGTCACGAAAGAGGGGGACGAATTGGGGATCGAACCCATTAGGGAAAGATTAAATAAAGACGAAACCTTGATTAGACAAGCAATGCAATTACAGGGAATACCAAAGATTTATCTGAGGAATTCTATTCCTATTGATAAGGTGGACGAATACGCCGATGATTATGAGATCACTCCGGGATATACATACAAGTTTAACGAAGAAGAGAATAAAGTTGAAGTAACAGAAAGCCCATGGCAAGTATTAGATGACGAAGGTGTTAATTCTAATAGCCTGATGCCACCTCCGGTTGTTGTTTCTTTAATCAAACAATTAGTAATAGCACTTGGTTTATAGGGGCTGGACAGCGCCGTGCTAAGGAGTAAAATGAAGATAGCCCTATAAAAATTCTAAACAATTATATATTAGGGAATCCCAATCTGCCCTGACCGTGGTCAGGGCGCAAGGATACCCACCTAGATTTAGTCTAGAATTAATAGGGCAGCAAAGCACCCCGTCAAACGGGGTTTTTTGTTAAGGAATAATTACATGAGGAATAATTTGTGGTAGAATGCGGTAAGGGTTAATAAATAAAAGGTATATTAAAATTATGTTTTTTAATAAGCGTATTGTCTTTTCCGTTATCATCATTGTCCTTTTTTCTGGCAATGTTCTTCTCGCTAGCCAGTGTTATATTCTGTCAAAGAGTCTACAGGCTAATAATGTCCTGCTTTTAGCCTCTGCGCGCAATGAAAAGATACTTAACTTTACTAAATTGTTTATTAAAAAAGTTTTAAAAGCAGAGACAGAGATTACTTTCGAGGATCGTCTCCAGCTTGAGAATGCCGTTAGGGATATTGGGAATAAAGATATTTCTGGCCAATGGCAAAAATTTGTCGATTCTAAGGGTGAGGCTCAGGCCCAAACGGAAGTGAAGAATTTGCTAGAAACATTAGTGAATAATATTTAGCCGTTACTAACAACAAAAACAGCCCACAAGATAGGGCTGTTTTTGTTGTTTATATTGTCGGGGCACCGAGATTCGAACTCGGAATAAATCCACCCCATGGACTCGTGCTACCATTACACTATGCCCCGCCGAAAGTCTATACTTTTTTAGCTAGAGCCTTGATGCATTTAGTGCACGCTAAAATTCTTTTTCCTTGAAAAGGTTTTACTGCTTTTGGAGATTTAGCTCCCATGGGGACTAGAGTCCATTGTAAATTAGGATACTTCCTATATTTCCTTGTAGGATTGTATTTTCCCCTTAACTTAACTAGCTTCCAGTTTACGGTAGAGGTTTTATCGCAGATTGTACAAGTTTTTGCCATAGATTGATAAGTTTAAATTAACAATTATCCATAATACATCAAGTTCCATTTTCTTTCAAGGTGTGATATAAGGGAAATATGTTTATTGAATCAATTTTCGTATTATTAATCTTGTTTTTTTCTATCGTTATCCACGAGATTGCTCACGGCAGTATGGCTTTGGTGCTGGGTGACACTACGGCGAAGAGAGAAGGAAGGCTTACATTAAACCCGCTTAAGCACATAGACTTATTCGGTACAATTATCCTCCCCTTATTATTATTACTTGCTCAGGGTCCTGTTTTTGGATGGGCAAAGCCAGTCCCAGTTAATCCATACAACTTTAAAGACCAGAAGTGGGGGATGCTCAAAGTTTCCTTGGCTGGTCCAGCTGCAAATTTTTTAGTAGCAGTATTCTTCGGACTACTTTTAAGGTTTGTAAACTTGCCAGATTCTTTGGTAATACCATTTAGTCTAATTGCAATTTACAATTTTCTATGGGCCTTGTTCAATCTATTGCCTATCCCACCCCTTGATGGATCTCATATCATTTTTTCTTTCTTCCCAAAGAGTTGGCAGAATGTTAAAAATTTCCTACAACAGTATGGGATTGTTATTCTTTTATTTTTTATCTTTTTCGGAGTGGGAATACTTTTCAAATTAGCCGCTTTCCTATATACCTTCGTCGTGGGTGGCCAGCCGATCATATAACAGAACATGCCATTAATCATCTCGCGGGGTTTACATTATTCGACATTACTGCTAAAATCTAATTACTTTGTTTGTAAAAACATTGACACTCGGTAGAATATTTGTTAAATTAGCTTTTATCGTACAAAAAATTTAAATTATGTGTCCAACCATTCATCAATTAATTAAAAAGGGGAGAGTGAAACAAAAAAACCGCAAGAAAATGCCTGCGTTGGAATTTGGTTTCAACGTTTTAAAAAACAGACCAACCATATATCCATCACCATTTAAAAAGGGCGTTTGTCTAAAAGTTTTTACAACTACTCCAAAGAAACCAAACTCTGCCTTAAGAAAAGTAGCTAGGGTTAAGCTTTCTAATGGAATGGAAGTAACCGCTTATATTCCAGGCGAAGGACACAATTTACAAGAGCACTCCGTGGTAATGCTTAGGGGTGGAAGGGTTAAGGATTTACCAGGTGTAAGATACCACATAGTTAGAGGTGTTTTAGATACAGCCGGAGTTGAAGGAAGAAAACAAGAAAGAAGTAAGTACGGTGCTAAAAGACCTAAGGGGAAATAGGCTGGCTTAAATAAATATAAAATTCATGCATAAATTTAAAAAACATATAGTGGCTCCCGATAGAATGTACGATGATACCGCTGTCGCCCATTTTACGAACAAGGTAATGGAAAAGGGGAAGAAGACAGTAGCCCAAAGCATTGTCTATGGTGCTTTTGATATAATTAAAGAAAAGACTAAGAAAAACCCATTGGATGTCTTCAGAGAAGCCATTGAAAACGCTGCCCCGATTTTAGAGATAAAACCAAAGAGAATCGGTGGTGCTACCTATCAAGTGCCGGTAGAGGTTAAGGGTGATCGAAGATTAACACTGGCCACAAGATGGATAATTGCCGGTGCCAGATCTAAAAAAGGAAAACCAATGGCCGAAAAGCTATCTCAAGAATTAATTGACGCAGCCAATAACACGGGTACAGCAGTAAAAAAGAAAATTGAAGTTCACAGAATGGCAGAGGCCAACAAAGCCTTCGCCCATTTTGCTAGATAATACTCATGAGCAGAACTAGTCCGGTTGACAAAACCAGAAATATTGGAGTTATCGCGCACATTGATGCGGGGAAAACAACTGTTTCAGAACGGTTGATTTATTATACAGGTTCATCTCACAAAATTGGGGAAGTTCATGAGGGTGAAACGGTAATGGATTGGATGCCTCAAGAAAGGGAGAGGGGAATCACTATCACTGCGGCTGCCATTACTTTAAATTGGAAGGATCATCAGATAAACCTAATTGATACTCCGGGCCACATTGATTTTACAGCAGAGGTTCAGCGATCTTTGAGAGTTTTGGATGGAGCAGTTGTAGTATTCGATGGAGTAGCTGGAGTAGAGCCTCAATCAGAAACAGTTTGGAGACAGGCTGATAAATACGGCACTCCAAGAGTTTGTTTCATTAATAAGATGGATAGAATGGGAGCTAACTTTGAAAATGATGTTCAATCAATTTACGATAAGCTCACCTTAAACGCAGTTCCTGTCCAAATCCCAATGGGGGAAGAGGAAAGACTCCAAGGCGTTGTTGATTTGTTTAATATGAAAGCCTTGTTTTTCGAGGGGGAGATGGGTCAAAGTGTCGTTGAGAAAGAAATTCCCGCAGAATTTAAGGAAATGGCCGAGATATATCGCCATAAAATGGTAGAAAAGATTGCCGCCGAAGACGAAGCATTGTTAGAAAAGTTTTTAGCTGGTAAAGAAATCACAGTCCCAGAATTAAAGGCCTCACTAAGAAAGTCGTGTTTGGCGTATAAGCTAGTCCCAATTTTTTGTGGGTCTGCTTTAAAGAATAAGGGTATTCAGCCAGTCCTAGATGCGATTGTTGAATATTTGCCATCTCCAATGGATTTGCCCCCAGTTCAGGGAATTGATGTAAACGACGGCAAAGCTATAACAAGGAAACCAGAGGACTCTGAGCCGTTTTCCGCTTTAGTTTTCAAAATTGCTACCGATCCATTCGTTGGAACATTAACTTACTTCAGGGTTTATTCCGGATCTCTAATAAAAGGTTCCTATGTTTTAAATGCAAACAATAGTGGTCAGGAAAGAATTAGTAGAATTATTAGGATGCATTCAAATACTAGGACAGAATTGGATGCTTTGTACTCCGGGGAGATCGGAGCCACTGTTGGGTTGAAGGCAACTAGTACAGGACACACCCTTTGCGACAAAGATAATCCAATCATATTAGAGAAGATTGTATTCCCAGAACCTGTTATTGATATGCGTGTTGAGCCTAAGACTCAGGCTGATCAAGAGAAACTAATTGCTTCTTTAAGAAAATTGGCTGACGAGGATCCAACCTTTAGGATAAAAGAAGATCAAGAGACTAGCGAAACAATTATTTCTGGTATGGGAGAGTTGCACCTAGATATTCTAGCCGACAGATTAAGAAGAGAATTCCACGTTGATGCTAACTACGGAAAACCACAGGTGGCATATAAGGAAACTGTTGTCGGAGAGGCCGAAGCAGAAGGGAAGTATATAAGACAATCTGGTGGTAAGGGTCAATATGGACACGTTTGGTTAAAGATAAAACCAAAAGAGAGAGGAGCTGGCTACGAATTCATAGATGAAATTAAAGGAGGAGCTATACCAAAAGAATTTATCAATCCGATCCAGAAAGGTATTAAAGAGGCAATGGATAAAGGGGTTATAGCCGGATATCCAGTTGTTGATGTCGAGGTTACTCTATTTGATGGTAGCTTCCATGAAGTTGATTCCTCAGAGTTCGCCTTTAAGATCGCCGGTTCCATGGCCTTCCAGGAAGCTGCCAAGAGAGCAAAGACTGTTATCCTTGAGCCGGTGATGAAGATAGAGGTTATTACACCAGAAAACTTCTTTGGCCAAGTCATTTCTGACTTAAACTCAAGGCGTGGCAAGGTTGAAGAAACCAAGGAGAGAGTAGGGATGAGAGTAATTGAAGCATCGGTTCCTCTATCTGAAATGTTTGGCTATTCTACTGCAGTCCGTTCCCTAACCGAAGGTAGAGCAAACTTCACAATGCAATTTGGCCGATACGAAAAGGTCCCAGAAAACATAGCCAAAGAGATTATCGAGGGGAAAAGGAAATAGAAGCTATTGACCTTGACGAAAATCCATTGTAATATATCTGTAGTTTTAAAAAATCAATAAAGTAAAAAATAATTAAAAGGTAAACAATATTCGCCTTCTGGCGAAAATTAAAAAATTCTATGGCAACAGAAAAATTCGAAAGAACAAAACCGCACTTAAACGTTGGTACCATTGGTCACGTTGATCATGGTAAAACCACGTTATCAGCCGCAATTTTACACATTTCAAAATTGCGCGGTTTTAAATGTTCAGAAAAAGGAGTAGATCAAATTGATTCAGCTCCAGAAGAGAAAGCAAGAGGAGTGACAATTTCTATTTCTCACTTAGAGTTTGAAACAGCAAAACGTCACTATGCCCATATTGATTGTCCTGGTCACGCAGATTACATCAAGAACATGATTACAGGTGCCGCTCAAATGGACGGAGCCATATTGTTAGTATCTGCTCCAGACGGCCCAATGCCTCAAACAAAAGAGCACGTTTTGTTAGCTTACCAAGTAGGTTTGCCAACATTGGTTGTATTTTTGAACAAAGTTGACCAAGTTGATGATCCAGAAATTTTGGATTTAGTTGAATCAGAAGTAAGAGAGCTATTGAAGAAATACAAATATCCTGGAGACGAAACTCCTATTATCCGAGGTTCTGCTCTAAAGGCCTTGGAAGCCAAATCAGCTGATGACGAAAGTGCAAAATGTATTGTTGAATTGTTAGATGCCATTGATAACTATTTCCCAGAACCAACAAGAGAGTTGGATAAACCATTCATCATGGCCGTTGAAGATGTTTTCTCAATTGAAGGTAGGGGAACTGTGGCCACCGGAAGAATTGAAAGAGGAGTTGTCCACCCAAATGATGAAGCAGAGATAATTGGTATTAAAGATACTACAAAAACAGTTGTGGTCTCTGTTGAAATGTTTAACAAATCCTTGGATGAAGGAAGAGCTGGTGATAACGTTGGCTTGTTATTGAGGGGTACAAAGAAAGAAGATATCGAGAGAGGTCAAGTTTTGGCTAAACCAGGATCAGTTCATCCTCACACAGAATTTGAGGGAGATGTCTATGTTTTAACAAAAGAAGAAGGTGGACGTCATACCCCATTTTTCACAGGGTACAAGCCCCAACTATATATCAGAACAACTGATGTTACGGGAGATGTAACTTTGCCAGCCGGAACCGAAATGGTAATGCCAGGAGATACTGCAAAATTAATTGTTAAATTAATTGCACCAGTTGCCTTGGAAGAGAAACAGAGATTTGCTATCAGAGAAGGAGGTAAAACAGTTGGCGCAGGAGTAGTAACAAAAATAATTAAATAGGTTGGTAGAATAAACTAATGGCGTGTAACAAAAAGTTACACGCTGTAAGTTATAAAAATTTAATTTAATGCCGGTAAAGAAAGCAGTAAAGAAAATTGAAAAGGAAGGAGAGCAGGCTGTCGATACAGCTAAGCCCAGGCTTAGAATAAAGCTGAAAGCCTATGATCACAAAATAATCGACAATAGTGCTCGACAGATTATTGATATTGCTACCAGATACGGAGCCGAAGTTATCGGGCCGATTCCTTTACCAACAGAGATATTAAAGTTTACTGTCAACCGATCCAGTTTTGTCCATAAAGACGCAAGGGAGCAATTCGAGATGAGGGTACATAAGAGGATAATTGATATTTTGAATCCAAACGCAGACATATTGGAAGCATTGAAAGATGTTAATCTCCCATCAGGAGTTGACATCAGCGTTAAAATTTAGTATACATAGACTATTCCAAAACCTAGTTTTGAGGATACTATTATGGTAAAAATTATTCATAATTTTTAGCCGTCTTAAGTCCCATATTTTGTAAAAAATGCCGGGCTTAGTGTCCGGTATTTAGTTAAAAAAATGAAATTTATAATCGGTCAAAAAATAGGAATGTCACAGATGTTTTCAGAAGATGGAAAAGTGACACCAATAACCCTCATTGAATGTGGGCCTTGTTATGTTTTACAACACAAAACAGAATACAAAGATGGATACGACGCTTTACAGATAGGGTTTAAAAAAATAGAGAAAGCGAATAAGATGCTTAAAACCCAGAAGGGCAAAGAATACACTTTTATTAAAGAAAATAGATCAAAAGATCCAATTGAAGCTAAGGTTGGAGATAAAATAGATTTAGCAATATTTAAAGAAGGAGACAAAGTTAAAATTTCCGGAGTATCTAAGGGAAAAGGATTCCAGGGAGCAGTTAAAATGTGGGGGTTTAAGGGGAAACCATCTTCTCATGGTGTAAAACACGAACACAGAACGATCGGTTCGGTCGGTTCTAGGTGGCCGCAGAGAGTTGTTCCCGGAAAGAAAATGCCTGGACGTATGGGCGGAGAAAGAATAGCTGTTAAAAATGTGAGGATTATGAAGATTGATTCAGAAAATAATCTATTAGCAGTAAAGGGTGCGGTTCCAGGAAGGAAAGGAACTTTATTAGAAATTAAAGGTTAAATAATATGAAAGTTGCCGTTTATAGCACAGAAGGAAAAGAAGTTGGGTCAACTTTGTTACCAAAGGAAATTTTTGATGTAAAAATGAGTTCGGATTTAGTCCATCAGGTTGCTGTTTCCCAATCGGCCAATCTTAGACAAGGTTCAGCCCACTCTAAGGATAGGTCAGAGGTAAGTGGTGGTGGAAAGAAGCCATGGCGCCAGAAGGGAACCGGCCGAGCAAGAGCTGGCTCAAGCCGATCTCCCATTTGGAAGGGTGGCGGAGTAACATTTGGTCCAAGAAATACCAAGGACTATAAGAAGGAAATTCCCAAGAAGATGAGGAGAAAAGCCTTGTTCATGGTTTTATCTCAAAAGCTTAGGGAAAATTTAGTGGTTGTTTTGGACGAATTAAAATTTGAAAAGGCAAAAACAAAAGCAATGGCCGTTATCTTAAAGAATTTACCTGTGAAAGGAGCCTTGTTGCTTGCGATGCCAAGTTACGATAAGAATTTGATTTTATCAATGAGAAATATCCCAAAGGCTTTAACAATAGAAGCAAGAAACCTTAATGTTTTAGATTTATTGAATTCTAAATATTTGGTAATGTCTAAAGATACAATCAAAACCCTTAGAGAAACATTCCTAGGAAAATCAGAAGAATAAAAATATGGCAATTTTAGATATATTTAAACATAAAGAAGAGTTAGCAAAGGGAAAAAAGAAAGTTGTTGCGAAGAAAGTAAAGACTGCAAAGCCAGTTAGCGTTGTTAGCGATGGTTCAGCAAATACAGGAAAAGAGGTAGTTGCTCCTAAAAAGGATGTCGCCGGACAGAAAAGAAGTGTAGCTTCGGTATATAATGTTATCTCTGAGCCACACATATCTGAAAAAGGGACAAACTCAGGATCAATTAATCAGTATGTCTTTGATGTCTCCAGCGATGCGAATAAGCCAATGATCAAGGAGGCAATAGAAATAATTTACAATGTTGATGTTTTGTCAGTAAATATAATAAATATTCCACCGAAGAAAAGAAGGATGGGAAGGATAGAGGGAGTTAGGAAATCATATAAAAAAGTAGTTGTCAAAATAAAAGCAGATCAAAAGATTGAAATTATATAATCATGAAACACTATAGACCACTAACGCCAGGGCAAAGGGGGATGACCGGAATTGATTATTCGGTTTTGACAAAAAAAGAGCCAGAAAAGACTCTCACGGTTAGTTTACAAAGAAGAGTGGGAAGAGCAAGTAATGGCAGGGTTACCGTCCGCCACAGAGGGGGTGGAGTAAAGAGAATGTTTAGGATAGTAGAATTTGGGCAAGCAAGATTAGATGTTGTGGGAAAGGTTATCGCCTTGGAATATGATCCAAATAGAACATCTTTTATTGCTTTAATACGGTATCCCGATAACACAAAATCATATATTTTGGCACCGCAAGATTTAAAGGTTGGAGATGAAGTAATCTGTTCAGAAAAGACAGTATTAGCTCCAGGCAATAGAACAAAGATAAAACACTTACCAGTAGGAACAATGATCCATAATATTGAATTTGTATCGGGCAGGGGCGGAATAGCAGTAAAGGGTGCAGGAACAGCTGCTCAGATTTTATCTCAAGATGGAGATTATGCGCAATTGAAAATGCCATCAACCGAAATTAGGAAGATAAAGAATGATTGTTTTGCTTCGATCGGGGTTATCTCTAATCCAGAACATCGTTTCGTTAATTTAGGGAAAGCTGGTAGAGCAAGATTAATGGGCAGGCGTCCGGGAGTGAGAGGTACAGCTATGAATCCTTGCGATCATCCTCACGGTGGTGGTGAAGGTAGACAGCCGATTGGTTTGAAACATCCGAAGACTCCTTGGGGTAAGGCTGCTCTAGGGTTAAAGACAAGACATAGGAAAAATCAGTCAAACAAGTTCATTATTCAAAGAAGACAAAAGAAAACCAAATAACATGTCACGATCATCAAAGAATGGTCCATGGATTGACCCAAGATTATTAGAAAAAATGGGAAAGGTTAAGAAGGGAGATAGAGTAATTATTAAGACTTGGTCTCGAGATTGTTCTATTACTCCAGAAATGGTTGGTTTTACTTTTGGTGTCCACAATGGGAAAGAACACATTGCAGTTTTCATCGCGGAAGATATGGTTGGCCATAAATTAGGGGAATTTGCTCCAAGCACAATATTCAAACGACATGGAGGAAGGATGCAAAAAGACATAGAATTAAAGGCTGAGGGTGCCGAAGCTGCAAAAACAGAAGCCGTCGCTAAGCCGGCTGCTAATAAACCTGGTAAATAAACATGCAAATTCAAGTTAAATTAAATTATTTAAGGATAGCACCAAGGAAGACAAAACAAATTGTGGATTTGGTGCGAGGAAAAACAGCTGTTCAAGCAGCTAGTATTCTTGAGTTTGTGGTTAGGAAGCCAGCAGAACCCATTTTGAAACTTTTAAAAAGTGCAATGGCCACAGCAAAGAATGATTCTAAATTAGATGTTAATAATCTATACATTTCCAAAATTACATCAAACGAAGGGCCAAAATTAAAAAGATTTAGACCAGTATCCCGTGGTTCTGCTCATCCTCTATGGAAAAGAACTTCCCATATCTTATTAGTTTTAGATGAAATTAAACCTACCGCAGGGAAAAAATCTGAAAAAGGAGAGAACAAAACCGCAACAACCAGCCAGGCGGAAGGAAATATTGAGGTAAATGAAGGCGATTCAACAAAAAAGAAAGAGAAACAAAAATTCGAGAACAGGAATCAGAAAATGCAAAAAGGTCCAGGATCTTTAAATAGAATGTTTAGAAGAAAATCAATTTAATTATATGGCACATAAAGTCCACCCAAAATCATTTAGAATAAAAGGAATGGAGGATTGGAGCATCCGTGGTTATTATGGTACAAAGCCTGCCAAGAGCTTTGAGGAAGATTACGTTATAAGAGAATATATAATCAAGCAATTAGCTGAAGCTTCTGTCGCCAATGTTGAAATTGAGCGTTCTGTTAATAAGATGAATATTATTATCCATTCTGCTAGACCCGGTCTAATCATCGGACGTGGTGGAGAAGGAATAGATAAACTAAAGGCATCTTTAATAAAGAAGGCTTTGAAAATGAAAAACGGGGGCATTAAGAAGGATGTGAAGATTGAGATTAGAGAGATAAAGAATCCTATGTTGTCAGCACCCCTAATCGCCCAGCAAATGGCTCAACAGATTGAGAAGAGAATGCCCTTCAGACAAGTTTTAAAACGAACCATCGAGAAGGTCATGGCCAATAAGGAAATCCAAGGGATAAGAGTCGAAGTTTCCGGAAGATTAAATGGTGTCGAGATCGCTAGGAAGGAGTGGTTAAAACAAGGAAGATTGCCAAGGAATACAATAAGAGCTGATATCGAGTATGCCGAAGCCAGGGCCCTTTGTACCTATGGAACAATAGGAATAAAGGTCTGGATATATAAAGGAGATAAATTCGAATAAATCATCATTTTCAACAAATATGTCATTATTAATGCCCAAAAAAGTTAAACACAGAAAGTGGCACAAGGGACACTCAAAGGGTATCGAGAATAGAGCAACCGAATTAAACTTTGGATCTTTTGGGTTGAAATCTTTGGACACAAAATGGATCACCTCAAGGCAATTAGAATCTGCTAGAAGAGTTGTTATCCGTTATTTAAAAAAAGGAGGGAAACTCTGGTTAAGGATATTCCCAGATAAGCCAGTAACCTTTAAGGGAAGCGAAGTTCCTATGGGTGGCGGGAAAGGCGGAGTAGATCATTACGTTTTTGCAATTAGACCAGGTAGAATGATTTTTGAATTAGACGGTGTGAAAGAGGAAGTTGCCAAGGCTGCTTTTAAGATAGCATCTGGCAAATTACCGATTAAAACTAAATTTGTAAAAAGATAAAACATGAAAGCTGCTGAAATAAGAAAAAAAGATAAAAAGGAATTGGCGATTGACCTACAAAACTTGAAAGAAAGATTGAGCGGTGTTCGTTTTAAGCTTGCGGCCAATAAGATCAAGAATGTTAGAGAGATAAGAGCTATAAAGAAAGACATTGCCAGAATTCTTACTATAAATAAGGAAACAACAAAATAATAACATGGCAAAAAGAAAATTAATTGGAAAAGTCATTTCAACTAAGATGCAGAAAACTGTGGTGGTTCAGATAGAAAGTATTAAAGAACATCCATTATATAAAAGAAGATATAAGATGCATAAGAATTTTAAAGCCCATGACGAGAAGGGAGAGTATAAAGAAGGGGATGTTGTTGTAATTGAAGAAGGTAGGCCATTATCAGGAGATAAAAATTGGACAGTAATAAGCAAAGTTTAATATAAACATATATGATTCAGCCAAGATCAATGCTAAAAATCGCAGACAACACTGGAGCTAAAATTATCCAATGTATTAATGTCTTAGGAGGAACCCGCAAGCGCTATGCTCAGCTGGGTGATATTATTGTAGCTGCGGTGAAGAAGGCTGAACCAAGAAAACTTGTGAAAAAGCACGATGTTGTCAAGGCAGTAATTATCCGCCAGAGAAGAGAATTCCGAAGAGCCGATGGTTCATATATACGATTTGATGACAACGCCGCCGTTATAATTGGAGATGAAAATAAGCCAAAGGGAGGAAGAGTTTTCGGACCAATGGCTAAAGAAATTAAAGAGAAAGGATTTATCGATGTGGCTATGTTAGCCCCAGAATTAGTATAGAGACTATTGAACAATAATATTACAACCATGAAGATTAAAAAGAACGATACAGTATTAATAATTTCAGGGAAAGATCGCGGGAGAACCGGGAAAGTTTTGAACGTCTCGAAAGAAAACAACAATATTATTGTTGAAGGAATTAATATTAAGAAAAAACACGCAAAACCTAAGAAATCAGGGGAGAAAGGACAGATAGTACAAATTCCTGCTTTTATGGATGCTTCAAACACAAAATTGCTTTGTCCTAAATGCAATAAAGCGGTAAGGATTGGCTACAGGACCGAAGGAGATAAAAAGTTTAGATTTTGTAAAAAGTGCAATCAGGAAATATAAAAATATGATAAGACTTAAAGAAAAATATCAAAAAGA
>CAYRHW010000007.1:0-53763 GCA_964424305.1 uncultured Candidatus Saccharibacteria bacterium
GAGTAGTTCCCTTTTAAGGAAAAAGTTCCGCGTTCGAGTCGCGGCGGGGGCACAACATGTTAACACTAGATCTCATATCGCAAATCGGCATAATTGGCTTTGGTTTGTCGGCCGCGTTTCTTGTTGCGCGAAAAAATAAATGGGGCTTTGTGTTAGGACTAGCCTCCGAACCATTTTGGTTTGCTACCTCTATTATAAACAAACAATGGGGAGTCGTGGCTTTGTCTATTGTCTACACGATAACTTGGACATACGGAGCATATAATTGGTTTATAGCCGATAAAAAGAAACAATAATTCACAATGCAAGAGAAAAGACCACTGGGTTGTGGTCTTTTTTAATTCGCCGGGGCGATATTGTCGTGTTAATGTGCAACCAATGCGTCGCTATCGACGATTTTGGCGCGGCGTACGCCAATGAGGAGATTCCAAACCGCTACGGGAAGGCCATGTGTCGTTCCCTGAAGGAACCACCAGGGGCTGCCGCGATGGTTTTCTTCCACCACTTCGTGCACCCCGGGCGCGACGTCAACGCTCTTGCCCGTTCCATATACCTCAACCTTTGTTGGCTCCAACAATTCTAACTGCATAACGCTATGCTCCTTCGCGTTTGCCCAAAAAATGGGCGATATGCGGGGAAACCCTTTCCCCGACTGTTAGGGATAATTATAGGCAAAATTTCACTTTAAGTCAATGGTACATATAAGCTATTGAAAATTGCCGTAAAATATGTAAAATGATAGCATCTTTGACAAAAGGAGTTCCTCGTGAAAAAAATAGCAGATTTTTTTGTCTATGTTTTTATCACAACTCCCATAGGTGCTATGTTTGGAATATTTTTCTTTATTCTCCGTCTTATCGGTCGAATTAAGGTTTTACACTGGGAAAGATTTCCCCACTGGGAGCGGGAGATACTTGTAATCTCAAACCATCCATCAATGCTCGAAACCGTAATGCTCCCAGCCCTGTTTTTCCATGAATATATGGTAAACCCTTGGTGGTTTGCCCCAATGAATACTCCTGATTTACACAATTTTTACAAAAGATGGTACTGGGCATGGGCCAGACCAATTTGTGTGCCGATTGATAGAACAAGCCTGATTAGTGAAGGCAAGAGCCTTTATCTAATTAGAAAAGCAATTGAGGAAAAAAAGATAGTCATACTCTTTGCCGAAGGTGGCAGAACATTCAGGGGAAAAACCTTCCTTCACAGTAAGTCTGGGAAAAAGATGCGAGAACTAAAACGTGGCGTTGGACGATTGGTTGCGCGAACCAATGTAAAAGTTCTCCCGATCTGGATAGACGGAACCGATACGGTTCTGCTGAATCATTCAACAAAACTTTTCGGAGGTATTAACCCGAAGGGAAAAATTACGATAAGGATCGGCGAGCTGATGGAATTTCCCAAAAGCTTGCGCATGGGTAAGGGTGAAGAAATAATTGAAAAGATCGAACAGGCACTTCTTAAGCTTGCAGATGAGGAGTAGGGGACAACCTTACTCTTTTTTGTTGAATTTATTGAGAAAATAAGTAGAATGAATGTTATTAGTAACTGGGCCCATAGTAAATCGGTATTACGGATCAATGGCATTGATCAGGGCGGGGTTCGATTCCCCGTGGGTCCACAACGAAAAATCACCTTTAAATTGAGGTGGTTTTTTAGTTTCGCTTATACTTGACATAATTCATTTAATTATGTAGTATCAAAATAGCCCTTTGCACCATTTTGTCGAGGATTGTCCTCGGCATACAAGCATTGTTTCAACGCAAGACAAGGAGAACACCATGCAAAACAAGAAGATGTTGAATGAGATCACGGTTGCGGGAGCAATTGGCGGCGCTATCGGCGTAGTAATCGCTATGGCGCTGATTTCGGAGTATGGTTTTTCGCCACTGGCAACACTGATACTCTCGGGCATCTCGTGCGCCGGGATATCGGTCATCAGCTATCGGCCCATGGAGGTCGGCAGTATCTTGCGCCTCGTCGGCGCACGGTTCGGTCGTGACATCTCACAAACACTCACCGCCGTTGCGTCCGGTGCAGCCAGCCATTCCATCCGGATAAGCCTGACCCGGGTAGCGAAAAACTCTGCACGGCGAATCAAAAGTGTGCTGGTTGTTGTTTTTCTGGCGACACTTCTGATCGTCTCAGCGGGTCTGACGCTTGGCTGGTTGGTCAAGCTCATAACGCCCGGCGACACACCGGCGGCGAAGGATGTCGGAGTTTTTGTGACCTATTGCCTGATGCCGCTGTTATCCACCCTTCTATGCACCGTCGTCTCCGCGACTCTCTTTGTGGTTCTGTTTCTTGCGGACAACAACGGTTGGGGACCGAAAACGTCGTGGTGGTTGCCGCTCATTATGCGTCTGCGTGTTGCGTTTCGAGGAGACGATGGCCCGGTTGATGTGTGGATGATAAAGATGTGGAAGACCAGAAGGATGGTTTTTCTGTCGCTGATTATGTTGGCGATTCCGCCTGCAATGCCAATAGCCTTGGCCATCATGGTTTTGATGTTGGCAATTGATGTCACAATCACAATCATTTTGGCCCTGGCATCGACCGAGCGCCTGGCAGCAATGTGTGGCGGGTTACTCGGCACCATTACCGGCACCATCTGCTACCTTAACGGGCTCACTCCCGTGTATGTTGTAGCTATCGGTGGCATCCTCGGAGGTTTCTCCGGGCGATGGCTATACGTTTTGCGGAACGCCTTGGCACCCAAGCCTCGGACGGCGTGAATTTCGACTTCGTCAACGATTGAACAATGCAAGGACCCGTGCTCTTACAGACGGGTTCTTTTTTTATATATTTCTCAACCCATTCGCCGCGACAGAACTAATTTCGGACTAGTATAGATTCTGCCCAATCTAAAAATCTGAAATCACCGCCTAGGTCTCCCCAAATTTTTAAAGCCGAACCTCTCCCGCGGTGGTTCATATTTTTCCGATATATGATAAACTAAAATATATTAATAATATTTAAGTGCTAAAATGCCAACAGAAAAAATTAAAAACATTGCTTACCCAAAAGTTAAAATAAAAAATGTTTTAGCTGCTTTTTGGGAAGGGATACAACCGCAGAGATGGGGGTTATTTGTTGTCGCGTTTTTTATTGTTTTAGCCAACGTTACAACAATCATTTCTCCGCTTTTGTATAAGCAATTCTTCGATGTCATCTCGGTTGATGGAGATAAATCGCTAATAACCCAGAAATTACTAATAATAATCATACAGGTAGCGCTTCTAAATGGATTGGTCTGGCTATTTTACCGCATAGTTACTATCGCCAATAATTCTTATCAAACGGGCACCATCGCTCGCTTGAAACAACGCGCCTACGGTTGCTTAATGGAGCACTCCTATAGTTTCTTTAGTAATAATTTTACTGGTTCTCTTGTCCAGCGTGTGAACCGTTTTGCCCGCGCCTTCGAAACTTTAAGCGACAGATTGGTCTGGGACATATTGCCATTGTCTGTGAGGATTGTCTCAGTGGTCATAATCGTCTTTTTTATAAACAAGTGGATTGCCTTAATAATTCTTGTTTGGATATTAGTATTTCTACTATTCAATATCATTTTTTCCCAATGGAAATTAAAATATGATATTTTGATCGCCGAAATTGATTCTAAGACAACGGCCTATCTAGCAGATACGATAACTAATCAAAACGCAGTCCAATTGTTTGGAGGATACAAATTCGAATCTGACGGCTACAAGCAAGTAACCGCCGAGCAGGCTAAAATGACGAAGCTCAGCTGGAACCTAGACGCAATAGTTGAAGCAGGTCAATCGTTTTTAGGGTTTGCCATACAATTCCTCCTATTTTACTTTGCCGTAAAATATTGGGAGCAGGGGATTATAACAATCGGAGTTTTCGTTTTGCTACAGGTATATATAATTGGTTTAATTGATCAGCTTTGGGGATTTACCAGAGTCATTAAAAACACGTATCAGGCATATGCCGACGCAAAAGAAATGGTTGAGATAATGCTATTGCCATACGAGATAAAAGATAAACCGAATGCCCGTGATCTTTCTGTGAAAAAAGGAGGGATCGAGTTTAGAAATTTAAATTTCAGCTTTAGTGAGGAAAAAAAGGTTTTAGAAAATATTAATTTAACTATTAATCCGGGGGAAAAAGTGGCGCTGATTGGTCCATCGGGCGCTGGTAAGACAACAATAGTAAAATTACTTCTAAGACAGCACTCTCCAACGTCGGGGAATATTCTAATTGATGGACAGGATATCTCCGAGGTGACCCAAGAGAGCTTAAGGAATAATATCTCTTTGGTCCCCCAAGATCCGATTCTTTTTCATCGAAGCTTAACTCAAAATATTGCTTACAGCAAGCGCGATGCGACCGAGCAAGAGATTAAAGATGCCGTAAGGTTGGCCAATTGCAACGATTTCTTCGATAAATATGCTAACAATTTCGTAGGGGAGCGTGGAATTAAACTATCAGGAGGGGAACGTCAGAGGGTTGCCATCGCAAGGGCGATATTGAAAAATGCGCCAATTCTGGTTTTAGATGAGGCGACATCGAGCCTTGATTCATATTCTGAATCACTTATACAGGATGCTCTTAATAATTTAATGGCCGACAGAACGACCATTGTTATAGCCCATAGACTTTCCACCATTCAAAAAATGGACAGGATTATCGTCATTGATGGGGGGAAAATAATAGAGGAAGGGAGCCACAGCGAGTTATTAATGAGAGATGGTAGTTTGTATAAAGATCTTTGGACCCTACAAGCTGGCGGGTTTTTGAAGGACGATGATAAAGAAAAAGCCACAGATAGCGAAGAAGAGGACGAAGACGAAAAAAGTGGGAACGAAGAAGGGGAAAAAAGTTCGTAAAACAATTTCTGTTATTAAATAGGGCCGATGTTTGACCCGAAATTTGTTTTATGAGATAATTAGAAAAATATGATGCCCAATTTAAAAAAACCTCTAATTTCTGTCTTGTTAATTTTGGCATTTGCCGGAGTTTTTAGTAGTGGAATCTTCCTTGGGCAATTATTAAAGGTTTGTGACACCTGTCAGCCAACGGATGTTAATTTCTCGTTATTCTGGGATGCATATAACCAACTCAAATCTAAATTTGTTGATTCGTCTAAAATAACTAACGAGGCAGTTTTGTATGGCGCCATTTCTGGGATGGCAAAAAGCTTGGGCGATCCCTATACAACATTCTTTAATCCAACAGAGGCAAAGAAATTTACAGATGAGTTAGCCGGGTACTTTGGAGGGATAGGGATAGAGATCGCGATAAAAAAAGCGCAACTTACAGTCGTATCACCCCTTGAAAATACTCCTGCCCAAAGGGCTGGCCTAAGAGCCGGAGATGTTATCGTGAAAATAGATGGGAAGGATACTGCCGCCATGACAGACGACGAGGCTGTAACTCTAATTAGAGGAAATAGTGGCACCAAGGTGGTTTTAACAATATATAGGGCTGGCTGGACGGGAACAAAAGATTTTTCGATCACCAGAGATACAATAAAAATTCCATCACTAAAATGGGAATTACTGGAGGGAGACATCGCAGATATAAAATTATTCCAATTTAGCCAAAATCTGAATTCAGATTTCAATAAAGCCGCCCTTGAGATATTGAATAGCCCCGCGAAGAAAATAATCATTGATTTAAGAAATAACCCCGGAGGATATCTTGAAATAGCCCAAAACATCGCCGGTTGGTTTATAGAGCATGGCAAAACTGTTGTCATCGAAGACTTCGGAACGCAAAAACCACAAACAATATATAAATCAGAAGGGAACGCTAAGTTTTTAAGCTACCCAACCGTAATTTTAATCAACCAAGGATCCGCCTCCGCCTCAGAAATATTGGCAGGAGCCCTACAGGATAACAATGGGACTAAGCTGATCGGCGAGAAATCGTTCGGAAAAGGGTCTGTCCAAGAGGGGGTTAATATGACCGATGGATCTTTTCTAAAAATAACGATCGCAAAGTGGCTAACACCCAAGGGAACCTCAATTTCTGAGAAAGGACTGGATCCAGATGTTGAAGTTAAATTAACGGATGCAGACTTTGAGCAGGGCCTAGATCCACAACTAAAAAGGGCTATTGAATTATTAAAAACAATGCAGTAGAATATAGGGCATACAAAAAGAAAAATAAAAACATGAAAGTAATTCTCACAAAGGACGTCCCAAGTTTAGGAAAAAAATATGAAATCAAAGAAGTAAAGGATGGCTATGCAAGAAATTTTTTATTTCCAAAAAACCTTGTGAAACAAGCTAATAAAGAAAACATGAATTGGTTAACAAAACAAACAAAATCGCTTGAAGTTGCTGCCGTAGAAGATCTAAAAAAGACCCAGGAACTTGCCTCTAAGCTTGAAAGCGCCGAAATTAATATTTCTGTAAAAACAGGAGACGATGGTCAGTTGTTTGAATCCGTGACTGTCACCAAGATAGCAGAAAAACTCAAAGAAGCTGGATTCGAGGTAAGGAAAAACCAGATCAAATTAGATAAACCGATCAAGGAAGTCGGGGAGTTCAAGGTCAAGCTAAGCCTTGATCACAACCTAGAATCAGAGATCGCAGTAGTCGTAACAGGAGAAAAAGAATAATAAACTTCGAAGCCACTTTAAAGCCAATGTGGCTTTTTTCTAAACATGCAAAGATTCATATTCGTAGCTGGCGGAGTAATGAGTGGAGTTGGTAAGGGCATAGCCACTGCCTCAATCGGAAAAGTACTACAAAGCAAGGGGTATTCAGTCACAGCGATGAAAATCGACCCCTATATCAACGTCGACGCTGGAACCATACGGCCAACCGAACATGGGGAGGTTTTTGTTACCGAAGATGGAACTGAGTGCGACCAGGACCTTGGAAATTACGAGAGATTCCTGAATATCAATATTTATGATACAAACTATATAACAACTGGCCGAGTGTATCTCCATGTAATTCAAAAGGAAAGGAATATGGAATACAATGGCGAAGATGTTGAAGTAGTTCCAGATATTCCGCTAGAAGTTATTAGGAGAATAAAACTGGCCGCAAAAACCACCAAAGCCGACTTTATATTAATTGAGATCGGAGGAACCGTTGGGGAATACCAAAACATACTGTTTATTGAAGCAGCTAGAATGTTGCGCATTCAGGAACCTAAAAATGTACTTTTCTTCTTAGTGAGCTATCTTCCAATTCCTAACAAGATTGGCGAGATGAAAACTAAACCAACGCAGTATGCCACTAGATCATTAAATGCTACCGGGATCCAACCAGATTTTCTACTTTGTCGTAGTGCGGTCCCAGTTGATCAAAGGCGCAAAGAAAAACTATCCCTATTTTGTAATATTGAAGAGGAGTGCATTATTTCAGCTCCCGACATCGATTCCATCTACGATGTTCCTGTAAATTTTGACAATGAAAAACTGGCCGAGAAAATACTTCGTAAATTTGGAATGAAGGTTAAAAAGAAGGATATGGTAGATTGGAGAAAATTATCGAAAAAAATCAAAAATCTTAAAAATGAAGTGAAGATAAGCATAGTCGGAAAATATTTTAACACAGGTGATTTTACATTATCCGACTCGTACATCTCGGTCATTGAGGCTATAAAACATGCCGCCTGGGCTAATAACAGAAAACCCATTATTAAATGGGTAAATTCGGAAGAATTAGAAAAAAATCCGGAATTATTGAAGGAATTAAAAAAGTCTGACGGGATAATCGTGCCAGGAGGATTTGGCAATAGGGGAGTGGAGGGGAAAATAAAGGCAATTGAATTTTGTCGTAAAAATAAAATCCCATTTCTAGGATTATGTCTTGGCCTTCAGCTTGCCGTAATTGAATTTGCGAGAAACGTTGTTGGGATTAAAGACGCAACATCAAGAGAATTTGATAAAAACGCCAAAAATCCTGTAATAGATATAATGCCAGAACAAAAGGTTCTGCTAAAGGAGAGGAAGTATGGTGCGACGATGAGATTGGGCGCCTATGATTGTAAACTTAGCCCTAAAACAAAAAGCTTCAAAGCCTACGGTTCTGCAAATATATCCGAACGTCACAGACACCGCTATGAATTGAACAATGATTATCGAGAAATATTAGAAAAAAAAGGAATGACCCTAGCTGGGGTCAATCCTCAAAAAGATTTAGTAGAAATAATAGAGCTACCGAATCATCCTTTTTTCGTAGCTACTCAATTCCATCCAGAATTTAAATCTCGCCCACTATCCCCACATCCTTTATTCAGGGAATTTATTAAGGCGAGCTTAAAAAAATAGTTACTTTACGTTTACAACGCTCACTACTTTTGTAGAGCCGTTGAAATTCTTTTTTGTTTTCTTAGTAAAACTAATTATGCCATCTTTCATGGCGTAGATTGTATCGTCTCCCGCTCGCTTTACATTTTTACCAACAGTAAATTTTGCCCCACGTTGTCGGACAATAATTTCTCCTTTTTTAACTATTTCCCCGGCATAGGACTTAATTCCCAATCTTTGAGAATTAGAATCTCTGCCCAACCTAGACGAACCCGACGATTTAGATGTTGACATGGTATTATCAGATAAGTATTAATATATAATGTACATGTTAGCTAAATTTACGGAGATTGTCAATAAACACAGGAAAGACGCTACCCTGGGGATTATCGTCTTTTTGCTTATGTTGCTCGCATTCTCAATGGGATATATAACAGCAAAATATCGACCAACCCAACCAATTCAATTTATTGATAATCAGAATAAATGAAAGTAGCAATTATTGGCGCCGGCACCTCTGGGCTATACATCGCCCACAAATTAGCAAAAAAAGGTCACGAAGTGACTGTTTTTGAAAAAAACGATTCCATTGGGAATAAAATATGTTCCGGCCTATTCTCCGAGAGAATCTTAGCCTTTGTACCCGAATCAGAACCCCTTATCCAAAATCGGATAAATTCTGTTTTGATAAACTTTCCCAGAAAATCGATAGAGGTGTCCTTTTCTAAACAGTTTTTGGTAATGGATCACTCGAAACTTGATCATCTTTTAAGCGATTTATGCCGTAAAGTTGGCGTAAAGATTGTCCTGGGGAATAAGGTTTCAAATATACCCACGGATTTTGACCGGGTAATTGGCTGTGACGGCGCTGAGTCTGTCACAAGGAAGCAACTAGGGGGTAAGGAGCCTAGTTTACGACTAGGGATACAAGGATTTGTGCCCTTACAGACTTCGGAAACTACTCAAGAAAACTTTGTTGAAGCGTGGCCATGTAAAAATGGCTTCCTATGGAAAATTCCTCGGGGCGATAAGTTGGAATATGGCGTAATAACCGATATAAATACAGCCCACAGGACATTCGTTGATTTTGTAAAAGAAAAAAACATTTTAGTAAACAATATTAAGGCAAAATTGGTCCCGCAAGGATTAATTATTCCAGATAATAACAAAATAACACTTTGCGGTGATGCCGCAGGATTAACTAAGCCATGGTCGGGTGGGGGAGTGGTATGGGGATTTAGAGCAGCAGATATTCTAATAGAAAATTTTCCGAATTTTAATAGCTATAGGAGAAAAACAAAAAGATTTTTCATAAAAAAAATAATATTTTCTAAAATTGCGGTCACCCTTGTATATTTAGTTGGATTTACTATTCCTTGGATGCTCCCGAAGAGAGCAAAGATGGAATCTGACTTTTTACTTTAGATTGACTTAATGTAGTATTATTGTAGAATATAGTAGGTCCGGTCCTTTGACAGGAGAAACTCCCATGCCAGAACCAACCGTCGCAAGATCGGTTTTTATTGGCCCAGGCAAGATAATACAAGTACATGTCAACGGGCATGTATACCCGAGTATCCTTGCCAACGCAGGAAAAACCTGGGTTCTTATCGCCTCACTTTCAACGGGTGAACCTATAACTCTAACGGAATCTTCGCTTATCTCAATTTTGAAAAAAACCATCGACCCAATGACTACTAATGGATTCCGACACTTCCTTTTCATATTCGGATTAACTCTTCAAGATGTATTCGATGATAACCCCGAAAAAACCACGACATTTATTGAAAAGGTTTGTGAAGAGCTATCCGAGAATGTCAAAACGCAAGAGCAAATCGGGCCACACACGCTAAGAAACTTGAGCGAATTAGTGGCCTCTCTTGTTTCAGAGGCTAGCCAAGCGTTAAAGAAAGTTATCGAAACAACTATCACGAAATTACAGGGCCTGCCAAAAGGTCCGCCAATGTCTGCTACGAGACCCAAACAGTCGCGCAAACAAGGCCATTAATAATCAGGCGACACAGGAAGGAGATATGCGGATGCCAAGAATCACCATCTGCGGAATGAATTCTGTCAGTGCCAAGGCTTTACGTCATCAACTGTTTAGTGATCCAAACCTGTTTTTTGGAAGAAGATGGATTTTCCAGGTTGTTATCGAGATTTTGGAGAGCAACGTCAGCAGTTTATGTGAGGATCAGCCATTCCTGATCCTAGCAGATACTCCAGGCGACCCGGCCCACGATGAGATAACCGACATTCTCCGCACAAACGGGTTTGAATTTGAAGAACTAGCGCTGAAAGCATTCAATGCAAAACCAGGAAGACTGAATCGCCAATCGGTCTTTATCGAAATTTGGGAAAGGCCCCTTGGAGTCACAGAGACTGAATTGGTCACAATACTCGCTGAAAAACTGGGCGATGAAAAAACGAATAAAGTGGCAAGAACTCTACTAAAACGTTTAGTCGACGATAGGGCGGTCCGGAAAGACCCCGATAATAAGTACAGAGCTGATATAGAGCAACTCCGCATTTTTCTATCGCGGCCACAGCCGCGTTAACTAAATTTATAAAGAAAAACCACGCACCACGCGAGGTTTCTTTTTTTATAGCGTTCCCGCTAGATCCTGTGCCGCCTTAATCCATTTAGAGTTTCTCGGTTTATTTTTAAATTTAATTGAGACTTTTTGGATATCTATCAATTTTCGGAAGTCGCCTTTCCCCCAGTCCGAAAAAATCTTGCCTTTGTTTCTAAAAATAATTTCTACTCCTTCGGCCCAAAGATCAAAATCCTTCTTTTTATTACCCACTAATTTATTAGAATTGAAATATGGAATTACAGCGTCTTTTAACTCGCCGATGTTTTGGACTGAATATCTCGCCTTACTTTTTATTAAATGAATATTTCCACAGCCAAAAATACTTTTCACTTTTTCTAGAATATCTGGGCTATTAATTATTACAAATTGCGCCTTCCATCGGTGGTAAATGGGAGAGTTTAATCTATTGCGCTTAACATCCTGTCTAAACTGAAGATCGAAGCATCCGTCTGAATTAATAACATTTTTCACATTAATAGTTTCTTTTTTTACCATAGTATTTATGAATATGTTGCTTATCTTATATTGTGCGACACTTATATTATACCACAATCACTCCTTTAGAGGATGGTACTTTCTTAAGGATTTTTCAGCATAACGATCAGATGCATGAACATATCTAGTTGTAGTCTCCAACGATTCGTGGCCAAGCAGGATCTGTATAGCAGCTGGATTTGCACCGCTTTCGGCTAAATAGGTGGCAAAAGCATGGCGGATTGAATGGCAGGATAGGGGGAGATTAATTCCCAGCAATTCTCGGTATTTTTTTACTCTTTCTTGTAAATAATTTGCGGATATATGATGATCTTTACTCGCCATATTTTTCCCCCTATTGGGCACAAATAAATACTGCGACTCATCTAAACCCCTTATTTCAAGATAATCCTTTATGTGTCGCTCGGCCCTCTTAGTAAGGTAGGCGAATCTTTCCTTTCTGCCCTTACCGCGAATAAAAACTCTCCCGCTTTTGTCAATCTGTTCTTTTCTTAAATTTAATAACTCTGAGATACGCATTCCCGTAGAAAACAGAATTTCCAACATGGCTCGGTTACGGACAGCCACCGTTTTATTTTTTTCAAACCTACTAGGCGACTCGATAAGAGTAATAATTTCAACAAGTTCGGAAATCCGGGGATGCTTTTTGGTAGTTTTTACCAGTTCGATGCTAGTTGGGGCAATTGGCGAATTGTAATCCATTTTAATCAGAAACTTTAGATATGACCTAAGCGCAGATAGCATTCTATTTATTGAAAAAGTGTTTAATTTTTTCATTGCTTTTTCTTTCCCCGCCGTTTGCCTATCCTGCGAGATAAGATATGCCTTATAATTTAAAATCGTTTTTTTATCGGCTTTCGCGAATTCAATGCTTGCATCATTTAAAAAATCCTCAAAAACCCCTAAGTCTCTCTCATAATTATAAATAGTTTCGTCGGAATAATTGTTTGCCCTTAAGTTGAGCAAATAATCATCGAGCTGGGGTAGAAATATTTTCATATATTATGTTTCGAGTTTAATAATGATGTTGTTATTTGGGATTAAAAGAAAAACACAATTTCTCATTGTCATTAAATTATACCAAACCTTAAATAATGATACGGTGCCAAGCTGTCAGATCTCTTTTCGAGATACTCGTTGATAGGGGAATATATATTTTCGGGTAGTTCATGCAGACAGCCCTTATTTAGACCACATATTCGACGAACCTTAAAGCCAGTTGAAATTATTACGTTTAAAATGGCCCTATCTCTTAACCCAATTATATTGCTGGAATCTGGGGCACCTAAGAGCGACTGGATACCCTTACCATCTAAATACAGGTCGCTTTTGGGGCATTTATTGACCCTAGGAAGGGTTATTTTACTAGGAACGAGGGAAACTATCCCCTGGACCCCAAAATAGCCCAAAAGGGCCCTCAAAACGATCAAATAGTAGTGCTGGGTGTTCGGCTTAAGAAATTTGCCCGTGTTATGGTTAAGAGTAGGGGATAGTAAGTAATTCTTATAATCTGCGATGTGTTTTTCATTTAATTCGTGAGGTTTTAAATCTTCTAAATTATTTTGCTTCAACCAAACTAAAAATTTTTCTAAAAATCTTTTATAATTTTCTTGTGTTGCGCTAGAAAGACCCACTGCACGACAATAGGCGATAAAGTTTGGAAGGCTCTCTATAATCGTCTTATTAGATTGGTTCATGTATATAAACTGAGTGTAAGAGTTATTATACTCATATTACTATATTAATAATAAACCTCTTAAATGTGGTGTCAAGAGACTTCTCCGGGCGATACGGGCCAGCCCACATTCTTCCTTTCTTTTATTATGGATATATTATTAAAAATATTTTTATTATAATCCCCTATAGAATATAAAATATTTATTTAAAATATTTCTTATTTTCCCTGCATCCTTGCCCACTCTTCATAACCACTCCCCTAACGAATTATGTCAGTATTTCCAAAAGGGACTAAAAACAGCCTTTTGGCTGGTTTGAGGGTATTAGGGATCGGTTTAACCACGCTGTGGGACCCTTTATTTGTCGCACAATATCAATATATTACCATTTAATTAAACGGAAAGGGCGGCCATTGCTGACCGCCCCGAGGTTCCGATAGATAGAACCCCCTTAGTACTGAGGCCCGAGAGCCGCTTTCCGTCGCACTTGTTGAAAGCGCGTCTCCCAGTCCTTCCAGACCTGCCATTTGATCGGCGTGCCGTCTGGAGCACGTTCGACGACGTTGGCCGTGTTGGCCTTGATGACCTCTACGGACTTACCTGTCATCTCGGCAATGACATAATTCAGGGTCCCGTCGAATTCCTCGTCGACGAAAGTCACCCGATCATGTCCCCAATGTCCCACAACGGTGAAGTCCAGGTGCCCCGGAAAGCTGCTCTTCGCCTCTTCGGCGAAGACCCGCACGGGTTTGTTGTCCTGGTCAAATGCCTTCTCCGCTTGAGCAGTCTTCTGAGATGCCTTCCTCATGACGACACCGCAGATAGTCCCCACCACGATCACGAACGCGATGGTCGTTACTTTCCTACTCATCTTCATAATTCTTCCCTTTCAAAAGAAGATCGGCCAGTAAACATCTTAATTTTAACGATGCACATATTATATCACTGTTGTCTTATTGTGTCAACATATGTCGCACAATATTAAATAACTAAAAAGCGACTGCTAATAGTCGCCTCATTCACAATCAATAACAGCTTATGGGGTAACCTCAGGTGGCTTACTGCCCAGTATGCTATTAAAAATCCCGGAGAAATAATTCTTTGTTTTCTGCCAGATGTTAAGGGTTGCTTCCTTCGCCTGCCCTTTTATTTCCTCCTTAGCTATATTCTGCCTTTTCTCTATTTCTGATGTAACTGATTTAAAAATATGTTTATTCCAGAAATCTACACACTGATTCCAAATGCCGATCCCCCACCCCTCTATCTTCTGCCACATATCTCTCCCGAGTTTTTCGAAAAACGGTTGTTGTCCCAAAACTAATACTAAAAATACAAGAATGATAAAAATAACGTATTTTAATGCTCCGAACATATTATTATTTAATTAATTCTTTAGCTTCTCGGATTCTTTGAAGGGTCAATCCCCTACCTAAAATCTCGGCAATTTCAAATGGACCTGCAGAAAACTCTTTCCCGGTTAAGGCCACCCTTAACGGCCATAGTAGGTATCCTTTATTCGGCATCTGTTCAGATTCCATTAGTAAAACATTTTGTAAATTTTTTAAATCCCAGTTTTTATCTTCAACACCACCCAAAACAACCTCTAATTTGTCGAGAGCATCGGACAAATCTTTTTCGGTTGTTTTCTGCCATTTCAAAAGCTCTTTCGGATAATTGAGCCTTCCCTTAAAGAAAAAATCTACAAGCGGAACAATCTCGTCTAGTCTCTTAAGCCTTTCTTGGTATAAACTAATTATCTTTTCTATCGTCCCAAATGACATTTTTTCTTCTGTGTCTATCACACGATAGCTTTTAAGCACCTTTTCTTGCGAACCATTAAAATCGATTAAACCACCCGTAACTAAATATGGGATACAAATCTCAGTTAAGGCGCTCAAGGGTTTTTGTCTTAAGTAAAATCCGTTTAGAAAATCTAATTTCTTCTGATCAAATATGGCCCCTCCTTTTTGGATTTTTTCTAGAGAAAATTCCTTAACTAATTGCTCTAAAGAGAAAAATTCTTTTTCTGTTCCAGGATTCCACCCCAAAAATGCTAGGAAGTTAATTATCGCCTCTGGCAGATATCCCGCATTTTTATATTCAATGGCTGAAACAGCACCATGCCTTTTCGAGAGCTTACTTCTATCCGGAGCTAATATTAGGGGTATGTGCCCATAAATTGGTTTTTTAAACCCCAGGGCCTCCTGTATCAGTATTTGCTTTGGTGTATTAGAAATATGTTCTTCCCCCCTTATTACATGGGTGATGGCCATTTCGTGATCATCTATCGCCCCTGCTAGGTAAAACAATGGCGTAGATAGGTTCTTGGCGATAACGAAGTCCCCTATCGTGCCCAAATCAACCTCAATTTTTCCACGGATTACATCCTCAAAATGCATCTTTTTTTCCGGAGTTCTTAACCGAATAACACATCTGATATTTTTCTTTAAATTATCTTCTATCTCCTCAACTGATAATGAGGAGCATTTCCTATCATATTTTGGGGCTGATCCCCTGCTCATCTGGTCCTGACGCTTGGCTTCTAGCTCCTCAGCAGAGCAGAAGCAATAATATGCCTTTCCCTCTTTTAGCAACTGTTCTAAATATTTTTTGTAAATCTCTGTTCTTTCAGTTTGACGGTAGGGTCCATATTTTCCCTCAATATCTGGCCCTTCATCCCAATTAATTCCCAACCACTTTAAACTTTCGAAAATTCCACCCTCAAACTCTCTTTTAGACCTTTCTAAATCTGTATCCTCGATTCTTAAAACAAAAGTCCCTTTATTCTGCTTTGCAAAAAGGTAGTTAAAGAGCGCGGTCCTTACTCCGCCAATATGCAAAAAACCCGTTGGTGAAGGAGCAAACCTTGTTCTTACTTTAATTTTTTTTGAAACTGCCATAAGGGTTATTTGCTAGGAGTTACCATTAAATATTCTAATATCTCTCGGGCAATAACTTTGGCGGCCAAAGGTTTTGAAAATTTCAAGGCTTGATTTTTCATTTCCTCCAAGTCTAATGGTCGGGCGAACACAGAATGTATTTTTTCTAAGAAAAAGTTTTGCGTAAGATTGTCCTGTTCTATAACAACAGCTGCCCCTGTTTGCGCATAGGCATAGGCGTTCTTGGCCTGGTGGTTTGCAGCTGCTCCGGGTAGTGGCACCAAAATACTTGGCGCGCCGATAGCGGCGATTTCAAAAATAGTACCAGCACCTGCCCTTGAAATGATGAAATCTGAAACCCTGTACACATGCTTCAGCTTTTCTTCATCTAAAAACGAGAAAAGATGGTAGTACGGTTCGAGTTCTTTCTTTATTGTTACTTGGACCTCTGATTGCACTTGTTTTAGATTGGCATTACCACAGATATGGACTACTTCAAACTCCTCAAGTAAAATATTTAACGCACTTAGGACAAAATCATTAATAAACTCAGCGCCCTGGGAGCCCCCAAAGAAAAAAAGTACTGGTTTTTCTAGGCTAATATCAAAAAGATCTTTGGCTTGTTGTTCGGTTCCTTCTAAAATCTCTGCTCTAATTGGATTTCCAACTAGAGTTGTTAGTGCTGGGTCTAAATATTCTGTTTTCGGAAAGGAGATATATACCTTCCTCGCCCATTTACTAGAAATTCTATTAACTCGTCCAGGAACAACGTCCGACTCGTGTATAAAAATTGGAAGACCAAATAGCTTAGCACACAAAAGAACTGGTAGAGCCCCATATCCTCCCTTTGAAAAAACTAAATGTGGCTCAATTTTTGCCAGCAAAAAGAAGGATTGAATAATCCCCCAAGGAATTTTAAATAGAATGTCTGTTATATTTTGAAAAGAAAAATAGTTCCTTACTTTTCCAGCCGAAATTATTCTAATTTTTACGTCCTCTTGGGCTAATAGAATGGAACCATATTCGTCTTGCGGACCCATATAGAAAAACTCCAAATCTGGTTTAGGATAAAGCTTTCTTATCTCTCTTATAATGGCGATCAGCGGGAAAACATGTCCACCCGTTCCCCCACCAGTAAATAATATACGCATTTTAAAAAATATTAATCCTTAGAATGTCTAGCAATATTTAATAGCAAACCGATACCAATCAATTCCGCAATAAGATGAGACCCTCCATAACTAATAAATGGCAGGGGCACTCCGCTTATTGGAAACAGCCCGATCATTGAACTTATATTAACAAATCCCTGGAAAAGTATCCAGAAAGTAACCCCCAGCGCCACCAGTTGGTAAAACTTATCGTCAGCCCGGCGGGCTATGGCGAAACCAGCCCATAATAGCATTAGGAATAATGAAATCAGTATTGAACACCCGACAAAACCCGTCTCTTCCGCATAGACAGCGAAGGTAGAGTCTGACATTGATTGTGGCAGGGATCCGAATTTTTGGCTAGACATGCCCAAGCCTTTTCCCCCAAGCCCACCCGAACCTACGGCAATTAGCGCTTGCGTAATTTGGAAGCCCTTACCCTGCGGGTCGTCGTTGGGGTTAAACATTGTTGTTATTCTGGAAAAACGATACGGCTCCTGAACAATCAATAGGGCAAAAACCAAAATGGTCATAAAAATTATCAGCAATACTTGCCACTTCGGAACACCGGAAGCAAAGTAGATTGCAATTGAAGTTGCTCCAACAATAAATAATGTGGTAGCATCTTTTTGAAAAAAGAAAATTAATCCAATAACCATCAAGAAAACACAGAATGGAATGAAAATCTTCGTAAGCCCCCTTCTTCCAGAACTGTTTGCCGTTGGGAGCATCCTGTTGGTTGGCTGAAGCCTATTTCTTAGCCAACTTGCGAGATATATGATACTAAATATTTTTATAAACTCCGATGGCTGAAAAGAAATGCCGCCAATACTTAACCAACGGCTCGCCCCCCAAAAACTAACACCCAACGCTGGTAAAAAAACTAGGACTAGGGCAATAATATTTCCCAACATTAAAAGCGGTCCCATTTTTTTTGTAAAACTCAATGGCACGATAAAAGCGACCAGGCAAAGAAATAGCCCCGGTAGAATTCCATAGATAAATTGATGAATCCAATAATGGTTTGTTGTTCCAAACCGATTCATGGAGGCTGGGGCGGAAATTGTAGCAAGGAAAGAAAGCCCTAGGATCAAAAGCAAGGAGACAATCAGCACAACAAAATAGTCTAGATGCTTAATCTTCATTGTTTTAAGCGCCTTACAACTTGAATAAATTGATCTCCCCTATCAAATTCGTTTTTAAAGATATTAAAACTTGCTGCTGCGGGAGAAAGCAACACTATATCGCCATTATGAGCCTGTACCGAAGCGGCCTTCACGGCCTCTTGCATTGATTCCACTGGAATTATCTCAATGGTTGATTTAATTACCGCCAATTCCTTTCTCATTTTTTCTGATGCTGTCCCCGGTAATAGTATGATCTTCTTTACTTTAGCGACGATCTCGCTGACCAAATCTTTGTATTCCAACTTTTTATCTTGCCCACCCGCAATTAAAATAATGCCTGCCTGTGGAAATTCCTCTTTCATGGTTCGTAGAGCATGGATTACGGCATCGGGCATTGTGGCGGTTGTGTCATTAACATATCTTACTCCCCTCTTTTGAGCAATTAATTGCTGCCTATTCACTATCCCTCCGAATTTTATGACTGCTTTTCTTATAATATTATTTGGGACATTTAATACCTTCGCGACGGTGACTGCTGCCATAAGATTTAAAACATTATTCGTCCCAAACAACTTGAAATCTTTCATATTAAAAATAGGATCAATTTCTGCCCCAAATAGAACCCTCCCATCCTCTATAAAACAACCACACCTATCCCCCACTCTTCGCAGATGGAACTCATTGGAAAAAAAATAAACTTTTGATTGGGCGCTTCGCGCAAGGTCTCGTGTTTGGGGATTTTCGTAGTTCAAAACCAAATAATCATTGGGATTTTGATATTTGAAAATCAACTTCTTTGATTCTATGTATTTCTCATAGGAGTCATATCTATCTAGATGATCGGGATAGATTGCGGTGACGACAGCTATCTGGGGACTTTTTGTAATATCGTCTAATTCAAAGCTAGATAACTCTAGTATTACTCTTGTCCAGTTATTTATTTTACCCAAAAACTCAAGAGGAGAAACGCCGATGTTCCCAGCCAAAATAACATTCCTATTCTTACGCCTTAAAATCTCATAAATAATCGTAGCGGTCGTTGATTTTCCTTTAGTGCCAGTCACTCCAATAATCGGCGCCTTGCACAATTTGAAAAACAGGTTTATATCCGTTTCTATCGGGACATTATTTTGTCTAGCAACTTCCAGATATCTAGAAGTAGGTGGAACTGCTGGGTTTTTAATTAATAAGTCTGTGTTAATAAAATCCTCCTCTTTGTGTTCCCCCAAAGTATATCTAATCTTAAATCTCCTAAGCTTTTTTAAAGATTTCTCCAGTTGCTTTCTCGTTTTCAAATCCGTGACCAAAACCTCCGCGCCTTGCTCGCAGAAAAATTTAGCGACCCCGACACCACCACCGTTCAGGCCAAGACCCATAATAGTAACTCTTTTGTTTGGAAATAGTTTTTCCTTTTTAAACATAGAATCAATTGTTAAACGGATCAATAATTTTGGGCTTTATTTTTTTATTGAAGCAGAGCCGGCTTATTTTTCCGAAATTATACGGCTCATCAGAAAAATAAAACTTATGATCAAACCCTTTTTTAATCCTTTCCCCTATTTTTGTATTTTCTTCTAGATACTTTTTCAAATCTTTGATTATTGCTTTTGCCGGATTAATAACACGCACTTTATCACCTACTGTTTTCTTGATTAAATTTTCTAGCAAAGGATAGTGGGTACAACCCAATATTAAGGTGTCTATGTCCTTCCCCTTCAGACTCCTCAAATATCTTTCCAACACCTCCTCTGTTATTTTCCCCTCGGTCCAACCTTCTTCAACCAATGGCACCAATAAGGGGCAACTTTCCGAAAATATTCTCAATCCCTTGTTTATCTTTAGAAGCTTTTTATTATAAACTCCGCTTTTTATTGTTCCAGGGGTGCCAATAATCCCAATCTTTTTATTCTTGGTTGCTAAAAAGGCCTCCTTCGCCGCAGGAGCTATCATCTCAAAAATGGGAACACCCTTAAATTCCTCTTTTAGGGAGTCTGCTGCCCACGCAGAAGATGTATTACAAGCAACAACAATGACCCTAGCCCCCTTTTTTAGAAGCCACTTTGTTATCTTCCCGGAATACCTTTTAACAAAATCGGCACCCTTGGTGCCATAGGGAAGTCTTGCCGTATCACCAAAATATATTATTTGATGCCCTGGTAGATATTTAAAAATTTCCTTTACAACCGTTAATCCACCAACGCCAGAATCGAATACGCCTATCATATTTTTCTTCAGTATAGCAAAAACTAACCCACAGTTAAAGACGTCTTTTAGAGAGAGATATATAAGTAAATGGCTTCCTTGTTTAATCACCCAAGTAGCCTTACCGCGACCCCGATTACTGCTAATACAATTCCAATGATCCAAAACCTCATCGTCACCTTATAGGCTGGCCATCCAATTGCTTCAAAATGATGATGAATCGGCGTGGAAAGCCATATCTTCTTTTTCCTAATCTTTTTCGATAGTAGTTGCAAAATAACAGAGCCAGATTCCATTACGAGCAAACCAGCGATTATTGGTAAAACGAAAAGTGAATCAGTTAAAAAAGCCACAACACCCATTGTCATTGTTAACCCCAACATCCCAGTCTCGCCCATATAGAATCTGGCGGGTGGAATATTAAACCATAAAAATGCCAATATCGAGCCAAATATGACTGCGCAGAAAGCTGCTAAATCGTCTTTTCCCTGAGATAGGGCGATTACCGTAAATGCTCCGAATATGGACAAAAAGGCCCCGCCAGCTAAGCCATCTAACCCATCAATTACCCCGCCCGACCAACAAGCCAACATTACGATGATAAATAGTGGTATATACCACAATCCAATAATAAAATGTCCTACAAGGGGGATATAAATTGTATTCCACCCTAGTTTATAATAAAACCACAAACCACCAATCAGGCCTATTAAAACAACCACGATAAACCTTCTTTTGAAAGACATTCCTCCCCCAATATATGAACCCTTTAATTCCAGTGTCTTTTGTTTTAAAAATTTAAAAGAAGATCCGAAAACAACTAAAATATCATCTAACAATCCAACCACAGAAGCAGCGACTAGGGTAAATAATGGAAGCCAGGTTTGACCTCTAGATAAAAAATTATAATTTCCGAACCAGAATCCATCGAAGATTAAACCAAGGACATAAAAAATGAAAATTATGACAACCGTAGTAACCCATATTAACAATCCCCCGAATCTTGGAACAGTCACTTCCCTGTCCTTATGCAAACTATTAAATATCGGAGCATCTTCCCCGCTTATGGCTTTCCGCCTAGCTTCCTTCTTCCATAATTTATTTTTATATAAATAACGCGTTAAGGCCGGACACCATAGAACCGCCAACACCAATGAAACCGCGGCTAAGCTGAAAATTTTGAATACGTTAAAGGTGAATAATGTCATGCTAATTACTGCTTATAGGCTGTTTCCACCCAATTAATTAGACTGCGCATTTCGCCGAATCTATCAGTGGATCCAAGTATAATATAAATTAAATTATCCTGATTTTGTTGATTTTTTATAATCAACAATAAACATCCCTTAGCCTCCAGAGTTTGACCAGTTTTTCCTCCCACAATATTTGGGATTTCCCCTATAAGTTCATTTGTATTCGTGGCTACGTGGTGCACCTTTCCTTCAGGAGTTAAAACCTTATAGCTTCCTTGTGAAAGGATTCCCCAAATCTCCGGATGATTATCTAAAATATATTTAGTAAGTTTTACTAAATCTTGAACCGTAGAATAATTATCGGCATCGAGCCCCGCTGGATCTTTAAAGTTTGTGTCCAAAAGACCAAGTTCATTCGCCCTAAGGTTCATTAATTTAACAAATTCCTCTGTTCCCATAACTTCGGACAACGAATAGATGGCATCGTTGCTGGATTCGATCAACGCGATATGGAGTAAACTATCTAATGACAAAAACTCTCCTTCGGTTAAGGAGCCCTGAGTACCAGATTTATCCACCGCCTCTTTGCTGATGATGGTAATTTTCTGTAAATCGTAATTTTCCAGGACGATTAAAGCCGACATTAATTTTGACAAACTGGCAACTGGTAATTTTTCTTTATCATTCTCGCGAAAAAGAATTCTGTCATTTCTGTTATTCGAGACCTCTACGCAGATTGCTGCCTTTGCAGCAAGCTGATAGTCTGGAACCATCCAATCACGCGCTGGTTTTAAATTTTGTGGTATTTCCGTGGGTTGAGCTGATGTCTGACTGCTATCCAATAAACTAGCTTGAAGGCGATTCCCGCTAAAAACAATACTCCTTAACTCTTGTCCAGTTTTACTAATCGTTATCCATAAAACCAGGCCCACAAGTGTGGCGATAAGTATGCAAACTAATATTTTCTTGAGTAGCCTTGTGTTCACTTTGTTTTAATTATCTTTTTCTTTTTTGTTTTAACTATCTTGCCCGTCTCTTTTGCTATGCCGATCCCCAACTCTTTTAACTGCTTGGCCGAGATAATATCGGGGCTACCCATCATTAGGTCTCGGCCTTCTCCCGTTTTCGGGAAAGCAATTACCTCACGAATATTTGGCTCATTTTGAAGGATCATAACAACACGATCTATCCCCGGGGCAAATCCTCCATGGGGAGGAGCCCCATAGGTAAACGCCTCGAGCATATGTCCGAACCTTCTCTCTTGATCTACCTTTGAAATATTTAAAATCTCAAACACCTTTTGTTGAACATCTCTTTCGTGTATACGGATGCTTCCAGAACTCAGCTCATATCCATTTAAAACCAAGTCGTAACTTTGCGCTCGTATTGAGAAGATATCCTCTCCCCTCATAAATTTATCCTTATCCTCATCATTTATTAAACAGAATGGATGGTGAGCAGCTTGCACGTTCCCCTCTTCGTCTTTTTCAAACATTGGGAAATCAAGCACCCAGACAAAAGCAAGCTCGTTTGGGTTGTCTTTGTCTTTCCGAATATCTGGTTTATCATTCCCATATTTCTCCATCGACTGCTTGTATGTCATACGAGGAAATGGTATTTCCGTGAAGCTCTTCTCGGGATACAAAGTTTTTACTAATTCAATAAACATAGCTTCTGTATATTGCAAAATTTCCTCCTGCGTTACAAATGACATTTCGAAATCAAGTTGAGTAAATTCCGGCTGACGATCTCCGCGCAGGTCCTCATCTCTCATGCAGCGAGCTATTTGGAAATATCGCTCAAAACCAGCCACCATTGAAAGTTGCTTAAACTGCTGTGGAGATTGAGGAAGTGCGTAGAACTTTCCGTTCTCAAGTCTTGATGGAACCACATATTCCCGCGACCCTTCTGGCGTTCCCTTCATAAGCATCGGAGTTTCTATCTCCACAAAATTATTTCTATGCATATATCCTCGGAAAAAAGAGATGACAGCATCTCTCGCTCGTATATTCTTCTGGAGCCGCTCGCGTCGTAAGTCTAAATAGCGATATTTTAATCGTATTTCCTCGTTTACCTCATAGCCAGTTGTCCCGATATCGAAGGGGACAGTTTTCGCTTCGGCTAGAATCTCTAAATTCTTTGCGGCCAGCTCAACCTTACCAGTTACTATTTTCTCGTTGACCATCTTTTCCGGCCTGGCAACAACATCCCCCGTGATAGAAACTACCCATTCTGGTCTCACATTTTTTACCTTTTCGTAAATACCAGTTTCTTGTGGCAAAAAAACTACCTGTAGTAGTCCGGTGCGATCCCGTAGATCGATGAATAAGATTTTACCGTGTGCTCTAACGACGTTGACCCAACCCGAAACCGTTACTGTTTGCCCAACAAAGTTTGTAGTCTCTGAGATTAAGGTTCTCTTCATGTTTTTACTTTTTTATTCTTATGAATTTTCTGCCCGAACGAATTACCATTTGATCCTTCGTCTCTATTTCTTCCCGCCAATCCTGAACCTTTCTTTTTTCCTCCCCCATCTGTACTTCTACCCCGCCACCAGTTACCAACCTTTGAGCCTCACCTTTTGAAGTGGCCAATCCCGCGTCTAACAATAAATCCGTAATTTTGTATTTATCTTTTTTCACATTAAAAACAGCAACATCCGTTGGTAACCCTTTGTCCCGGAAAACCTTATCGAACTCTTCCCCAGCTTTCCTTGCCTCTTTCTCACCATGGAATATCTTAACAATTTCAAAGGATAGCCTGGCTTTCGCGTCTCTTGGATTTCCGGCAACTATCTTTTTAATCTCATCCAGCGATAGATATGTGTTGTTAGTAAACAAAATCTCTACCATTTCGTCTGGCTGAGCCATAATCTGAGCATACATTTCGTTCGGTTTTACATTCAAGAAAACCCCAGTTCCTTTGCTCTTCGACATAAGCTCACCTGTTTTCGGATTTTCCATCAGTGTTACTGTCACAACAAACTTGTTCTTATTCTTAATCTTTTGAAGTAAATCTCTTCCAACTAAAGCATTGAAGGTTTGATCAGTCCCGCAAACCTCAACATCCACATCCATTACTACGGAATCGTAGCCCTGCATCAGTGGATACAAAAATTCTTGCAATGAGATTGTTTTTCCCTCCTTCAGCCTTTTTTGGAACATGTCCCTCTCGAGCATCCTCGGAACCGTAACCTTACTAGCCAAGCTTAATAAATCCTCCATTTTTAGCTTTGATAGCCAATCATTGTTGTACTTTATCTTCGGTGGATTTCTCAAATCCCCAAAATTCATCAAAGGTTTTATCAATCGCTTCCATATTTTAACATTGCTCACAACATCCTGGCGCGATAACTGCTTTCTGGTAGAGGTTTCTCCTGTTGGATCTCCAATTCTTGCCGTAAAATCACCGAAAAGAATAATCACTTCGTGTCCAAGCTTTCTGAACTTCTCCATCAACATAATATTCTTCGCGTGACTTAAATGCAAAGTCGGCGAAGTTGCGTCAAACCCGATATATAGCCTGAGCTTTTTCCCACTTAGCAGTTGCTCGCGAAATTGCTCTTTCGTAGGCAAAATTTCTACGATTGTGCCTCGATTTAAAATTTCGTCTATTTTTTGTGGGTCTGTATTTATCATATAAATTATTTTATTATACCCGTTCTATAAAAAATTGGAAGCACTGATTTTGTGAGGAACCCGGACATGCAAAAACTACGCCCTAGCGTAGTTTTTAATATCTAAAATTAATTTTACTAGCTTAATGATCCATCGTCATCATCATCGGCCGGATCGATGGGCACCTCTTTCCCCTCTTTAATTGTCTCCTGTGATTCTCCTTTCTTAACACCGATTATATAGATGGCGACGGCAAGAACAAGAACTAACGTTAAAATTATAAATAGAATACTCATAATTTAATTTTGTTATTTTACTTAGCCTATCTATATTATACCACCAAATAAACTTAAAGCTCTCTATTTATATTATAGATATCCCCAGCCCCCATTAATAGCAAAACGTTCCCCTCCTCGAGCCTCTTATACAAAAACTGTTTTATCTTGTTTTTAGATAAAAATGAAACATTCTCCCTATTTATTGCATCAACCAATTTTTTTGAAGTTACTTTCTTTTTAATGGCTGCCTTCTCTCTCCCGGCCACACTGTAAATATCGGTAATTGCAATCTGGTCGATTTGAGCCTTTCTAAAAGTTTCTACAAAATCATCAAAAAGATTAAAAGTTCTTTGATATTGGTGTGGCTGAAAAACACACCAAATTTTCTTATTTGGAAACTTCTCTCTGACTGCTTTTAAGGTCACCCGCACCTCAGTGGGATGATGCCCATAGTCGTTAATTAAAGTTATATTCTTTCCATTAATATTCTTCTGACTTTCGTCAAATCTTCTCCACACGCCGCCATATTCTGAAAGAGATTTGTATGCATTATCATCTGGAATATTTAAAATTCTCGAAACGGCCAATGCCGCCAGGGCGTTGGAAACATTGTGCTCACCAGGCACCTTTAGTAGGTTTTTTATTATTTTGGCCTCATCTTGCTCTAGGGAATAGCCTTTGACCTGATATTTTTCCTTGCCTAAAATTTTAAGGTTATTATCAATATCCTTATTCACCACTAAAATTCCTTCGGCGGGCAAATGCCCAACATACTCTCTAAATGTTTTCAGAATATGGTCTAGGTCTTTATAGTAATCCAAATGTTCTCTCTCGATGTTTGTCAAAACAATTATTTTGGGCCAATAATTCAAAAATGAAGCCTTCCATTCATCGGCCTCGATAACAAGGTATTTACTTTTCCCCAATCTAAAATTTGTATTACCAAATTCCTTAATTTTAGTACCTATGATCACACTTGGATCCAACCCTGCTTTGGTTAGAATTAGGGAGATCATCGCGGTTGTTGTGCTCTTGCCGTGGGCACCGGAGACGGCAATTGTAAAATATTCTTTTGTTAACTCCCCAAGTGCCTCCGGATAACTTACACATTTAATCCCTAACTTTCTTGCCTCCTTAAATTCTGGATTATTTTGCTCCACTGCCGGGCTGAATATAACTAAATCTGCATCTTTGGTTACATTCTTTGGGTTATGTTTTCCAATAATGACTTTTGCCCCTTTGCTACCCAATAATTCAATGATCTCCGAAGAAACTAAGTCAGACCCAGAAACCTCAGCACCTTTCGCTAAATAGTATTGCGCCAACGCGCTAACCCCTATTCCACCGATTCCAATAAAATATACTTTATTTTCCTTCATGTCTTATTTTATTATTTTTCATTGCTTCAATATATTTTCTGTGTATTTCGGGACTAGTCCTTTTCACAAAATCTGACCATACTCTTCCCTGTTCCATTTCGCTTCGCCAGTTGTCTGCCGACAAAGTCGGCGAAGAAAACAACATTTCATCACTTTCTCTTACTTCATCTGGCAGTGTAGATAAATCGAGCTTTTCCCTTTTCCCCACGAAAGCCTCGGCCGCTGTTTTTGGTATTCCGAAAGCACGGCCTATGGCCTCATTATCCCCAGCTTCTATGGCTCGCATTAATGTATCGAGCCCCTCCGCGCTTCTCGCAATAAAAAATTTCTGAACAGCCAAGCTGGCCTTAAACTTTCTGCCGGGTTTATCCTTATCATCCTGCCAATCTTCCACGACTTCTCTTTTATTGACCTTGTATGCTAATCCAGTCCCCTCGATCAATGCATGGTGTTCGTTCACCCTATCTTCCGAGACAACATCGAAGTTTTCAAACCTGCCTCGGCCAACTGTAAGATCCAATTCAGAGGCTGGCTTTAATCCCCCCAATGTAAGGATCAAATTTACTTTATCATCAGCCTTAAAGTCTGATTTTTCAATCTCTTCTATTAATTCAGGGGAAATCTCTTGCTCAACTAATGGCTCCCCTTGATCCCCCATTGGCTCTTTCTCCATAGTATTAATTTAATTTATAGCTTTCTAAAATTTTGTACTCTGGACCAGTTTTCTTCAAAATACTTTCCATTAATTCAACTGATCCAACCTCAAAAGAATGTTCTATACTCTCTTCCACTTCGGGTCTTTCTTCGGGTTCAATTCTCCGCCATTCTAACTCCTTAATTCTTGCTAGGGTGATATGAGGAATAATTTCTCGGTTCTCGGCCCTAATCTTCACCCCCGATAGATTTGCCAATGTTTTACAAAGATTGTCGCACAATGTGATAAACTCTTTGTTGCTTTCTCCGCTCGCCCAAATCATTCTCGGAATGCTATTCACTTTAATCCCCCCCTTCCCCAAATTAGAAAAATTGTAGCCAATACTTTTTACCCCGATATTAAATCGTTTGTAACCTTTTGTAGCCCTTTCAATTGTTTTATGAAGCAGCGGTAAGTTATTATCATCGGCATCTCCGATAAAGACCGCGGTAATGTGTAAATTCTCTCTGGGAACCCATTTTGCTGGCACATCTTGATGATTATTCTGATAATCTAACAATGTTTCCTTAATATCCTCGGGAAGATTTATCGCAATAAAAATTCTATGCTTCATATTAATTATCCTACCAAAAAATTCTAAGCTAAACAATAATTGACAAATCCAAATTAATACCGTAGAAATAAGATAGGACGTTCACATTTTCATATTTTCTAAATACTCAAAGATATCAGAATGGAGGTACCATGAACGGTAACGATATTAAAAAGGGATCACTTGTAATCGTCATCGACAGAGAAAGCACACCGCCTCGCTTTTGCTGGGGTTTAGTGCTCACACGATTTCCAAGTGGTGACAATTACGATGTACAGACTGGGGAATCCCCGAAACAGAAAAACATTTTCTCAGGAGACAAATTAATCCTTGTTATCCAAACTGAAAAAAACTTCGCAAACCCACTTGAGGCGGTTGAACATTACAAAAACGATATTCTTCTCGAAATCACCCTCATTGCTTTCACCAGCCGAGAGCTCGCCGAACTAAAGCGTCTAAAAACGCGGATAGAGCGGAAGCGCAGAAGCTGGCTTGCAAGAGGTGTATCAAGATTACTCCGCCGAGTTTAAGGGCCCAACACGTTGGGCTTTTTTCATTAGAGTGATAATATATAGATGCCTATGATAAATACAAACCTTGCTAAAATCTTTAAGGAGATCGCCGATCTTCTAGAATTGAAGGGAACACCATTTAAGCCCTCTGCCTATAAAAAGGTGGTTCGTATTTTAGAAAACTCAGAGGTTGATATCTACCAATTATATAAAGAAAAAGGGATCAAGGGCGTTCGATCCATAAAAGGAATCGGCCCAAGCATTGCGAAAAAAATTGAGGAATATGTTAAGAAAGGAAGAATTAAATACCACGAGGAATTGAAAGAAGAAACTGCCATAAGACAAATTGTTACCTATTACTTCGAAACCAAGGGACTGTCCTTGCAAGAATTAAAAGAAAATGCTAAAAAAAGAAACATTATCTACTCTCGGTTTACAAAACCAGCCAAGCAATTATTAGAACTAGCTGGTTCTGTAGAAAAAGCCAAGAGGGCGATGAAAACAGTAGCCGAATGGGCAAATACTCGGAAGCTAGACTACACAATTGAAACAGTCTTTAAAAAATGGCTTGAACTAGACCGACTAAAACCCAAAGAAGTTGTTAAAAAACCATTCTATAAAAACGACCCAATGGTCTGGTCAGAAAACAAAAAAAAGTGGTACGTAATAAACAAGTACAGCGAGTGGCTAGAATATTGCGGCAAAGAAGCAGAAATAGAATGGAGAGAAATTAAATAAGATAATATAAAAACATGTTAACACACTCAGACTTAAGACCTGGTACAAGATTTATACTTGATAACCAGCCATACGAGGTTTTAGAAGCCATGGCGATGAAAATGGCTCAACGCAGGCCAGTAATTCAAAGTAAAATAAAAAACTTGATTACAGGAAACGTTTTAGAAAGGAACTTCCAACAGGGAGATGTTTTCGACGAGGCCGAATTAGTGAAGATCGGCGTTAAATACCTATACAACAACAAAGGGAACTATTTCTTCTGCGAAGAGAAAGATCCATCGAAACGATTTTCCTTAAGCGAATCCCAGACTGGCGTGGGGGCAAGATTTTTAAAACCAAACGAAGTTATCGACGGAATATATTTCGACGAAAAGATTATTAATGTATCTGTACCAATAAAGGCACAACTAAAAGTTAAGCAATCCCCACCAGGAATTAAGGGTGATAGGGCCCAGGGTGGAACAAAAGCGGTTGTCCTAGATGGTGGCGCAGAAGTTAACGTGCCACTATTCATTGAGGAAGGAGATGTGGTGGAGATAAACACGGAACTTGGGCAATATGTGAAGAGGGTTGAAAAAGAATAAAGACATTACACAAAAGACGCCCGGGGGTGTCTTTTGTGTTGTTTGAGCAACTAGTTAATAGAATGGGATTAAAAACTTTTCCCAATTATCTCATTCAATTTAACCCTCGTCCCGTTGCCAACGAATCCCGTACTCTTAATGGTATAGCCAGTAATAGCCGAAATTGCTGCTTTGTATTTGTCCTGGAAACATTTTACTCCTGCCAGGGTAGACGGCCCGAAATAGTTAGTGTTACCTAGCCCAGAGACACAACCCTCTGAGGCCAATATGATTTTAAGTTGGATCACGTCAGCATGCCTCATTCCGAAGTAGAGATTTTTCAAAAATATAAACAGGCCAGAGTTATCCGAGTTGTCTATTATTGATGATCCTTTGTTAAATGTGATTGTGTCCAATACAATCGAGGAAGATTGTCCGTATTGGGTATAGAATTTGGCATAGACTGTTTTTGTCCCACTACCTGCCGATAGCGTCCAGTCCTTTGTAGTAACATATGGTTCTTGGATAGCGTTTTGAAAATCTGCATTATTCGATAGAACCATTCGTACGGTATCTACCCCACCCCTAAGGGTTAAAACAACATTCTGAATACTAGTTGTTGGTGTACCACCATTGATTATCACGCCGAATCCACCGCTGGGAGTGATTGGAGGCATATATGCCCCAGTTGGAAGGCCTCCACCGCACGAACCGCCGAAACTAGCTGAAACAGAAATATTTGTTGTCACATTTGTGTCTGTTCTTGGGTTTTGAGTAGAATTGTCGCTCCACTTAACAAAAGAAAAACAACTATTAGGCACAGCTGTTACTGATGTGCCACTATTGCCCGAACCGACGGTTTGGGAAGACGAACCGGAGATAGATCCGTTGGAATCGGATGAATATGTAAGAGAATATATGTTCACGCCAATCGTGTATGTTTTTGTTGTTGTATCCTGTGCTGTAACTACAACGGTAACTGTATTTGACCCGACGCTCAGTGGTATTGAACCAGATGCTGAACCGGAACTAACTGTCGTGCCGTTAACCGTGACTGTCGCATTGGCCTGGTTAACTGTCGGGGTTACGGTGATGCTGGTGACTCCATTACCAACGCTATCGGTATAGGAAGTGGTTGCTGATGAAAATGTGGGGCTCAAGGTGCCCGAGCTTACTGCAAGATTGCTGAGGGTGGCGTCGGAGCTCAGGGTGGTAGCTAATGTATACGTCGCTCTATCAAAAAGGTATCCTGTTGAAGAGTTATCTCTGGCTTCAATTGTGACACTTGTTGTTGTGGCTGTTGTCGGTGTTCCGGAGATAACGCCAGTTGAAGTATTTAATGACAGCCCCGATGGCAAAGAACCAGAATAAATACTGTATGCTTGGTTTAATCCCTGAGTGCGTGTAACGCTGATCGGCTGAGAATAGGATGCTCCGATCATACCCGAAGGAAAAGATGCTGTGGTTATGTGGATGAAATTAAATTGCAGAACGCGATACTGACGCAACTCATAGTTATACATTACGTTATTAACTGGGTCAAAGGCGTGTGGAGATTCAAGACGATAAAACGAGCTTTGCGAGGTGCCCGATCCATTACTGGTCCAGTCGGCCTGACCAATTACCTCTCTTGCTGGAGCATAATTAAATGAACTTGTAGCGCCAGCTGGAACGTCCCAAATCATAACCCTGTGGCCGTCCATATCACCAGCAAAAAGCTGATTTGTGGCCGAGTTATAATTTAGGTCGTCTATACTACCAGTTCCACTTTGAGTGGTCAACACACCAGATGAAGTAAAGTCTGGCTGGCCGAGAACGAATATTGCGTTTCTTCCGTTGGCGTTGTCGCCATTCGGAACACTGTAGGCCGTTATCCTATCACCGCTCCAGGAGCTAACAAATAATCTTGAATTTACATGGTCATATGCTATGCCAACGACGGCTCCATAAAACCCGCTTTGCGTTTGGGCAGATGCTTTTGAAGTAAAATTTGTTTGGCCAATAACAAAAAGTGCGCTTCTACCATTAGTAACATTATCGCTGTTTGAGACATTAAAAGCCAATACCCGTCTATTGTTTTGGTCGGCAACAAACAGGCGTTGATTTATCGAGTCATAATCCATATTATCTGGGGCGGTAAATCCACTCTGCGTGGTGGCGGAATTATATGAAGTAAATGCTGTTGGACCAGCGGGCTGCCCAATCTCAAACATTGCCGCTTCACCATTTACAATCGTAGTTGGATTAACATTAAATACCAAAATACGGTTTTCGTTGCCAAGAGCAACAAAAAGTCTTGAATTATCACTATCGTAAGCAAGATTGACGGTGCCCGTGAATGTACTAGAGGTTGTTGTTCCTGGCCCCGCAGAGTTTATGTCACTGGCCCCAAGAACATTTATTGGCGTACGCGAAGCAATATTATTAAAGGAATCCAGTTGGAAAATGAGAATACGACGGTTGTTTTCCTCAGAAACAAACAATCTATGATTGACGGTATCTAGAGCAATACTATTTAAATAGTCGAACCCGGCTGAATTAACGCCAAACGCCCCGTTCGCCGTCGTATTTAGAAACGTAGAGGTTGAAAGCGCGCCGGTGATATCATAGTGACCAAAAACATAGGAGGCGTTTTCTCCATTGATGCTTGATGTGGCAGTTGCGGAAACGGGAAAAACCATAATACGATTGTACAGAGTATCGGCAACAAAAAGATGTAAATTTACTGAGTCATAGGCTAAGCCACTGCTTTTGGTCGTAGCGATGTCACAAAGATTTATTGCATTATTAAGATCGGCATTGCCCCCTGAAGTAAAGTCTGCTTGCCCGAGTTCGAATATCGCGTTCTCTCCGTTAATCTCAACCCCTGCTCCGGCCGGAACACTGAAGGCCATTACACGGTTGACATCATCTGAATTAGAATCAGAAACAAATAACCGGGAATTAGCTGAATCATAAGTTGTACCTATCACAAAAGATAATCCATTTTGAGTTGTATTTTGATCAGCGGTAATAAAGTCTGGTTGACCGAGGACAAAAATGGCATACCTGTAAAGGGCGTTATCATTATTCGGTACGCTGAAGGCCATCACCCGATAATTAAATCCGTCACCAACAAAAAGACGAGAGTTGGTTTGGTCATAGGCTAAACCCATCGGACGATAAAGATCCCTCTGGGTGGTGCCAGAGATTTTGTTGGTCCATGTTGATTGACCGATTTCAAAAAGAGCGTTCTCTCCGTTAATCTCAACCCCTGCTCCAGCTGGAACACTGAAAGCCACCACACGGTGATTACCGAAGTCGGCAACAAAAAGCCGCGAATTTGTTACATCATAGGCGATGCCGAGCGGTAGAAAAAGGGTACTTTGAGTATGGCCTCCAGCAATAGAATTAAAATCTGTTTCACCGAGAACGAAAATGGCGCTTCTTCCGTTGGCGTTATCTCCGTTGGCAACATTAAAAGCTAATACACGACTGGCATTGTAATCAGAAACAAATAACCGGGAGTTAGCTGAATCATAGGCTACGCTAGCAGGATAATAAAGTCCACTTGGGCCAACGCTCTGTCCACTTGAGGTAAAATCTGTTTGACCAATAACAAATAGCGGAGTATTTGAAACAATGTTGTCATTTGAATCAATGGAATATACTAATACACGATTATTGTTGCTGTCGACAACAAACAACCGATGATTTATTGAATCGTAGGCTACGTCGCTCGGGCCATTAAACCCGGAACCGCTGACACCGGGTCCGTTGTTTGGAGCGCTCTTTGTCCAAACGACATTACCACTAGCGTCTGTCTGCCCTAGAAGGTTTGTGGCGTTGTAAAGAGTGGCGTGAGCTGGAACGGCAAAAACAAAAAACGCGAAGAAGATTGCGAGGAAAAGAAATATTGTTTTGTTTAAAATTGAAAACATAGACTTATTGTTTAGATATTATTGCACTATCCTATGCTAAATTAACATTTTTTCGCAATATCTTCATGTAAAAATAAAATACACCCCATCGCGAGGTGCATTTTATACAATCGCTATCGCAGATCGCCTAGCCATCTCCGCTTCTACCTCTTTTTTCTCCCTTCCATACTTTAGCCGAGAAAGTTTTCTTATGGGATCGATGATTTTAGGATTTCCCTCTTGCGCCCTAGATACTAATAATCTAAACGGAGTAGAAATCTTGTTATTAATCATCATTTTTACAATCATATTGTAGTTATCAAGATTCACAATATCGAACTGGGAAAACTCCGGGGCAAACTGTTTCTCTAAAAACTCGGCGTCTTCTGCCCCGACACGGAAGGAAGCGATCGTTCCCACATTACCCAACACTGCATTTTTTATCTCTGGTGTTAACTGTGGTATATATTGATGGGCTAAAATTAACGCTAAACGATACTTTCTTGCCTCCGAAAGAATTGTAGCAATGCTATCTGTAGTAAAATTCTGAAACTCATCGATATACAAATAAAAATCTTTCCTTTGCTCTTGAGGTATCCTAGCTCGCCGCATAGCTGCCATTTGGATCTTTGATACCAGGATAAGACCTAAAAGAGAACTATTAACTTCTCCTGTTAGCCCTTTCGAAAGATTTACTAAAAATATCTTTTTGTTATCCATTATGTCCGACAGATTGAACCCCGACTTGCTCTGTCCGATTACGTTCCTCATCATTTCATTTTCAATAAATCTTCCAATTTTTGAAACCACATAGCCCAACATATCTGATCTAGTAGAGCCTGTTGTTTGCTTCCATTCCTTCTGCCAAAATTCTCTGACCACGGGATCAGTAACTTTCTTTAATCGTTCCTCCATAAAAATGGGGTCTGTGAACATTTTAGGAATTTCCACCAATGTTCCTGGATTATTCTGATCGGCCATCAAGGCTAGCATTGCATTTCTCATATAGTGCTCGAACATCGGCCCAATCATTTCTGGGGGAAAAAGTTTATAGAAAATGGCGATCATTTCTTGGATTGCAAAATCTTTCTGCTCTGGGGTATCATACTCCAACATGTTTAATCCCACTGGCCTTTCAACGTCTGATGGTTCGAATAAAACAACGTCCTCTGCCCGTTCCTTTGGTATATTGGCTAAAGTATCCTCTATTAAATCTCCGTGAGGATCAATCACGGCCACTCCCTGGCCGCTCTGTATATCCTGTCTAATCATTTCACGCAATAAGTTACTCTTACCGGTACCAGTCTGCCCAATAACATAGAAATGCCTTACCCTGTCGTTCGGTGAAGCAAGATAAACCTTCTTTTCCTCTCCTCTAAATAATACGCTTCCGATAAGATTAGACCCACTTTCTGGAAGATCTTGCGGAGGCGCAGACGAAACACTCTTTGTTGATTTAATATACGGAGTCTCGGTAAAGTGTGTTGGGAAATGATAGACACTAGTTAATTCTTCTATGTTTAAAATATTTGCTTGGCTAGGATTAAAATTCCTGAAACTAAAATCATAGATAAACTTTGTGGCTTCGTTCTTCTTTAACCTTACGGGCTCTAAACTATTAATAGACGAAAGAGCAAACTGTCCAAAAGCACCTTCTAAATGGGCAAGAATCTCCTCTGCTCTCTGCCCAGATTGAGCAGAAGCCACTAGCCGAATATTTGTTTCAAATGCTTGTTTCTGTATTTTCCCCTGGATTGAATCAAAGCTTCTTTGATCAATTACTTGTTCCTTCTTTTTCGGTTCGATCTGTCCCTTGTCTTTCTTTGTTGGATTAAACATCTCCGAAATCCCCTTGTTCATTTCCTTAACAACCTTGCCACCACCAGCCAGGGCGATAGCAGTTTTTGCGGTATTCCCCTCTTGCATCTTCACCAAAACTTTCTCCCCTAATTTCCGCCAGTTGGTATTGGTTACTGGCCGTATGACAACCTGCATTGCAGCGCCCTCGTTAGCCTCTATTTTATTCAAAGCATTGGTAATCGCCGAAAGAGGATCTTTCTCTAGGTTTTTATAGGTATTAATGGGAAAGATAGAATTTTCCCTTAATTTCATATATGAAGCAACTGTTTTCCCTCCTGGTTCAAAAACCGTATAATCCTGAGGAACGCCCTCTACCAGTGCTCTCGGGAAAACTCCGTGAATATATTTTTCCAAAGCAGTGGCCAGATAGTTGGGCACTGCTACATAAAATGAAATATCTTGGCTACCAATTTGAGAAGCAATCTCAAGGGTTATACGAGGGAGCTCTTTTACCTTTTGGTCGGTATTTTTAACATACAAAAAGTTTGTAAAAACCTGCTCCATTCTTGTTATTAAGGATTTTTCGTCAGGCTGCCCTCCCTCCGTGCTCGTTGCTTCGTGCTTCGGCATCATTACCAGGAAAAGAGAAACATTAAGGGAATCTGGAAAGTTCACTTTGCCTTTTTTTTCAAAATAAAAGGCAACAATAACTGCTGCCACTAAAATAATGAAAATTGAGAACAAACCGATAAATATCTCCATACTTACTATTGTTTTAAAAATCTTTTGTAAAAACTTTCTTTTCCTAAAATATCATGAAAAACGTCTAGGATATATGGATCGTGCATTTCCTTTGCTACCTTTATGGCAAAAGCCAAGCCCTGTTCCCGAGCCATGGCAAGCAAATGTTCGATCTTTTCTTGCTCCCCCAAAAACTCTATTTTACTTGCTTTCTTTTTTGCATCACCCTCCAACCCTGGATCTAGCTGCATTTTTTCAAGCTCTAACCTTATTTGTCTTCCAACTAACTCCTTGTCCATCTGCGCAATATTTTGTTTTTCTGCTTCTGCTATCTTTTCGGCCGAAAGTCTCGGTTGGGCTGTTTCTGGCCTACCTACTTTCTCCTGGGTAATTTCTTTTTTTCCGTTTGTTTCCTTCGATGGTTCTACCATACTTACGGCATTAATTTAATATCTATCAACGCCTCATCTCGATCTACCGAAGATCCATTTTTATAAACGAAAACTTTAACTTTTAAATCCTTGGAAACTTTCGCTACTTCATATATCTTTGTGCAAGGTATTGGCTCAAAGCTCGGCGCCAAGACCGCTCCACATAATTCCTCTTGGGGTAACCAAGTTCGTACGTCTTGGGTGGTGGGTATAAAGTTTCTCCCCTCGCTGTCTACAATTTCGCCAATATCCCATACCCTTCGCTCAGTATTTACCTTCCCGACATTCTGGGCACCAACTATTAACTCAATAAATCTTTCTGTAGTTTTAACATCCTTCTGCCATTCTGGATTATTACTCTTTGCTCCCGTTAGGGTGCTTCCCTTATCGGTTGCTTCAAGAAAAACAAACCTTACATCCCCTATTGTTGTTTCATAAACTGGCAATGGCACATCAGGGATGTCATCCACTGGGACAACCACTGGCCTTGTCCTACTGACTACTATATATGCGATACCCATGGCCACTAAAACGAGAACCGCTAGGGCCAATAGAACCCTTGCTATTTGTCCCGATGATTTGTTTATATTCTTCCACATAGTAATAGAATTTTATTAATTATATTATTTTACTTCTTTAATCATAGCAAATCAACATTTCTAATTATATCTCTTCGCTCCTTTGAACCAATTAGCAAACTTACAATCCTGGCTATGGCTGGGTGGAATATCCTTTCTCAGAGTTTGAACTGCTTCTTTGAATAAATCGTACACATCCCCCGGGTTAGTATCAATCTCATGAATTTCTTTTTTAAAAGGAAGCCTATCTTCAAACCCGTTGGTTTTGTCGACGATATAGAAAGCGAGATATCCTTTCCTAGTTGTTTCGAATCCATTCTTCTCTAATAAATATGTGTAGATATCTAGTTGTATCTGGAATCTGTCATAAACATTGGCTACTTTACTCCCCGTTGATTTATAATCCAAAACAGCTAACTTCTCACCCGTAAACTCTAAAACATCGTCAACGGCGCCAAAAAGCGTGGCATCTAACTCAGGATGGAAATACCTTATGCCAGAAAAGTTGCTTCTCCATTGATCTAATAGCTTTTGATTAGAGAATAGCAATGCTGGAATATTGTTTTCTATAAGCAACGGGTGGGCAATGCCCTTGGCCCGGTAACCATCAAACTCTTCTTTTAAGAGCCCATCTACTGCTGAATTTAAAGCATAGGGATATGGAGGTGGTCTTTTAATCCCCTTCTTCTTATCTAACCAAAAACAATGAGGGCATTCGAGGTACAAATTTATTGAGTTTGGAGATAATTGAAACTTTTCTTGCTCCATATTATTAATTAATCTTATCAAAAAATGGAACAAGAAAAAAGGCCCCATTTCTGAGGCTTTCATTTCGCGCTTTAATCGTTGAGTATTTTGGCGTAGAGCTTATTCTCTCCATCCAACCTATCAACTATTGAAAACACCTTTTCCCAGCCAGCAACATTTTCCGGCTTGGAGAAAAATTCCTTCAATAACTCATTCCATAAATGGACCATCCCCTCCTCAACATCCAAATCCGGGATGACCATCAATATACCGCTCTGAATGATCTCTTTGATAGACACCGACCGGTAATCATCGGCAGCAATGCGACCGAGCCAGGTCGTCGATTCCTCGAAAGATTTTGCTGGGCTGCTACGCAGGCCTGCGCCTATTCCACTCGGAGAATGCGCCATGAAAGCTGCCATTTGGACGATTCTGTAGGCATGGTCCACAGTAACCCCGAGTGATGCCAAGTGCTCCCTCAAGAACTCTTTGGCTTCTCCCGCGGCATAGCATCCACGAGAATCGATGATTTCACGGATCATGTTATCGGGATAAACCTGGAGCCCCGAGATTACCGAGCTCATAACCTTGAATGAATGCAGCACAACGTGGAAAAGATCGGGCCAAGCGACTCGCTCAACGCATGACTGCTCGATTGCCCTCTCTTCCCAAGTAGCAATGTTCTGAACAATCATCAACAGATATCCCTGAGCCATCCTGGCCATTCCCTCAACTTGCTCTGTCTTGATTGTATTTTTTTTATGAGGCATCCGAGAGGAGCCTTTTTGCTTTTTGCCAAATGGCTCTTGGTAAATTGGCCTACCTGATCTTGCCCCGAGCCTGATTGCCGTAGCAATCTTGTTCAGGGTCATTACCATCTGACAAAGCGCTTGAGCCAAAGGAACATACAGCTCCCGTGGCATAATCTGAGTCGCCCCATAAAATGGCTTCAGACCAAGTTGAGCTAAGGCTGCCACCTCAAGCTCGGGCGTTATCCCGCCATAGTTGCCGATGGCACCGGAAAGTTTTGAATACTTTAAGTTTTGCTGAGCCCTGAGAAGGTTCTCTTTATCCACCTCGAGGTCAGCCAGCCATGAAAGGAAACGCTTACCGAGGGTCTGAACCTCGGCCCCTTGGCCGTGGGTCTTGCCCATCATGATTGTGAAACGATGCTTTCTCGCCAATTCGACCAAGTTTGAAATCAATTCAGAATATACATCGACAACGCAATCAACAGACATTCTGAGTATCATTGCGAAAGCTGCTTCTTCGGTATCATACGAAGTCATCCCTTGGTGAAAAATTGGTTGCGCAGTGGGAGATAGGAACCTGACCCTTTCGTCGATAAACGCTTGAAGGTCATGGCCATTTTCTTTTTCCCGCGTCTTCCACCAATCAAGGACAACTGGGGTTCTCAACAAGGCAGTAGAAATTTCATTCGCGACATCGGCTGGCAAAGTTCCCATAAGGTAGCGTGCCTTGATTACAGCCAATTCGACTTTCTGCCACATGAGCACCTTAGTCTGATCACTCCATAAATCTTCAATTTTCGGACTTCTGTAGCGGCTTATCATAACCGCCTCCTTTCGCCTCTCGGGTAGAATCAGATTATTTTCCAAAAAAGTTTTAAATGTACATTGCTATATTGCAATAAATATTTGAATTAGTCAACCCTGCACATACCTATTTTTCTATTAGAATTTACAACAAAAATCCGCATACTTTTGCGGAATTTTGTTTAAATTGATTAGTTTACAGAGCAGATATTGGCTTTTATCTTGAATTCACTTTTGAGCCAGGCCTTAACGTCATCTATATTCCCCACCTCATCAATCAATCCCTTTGTTTTAGCCTCCTGGGCGGTCATTATGGAGCCGTCAGCCACTTCTACGGTCTTCTTCCTGTCTAGATTCCTATTCTTGCTGACTAGGTCTATGAAAGAGCTGTTAAGCTGATCTATATACCCAATCAATAAATCTCTTTCCTCTTGGGTAAGGGCTTTATCTGGATTAGCGATATCTTTAAATTTACCAGATGATATCTCTTGGTAGACCACTCCCCCACTTTCATTTTGTTGAGAATAATCTAAGTAAGACATCGTAACCCCAATATTCCCTACCTCAGAAAAAGAAGTTGCATATATTTTTCTTGCTCCAGTTGAGGCCATATAGGCTGCTGAATCCCCTGCTCCTCGTATAAGGGCGACCGTTGGTTTCTTAGAATTCTTTATGGCATCGGCTATCTCCTCTCCAGCAACTGGTGATCCTCCAAATGAATCGACATCGATAATAATTGCCTTTATTCTTCCGATATTATTGATTTGATTGATATAATCAGAAATTTCTTCCGAAGACGTGATTACTGTTTTATCATCTAGGTTCTCTCTGTATGTCACCATACTTCCATGAACTTTTATAAGGGCGACATTTCCTCCATTCTCGCAAGCTTCCTCAACTACATTCCTATTTCCGAAAACATTTCCGATACTGCCCAGGGCAATGATGAGGACGAAAATTACCGCGATTGTAATTAGTGTAATTTTTACACTCATTAATAACCTGTATCTTTTGTAGCTAGGAGAAGCCATAATTTTGAAAAATATTATTATTAATGTATTTTACTACATCTAGTTATTAATTGTAAGATATCTCCATTTATTGAACTGATCTTTATTAAATTTGTAACTACTGTAATTTAAATGTTTTAACAATTTCTCCAATCCCCTCTTCTGTAGATAATCGAACTCCATATATATTTTCCCACCGACATTCAAAAAACTTCGGGCATCAGTTAAAAATTTCTTTATATAATAAAAACCATCTTCCCCGCCGAACAACGCATTCCTTGGTTCAAAAACTAAAACAGACTTTTGAATTCTATTCTTCCTGGTTGTCGCGATATATGGAGGGTTGGCCAATATATAATCATATTTCTCCTTAACACCCGACAGAATATCGGACTGGATTATTTTATACCTGCTCTTTTTTATTTTATCTAATCCCAGGTTTATCTCGATCTGTTTTAAAAATTTCTTTGCCTTCTCTGAAAAATGCACCGTCGCACAATCTACTTTCGAAAGAATTGCTAACCCGATGCAACCAGAGCCCGCAAAGATGTCTAAAACCTTTAAACTCGGCCGACGAGATAAGTCGTTTTTTATTTCTTCAATCGCCTTTTCAACCCAAAACTCCGTTTCTTGCCTAGGAATTAATGGTTTTTTCGACAAATCAATCTTACAACCTAAAAAACTGGTAAAACCAATGACATAATCTATTGGCTCACCAGCCTTGAGTCTCTTAACATCTTTTTCTGTTTCTTTTGTTGGCTTACCCTTATATTTTTCCTTTATAAGCCAGCCTATCTCTTTGTTTAAATTCATTTCAATATTTCTTCTAGTTCTTTTACGTTGTGCACCAAAAAGTCAGGATTCATTTTCGCCAATCTATCCTCGCCAACCAGTCCCCATGTTACTGCACAGGTTTTAATGCCAATTTTCTTACCGACCTCTACCTCACAATTTGAGTCTCCGATAAAAATAGTTTCGTCTAAGTTAAAACTGTTTTTGATCATTAATTCTCTCACTGCTGGCTCCTTTGTTTCAACGTCAGCGATAACCTCGCTAAAAACACCGGCCAACCCATACTTTTCGATTTCTGGTATAAGCGTGTCCGACAAGTCAGAACTAACTACAATTAATATTCTGCCTAAATCTTTCAAGCTCTTTATTAAATCAATGATGCCAGGGGTGGCATCTGGCGTTTTCTCTTCGAGAATAAATTTCCTATACAATGCGGCTTGTTCTTTTGCATTTATCTCTGGCAAATATTTATTATAAAAATCCATATGTGGCTGTTCCCAAGTATTTTGCATCTCTTCCAATGAAATTTCCCTACGACCATAAACCACAAAGATCTTGTTTATTAAAACAAGCTGCTGCTTGGCTGCATCTTTAATAACCCCGCACCAATCGAAGATTATGTTCTTAATCATATTAATTAGGAGAAAAACCCTTAGCGACAATATAGAATTCCTTACTATGTTTAATAACGGCCATTGGTCTTACTCTTTTAAGTACTCTGAAATCTTTTTCTACGATCTTAATGAAAGCATCCACTCCTTCTCCCTCAAAAATCTTAGAAATGAAATGCCCCCCTCTTCTCAAGGTAAACTTTGCAATGTCAAAAGCTTTTTCAGAAAGCTCCAAGGATTTACCGACATCAGTCGAAATTACGCCAGAGGTTTTTGGCGCTAAATCAGCAGACACAACATCGCATTTCCCCTTTATCCTGAATAAATCCGCCTCGGTTAATTCAAAAATATCTTTTTTCACAAAATCCACATTTGCTCTTTCTGGCATGTTGGCATCTTCAATATCAATGGCGAAAACTCTACCCTGCTGGCCGACTTTATCAGACAGGTACAAAACCCAAGATCCTGGGCTTGAACCCAAATCTAAAACAAAATCACCCTTCTTGATAAGGCGATGCTTTTCGTCTATTTCCTTCAACTTGTAAATAGACCGGGCAGGATATCCCTCTTCCCTTGCTTTGCGGGTATAGAATTCGTCTTTATTGTCTTTTCGATACATAATATGAATCTATCATTTTTTTTGGAAAGAAAAAAGCCCTTTGGGGCTTTGAATTCGATTGGAGTAATTAGGTTAACAGCATCTTTAGCAATGCCATACGAGTGAATAGTCCCGCATCAATTTGATCCGTAAGATAGGCCGCTCTCGGGTCTTTGTCCACCTCAAGGGTTATTTCTTCATTCCTCGGCAACGGATGCATAATGACGGATTCGGGTTTCATCAACTCGAGCACAGATTCATCCACCATAAAGAATCCCTGGCTACTATCAGACCTATCAAGGTCACTCCCTCGCTCTCTCTGGGTGCGAGTTTGGTAGATGACATCTACCATACGAGCGACTTCCCTCAAATCAGTTTCTTCAAAAAAAGTTACTCCGTGCTTTCTCAAATGAGTTTTGATGTCCTCTTTAATCATCGACGCTGGTGGCGCCACAAAGTAAAACTTCACACCTGGATATTTGGCCAGTAGATAGGTTAAGGATCTCACTGTCCTACCATTCTTCAAATCCCCCACCATAGCCACGCTGATTTCCGCAATGCGCCCAAGACGCTTATGGATGGTGTACACATCCAGCAAAGCTTGAGTTGGGTGCTGACCAGTTCCATCTCCAGCGTTAATGATTGAAGCTGCATTGGCTCCAATTTCCGAAGAAACTTCTTCGGCGATCCTTGCTCCACCTTCTTCGTGATAACGCAGGATAATAACATGCGGACGATACCGATTCAAAACCAAAATAGTATCTCGCAAACTTTCACCTTTAACCACCGAAGAGAACTGTCGAGCATTCTCAGTAGAAAAAACCACCTCTCCACCAAGAAATCTCATTGCGCTTTCAAAAGAGGCCCGCGTTCTTGTGCTTGGCTCATAAAAAAACACTGCCATTCTCTTGCCGCGAAGAATATCAGTTGGTTTATCACAATCCACAAGTTTTCCCATTTCATCGGCCAGCGGGAAGAATTTCCCCTCCAGCCAATCTATATCAAACTGCTGCGCTTCTATAATGTGTTTCATTCCGCTACTCCTTCCTTATAATTTAAAGAGCTATTAAAAAACTAGTTTTTCAACTAGTTTTTAATTTCGGTAATTTCAATCTCTGTAAGCAACTGTCTATGTCCCATTTTCTTCTGATACCTTTTCTTTGGTTTGTATTTGATAATGGTAATTTTATCTCCTTTGGCTTGTTTAATAATCTTTGCCTCTACTACGGCGCCTTTTACAAAGGGGGCTCCAATTTCTACCTTTTCATCTTTTTCAACCAATAAAACCTCGGAGAATTTGATTATATCTCCTTCGTTTCCCTCTATTTTCTCTATTTCTAATTTGTCTCCTGGAGAAACCTTGTATTGTTTCCCACCTGTTTTTATTATTGCTAACATGTTGTATATACTATACTATTTTTATTCTTCTATCAAGGGCTGATCGACCTCATCTATCGTTTTTATGCCCATTTCTTTCCCCGTTATTTTTACCACATCTTTGTCCACTTTTGCAAGCTCTTTAGAGGCTTTATTGTAAATACTCACCGTTGTCCCCAAATGCCCCCCTATTTTCTTCATATATTCACTGTAGCCCGCCATATGCTTCCCCAGCCTCTCGACATCCTTAATAATTGCATGGGCAGTCTCGGATATCGTCTGGTTCCTTAATCCCTGTAAGACTGTCTGCAAATATGCCAGAAAAGAAGTCGGCGAGACAATCACTACTTTCTTTTTCCCTGCATGGTAGATAAGATTATTGGTGTCTTCGGTAACCGCCCCTATCTTATTAATCAACAGATCGTAATAGACTGCTTCGGATGGAATGAACATAAAAGCGAAATCCATTGTATCCTCTTCTGGCTTCACATATTTTGATGTTTCTTCTATCCTAAGCTTTAAATCATTAATAAAGGCTGCTTCATATCTCTTCTTATCATCGGGATTCTTGGCTTCTAGAATCCTGTTATAGTTCTCCAAACTAAACTTTGAATCAATGGGTATAATCCTTTTACCAATAAAGACCACCGCGTCCACGATTACCCCATCCTTAAAAGGATACTGCATCTGATAGGATCCTGGCGGTAAAACATTTTTTAAAACTGTTTCTAAATAGTATTCTCCAAGTATTCCCCTTTGTTTAGGGTTCTTCAAAATGTCCTGTAAGCTTTGAAGCTGATCAGCGAAACCAACCACCTGCTTGTTTGTCTCGTCTAGTCTTGTTAATTTTTCTGTTACATTTCTAATGATAGTGGCACTCTGACTAAACTGTGATTGCATTACCTTCGTGGACTCCGAAAGTTTGCTGTCCAAAACCTGGCTGATATGATTCAACTGTTGCTGTAACATTAAAAGTGCATTATTCGACTGATCTGGTTTTTTTCTGAAGATAAAATAAATAGCCAGGGTGAAACCCGCTACTAACAAGACTGAAACAATGGTTAGTGATTCTAAAGATATTTGCATATATTTATCGAAATAGAAATCCAAATCCGCTACTAAGCATGGCGTCCTTAAAAAATATTTCTGTGAGAAGAAAGACAATATATATCCCCAATAAGAATAGGGCTTCTTTCTTCCCAATTGACTTTCCACTTCGTACAAAAATTGGAAAAGACAAAGCAGCAATAACAATAAAGATCCTAACAAGTGCCAAAGAGGAGAAATTATTAATATGTATCGGGGAGATTAATGTCACTATTCCCAGGACCAACGTTGAGGGAATAATTATTGCCCCCATTAAATCCCCAAGAATCATCCAACTCTGCCCCTTCAATGCCGAAACACCGTCAAAATATATTTCAGGCAGTGTGCTACCCAAACCAGTTATTAATATACCGACTAATAAAATTGACATATTGAAGCTACTAGCAAACACCTGGGCAGAGATAACCACGCCCTGAGCGGCAGCGACGAAAATAATTAATCCGAGCACGACCTTAATTAAATCCCTTAGGAAATTCTTAAACCCATTAATTGGGTTTTCCTTACGGCCAACGTATTTTTTTGTAAATCGTTCTTTCTTAGAAAATAGCCACCAAACATAGACGACAAAAAATGTAATTAGAATAATGCCATCAAATCGGGAAAGGGTTCTATCTAAAATTAATATCAGGGGTAAAAGGGCCGATCCTGTCACAAAAAGTGCGCTTGTTCTTATGGTTCTACTCTCGGCTGGGACTGATCCCTTAGACAATAAAACAGCTATTGCTACTGCAATAGTTAAAGCCGCTAAGTTATTTCCAGAAACATCTCCAAAGGAAAGCTCTGGAATTCCACGAAAGGCGGCCGAGAGCCCAACTATTAGATTAGGCAAAGAAGCTGCTGAGGCCATTACAAAAAAAGCCACCACAAACTCCCTCCACCCTAAAAATTTAGCTATTCTTACTAGGCCATCGACAACTAACTTACCTGCGATGTAAAAAAGGATGCAGGAGAGTAGAAAAAGACCGATATATAGAATAAGCATTTGTTAGAAAAAATAAATAAGTTCGTAAATAATTCCTAATGCAAAAATTAAAATCACGGAATACGTAAGCAATTTACTGCTCGAGTACTCAACCCTTCTATGCATCAAAGCGATCAAGATTCCATCAACCGCGAGAGAAACTCCTCCGATAAGCCCAATGATACCAATAAAATTATTAAATCCTGCTAGAAATAAGACAAAGGGCACAGAACAGGTCAAAATCCACGCCAATCTCTCTGACAATTTCATATCATACCATAAAACCTTCTTCAAATTAAGGCCGACTGCAACAAAAGAAGTAAATGTTGCCAACAAACCAGCTAGGAATAAAGCACTTATTACCTTCGACCCTAAAACTCCTTGTAATCCAGAAATGGCTTCTTGGCTCGTCTGGGCTCCAGAAATCCCCAGGACTAATAGTATAAAAAATATGAAGCAACCAGCTGATATCAGCGTACTTATGGTTATCACCATATGCAATTTCTTCTTATCATCCCCCAGCATCTCCTCTAGCTCGGGAATCATTGATGCGCCCCAGAGAGCGAACAACAACGGCCCATATGGTAAAAACCACGACCCCCAATTAGACATATTAAAGGACAAACTAGTAAAGTGCCAAAAGCTGATTCCTTGAAATAAGACAACCAGAAGGGCGACAAAAAACAAACTAATTCCCCAAAACTCTATTTTAGAAATTGCTTTTGAGCCCATGTAAATATACATGGCCCCAACGATGAAATATATAAGGGGGAATAAAATATCACTCCCACCCATTATTGGCTTTAACAAGCCACCAAGAAATCCACCACCGACAATAGTATAAACCAACAATGTTCCAACGGATCCTAAAATGGCAGAGACGACAGCTATTGTTTTCCACACCTTACCCAAATGCATTTTTGCATAGCCCGGTAGGCGCAGAAAATCTGGAGTTTTCAAGGCAACATCGCAATACATATAATTTACCAGTAGAACCATGGCGGTGATGATAATCAAATACAAAACCATTGTCCACAGTCCAACCTGCAGCGCGATATATGGCAAAGCAAAAATACCGACGCCGATAATAAGACCAGTCAAAGTCGCTACAGCTAAAATAATTTTCTTGATATCTTTCACCATGTAATTAATATATTCTACCAAAAAATCGCCGTGAAAGCGATTATATCTTATCTACCAGCGAGAAATGAAAAACGCCGACATGGATCGGCGTCAAAAACGTTTCTCAGAACGGAAAACTTTACAGTAAAGAGCGAATGCTTCCTCAGACATCTCTTCATGTGCAAGCTTTATTTCCTTTGCAAGGGCTGAATAGTGAACGATTTGCTTATTCAAAATCACGTATAGCATCCTCAGTGCAGCAACGGTCGATTGGTCATTGTCATCAATAACCACAAAGGGCCCATCGGAATAATACATTGCTACTAAGTACTTAGCATCGTCCAAAAATGATTCAAAAGTATTCTCTGGTTTTTCTGCACTAGTAAAAACCTTCCCCTCACAGTATTCATGATAAACCGTATAGCGCAGATATGGGTCACGACCTGTGACAAAAATTATGGGAACCAGTCTTTTGATTTTGAATAAGTTGAACAATCTTCTCACAACACAGACATGACCCTTTGATAAACTACCGGTTAACCAAAAGTATACAAAGGTGGGCAATTTAATGTACTTAATTTGTACGCCACGGACAACCTCAAGTCGCCTTGGCAGAATCCACCATAATGATATTGAAATAAAATTAGAAAGTTCTTTGTATAACCTCCTAAAAAGTTTTACTATCCACTTCATTGCCCTCTCCTTTATAGCCCAGATTTCCTATTAATAACGTGTAAAAAGGACTATCAGCAGTATACGTCTTTGGCCCTGCTCCCGTCAACAAGTCAGAAAAACAATAAAAATGGAGCACTTCCCGGGGGTCGTGCTCCTTTGCCAGTTTGGGATTTTTCACCCGATTCACGAGACGACTGGCTCGCCCATGGTCGAAGACCATCTGTTGTTTTCCATCTCTGGACGGTATGAATCCGTTCTTTGGGGGAACAACAGCAATTCCCAAAAAGCAACTGTGTGGTCGCGCATCTATTCCCACCGGTCTACGGGCATCAACGCGACAGTTACTTTCAAAGAACGTTGTCCACAACTCGCATAGGTTGCCCTTATTAACCCGGATAGGGACCCATCGTGGACTGCTCAGGCCGGGAATTACCGGGTACGTCTGCGGCGTTTGTGTTTCGCCACGGCACACCTCCTTTCTTCATATTAAATAACTTTATAAAAAAAGCACCTTAATGTAAAGGTGCTTTTTTACATGGAAAAAGCGCTAACCTTTTGAGAAAGCGCTCTTATGTGAAAATTCTTTTATCTCGGCTTGCTATAAGCCTTTTTTTCATTATCTCATTCCGACAGAAAACATCTAGGTTGTATAGGAAAACTCGGTAGGGTTTTTGTTCCCTGAGTATCTGCTGAATGTCCCAAGACTCAAAGGGGCATGCGACAGAAAATGGGATCACTCTACCCTTGGTTAAAACATTAAAGTTCGAAGAAGAATTTCCCGAAGGATTTGGATGTACGTCCAAACAAGTCATAGTCCCCCGCTCCTTCTGGGCTATTTGTCTTTCAAACCGTAATGCTTCCTCCGCCGTTTCAAATAATTCTACTCTCGGGTTCTCGTTGCCAACCATTTCCCCAACCACGTACTCTGGGACACCCAATGCCTGAGAAAGAAGGGCAAAAAGCTGATGGTCCTGCATTTCCAGCAGGTTATCTTTTGTTAGAATCCCGTCTTCGTACAAGAAACGAGCAATTTGCGTCAGGTACCCAGCTTCGGCAAACCTTGCAGCAGCATTAAAATACAGCGCCTTAAACATTAGAGCCCGAATTCGTAAAAAATCAGCCAACCTCTCGGCGTCCGTAAGGACCAACTGCCCGTCGACAACCCTAGCGCATTCCCATACCGAACATGGGGAGGGGTTAGCATTAAGAAGCGAGATCATTCGGTCGTAAATCATCGGAAAATTGAGCCAAAAATCTTCTCCTCTGCGATTTTTGCAAATAAACATCCACAAATCCCGCCCTGTATATGATATCTTATCCGCTAAATCAAGGATCCTACCCAGGAGACCCTTTCCCAAAACGGTATCGACCATTTTTTGTTCAGAAAGTCCGTAACGATCACGAAAGTTCTCCCACCCAGGGCGACGAAAAACTTCCCGATAATTAGCGTCTTCATCCAAGCCGATTGGGTCAATCCGCTTAATCGCGTCTCCACCGGCTGGAGTCATCACGTCGTGAGTGAAGCCACATATTTTCAATGTAGCTAAGTCATTCTTTGAAAGTTGGCAATTAGTTCCGATTAAAACACTAACGGCGCATGTATCCAAAGAGTGTTCAAACCGAGTATTCCTAAACGGTTGTGGGCACACTTTAATTGGGCTATCATTGACCGTTGGATCCGTTAAACCAGAAAGCTGCCTAATGCCAGAAAGTCTTGGAACTCCAAATATTCTGCTTATATCAAAAACATCTTCATCCTCTAGAACCACGTAACCAAACCCCGCATAGGGAAGCTGGGGAACAATTACATATTGATCGAAAGATTGTCCATGAATAGCGAGTTGGAACTCAAGGAAACGGACGAACTCTCTGGGAATGCGTGAAAGCCACTCCGGAGAGGATCCTGTGTCCCTAATTCTTACATACACATCGACAAGCACCTGCACGTGCGCCATCGATCGGAACATACTGGTCTCAGCATCGCCAGAAATTTCATTAATCCCGAATCCATTAAGATATGACTTAAACCATTCCTGGGATCCAAGCCATTCACCAAAAACATGGATGCTCTCGTTATCAAAATCTTTTGATCTAAAGAATATCAAATCCCCAACCCTGACAGAGCAGGGATTTATGTCTAACGATCTTAGGATAATCATCTCTGCTCCTTCCTGTGTTGTCTGTTGTATTTCAAAGGACTTTCAATGTTAGATGCGCACACTAAACATTACAACACTATTCAGAAAAATCAAGTTGATTAGATTAACACAGATTCCATCACGCCACGCCTAGCCCCATCTAGCTAAAGACCGCTTTAGCTAAAAAGTGGTTTTTTGAAAATGCGCTTCCCTGGAATTGATATTTGCATAGATAAGTATTACATTTAAATAGATTATATTATGAATGAAGGATCACGAGCAGAAGAAAACTCGCCAGAAATTAGAATGGATATAAGGGGAGAAGACATCCATCCCGAAATACCAGAAAATGGAGGGACGGTTTTGGTTTTACAGAGAAATGCAAGAGACGATAGAAGCGATCCTAGTTCCCCAGAGTATGGTGCTTTGGTGCCAGAAGCCGCAGAAGAGGCAGAGAAAACGGCAGAAAATTTCTTTAATGAAATTTTTGACGACCTTAGCGAAGACGAAAAAGGAAAAGTCGCTATAATTGTTTTTGCTAGCGATGCGGCCCTTACTACGCCCTCTGGCGCAAACAGCCTTCATAAAAGAGCCTTTGAAACGGGAGAAAGGGTTTTGGGGGGAATAAAAGAATCAATGGCTCGGAACGGTATCTCGCCAAAGCAGTTGCTCAATAACTCTCCCTCGGGTAAGGGCGAACCAGTCGGAGCGACTGGCTTGGTGGATCTAACAATGTTTAAAGAATCTCCAGCGTTCGTTAAACATATGCTTGAAAAGTACGGGCCTGATAAGGAATTTTGGCTGGAATATGAAGACGACACCGAGATAGACGCAAGAGAGAAATTGGGAGCCGAAGGACCAGTCGAGATAGCAATTAGGATGCGAGAGGCACTAACGCGTTTAACTCAGGATGTTGCTACAAGCTACCACAAATCCAATCCCGACTCGTTATTATATATCTGGGCAGTCAGTCATTATGATTCCATAAGCCCCTGGCTAAAGGGGTATGTTTACCAAGCAGACCCTACAAAGCTATATGCACCCGTAGAACAGGGTGGCGGCATAACCATAAAGATTGATAAAGAAAATAAAAGCGCCGAAACTACAATCGGCGGCGAAACCTTCAAAATTCCCTCTCTTTTGGCTAAGCCTAAAAAATAACTATTTTTCCGAAGCCGTTAAGTAATTGACGGCTTTTTCGATAGAATCGAATTTTGGTACTCCCTTTTTTCTCCAAGCTAATATTTGTTTTCGATGTGCCTTAAGTTGAGCTAATGATTTTGGGTCAGACTTGGCTCCTCCATCATAGTTTAATTCCCTCTTTTTTATGAGATTAACATGCGCCTTCCATTTCGGGATAACAATGGCGTCGGGCTTAAGCCAATTGCACGAAGCCCCCATCATCCAAAACCCCAATTTGCGAGCTTGCAGAGTGATTATGTCACATTGTTGATCCACTTGATCTATCAATTCTACTTTTTCCCACCATGCCCCTTTCGGCATTGCTTTTGCCCAACGCCAAAGACGGTCAGCGTCAATCCAATTTTGCTTTCCCTCCTTCTGATTTTTACAAAAGTATGTTTTGCCAGAACCAGATGGTGCAAACACAAAAAAACCTTTTTTGTGAGATATATACTCCTCCGCTAATTTTTTATAAAATTCGGTTCCATCTGTAAATATAAGCGGCGTCTCTGGATCTAATAAATTATCTTGGTCTTGAAGCATACTTTTATTTTTTAATATTATTGGTCAACTCCTTTTTTATTTGTAAATACTCTAAACGAACGTCGTCAGCCCTCTTTAGCATCGCCTCCTTGTCCCAGATATATGGGTTATAATCATCACCCTCTATTACTCTATCAATTTCAGCAGGTTTTAAGAAACTCTCTGTTACCACTTCAATTGATCTTCCATCATCTGTAATCGCATTGCCGTACGCCCTCTCCTGGCATCCAAAATCTACTAGTTCCCAATTTTCAACAAGCTCCAACTCCTCTGGGGTAATATACCAGATGGTCCCATAAGCCACCCCCTTGGGATTTGGTCTTGACGTGAACATCTCAAATTCTGTTCCCCATCCGCTTAAAATGAGATCCTTCGCAGATTTTGTAGGGTTTGGACTAGTTAGAGGAATTTCATTCCTGAATTGGCTAGCCTTTTGAATTGTGATTTCATAACCAATAAGCTTGGCGTGCTCCCCCTTTATACTCTTGCGACCTATCATGTGCTCCATCATCTCTGGGTCGCGATTAGTTCCAAAACCAAAATAGTTTATTGTTTCCATGTTTATTATTTTACCACAGAGCAAAGACTGACTAAATAGTAACTTTATTTCTGGAATGCTTTATCCCTTGGAAAATGACCCTATCTCAGAAGTGATAAAAAAACAGACACTTTTTAGGTGTCTGTTCTCTAAAGCGCCGCCTGTGGGATTTGAACCCACGGTCTTCTCGTTGAGAACGAGACGTCCTAAGCCGGGCTAGACGAAGGCGGCATATATAATTAATTTTCAGATAAAGCTAGAACAAACCCCTTAAGCCTGCAAAGATTTTTCGTGTCACAGATTCTAATTCTTAGTGTTCCTTTATAAAGAACATTATGCATCTTTCCAGTACTACTTTTCGGTGGTTTCACATAAACCTTATTAAATTGAGAGAGTGGAACCCCAGCAAGAGAAGACCAATAGTTTAAAGCCTCTTCTTTGTTTAGTCCTGGGTGCAAAATTAATCCACATTTAAATTTACTTTCCTCAATATTTAATATCTCCCGGAAAAATCTCATCATTAGCAGTATGGCTGCTGGGTCAGAATTGACAAACTCAATCGCGTTTCTTTCTCTCTTGCTTCCTTCCCCCCAAAACAGAGCGGACCCAGCAATAGTTAAATCTCTCTTATCTATTTTACCAATTTCTTTTTTACCCTCCAAAATAGTCCTACGTGCATTCTCAATTGCTTCCTGGTGTTTTCTTTCATTATATCTGATAAATTTTACCTGCCCCTTCAGTTTCTCATTTAATATTCTTTTTTCTTGTTCATTGGTGAGGGCGATATCCTCCACCCACCTACTTATCGTCCCCTTAGCCAAAAATGGAAACTTTGTCAAAATCTCTTTAAAAGTACGGCCATCGCCCCTAAGTTCTCTTACATTTTTTCTAACGGCCGGTTCATACATGTTTTTTTAATTTATCATAATAATTTCCTTTTGTCGATAAAAGAAAACCACCCTTGGGGGGTGGTATTTTGTAAAAAGGCCTAAGCCCTAGCACATGTCAAGCTTGTCGCCCTTGATAATCGGCAGAAAACCGCCGTGTACCTCAGAACAATACATCGGAGGAGTCTCTTCGCCCAGACCACTCCAATTATTCCGGATCTTTCTCCTTGGTCTTCTCGGTCTCAAAATCCGACTCTTCCTACGTGTCCTTCTGCTTCTCAGCATGGCACAACTCCTTCCTTGGTTTCCCGACGTTTAGAATTGTTAACGAGCCGCTTTGACCAACAAAAAGCCGATCCTTTAGAGATCGGCTGAGTTTTCACTATTGTCCTCTTATTCTTTAAAAACTCAGCCCATCTCTTGATCGGCAGATTTAATAATGACTACGAATAAGCTGTTTGTTATTGCTCTTTGCATCGTATTACAGTGATGACGCGGTAGAACTTAATCTATTACACATCGTATTAAATCATCTAAAATCTGACTATACGGGTATCAGTTAAATCATCGGATT
>CAYRHW010000008.1:0-43185 GCA_964424305.1 uncultured Candidatus Saccharibacteria bacterium
GAGCCGTTGGCCAAAAGAATGGAGAAGAATCCAGAATTGGTACAACGTTTTCAAGTTATCCTGGCTGGATCCGAAATGGGCAAGGGTTATTCAGAATTGAATGACCCAATTGACCAGGCGGGGAGATTCGCAGAACAACAGAAGTTGCGAGACAAAGGAGATGAAGAAGCCCAAATGTTCGACCATGATTTCGTGGAAGCCTTAGAGTATGGTATGCCTCCAACTTGCGGTTTTGGAATTTCAGAAAGGCTATTCAGCTTTTTGATGAATAAACCTTCTCGCGAATGTCAGATATTTCCATTAATGAGACCGAAATAATATGCAAAATAAAGGAATTTCTAGTACGTTAGTTTTACTAATAGTTTTGGCTGTGGCCGTAATCGGCGGTTGCGTAGCTTATTATTTTGTTGTGATAAATCCGAAGCAAGGATCCGTGGCTTGTACTATGGAGGCAAAAGTTTGTCCCGATGGCACTGCAGTAGGCCGTACTGGTCCCAATTGTGAATTTGCCCAGTGTCCAGACCAAACCTCTGGTTGGAAAACATATACAAATACACAATATGGTTTTGCGTTTAAATACCCGGAAATTTTTTCGGGCGTAACATGGAGTCCAATAGTTTGGCCACCGTACGCCACCAGCTTGGATAAAGGTGTTGACCCCACTAAGGCATGCGGGGCAGACATATCCCGGCAGGCACAGAATGGTCCACGCAAAAATGAGACAATCAACGGTATGAATTTTGTGGTTTACGAAAGTAACGACGTGGGCGCCGGCCAGCTTTATTCTGAATATTGCTATATTCTGGACGAGAATAATAAAAATTACGTAATCGACTTTTTAATACATTCAACTAGCGGTTGTGGTAATGGAAATTGCGGTCCGTATTGCGGGACAGAAAATGAACAGGCCTGCAAAAACTTTGATATACAAAAAGAAATCATCCAGCCGATAGAGGAAATTATCTCTACTTTTAAATTTATTAATTAGAGATGAAAAGGGTTTTAGTTTTCGGAACATTTGATAGAGTACACAAAGGGCATTTGGAATTCCTTAGGCAGGCAAAAGAGTGCGGAGATTATTTAATTGTGGTAGTGGGGAGGGATGCAGTTGTCGGAAAAATTAAGGGACAGGAGCCCATATTGTCTGAAAACGAAAGAGCAGAAGACTTGCGGCGGATACCAATAGTGAACGAAGTTTTATTGGGAAATATCGGTAATCCCTATAAAATTATCGAGGAGATCAAGCCCGATGTCATTTGTCTTGGTTATGATCAAAATTCATTTACCGAAGGGTTGCAAAGGGCACTAGATAAATTAAATTCAAAAACAAAAGTTGTTCGATTAAAAGCATTTAAACCTGAGAAATATCATTCCTCAATATTAAATAAATAATCCATGTTAGATATAAATAAAATAAGGCAGAATAAGGGGGAAATCAAAAAGTCACTACTCAAGAGATTGGATGAGAAGGATTTTAATTTAGATGAGATTATTTCTCTTGATGATAAAAGAAAAACCCTTTTGACCGGGGTTGAGCAACTCAAGGCCGAGAGGAATAAGGGGTCAAAGCAGAAACCAACGCCGGAAATGATTATTAAAATGAAGGAAGTGGGGGATAGGATTAAGGGTATGGATGAGCAGATAGGAATCATTGAAAATCAATTAACGGACAAATTATCTTCACTTCCCAATATTGTGGCTGATGATGTTGTCGCTGGTGGAAAAGAAAGCAATAAAGTAATTAAAGTAAAAGGCAAAAAACCAATATTTAAGTTTGTTCCAAAGGATCATGTTCAACTTGCAACAGAGCTCGGCCTTATTGACTATGAGAGGGGTGCCAAAATGTCCGGAAACGGGTTTTGGGTTTATAAGGGCGATGGGGCTATCCTGGAATGGGCTCTTCTCAACTATTTCATTGAATTCCACAGGAAAAATAATTATACATTTTTACTCCCTCCGTATCTATTAACGGAGAAATCTGCATATACCTCTGGCCATTTACCTAAGTTTAGAGACGATCTCTATTGGAATCAGGACAACCTTTGCTTAAATGCAACATCTGAAATGATGATAGGTAACTACCATAGGGACGAAGTCCTGAGGGAAGAGGAGTTGCCTTTAAAATACTTTGCCTATTCAGCATGCTTTAGGAGAGAGGCCGGAAGTTATAGGAAGGAAGAGCGTGGGATGGTAAGGGGTCATCAATTTAATAAAATAGAAATGTTTCAATTTACTTTGCCGGGGAAATCATGGGAAGCTTTTGCAGAATTGCAGAAAAATGCCGAGAAATTAGTCGAAGGACTTGGATTACATTTTCAATCAGTATTGCTAGCTGCCCAGGATGCTTCGGCTGCCATGGCAAAAACAATTGATCTGGAGGTTTGGATACCAAGCATGAATATTTACAAAGAGGTTAGTAGTATCTCAAACGCCTTGGATTATCAGGCAAGACGAGGAAGCATTAAGTACAGGGATAAAAAGAATAATAGAAATGATTTTGTTCATACCTTAAATGCTTCCGGGCTCGCTACTAGTCGTATAGTGCCAGCAATATTAGAACAGTTCCAACAAAAAGACGGCTCAGTAAAAATTCCGAAGGTATTGCAGAAATATATGGGAATTAAGGTTATTAAGCCAAGAAAATGAAAACTTTAGTCATTCTACACGGCTGGCAGAGCTCCAAGGAAAAATGGGAAAAAGTCAAAAAAGAAATAGAAGTGTCTGGGATTAAGGTGCTGGTCCCAGATATTCCAGGGTTCAAACAAGAAAATGAGCTTAAAAGACCATGGGATCTAAATGATTATGCCAATTGGTTTGAGGGGTATATTCATTCACAGAACCTTTCAGAGGGTTTCTTTTTGTTGGGTCATTCGTTTGGAGGGGCATTAGCCACAAAATATATTCTGAAAAATCCAAGCAAAATTAACAGGTTATTTTTGGTGGCAGCTGCGTGTGTCCGGAAAAAGACATTAAAAAGGAAAATCTTAGCACGTTTGTCAAAAATTATTAAAAGATTTTCCTTTTTGCCTCTTTACCCATTGTTTAGAAAAGCAACGTACAAATTTATTATCAGAAATAGCGACTACCCGCAAACAAAAGGATTTTTAGAGGACACGTACCTAAATATAATCAATGAAGATCTTTCGCCCGTCTTAAATAAGATTAAGATTCAAACCGTTCTCATCTGGGGAGATAAGGACAAGGCAACGCCCTTGAGAGACGGTTTACTTATAAAAAGCCAAATTACAAATTCCAGAATTGAGATAATCAAAGGTGCTGACCATAAGCTAAATACTAAAAATTCAGAAAAATTAGCAGAAATTATTATCAGGTTTATGGAATCAAAATAGAATGAATTTCGATTTTATTTCGCTTTTATTATTTCTTTGGTTTATTAGAGATATTAAATATGTCTCGTTTTGGTTATACCTATGGCAATTAAAGCAGTATCATTCTGGCAGGTTCCTAAGTCATTTTAAGACCGAGCAAGGCAAGAAGTTGATTTCGAATCCCTTGCAGATAGCAAAAATACTTTTGATTATTGTCTGGATTTTAACCGAGGCCCTTTCTCTTGAGAATATTTCTCTACTTTTGATGCCCGCTTTGTTCTTAATATACTTCGTCGAGATGATTATGTATTTTAGGGCGGTTTTTTATAAAAGAGCAAAATTTCCTAAATTTACTCGAAAGGTTACATTTTTATTCCTAGTCAATCTTTTTGTAATTATTAATTTTCCCTCGGTGGTTTCTTTGGTGTCAAAAACCGCTTTTGGTTTAGGATTTGCAATTTTGTTATTCGACGTATTGATCCCGGTGGTAGTTTCTGGCATTGTCCTTTTGTTCCAGCCCATCTCGTATTATTACAGGTTATCCCTACAGAAGAAGGCGAAAATTAAAATTAATAATTTAAAGAGTGGGTTAAAAATTATCGCGATTGTTGGAAGCTATGGCAAAACCTCAACAAAGGAATATTTGAATACAATTTTATCTGCAAAATATAAGGTTTTGTCTATGCGAGAACATCAAAATACTGAGGTTGGGATTCCTCTGGCCATCCTGAATGATTTAAGGCAGGAACATGAAATATTTATTGCAGAGATTGGTGCCTATGATAAAGGAACAATAAAAAGAACATGCGAGTTTTTGCAGCCTAATATCGGCCTAGTAACAGGAGTAAATGAACAACATCTCTCCTTGTTCGGCTCAATGGACAATCTTCTTTCGGCAGAGGGTGGTCAGGAGCTATTGGAGTGTCTACCCAAGGGTAGCCTTTTGGTAGTTAATGGGGAGAATAATTATTGTATGGATCTATATAACAAGGCGAATATCGACAAAATTGCATATACTTTTAATCAAGCGCAAGACGTTATTGTGAAAGAGGATTCAGTCAGCTTTTCCTTTAACAATCAAATGGTAAAATTGGGTATTTTAGGAAAGCACAATGTGTTGAATCTGTTGGGGGCGATTCAGATTGCAATTAAGCTTGGGATGAGTGCAAAGGAGATTGCGGAATCTTTAAAGAGGATTGATGATAAACAAAACTCACTTAGAATATATACGAGCAAGAATGGCGTAAAAATTATTGATTCAACCTATTCTTCAAACCCCGATGGAGTTATCGCAGATTTGGACTATCTTAATATATATCCGGGGAAGAAGGTAGTTGTTATGCCCTGCTTAATTGAGCTTGGTAAAGAAGCCGGAAATGTTCATAATAGGATTGGAGAGAAGATCGCGCGAATATGTGACCTAGCTATCATTACAACTGCAGATTTTTATCAAGAGCTAAAAAACGGAGCTATGGGAACGGGGATGAAGGAAGATAGCGTGTGCCTACTGAGAGATGTCGATTCAATTATTAGTAAAATAATTTCTGTCTGCGGTACCAATGACGTCGTTTTGCTTGAGGGCAGGTTACAACCAGGAATTCTAACCGAGTTAAAGAAATAGAATGAAACCAATTTCAATTTCACTCAGCCCAAATGTTGAAAGGGATGACGTCTCTCTATCTCTTGGATTACTTTTCCAACCGTGGAAGTGGAAGGAGGGAAAAGAGATAAAACAGATTGAGGAAGAGGTGAGGAAGTATATTGGCGTAAAATACGCAGTCTCCTTTAATAGCGGAAGATCTTCTCTGATGGCCATCCTTTCGGCTCTAGGAGTAGAAAAAGGAGGAGAGGTTTTGCTTCAAGCTTTTACGTGTAATGCAGCAGCCAATCCTATTATTTGGGCCGGGCTGGTCCCAATTTATGTAGATTGCGATAAAGATTCATTCAACATTGATGGGAATGATTTGGAGCGGAAAATAGGGCCAAATTCGAGGGTTTTAATGGTTCAGCATACTTTTGGTCTACCGGCCGATATGGATGAAATTAGGGCCATTTGTGAGCGTCACAGGCTCATATTAATAGAGGATTGTGCTCATTCCCTAGGAGCTGAGTATAGGGGACAAAAAGTCGGTACTTTTGGAAAAGCTGGCTTCTTCAGTTTTGGTAGAGACAAAATCATATCTTCGGTTTGGGGTGGGGTAGTCGTTACTAACGATGACAAGATTGCGCGGGAGGTTATAGGGTTCCGTGACGGGATAAAATATCCCTCCTTGCTTTGGATAAAAAAACAATTGTTGCACCCGATACTTATGAATTACATTGTCCTCCCTTTGTATAACATTTTAGACCTCGGAAAAATATTTCTAGTTTTGTCTCAATGGCTCGGACTTCTGTCCAAAGCTGTCCACAAAAAAGAAAAAAAAGGAAAGAATCCCGGATTTTTTCCAGAGAAAATGCCGAATGCTTTGGCGATACTAGCTATAAACCAATTTAAGAAACTAAGTCGATTCAACACGCATCGAAAAGAATTGGCTGATTATTATTCAAAAGAGCTGAAGAACACCAGTTTTGAGACGCCAGTTGATTCCCCAGAAAGAAAAAATGTGTTTTTAAGATATACGGTGAAGCATAAAAATGCGCACGAAATAATTTACCAGGCATGGCATAGGCAGAATATATTGGTGGGGGACTGGTATACAAATCCAGTAATTCCCAGTGATACGAACCTAGAAAGTGTAAAATATACGTTAGGGTCTTGTCAAACCGTAGAAAGACTTTCAAAAACAACGCTGAATTTACCAACTCATATTAATATTTCAAAAAATGATGCTCAAAGGATTGTAGATTTTTTAGTAAAAATTGACAGAGATTTAGTAATAGATTAAAATTAAAAAAATTTCGAAATTAATTAAAACAATAATAAATAGAAGAAGGGATGAACAATAGTACAATTTCAAAGGACGAATATAATAAGCGTAGCGTATGGGGGTTAGCTACTTCAATAGATTTATTCGGATGCGACGGAGAAATTTTAAGAAGTAAAGAAAAAATCAATCAGTATGTGATTGAATTATGTGACCTGATTGACATGAAAAGGTATTTGGATCCAGTAATCGTGCATTTTGGCGATGACCCAAAGGTAAGTGGCTATAGCATGACGCAATTAATAGAAACCTCTTTGGTTTCTGGTCACTTTGCAGAGGGCGATAACTCGGTTTACCTAGATATCTTTTCCTGTAAATATTACGATCAACAGGAGGCAGTTGAGTTTGCCAAAAATTTCTTTAAGGCGCAGCAAGTTGTTTTTAGCGTCGTGGTACGCGGTAACTTCCAATAGTTTTAACGAAAAACCATTAAACTATCACCGTCAGCCGGACGGTGCTTTTTGTTGAATATTTGGCATTTGGTGGTTATTATTGCTATGATTAGTAATTAGAATAAATATTTTATGGCGCTGATAATCACGGAAATAACCGATAAAGAAACCTGGGAAAGTTTCTTTGGTGGATTAGAAGAGAAGACATTTCTACAGTCGTGGAACTGGGGCGAATTTCAAATACTCCAAAATAATAAAATTTGGCGGTTTGGGATATATGATGATGCAGAATTGTGCGGCGCTGCTTTGGTGGTAAAAGTATCTGCCAGAAGGGGAACATTTTTATTCATTCCTCATGGGCCAGTGATTAAGGGTAAGGAATCAGATATAAAGTACGAGATGCTGAGCGCTCTTTTAAAAAATTTAAAGGTGTTGGCGAAAAAAGAAAAGGCAAGTTTTATTAGAATTTCTCCATTTTGGGAAAGGACAGGTGAGGCAGACAGCATATTTAAGAAACTAAACTTTAGATATGCCCCGATACATATGCACGCTGAGGTAACCTGGGAATTAGACATCACGCCACCGGAGGAGCAATTGTTAGTTGAGATGAGGAAAACTACTCGTTATCTGATTAAACAAGCACAGAAAAATCCGGATGTCCAGATAGAAAAAATTGAGAATGTCGACGATTTAGAAGGGTTCTTGCCCATTTATATAGACACCGCCAAGCGGCATCATTTCACAATTTATTCGCGAAATTATTTAAGAGACCAATTTAATGCCTTTGTTGGAGATAAGCAAATAATGTTCTTTTTTGGCAAGTATAAAGGGGAGATAATATCAGCCGCAATCTTTATTTTTTGGGAGGGAGGAGCGTACTATCACCACAGTGGGTCCTTGTTAAAATACTCAAAGATTCCAATGAATTACCTTTTACAGTGGGAGGCCATTAAAGAAGCGAAAAGTAGGGGTTGTAAAGTATATAATTTCTGGGGGATTGCTCCAGACATAAAGACCGAGGAGGATGCTAAAAATTCAAAGCACCCATGGGCTGGTTTGTCCTTATTCAAAATGGGGTTCGGTGGTTTTCGCCGGGAATTAGTAAAAACACAGGATTTGATTATTTCTAATAAATATTGGCTTAACTATCTAATTGAGGTGCTACGTAAGTTGAAAAGAGGCCTATGACGCATAAATTAAGGAGAAAGCCTCATAAAATAAAGACCAAAAGAAGTATTTTTAAAACCAAGAGCTTTTGGTACGTTATTTTAGTTGTCGTCTTATTGGTAGCTACTATTTATTTCGTCATATTCTTTGACAAGGTCCAGATCAAAAATATTATCATTTCAGGGAATAGCAAAGCTCCTGCAAATCAAATTGAGAGTTTAGTTGCTAATGAAATAAGTAAAAAGGTATTGTTCCTTCCAGAAAGAAGTATCTTTTTAGTTGATACGGCTACGGTTAAAAATTTAGTACTAGAAAGCTTTCCAGTAGTGGGCGATGTTAAAGTATCGCGTAAATTTTTTGATAGTCTAGAAATAGTTATCAATGAGCGAGAGGCTCGAGCTATTTTTTGTCAAAATATAGAAACTGAGAATACCTGCTCCTACATTGATGAAACTGGTACTGCCTTTGAGGAGGCCAAACTAACGGAGACGCAGTCATCTCTCATTGTGCGACGCTATGATAATAATAAAGTATCTCTCGGAGAACAGGCAATAACCAAAGAGACCCTTGGATATATTTTAAAGGCAAAAAAAGGCCTAACGGATAAATATGGAGTTTTAGTTGATTCGGCTGATATCGCCTCTGATATTAGATTAAATATAAAAACCAATGAAGGCTGGGAGGTTTATTTTAATCTGTCGGCCGATATGGATTTGCAGATCGCAAAATTAATTTTACTTTTAGAGAAAGAAATTACAAAAGAGAGTAGGGGATCGCTCCAATATATTGACTTAAGATTTCAGGATAGGGCGTACTATAAATAGTTGCTATTTTCGGTTTTCAAAAGCATTATCCAGTGTTTCCTCGTCCGCGTATTCAAGCTCGCCCCCAACCGGCAAGCCCAAGCCTAAATGAGTTATTTTCGTAGACTCTTTTGAGTCTTCTTTTATTATCTTTTCCACGAAAAGTGCAGTAGCTCGGCCTTCCGGTGTTGGATTGGTGGCAACAATAATCTCTTTAAATTCTGTCATCAGTCCAAAACTTTGCGGATTTATTAGGTGTTCTTTTAATTCTTTTAGTCTCAGTCCGTTGATTTCGTCTTTTTTTAGGGTCTCTATGGTGCCGCCTAAGATATAGTAAAGGCCTTTGTATTTTCCCGTTTTTTCTATTGTTTCTAGGTCAGCCTCTTTTTCGACGATACAAAGCAAGGACTTATCTCTCATGGAGTTGCTGCATATGGGGCAAAGGTTATCTTTTGAGCCGTTCAATTCGAATGGATTAAAGCAAAACGAGCAGTATATTATTTTGTTTTTAATATTTTGTATAGAGGCAATTAATTCGTCTATTTTTTCTTTTGGTTGCTTTATTAAATAAAAAACAAACCGTCTGGCGGTTCTTGGCCCTACGGTTGGGAATTTAGCAAAGAGTTCAATAAGTTTTTGTATTGATTGTGGAAACATTATTCTGTTGCGTAGGCTTCGTCTTTCTCAATAGTTTTGAAGGTTGTTCTTTGTTCGTCAAAATATAGTTCGATTTCGCCGGTTGGTCCATTTCTATGTTTAGCAATTATAATTTTGGCAACATTCTTCTTTTCAGTATTCTCCATATATTTATCCTCTCTATAGATAAACAGGACAACATCCGCGTCTTGTTCAATGGAGCCGGATTCTCTTAAGTCAGATAACCTTGGAATTGATGGGGTTCTGCTTTCAACTGCCCTGGACAATTGAGATAGGGCTAGAACCGGAATATTTAATTCCTTCGCAAGGGATTTTAGTGACCTGGAGATTTCTGTCACCTGTTGGACTGCACTGTAGTTTTTTCCTGCGGAATCCATCAATTGCAAATAATCAACAATGATTAGGCCCAATCCTTTGTCTGCTTGTAACCTTCTCGCCATTGCCCTCATCTGTAAAATGTTGGTCGATCCACCGTCATCGATGTATATGGGGGCTTCTGACAGATCTGACATTGCTCCCTGAATTCTTGTAAAATCATTATCTGCTCCTTCGGCAGATAGATGTCCCGATCTTAATTTCCATGAGTCTACGCCAGACTGAGCAGAAAGGATTCTGTCTGTAATTTGGTCTTTAGACATTTCAAGGCTGAATACTCCAACAGGAACTTTTTGGTTCGTCGCTATTTGTCGCGCAATATCCAAAGCTAGGGAAGATTTACCCATAGATGGCCTAGCGGCTAAAATAATCAAGTCGGATTTTTGGAGGCCCGATAATTTGAAATCTAATTCCTTAAACCCAGTTGGTAAACCCCTTAGAGCTCCTTTATGTTTTGACAACTCGTCCAATCGGTTAAAGGTTTCTGGGAGTAAATCCTTAATTGGAGTAAACACTTGGGTTAAAGATCTTTGACCAATCCCAAATATCGATTTTTCTGCCTTATCAAGCAAGATATCAACATCCAGCTCTTCGTCAAAAGCCGACAAACCGATTTCGTCAGAGGCCTCAATCAAGTCTCTTAAAACCTTCTTGGCACGGACAATCTTCGCGTAATTTAATATATGGGTCGCGGTAGGAACGGTGTTTATTAAAGAAGTTAAATAGCTAGATCCGCCGATCTCCTCTAGTCTTTTCCTTTCTTTCAGTCTGCTTGTTAGAGATAGCAGGTCGATTGGTTCTGTCCTTTGATATAGCTCGGACATAGCTTCGTAGATTTCCTTATGGATACTTTTATAGAAGTCTTCCGGCTTAACTAAATCAATAACCCGGATAATGGCGTTTTTATCTAGCATTAAACAGCCCAGCAAGCTTTGCTCGGCTTCAATATTTTGAGGAGGAAGTTTTTCTTTCCCTGTGATTTGGCTCATATGGTCTCCGTTGATTATATATCATTCTGTATACCAAAAATATATAACAAGCGCAACTTGTTTTAAACCCAGAGTAAATATTTACTTCTTTTTAATATCAGAGCCTTTATTCGTATCTTCGACCGTATATCCTTTGTCTTCAATCTCTTCTCTTATTCTATCAGCTTCTGCCCAGTTTTTATTAATTCGAGCTTCTTCTCGTCTCTTCGCGAGTACAGTAATTTCTCCGGGAATAGTCATTTTTTTAACTGTCTTTAAATCTAGGTTTAAGATCTTATCAAAATCTGTCAACAAGAAGTGTCTCTCCTTGCCAGATAAAGTATTATCCTTCACTATTTGCCAAACAAGGGCGAGTGCCTGCGGAAAATTTAAATCATTTTCAATCAGTTCGACTAACTGTTGTTGGTTTTTCTTAACTATTTCCTTCCTCAATTTTCCCTTATCCTTTTTGAATTCTTGGTATCTCTCTCTCAAATTGTTTAAAGCAGTTTGAGCCGCTTCGAATGATTGCCAACTAAAATTAAGGGCCCGGGAATAGTGGGATGTCAGGGATAGATAGCGGAATGCTAAAGGATCCACGCCCCTTTTTACAAAGTCCTGAGCTACAATTATATTCCCCAGGCTTTTGCTCACTTTCACATTGTCAATTAATAGCCATTCGTTATGAAGCCAATAATTCGCTGTCTGGGACCCAAATGCTCCAAAAGCTTGGGCAACTTCATTTGTGTGGTGCACTGGGATGTGTTCTTTGCCACCTGTGTGGATGTCGAATTTATCGCCGAGGTATTTTGTTGACATTGCCGTACACTCAATATGCCATCCGGGAAACCCCGAGCCCCATGGGCTAGGCCATTTCATGATGTGCTCTGGTTGGTTTGTTACCCATAGTAAAAAATCCCAAGGTTTTTTCTTCTCTGGGTCGACTTCAACTCGGGAGCCAGCCTCTTGGTTTTCTAGGTTCAATTTAGCAAACTTATTATAGTCGGGGAACTTAGAGGTATTGAAAACTAAACCAGTCTTTGTTTTATACGTGAAACCATTTTTTTCTATTTTCTTGATTAAATTAATCTGCTCTTTAATATGATCGGTTGCACGACAAAGAACATCTGGCCTGTCGATATTTAGTAAATCTAGACTTTCTAGAAATTGGGTGGTGTATTTTTTTGCAATAGCCCATGGCGAAACGCCCTCTCTTCTGGCTCCTTTTTCCATTTTATCTTCACCTTCGTCTTCATCGGACGTCATGTGTCCAACGTCGGTAATGTTCATTACCCATTTAACTTTATATCCACTATATTTTAGAAATTTGATAAAGGTGTCCCATTGAATATATGCAAACATTGTCCCAATATGTTGGCTCCAGTAAACCGTTGGACCACAAGAGTAGATGCCAACCTTCTTCTTTTTTATTGGTTTAAACTCCTGTTTTTCTCGAGTTAGGGTGTTATAAAGTTTTAACATTTTTGGTTTTTACTACTATTAGATTCAAAATTACGCTTAAGCTCGCAAATGTTGCCGCAGCAAACAGGAGCGCTATGGGGAGCTGTGACGGGTTGTCTGGAAAATCGAAAAGGATAATAAGGGCTAGGGCGACACAAGCAAGAACCATTTTTGTTTTTCCAAAAATATTTACTGTGATAATTCTGCGCCTTGTCCTGTAATATAGAGTCATCATTCCGGAGATAATTTCTGGAATCATTAAGAATAAAAGTAACCAGACGTAATCCTTAAATAGAATAAAGGCAACTATCGGTAGGACCAAGAACTTATCGGCTGCCGAATCTAGAACAGCCCCAATCCGCGTTTCTTTATTAAGGGCCCTAGCCACAGACCCATCGAACATATCTAGTAAAGCTCCAACGATGAAAATATATGCTAACAAGAGCCTGTCATGAATGCCGAGCGCCAACAAGCAAATTATTAAAAATGCCAGAACAATTCTTAAAATCGTTAAATGGTTGGGCAGGATAAAACGAGGCCAAAACTTTTTGATACCAGGAAAAAGTAGCCTGTCGCGGTAGTGATCGATTTTTTCTAGAAATGATTTAAGTCCTAAAAACATGATCTTAAATGAATTACTCAATTTTACCTGTACTGGGAAAGTTTTACAACCCATTTCGGCTATGATAAACTAAGGAAATATTAAATACATGAAACTAATAGACATTATTATAACAATTATTTGTAGCGAGGCTGGTGCTCTAGTTTTCGCCGATTTTCTAAAAGAATACGACCGGTTCCAAATTATTAAATGGGTGTTGCTGTTTATCATTCCTATCTTGGCAATCGTTGCTCTTTGGCTCGCGGACCTCGTCGGGAAAAAGTATAGGTTTGTTATAGAAATAGTTAAATATTTTTTAATCGGAGTCTTGTCAGTTTTGGTTGACCTAAAGATCTTTGCTTTTTTTACCTGGATGATCGGGCTGGAAATCGTTATCGTTGCAGGATTCTCGAAAGCCATATCTTTCTTGTCGGCGGTTTTTGTAAAGTTTGTTGGAAATAAATATTGGACGTTTGAGGAAAAAAATACTAAAAAAATTGAAAATGAAATTTTAAGATTCATTTTAGTCACCTTTGTGGGTTTGCTTATCGATGTCGGATCATTTTATTATTTTTCTAGGGTTTTAGGTTCACAATTCGGTTTACCCGCCGAGGCTTGGGTTAAAATGAGTATAGTAATGGCAGCAATTATTGCCGCTGTCTGGAACTTTTTAAGTTATAAATTCATAGTATTTAAAAAAGAGAAAATAGAACAAAATGACAGTTTTATATCGCAAATATAGACCACAAACATTCGGTGAGATTATAGGGCAGGCGCATGTTACGCAAACCTTAACTAATGCGATCTCCTCTAACTCCATATCCCACGCATATCTATTTACGGGGCCAAGAGGATCGGGTAAAACTACCTTTGCTCGGGTTTTTGCTAAAGCAATTAACTGCCAGGATAGGAAGAATGGGCAGTTTGAACCTTGCAACAAATGCTCGTCATGTCTCGAAATTACTGGTGGTAACGCGATGGATTTAATTGAAATTGATGCAGCTTCTCATCGAGGCATAGACGATATTAGAGAATTAAGGGACGGGATAAAGTTTTCCCCCGTGAAGTCAAAATATAAGATTTTTATTATTGATGAATGCCATCAGTTAAGCAAAGATGCGGCAAACGCCCTGCTGAAGACACTGGAAGAGCCACCAGCTCACGCCGTATTTGTGTTGGCCACTACCGAAATCCATAAAATGATCCCAACCATTATATCCCGCTGTCAAAGATTTGATTTTAAGCGCCTACAAGTTGCGGATATTATCCAAAAGCTAGAGTACATATCCGGAAAAGAGGGGATTAAGTTCGATAAGTCCGCCCTTTCTCTAATTGCTTTAAACGCAAGGGGTTCTTTTCGGGATGCTGAAAGTTTAATGGACGAATGTCTAAGTTTTTCCGGCAAAACTGCAACCATAAGGGCAGAGGATGTGGAAAACCTGTTAGGTGTTATTGAAATTTCCTTTATTTCAAAATTTATTGACTTTCTTGTCAACAAAAACGCCAAGGAAGCCGTTTTGTTTATTAATGAGATAGTAGAAGGGGGTATGGATCTGCCAGAATTTACTAAAACATTAATATTTTATCTAAGACAGGCGCTTTTGTTGAAAATAAATCCGGATTTCATTAAGCCCGAGACTTCTGGGTTCAGCCAGGAAGAGGTTGCCAAGATAAAAGAGCAAATCGTTAAACTGACCGAGAAGGATTTGCAGAATTTCATAGAAGTGTTCATTGAGGCGGAAAATAAAATAAAGTATTCTTCCATCCAGCAACTTCCTCTAGAACTTGCGATTATAGACATAACTAATCCACAGTAAGAGAGAAATAAAAAAATACCCTCTCGGGTATTTTTAGTTGTTTTTTAATCTTTTTTTCTGCGGAAGATGAAAATTGTTATAATTACCGCCAACGCTCCGAGGATTGCATAGAGCCACGGTCGTCCCTCAAACCATTTCGTTAGTGTGCCGATCAAAGATGCCTGGCCGAGCGATGCATCTAGCGGTGCGCTGTCTTCAGAATCAATTATTCCGTCGTCATCTGTATCTGTCTTATTGGGATCGGTTCCCTTGGTAATTTCTTGTTTATCTGTAACCCTGTCTCCATCCGTATCAGGATTTAAAGGATTTGTTCCATACTTATATATTTCATCTTCATTCGTTAGGCCGTCACCATCTGCATCCGGAGATTTATTATCTCCAACGCCATCCTTATCTGTATCCCTCGACTCAGTTTTATCTAGAGGAAAGGCATCGATGCCATCATTAACCTTGTCTCCATCGGTATCGGGGCTTAATGGATTTGTTCCAAGGACAGCTTCCTGAGCATCGGGTACTCCATCGTTGTCATCGTCCGGATCCTTTACATTCCCGATTCCATCGCTATCTGTGTCTAAATCCACAAAATATTCCCTACTCACAACCTTATTATTTTCCGGATTATCATCGGCAGGGTTAAGACCAGTAGTTTTGGCCTCAATTTTGTTGCTTCCGGGTTTAGCCTGCCAGTCGATGAAAACATCGTCGTAGGTGTTGGTTTTTATCGAAATAGATTGAGGATCTGCGATTTCTTTCCCATTATTTAAAAAACTAACAAATCCCCGAACATCGGTGTCGCCGATATTGAATACTCTAGCAAAAATTCTAATGGTATCTCCATCTAGGGGTTCATCATTTGAGAAGGTTATGTCAGTGTCGGTTATTGATAAATCCGTTTTACCAAAAGCCTTATTTGGCGGTAAGAAAACAAAACTAAGGGCGGATATTAAAATCAGTAGAGTGGTTGAAATAGCGCCTAACTTTTTCATTAGATTATTTTACCTGTTATTTTTGATCTTATCAAGATTGGGGATTTGAAAGTTTAATGAAAGAAAGGTAGAATGAAAAAACATTCCGGGGTCGTCTAATGGTAGGACATCGGCCTTTGAAGCCGAGTATTTTGGTTCGAATCCAAGCCCCGGAACATATTAATTATCACTAAAATGTTTGATCAAATAAAAAAACTTAACGAGCTCAGAAAATTACAGGATTCTTTTAAAAAAGAGCAGGAAATCGTTCAGATAGATGGGACAACTGTTACTATGAACGGAAATTTTGAGGTAGAGCAGATAAGGTTAAATCCTGAGTTGAGTATTCCGGATCAAGAGAAAGCCATAGTAAGCTGCTTAAATATTGCGAGAGAAAATATCCAAAAAAAGTTAGCAAAAACCCTAATGTCCTCTGGGCTATCGGGAATGTAGGAGCTAGCTTGTAATGTGATGAGGGGGGACTATAATTAAAATATCGCAACTAATATCTAATTAAATATATGAAAAAATTCACAACGTTACTAAGTTTTCTAGTTTGTGCGCTTGTTGTTGTTTGTTCGGCGAATATAGTTATTGCTGAGGATAATAATGGCTCAGATGGTACCGCGGGTCAAATTGAAGGTTCCACTGGTATACCGGCAGATTCACCGGTTAATAATGTAAAGAATGCGAAGGAGAAGCTTGAGCAAGCCAGAGAGTTGCTCAAGGAAAGGGCCAGTCAACAATTAGATAAAATTAAGAAGCTTCGGGATAATGCGCAAGAAAATATGAAAGAAAGAGTTCAAAAAGCAAAGGAAAAGATCGATCAAGTTAAAGACGCCAGGAAAAAGGAAGCGGCAAATAAAATTATTGAACAGCTTAAACACACAAACCAAGTGTGGACGGATCATTTCACAAATGTGCTTAATCAGCTTGATGCAGTTTTGCAAAAAATACAGACCAGGACAGACAAGGCTGTGGCCAATGGTAAAGATATGTCAGTGGTGAATACCGCTATCACATCAGCAAAAACTGCCGTAGAAGCCGCTCGCACTGCGGTTGCGATCCAGGCGGCGAAAATTTACGCCGTGGATACAACCTTGATAGTAGCGACGAGTCCCACATCTACGACCAATGAGCAAAACCAATTATTAAGGGGACTACGAGATCAATTCAAGATCCAAAAGGATCAATTAAAGACTGATCTGAATAATATCCGCGACGGTGTTGTCAAAGATGCACGAACATCGGTGCATAATATAGTTCAAACACTCTCCGATATTCCCGACATAAATAATGAGCCCGAAGATAACTCTTCGGCCGGTAACAATTAATAATATCTATGAACTCTAAAATATTTGTAATCAGCGTAATCATCATATTGATTCTAAGTGTCCTGGCCTGGTATATAATAACTAAAATTGAACCGCCCATAGAACAGTCGCAGCAACTACAAGGGAATCAGAGCTTAATTGATGATACTGTGGATGATATTTCTAGCGATTTAAATAAAATACCCGACGACTCAGCGGCTCAAGCAGAATTAGACAATCTCGACGCACAAACGCAGAATTTTTAAGAATGATGCCTATGCGCACAAAGAACTACTTTAATTCGAGGTAGTTTTTTGTTACACTTAGATAATTAAATTTATTTATTATGAAGATTACATTCTATGGAGCAGCACAGAACGTAACTGGATCAAAGCATTTACTTCAAGTGGGTGATTATAGATTACTTTTGGATTGCGGTCTATACCAAGGCCGTAGAAAAACCGCCAATGATTTAAACAAAAACCTTCCTTTTGACGCAGCAGACGTTAACGCCGTTATACTTTCTCATGCACACCTAGACCACTGTGGGACACTTCCAGTTCTAGTAAAAAATGGCTTCAATGGAAATATTTATTGTACGCAACCCACTGCTGACATAGCGAAATACATATTAGAGGATTGTGCGAATCTGCAGGAGCAGGATGCAATGTATGGTAATAAGCACTTGAAGGGAAACGACGAACCAATCGTCCCGATTTACACTAAGGAAGATGTGGCAAACACCCTAAGCCACTTCAGAGATGTTTCATATTTCAATAAAAGCAACGAATGGACCGAACTGAATGAAAGTATCCGTTTTAAGTTTTATGATGCTGGTCATGTTTTAGGCTCGGCCATAACTCTAATCGAGATTAAAGAAGCTGGCGCTGTTAAAACCTTGGCTTTCTCTGGCGATCTCGGGAGAGAATATCTGCCAATTTTAAAATCTCCGGAAACTATCAAAGAAGACGTCCAGAGTCTAATCCTTGAATGCACCTATGGAAATCGGCTTCATCGGCCGATTGAAGGCTTGGCCGGGGAGCTGGGTAAAATTGTAAACATGGCAATCGGGCAGAAAAGTAAAATAATTGTTCCCGCTTTTTCTTTGGAACGAACGCAAGAGCTAATATATATCCTCCACAATTTAGTTAATGAAAAAGTTATTCCACCCTTGCCAATATATATAGACAGTCCATTGGCAAGTAATATTACGCAGGTTTTTTCTCAACACCCTGAATATTTTGACGAAGAAACGTGGAAGGACTTCGGGAGACTTAATGAATCACCATTCTTTTCTGAGAACATCATTTACACAAAATCCACTGACGAATCCAAAGCATTAAACAATATTGCGGGACCCATAATGATAATAGCTGGCTCTGGGATGGCAGAAGGGGGCAGAATTTTGCACCATTTAAAAAACAACATAAGCAACCCGAATAATGTTGTTTTAATAACTGGGTATCAAGCAGAAAATACCTTGGGGCGAAGAATCCAAGACGGGATAAGTCCAATTAAAATTTTCGGAGAATCCTATTCCGTTAAAGCAAAGGTTATAACACTAGATGAGTTAAGCGCCCATGCCGATCAAAAAGACCTATTAGCCTTTGTCGGCAATACAAAAGGACTTAAAAATTTATTCCTAGTTCATACAGAGGTTCCCCAGGCACAGGCCTTCCAGATTTTGGTAACTCAAAAGTACCCATCATTATCAGTAAACATCCCCATAATGGGCCAAACTTTTGAGGCCTAAGTCCCATAAACGTATATATAAATGGCATTGGATTTAAAAAAATTAAACGAGGAACAAAAAACAGCTGTTATTCATAAAGATGGCCCTCTTTTGATTGTGGCTGGAGCCGGCACCGGAAAAACTACGGTTATTGCCCAACGGATTGCTTATCTGATAGAGGAGAAGCTTGCTACCCCAGAAGAAATTTTGGCGGTTACCTTTACCGATAAGGCAGCCGGTGAGTTAGAAGAAAGAGTAGATAAGCTTTTACCCTATGGATATGTTGATTTGTGGGTCTCTACCTTCCACTCCTTTTGCGAGAGAATCTTGCGCGATCATTCCTTAGACATCGGTTTACCTGCAGATTTTAAGATTTTGAGTCAATCCGCAGGTTGGCTTCTTTTCCGACAAAACCTAGATAAGTTGGACCTCGACTATTATAGGCCGTTGGGGAACCCGACAAAATTTATTCAATCATTAATTTCCCATTTTTCGCATTGCAAGGATCAGGGAGTTTACCCAGAAAACTATTTAGAATACGCCGATAAACTAAAAACGAGAGACGATGCCCCAGAGGATGATGATGTCCAAAGAGTTACGGAGGTTGCCAATGCTTATCATATCTATCAGCAACTACTATTAAAAAATAGCTCGTTGGATTTCGGTGACTTAATAAATTACTGCCTGAAGCTATTTAAAAAGAGGCCGTTAATTTTGAAACAATACAGGGAAAAATTCAAATATATTTTAGTCGATGAATTCCAAGATACTAATTGGGCTCAGTATGAACTCATAAAAATCTTAAGCGAACCCAGGAATAATATTACTGTTTGCGCTGACGACGACCAGGCCATTTATAGATGGAGGGGTGCTTCCTTCTCTAATATCATCCAGTTTAAGAAAGACTTTCCCAATGCAGAACAAATATCCTTAGTAAAAAACTATAGGTCGAGTCAAAATATCCTTGATTTGGCCTACAAATTCATAAAGGCAAACGATCCGGACAGGTTAGAGTATGTGAATAAAATAAATAAAAAATTAATTGCCGAAAATACTGGAAAGGGCGTCATCGAACACATTCATGCAGATAGCCTGGATCAGGAGGTTTCAAAAACCATTAAAAAGATTTTGGAAATCCTAAAAAAGAACAGAAAAGCAAGTTATAGCGATTTTGCAATTTTAGTAAGAGCCAACGATGCGGCCAATCCATTTATTAAAGCCCTAGAGCGGGCCAATATCCCTTACCAATTTTTAGCCTCAAGGGGCCTCTATTCAAAGCCCTGCATATTAGATATAATTTCGTATTTTAAGCTTTTGGACAATTATCACGAAAGCCCGGCGGTTTTTAGAATTTTAAACTTGCCTTTTTTAGAAATACCATATGAGGATATTGTAAAGCTTACCCAATACGCTCACAGAGAAACAAAATCTCTCTATGAAGCCGTTCAAGAACTTCCTTTGGTTGCTGGAATTTCCCCGAAAGCTCAAGAAAAAATAACTTTTATCCTGGGGTTAATAGCTAAACACACCTCTGTGGTTCGAGAAAAAACGGTTTCCGAATTGTTGCTAGGATTTTTAGAAGATTCCGGCTATTTAAAATATTTAGTTGAGAAGGACGATAAAGAACAAATTGATTTGTTAAACCAATTCTACAAACGAGTTAAGACTTTTGAAGAAAGCACCGCCGAACCAATGTTAAAGAATTTTGTAGAAGAGATAACCCTAGAGATAGAATCGGGCGAGGATGGGAAATTAGATTTCGACCCAGAGCAAGGTCCAGAAATGGTTAAGGTAATGACGATCCATGGGGCAAAGGGGCTAGAGTTTAAATATGTTTTTGTTGTGAACATGGTGGATAAAAGATTCCCAACGACAACTAGGGGAGATCTAATTGAGCTTCCAGACGAGTTAATTAAAGATATAAAACCAACTGGGGATGTGCACTTACAGGAAGAAAGAAGACTTTGTTACGTTGCGATGACAAGAACCAAAGAAGAACTATACCTTACATCTTCTCAGGATTATGGAGGAGTAAGGAGAAAGAAGCTTTCGAGGTTCATGATAGAAATGGGCTTCAAAGATCCTTTGCAGATATCTGATAAAGAAGCCAGGAATCAATTACTAGAGAAAAAAGAAACAGTTGAGAAAAGAGAGGAAAAAGAGAACAAATATTTACCGGAACATTTTTCTTTCTCACAACTAACTGCTTTTGAAAAATGCCCGCTACAATACAAGTTTAATTTTATTCTTAAAATTCCCATAAAGGGCAAGGCGGTTTTCTCATTCGGCAAAACCATGCACGCCACTCTTTACGATTTCTTAAAGAGTGCGCAGGAGAGCAGCAACAAGGAACAAGGCGATCTATTCGGCGCTCAAAAGGAATCAAAACGTAGCCCGGCTGTTGATTTTAAGCAACTTACGGCCATCTATGAGAAGAATTGGATAGGGGAATGGTATGAGAATAAGGTTCAAAAAGACGAGTATTACAAGTTGGGCAAGAAAATAATCAAAGATTTTTACGGCGAGTTTGTGAGTAATCCACCAAAGATTCTAACAGTAAACGGCATTGTCGCCCTAGAGATTCCGTTTCATCTAAAAATGGGAGGGAATACACTCTATGGTGTAATCGATCGAATTGACCAAATAACGGGTGGCGTAGAAATCTTGGATTATAAAACAGGAGTAGCTAAGGATAAATTGGATGCTGACGCCAAGGAGCAACTATTAATCTACCAAATAGCTGCGGAGGAGGTATTTAAGATAAACCCCAAGGAACTTACTTACTATTATCTTAATGATGGTCAAAAGAAATCATTCATTGGAACCGATAAAGAAAAAGACAAATTAAAAGAGAAAATAGCGACGCAAATGGAGGAGATCAAGGTTAGCGGATTTAAGGCGACACCTGGCTGGCAATGCGCCTTTTGTGACTTCAAAGATATTTGCGATTGGGCAGAGAAATAAAAGCTCTATAGACCTTGTAATTACTAAAGTAATGGTGTATAATTGCAAGGGTAAGTTTCTTATGCATTTTCGTAGGGGTTTTAAGCCTTGAGAAAAGAGTAAGATGAGTCGGCTTACTTCTCCTTAAACATTAATCCAAAGAGAATAATTACGCACAATAAAATGGCAAAAAAGTTATACGTAGGTGGTCTGTCTTACAGCACTACCGATGCAACTTTGAAAGATACATTCGCACAAGCCGGAACTGTTGAATCTGCTACAATCATCATAGATAAGATGACCAACAGATCAAAAGGTTTTGGTTTTGTAGAAATGTCTTCTGACGAAGAAGCTGCAAAAGCTATTGAAATGTTCAATGGCAAAGATTTAGACGGAAGAAACGTTACAGTTAACGAAGCCCGTCCTATGGAGCCAAGAGCTCCCCGTCCAGCCGGCGGCGGATTCAACCGCGACAACCGAGGAGGAGGTCGCTGGTAAGATCCTACAAGAGGTCCCCTTAATCGGGGATTTTTTGTTTACTTTGATTGTGGTAGAATTAGTTTGTCAAAAGGTCGCGATTAATAAATACTTTAAAATTACAAAAATATGGTTACAGACGTTATAAAAAAAGATGGTACTAAAGTACCATTCGACGTAGAAAAAATAAAAAGTGCGATAATGGCAGCAAGCTCAGTGACCGATCTTTCCGATGTGCGAAAAAATGAAATAGTGGAGCAGGTTGTAAACGCAGTTTTAGTGGAGATGGGCGGAAAAACCGAGGTATCAACCACTGAAATTAAAAATGCGGTTCTTGCTAAGTTGGACAGTGTGGAGCCATCTGTTTCTGCTGCATGGAGAGAGTACGATCAGGAGAATAAATAGTTAAAAGCTAAACAAAACCCTTTGACCCTTGGATCAGGGGGTTTTGTGTGATAGAATGGGGAAAATATGATGAAAACTAATAGCCTGAGAGATAAAAACATATTTCTAAGCCTACAAAACGCCTGGAAGGGGATATGGACTGTTCTTATCCAAGAGCCAGCCTTTAAATATATGGTGGCGGTTGCTGTATTGGTTGTCGGGGCAATGCTATATTTCCCCACAAGCCGAACAGAGAAGGCCGTGCTTCTGGTGATGATTTTTTCGGTACTTGGATTGGAGGTAATTAACTCTGTTATGGAACGGTTTTTGGACTTTTTACAGCCGAATCATGATCTGCGTGTTAAGGCAATAAAAGACCTGCTCTCTGCTTTTGTACTGATATCGTCGGGTGGGGCAGCCATCATCGGCCTTTTAATTTTTTGGCCACACCTAATATTAATTATTAACTATTTTTTGCATTAATATATGAAAAAAATACTTGTAGTTTGCATAATATTAATAATAGCGGTTGTCGGTGGTTACTATATCTTTAAAACACCGAAAACTAACCCTACTGAAACAAACGAGCAGAATACAAATCCAACTAATTCAAATAATTTTACTATTCAAGGTATGAAAATAGAAATTCTAAAAGAGGGGAGTGGTGAAGGGGCCAAAGTGGGGGACACTGTTTCCGTCAATTATGTGGGAACATTAGAGAATGGAACAAAATTTGATTCAAGCATTGACCGTGGCGAACCATTTCCTTTTACATTGGGCCAGAACAGAGTAATACAGGGATGGGAAAAAGGGGTTTTAGGGATGAAAGTAGGGGAGCAACGTAAGCTTACAATTCCCTACGAATTAGCATACGGGGAAGCCGGGTTCCCTCCAGTTATCCCACCAAAAGCTACCTTAATTTTCGTAGTTGACCTACTTGGGATCACAGCTCAATAAAGCGAAAGCCAGCGGGGAATCGTGTCGTATTATAGGTAATGAAGCCATATATTCCAGCAATAATAATCCTTATAGCAATATCTGCCATCTTGGGCATATGGATTTTAGCTTCAAAGCCCGAGCAGACTCGCATATCAATTTCCTCAAATATTCCAGCAACCCCACCAACGAAGACTCCCTCAAAAACTCCTCCTGTCTCGCCTCCAGCAACACCGGCACCTGCTCCAACCTATACTGCCCAGAGTGTATCATTGCATAATAATGCAAACGATTGCTGGACAATTGTTAGCGGATTTGTATATGATATTACCTCATATATTAATCAACACCCAGGAGGAAGGCGACAAATTATCCAGAGCTGTGGCATAGACTCAACGGATATGTTTTACCAAGTCTCGCAACATTCAAATAATACAACTCAAAACCTATTACAACAATTCGAGCTCGGAAAACTACAGACATAAAAAGAGGGATACTCTATGTTTTTTTAGTGGCTAATTTATTAGTCACGATTCTCTTTTGGTTAAATGGCTCCAAATCATTAATAGTCACAGGTTTGATAGGGCCAGTTTTAATTGCCCAGGGCAGATTGCTCGGATTATTGGCTGAGTTATTTATTCTTTTGCAATTGGTATTAATAGCAAGGATACAATTTATTGAAAAAGAATTTGGTTTCGACAAATTGAATGTAATACATAGGATCGTAGGATACTGTCTTGGATATTTTATTATCCTGCATCCAATCTTGTTGATAACTGGGTATTCCATAGACAACGAATCCCTGTGGTGGAATCAGGCTTCTCGTTTTCTACAAAAATGGCCAGGAGTATTATTGGCAACGGTCGCCCTCGGATTGATGATTTTACTTATAGCAGCGTCGATTGGGGTAATAAGAAAAAAACTTAAATACGAAACGTGGCATTTTACCCACTTTTTCTTTTATCTTGCGGTGGCATTAGTCTTTATCCACCAGATTAAATCTGGGGACGTTAGCCGTGGCTCGGCTTTCTATTATTGGTTTGTCCTTAATTTCTTAATCTTCGGATTCGTTATCGCTTATCGATTTCTTCGACCAATTTATTTATACTTTAAACATCAATTTGTCGTTGAAAAAGTAATCAAGGAAGCTGAATCAGTTTATTCCGTTTACATTTCCGGGCATAATTTAGATAAATTTACGTTTAATGCCGGGCAATATTGTAATATTAATTTTGTTGCGAAAAAGATCTGGCACAATCATCCATTTTCATTTTCTAACATACAGAACGGAAAGTATCTTCGATTTACGATAAAAGAAAGTGGGGACTTTACCTCAAAGATTTCTAAGATAAAACCCGGCACAAGAGTGGTCATCGATGGACCACTGGGTGCGTTTACGGGAGAGAAGAATATCAAAGAAAAATTCCTTTTTATAGCTGGCGGAATTGGCATCACTCCGCTACTTGCTTTAATGCAATCATTTATTAAAGAGAAAAAAGACGTTGTCCTACTATATGCCAACAGAACAATAAAAGATGCCGCATTTATAGGTGAGCTTAATGCAATTGGTTATCCATACCATTTGATATTATCTAATGAGCAGAACCCAAAATATGAGCAAGGGTATATCAATGTAGAAAAAGTAAAACGTCTCATCCCAGATGCGGTGGAAAGGGAGGTTTACATTTGCGGCCCCGGGCCGATGATGAAAGCCGTCGATGGAGAATTACAGAAGATGGGACTGGTAGAGGGACAAATTCACTACGAAAATTTCATGTATTAGTGTATTATAAGCGTAGAAAGGTCGGCAGTAAGAAAAAAGAAAAACTTATGTTATTTGGATCAATAATTTTAGTAATTGGCATTGCTCTATTACTTCAAGCAATGGGGATATTAACTGGTAGCATCTGGAGCTATTTCTGGGCCATACTATTTATCGTAATCGGACTCAAAATGGTTATGGGGAAGGGACACCATGGAAAATGTATATGTGGACTTTTTGGTCACAAGGGAGATGAATGTTGTGGACACGGCCACGACTCAGAGGGAAAATAGTTTTAAAACAGCCCTTTGCGGGGCTGTTTTTTGTTGACAGAACTAGCCGATTTGTTAATCTAACTTATTCAACGATCTTTTACATTTTATGTTTTTAATCAAAGAGAGACAGAAAGAGAGGTGGCTATGATAACAAGATTGGTTAGGAATTGTGGTCTCTATGAAGCTTGTTTTTACATCGAGACCATAACTCAGTTGACGGCCAAGGAGTTAGAAAAACTCCGTTGGCTGATTACTGAAACCTTTGAGCCGTTATTTGTTTACGAATATCCGGATTGTAGGCCATACCCGTTTGTGGAAATCGGCCCACGACTTAATGTGGAAACTCCTTTTTCAGCCAATGCTGTGGCAATCTGCCACGCAATGGGCTTGGGAAAGGTAATTCGCATTGAGCCGTCCCGGCTATATACGATAACTCCAACAATAACGCTGGAAGAAATTCTTGCGAAGCACTTGGACGTTATGACACAGATGGTTTATCCGCACGGCGGGATTACGAGTTTTGATTCGGGTCTTATACCCGCGGAAGTGCGAATTATTCCCGTCCTCGAAAAAGGCGAGGATGCAATCCGCGAGCTCAACAAGGAATTGGGCCTTGGTATGGACGAATGGGATATCCATTTCTACACACAACTTTTCCGTAGATACGGAAGAAATCCCACCGATGTGGAGTTATTCCAAATTGGCAATGCCAACAGCGAACACTCACGCCATTGGTACTTCAAGGGAAAACAAGTTATTGACGGTAAAGAAATGCCACACTGTTTGCTCGACATGGTTCGAGCTCCGCTTGCGGCAATTTCCGGACAGAACGTCAGTGTTCTTGCATTTAACGACAATGTTGGCGCTGTCCACGGTTTCCGAATTCCGGTTTTCGTGCCGGCAAAACCTGGCCAGCCTTCATTGTTTATTATTGTTGAAAGAACTATGCATCCTACCGCGACTGCGGAAACGCACAACCATCCATCGCGTATTTCGCCGTATGGCGGACAGGCGACAAAACTTGGTGGGCGGATCCGCGACAACAATGCCGGCGGACGCGGTTCGCGAACTGGCATTGGAATAGACGGCGAATGCGTAGCAAATCTTTTCATACCAAATTACCCAATTGCCGGTGAGGTTATAGGAGGAGAAGTGTCGGAAAAATTTGCATCGGCGCTTCGTATTCTCCTTGAAGGCAGCGATGGATTTACGCATTATGGTAACCAATACGGCGAGCCGCTTGTTGCGGGGTTTGCCCGGACGTTTGAACAAATGGTTTCTGGAGTGAGGCGCGCTTTTACCAAGCCAGTTGCTTATGGCGCCGGAATTGGCAACATTGACGAGGCCCACACAAAAAAGCATACTCCAGAAAAGGGCATGCTTATTGTCAGAATTGGCGGCCCTGCCTATGACATTGGTTTTGGCGGAGGCGCTGCTTCAAGCATGGGCGGGGGACAAAACGATGCTGGCCTGGATTACAAATCAGTCCAGCGCGGCAATGGTGAAATGGCGAAAAAAACCGCGAATGTTATTTTCACGTGCGTTGAAATGAGAGATGAAAATCCCATTGAAAGCGAACACGACCAAGGCGCAGGCGGCCCCAGTAACGTCCTGACAGAGTTAATGGATGTTATCGGTGGCAAAATCGATATCCGTAAGATTGTTCTTGGCGACAAAACCATGGCTGTCATCGCCATTTGGTCTGCCGAATATCAGGAAGGTTACGGCCTACTCATAAAGCCGGAAAAACTGAGCTTGTTCCAGGAAATTTGCAAACGAGAGCGCGTGAACTGCGAAGTGTTGGGAGAAATTACCGCCGACGGGCACGTTACGGTGATTGATTCTGCCAAGGGCACAACGCCGGTTCGTCTCAACCTGGACGACGTCTTAGGAAAACTTCCTCAAAAAACCTTTGAGTCTGAGCATCTTCTCAAAAAGTTGGATCCTGCCGCGTTGCCGAACGATCTCACGCTCGAAAAAGCGATAGAGATTACTTTGCAGCAACTATCCGTGGGTTCTAAGGGATTTATAATCCACAAGGCAGACTCAAGCGTTGGCGGACGAGTTGCGCAACAACAACGTTGCGGAGCTAGCCAGATTCCGATTGCGGATGTAGCGATTTTGGCCGATAGCTATTTCGGATTGACCGGAGTTGCGTCGGCGATTGGCGAACAGCCGTTGAAAATGTTGATTAATCCAAAAGCCGGAGCAAGAATGGCAGTGGGTGAGATGCTCACCAACATGATGGCCGCTGGCGGAATTAATATCTCAGGAATACGTTGCCGCGCTAATTGGATGTGGCCGGCAAAAATGCCCGGCGAGGGCGCCGAGCTTTACGATGCTGTTGAGGCGATGAGAGACGCAATGATTGCGCTGGGAATCGCTCCCGATGGAGGCAAAGACAGCCTCTCAATGTCGGCAACTGTTGACGGTAAGCAGGTGAAAGCGCCCGGCCAGTTGGTTGTTCTTGGCTACGCTTCAATGCCAGACATCACTAAAGTCCTGACGCCTGATATCAAGGCACCGGGAAGAAGCCAAATCGGGTTGATTGATCTTGGAATGGGTTTGAACCGCCTCGGCGGCTCAGCCCTGCTTCAAGCTCTCAACAAACTCGACGACATTTCTCCCGATTGCAATCCTGAGTTGTTGAAAGCGACCTGGAAAGCGATCCAAATTCTTCACGGTTGCGGAGCTATTCTTTCGCTTCATGACCGAAGCGACGGCGGACTCGCAGCAGCCGTAATTGAAATGTGTCTTGGCGGAAATTGCGGACTGGGTTACAATGTTGGCGATAGCCATCTCGCAATCGCTGAATTATTTTCGGAAGAACTTGGGCTCGTTCTCGAGTATCTGCCCGAAGACAAAACTGTGATTGACCGAGTTTTGGGAATGTGCGGCCTCCCAGCCCTTAAACGGCTTGGCGGAACAACCGCTGTTCCAAATACGAAGGTTTTCGGCATTCAGCTGACAACTCTTCGTCGGTGGTGGGAGGCCACCAGCCATGAGTTGGAAAAACTCCAGACCAAGAATGGAGTTGCTGACGAAGAATTTGAGGGGCACAAAGTTTTGCACCGGCCCGTATACAGTCTCAGTTTCGAACCGAAGGTGGTAATTATTGAAGACGGCGTCAACTATCGTCCGAAGGTCGCCATCGTGCGCGAGGAAGGCACAAATGGAGACAGGGAAATGGCAGCTGCGTTTTACACTGCCGGCCTTGATCCTTTTGATATCACTATGAGCGATCTGCTCAAGGGCGAGATCACGTTGCATGGCGGGGATCCTTTTGATCCCAACCAAACAACAATTGTCAAAGGTGGCGAGATGACGCTGGATGCTTTTCAGGGAGTAGTTTTCCCCGGCGGATTCTCGTTCATGGACGTTTTCGACAGCGCTAAGGGTTGGGCTGGAGTAATCAAGTTCAATCCGCGATTGAAAGAAATGTTTGACCGGTTCTACAATCGGCCCGACACTTTCAGCCTTGGCGTTTGCAACGGCTTCCAACTTTGCCAGAGATTAGCATGGTTGCCCATAAAAGACTTGCCGGAAGCGTCGCAACCGCAGTTAATCCACAATCGTTCCGGCCGCTTTGAGTCAAGATGGAGCCAAGTAAAAATTCTACCAAGCCCCGCGATTCTTCTAAAGGGGATGGAAGGATCTACGCTTGGAGTCCATATCGCTCACGGCGAGGGTCGGTTGTATTTCCCCGACCAGAAAATTATGGACGCGGTGCTGGCGAAAAATCTGGCACCGTTGGTCTACGTTGATTCCCAAAACGAGGCGACTGAAAAATACCCGGACAATCCCAATGGATCAGTGCGTGGTATTGGAGCTCTTTGCTCGCCCGACGGACGGCATCTTGCAATGATGCCTCACCCCGAGCGCGCTTTTCTTCCTTGGCAGTGCCACTACTGGCCACCCGAGTGGTCTCAACACAAAGTTGCTCCTTGGTTAAAGCTTTTCCAAAACGCCCGTAAGTGGTGTTTAAATAATAAGTGAATCTAGGGCCCCGCACAAAACGTTGCGGGGTTTTTCTTTAGGAATATGTTATCTCGGAGAAATTGACTTGCGTGATTTTTTAGTATATAATAAGCGCTTAATATGATTAAGATACGAAACATCGCAATAATTGCTCACGTTGACCATGGAAAAACCACATTGGTGGACGCGCTTTTGCGTCAGTCAAAAACTGATTTAAATAAAAGTACCGTTGGACAGGAATGTATTATGGATAGTAATGAGCTAGAAAGAGAGAGGGGGATTACAATCTTTTCTAAGAATGCTTCTGTTCAGTATAAAGATATAAAAATAAACATAATTGATACTCCGGGGCACGCGGATTTTGGTGGGGAAGTGGAGCGAGTTTTAAATATGGCTGATGGTTGTTTACTTTTAGTGGATGCAAAGGAGGGGCCAATGCCACAGACAAGATTTGTTTTAAAGAAAGCCTTAGAAATGGGCCATAAGATAATTGTAGTTATTAATAAAATTGACAAAGCTGATGCAAGACCAGAATTTGCACTGAACGCAACCTTTGAATTATTCCTAGAGTTAGGAGCCAATGAACACACAATAAATTTCCCGATTGTTTATGCTTCGGGCAGAGCGGGTCTTGCTGGGTTAGAACCAGATGTTTCAAAGATGAAAGATATTACTCCAATCTTTGAAGAAATATTAAAGCACATGCCTTCGCCCGTAGTTGATGCCACTAAACCCTTACAAATGTTGGTTACTTCCTTGGCCAGTGATGATTTTAAAGGAAGAATTGCCATAGGTAGAATATACAATGGGGTTATAAGAAACGGACAAGATGTTGTCCACATTAATCGAGATGGTAATTCAGCAAAATGCAAATTAACTTCACTGATGACATTCTCCGGCCTAGGCCGAGTTGAGGTGGCTGAGGTTTCAGCTGGAGACATTGTTGCCATTGCTGGAATACCCGATATAACTATTGGAGAAACAATTGCCGATCCTGAAAATCCCCAGGCCTTACCAGTAATCAATATTGAACAACCAACCGTTAAAATGACCTTCATGGTAAACAATTCACCATTTGCTGGTCAGGAAGGTCAATTTCCAACATCGCGTCAAATTAGAGAAAGACTATACAAAGAACTGGAAACAGACGTTGCTTTAAGAGTAGAGGATACCGAAGATAGCAAATGGATTGTCTCCGGTAGGGGAGAGCTTCATCTAGCTATTTTAATCGAAAGAATGAGAAGGGAGGGTTACGAACTCCAAGTTTCTAGACCTCAGGTTATTGTCCGAGAGATAGACGGACAAAAGATGACTCCCTATGAAAAGGTTTTTATTGAGGTTCCCGAAAAATACCACGGAGCAGTTATTCAAAAAATGGGCGCTAGGCGCGGAGAATTAAAAGAGATGAGGAGCAATGATGGCACCGTATTCCTAGAATTCATTATCCCAACAAGAGGGTTGTTTGGTTATAGGGGAGAATTTTTAACCGATACAAAAGGTTTGGGTATTATGAATACGGCTTTTCATCAATATATGCCAGATACAGTTGTTTGGGCAGAAAGAAATCAAGGATCACTTATCGCCCACGAAACAGGAGAAACAAACTTTTATGGATTAATGAATGTGCAGGATAGGGGGACTTTGTTTTTCACTCATGGAGTCCGGGTTTATGAGGGCCAGGTTGTCGGTCAAAATTCAAGATCTAATGATATGCGCGTAAATGTTTGCAAAACAAAGCAACTCTCAAATATGAGATCTAAGGGAGAGGGAGTAAGCGAGCATTTTGACACCCCAAGGACAATGGGGCTAGAGGATGCACTAGAATACATCGGTGACGATGAATTAGTGGAGATTACTCCAAAAAATATCAGGATAAGAAAAATTTATCTTACTGATAATGAACAGCGTAGGTCTGACAGGAAAGAAAGGGGTAGTAATTAGTAATAAAATGAAACAATCAGGCTACCCGCATCGGGTGGCCTGATTTTAGAAAATTCAGGATTCTTTACAAATATCCGATACCTTGCTATACTAAAAACTTGTTTTAACGATTAGATAATAGCAGAATCGCTAAGAAGGTATTTTATACACTAAAATGTTAGAAATAGTAATAAAAGCAGAAGAAATATTCAAGATTGGTAGCTATGTCGTCACCAACAGTATTATTTTATCCTTCCTTGTCTTTTTAGTCCTATCAGTAACCGCCGTAATTTTAAAGAACAAAATTAAGCTTATCCCTGGGACATTTCAAAGTATTTTCGAATTAATAATTGAATTCCTTTTAGGTTTGATGGATTCCATTTTGGGAGACAGGAAAAAATCTGAAAAGTATTTACCTCTAATTGCTACAATTTTCCTATTTATTCTAGCCTCTAATTGGTTGGGCCTACTTCCCGGAGTTGGCTCTTTTGTTATGCATACTGAACATACAACTATCCCGGTTTTAAGATCTCCCGCCAGTGATTTGAACTTCACCTTAATGCTGGCTATTCTCGCCGTTTTTGCCACCAATTTTTTTGGCATAGTTGTATTGGGATTTTTTAAACATATTGGAAAGTTTTTGAACTTCAGTAATCCAATAAACTTTTTTGTTGGAATCCTTGAATTTCTATCCGAGATATCCAGAATAATTTCCTTCTCCTTTAGGCTTTTTGGAAATGTCTTTGCCGGGGAAGTTCTTCTAACTATCATATTCTTTTTAACACCCTATGTAGTGCCAATCCCTTTCCTGTTCCTAGAATTGTTTTTCGGAGCGATCCAGGCCCTTATCTTTGCTATGTTAACGGTTGTATTCCTAGCTTCCCATACCGCCAGCCATGAAGCCAATGATCATTAATCATTAATAAAGGTCGAGAAATAATTATTAAAATATAATATAACAAAAACATGGACGCAGAAATAATGAATCTATTAGCCATTGCTATAACAATAACAATTGGCACAGTCGGACCAGCAATCGCCATCGGGACCATCGGTTCTAACGCAGTAAAAGGAATCAGCAGAAACCCAGAAGCAGCTTCTAAAATCCAAACGAGCATGATTTTAGCAATCGCTTTCGCCGAAGCTTTGGGTATTTATGCATTGGTAGTTGCTTTAATTCTTAAGTTCGTCGAGTAATCGATTAAAATATAAAATTCAATGAATGAATTTCTTAGTCAGTTTGGTATTGATTGGAAACTATTAGTTAGCCAATTAGTGAACTTTTTATTGATATTAACTATCCTCAGGCTTTTTGTATATAAACCGTTGATTAAGGTTTTAGACAAAAGACGAGATAAAATTGCCGAAGGATTGGCAAAAGCCGAAGAAGCTGGCATTCGCCTAAAAGAAGTTGATGAAATATCTAAAAACAAACTAAAGGAAACTAACGAAAAGTGCGTTTCCCTACTTACCCAAACTGACGTTAAGAAAAAGCAGATCGAAGCAGAAATTGTCCTTGCGGCTAAGAAAAAGGAAGAGGATCTCTTCAAGAGGGCCGAAGCTTTGGCTGAAAATCAAAAAAAGCAGCTCTACGATAAAATTCGAGAAGAGGCCTCTGAATTGATAAGATCTGCCATTGGCAAGGGGATTGATGTGGAGCCAGATAAGGTTGATGACAAATTAATTAAAAAAGCAGCCGGAATCCTAAACAATGAATTATAGTTCAAGATCCTACGCACAATCCTTTTGTGAGGTTGCTTTAAAGGAAAAGACAGATTCTGGCATAGAAAAATGTATCCAGAATCTTCTTGCCCTAGTTAGACAAAACAGGGATCAAAGAAAATTGTCAGAAATCATTCTTTTATCTGAGAAGATAATTGGACAAAAAACTGGCAACAGAAATTTACTAATAGAAACCGCCCGAGCTATTAGTAAGGAAAACGAAGGCATTATCTCTTCATTCATAAAAAAGACTGACATGGTGAAGAGAAAAATCTCCCCCGAGATAATCGGCGGGATAAAAGTAACCATTGACGACGAGCTACAATTAGACGAATCTTTCTCCAAAAAAATAAAAAATATCCTAAATATTTAATACAATGTCTTACGAAATAATCGAAAAACTGAAACAAGCCATTGGTGACTACAAAGACACCGAAAAGCTTGAGGAAATAGGTCGAGTGATCGAGTCCGGTGATGGAATAGTAAAAATCTACGGCTTGAAGAATGTAAAGTCGCAAGAGATTATTACCATCGAAACTGGATCCGGAACCGTAAAAGCCCTAGCCCTGAACCTTGAAGAAGATTCAGTGGGTGCTTTGGTTTTAGACGACCCGTTACATATTAAGAGCGGAGACATTGTAAAGAGAACCGATACATTACTCTCAATAGAAGTTGGAGAAAGTCTATTGGGTAGAGTCGTTAATGCGCTTGGAGAGCCGTTGGATGGACAAGGACCTATTTTCACCAAGGAAAAGCCTACTAAATGTTTAATGGAAAAAGACGCGCCTTCAGTTTTGGATAGAGAACCAGTAGACACTCCTCTACATACTGGGATTAAAACAATCGATGCAATTATCCCAATTGGAAGGGGACAAAGAGAACTGATAATTGGTGACCGTCAAACAGGAAAGTCTGCCATAGCAATTGATACCATCATCAACCAGCATTTGGATACCTATCGTAAAACTCCAGTTTGTATTTATGTTGCTATCGGACAAAAGGAATCTAAAATTGCAAAAACAGTTGAAACATTAAGAAACGCCGGCGCTTTAGATTATACAATCATAGTTTCGGCTCCTGCATCTTCTCCTGCAGCTTTGTGGTATTTAGCCCCCTATGCTGGCTGTGCCATCGGAGAATATTTTAGAGACAAAGGGCAAGATGCCGTTATCATTTATGACGATCTTTCAAAGCATGCTTGGGCTTATAGGCAGATTTCCTTGCTTTTGAGAAGACCGCCAGGAAGAGAAGCCTATCCAGGAGATATTTTCTATCTTCACTCGAGATTATTGGAAAGATCTGCTAAATTATCTAAGGCGAAAGGAGGCGGATCATTAACAGCCTTGCCAATAGTTGAAACACAGTTGGGCGATGTTACTGCCTATGTTCCTACAAACATCATTTCTATTACAGACGGCCAGATCTATCTTGAAAGTGATCTATTCTATCAGGGTGTAAGACCAGCCGTAAACGTTGGTCTATCTGTATCGAGAGTAGGATCAAAAGCCCAAACCCAAGCCATGAAGAAGATAGCTGGGAAATTAAGGCTGGAGCTTGCTCAATTTAGAGAACTTCAAGCATTTATTCAATTTGCTTCTGACGTTGACGATGCAACAAAGAAGAAAATTAAAAAAGGTCAGATTATAACAGAGACATTGAAACAACCAGATTTGGCTCCATTATCTTTCGATCAGCAAATCGTTATACTTTACGCAGTTTTAAATAATTATCTTGACGACATCGAGCCAGCTGATTTACCCGATGTACAAAAAAGATTACTTGAGACAGCAGAGAAAATGTATTCTAAAGAGATTGTCGAGGCATTAAAGAAAGACGGAAAACTTACCCCGGAAATTGAAAAAGCATTAAAAACAGCTGTTGAAACTGCTTTAGGAAAATAACTATTAAAATGGAATCACCGCAATCAATTAAAAGAAGGTTAAAAAGTATTAATAACATTGGCCAAATTACTAAGGCCATGGAGCTTGTGGCTGCAACAAAAATGCGCAAGTCACAGGAAATTGCAATACTTTCAAGACCCTATGCCTACGCTGCCTTAGAATTATTAGCGAATATTTCTGTCCAAGAGGCAAAACTACCAAAACTTTTACAGAAAAGGAAAATAGAGAAAACGGTTTTTGTATTGGTAACATCGGATAAGGGGCTAGCGGGATCCTTTAATAGTGGCGTGGTCCGAGCCTTCGAGAAATATATTAAGGATTTCGATATTAATCTTAAGGATCCCAAATATTCGATTATAACCATCGGCAAGAAGGCTTTAACCTATACACAGAACCGAGGGTTAAATGTGGTAGAGAAATTTATACGAGTAGGGGATTATACTACCCCAGGCCAAACCAATCCCATATCAGACTACATTTCTAACGGCTATTTAAAAAAGGATTGGGACCAGGCTATCATTTTTTCAACATATTTTAAAACAGCTTTGAAGCAGGAAGTATTATCCAGGATGATATTTCCAGTTTCATTGCCGTCTATTAAAAAAACTATAGAAGAAATATTTCCAAAAACTGGAAAATTCGCTGATTTGGCGCTCCATAATGGAGCCATGGTAAGAATAGATAATTACAAAATAGAGCCATCACCATTAAAAATATTAGAAAGACTGTCGCTTCATTTAACTAGAATGAAATTTTATCATTTAATTCTAGAAACAAACGCCTCGGAACATGCCGCCAGAAGAGTTGCGATGAAGAATGCTTCCGATAATGCCAAAGAACTATTTACAGACCTTTCCCTCATATACAACAAATCAAGACAAGCAAATATTACAAAAGAAATTACAGAAATAGTTTCCAGTATTGAATCCCTAAATAACTAAAAATTAATTAACCAATCATGAATAAAGGTAAAATAGTACAGATTATCGGAACAGTTATTGATGTTATGTTCCCCGAAGGTTCAAAACTGCCAATGACCTACGGTGTTTTAAAAATTGCTAAAAAAGATGGCTCTGAGGTTCTGGCCGAGGTTGTAAAACATTTAGACCTAACGAAGGTAAGGGCCATAGCGCTTCAACCAACAGATAATCTTGAAAGGGGATCTGAGGTTATAGATACTGGGAAAATGATAGAAGTCCCCGTGGGTCCAGAAACAATGGGAAACATCTTTAATGTTATTGGAAAGTCTTTAAATAACCCTGATCAAAAATTTACTAAGTTTTTACCAATTCATAGATCTGCCCCGTCCCTGACCGAACAATCTACAAAGACAGAAGTCTTTGAAACCGGCATTAAAGTTATTGATTTAGTCGCCCCATTTATTAAGGGTGGAAAGGTTGGATTGTTTGGAGGCGCCGGAGTAGGAAAAACAGTTCTATTAATGGAATTAATTCGTAATGTGGCCCAAGAGAAGGGCGGAGTTTCTGTCTTCGCTGGGGTGGGAGAGAGAACAAGAGAGGGAAACGATTTGTTTTTAGATATGCAAGATTCCGGAGTTATTAAAAAAACTGCTTTAGTTTTCGGACAAATGAATGAAGTTCCCGGAGCCAGAGCAAGAGTTGCTCTGTCTGGGTTAACAATGGCCGAGTATTTTCGAGACGAAGAAAAAAAGGATGTTTTGCTCTTTATTGATAACATTTTTAGATTTTCGCAAGCTGGTTTAGAGGTATCAACTCTACTTGGTCGTATTCCATCGGCAGTGGGATATCAGCCAACACTGGCCTCAGAAATGGCCGAATTGCAGGAAAGGATTACTTCTACAACTAAGGGGTCTATCACCTCTGTACAGGCCATTTATGTGCCAGCAGATGACATTACCGACCCAGCTCCCGCAGCTACCTTCACTCACCTTGATTCCACTATCGTACTTTCTCGTGCTTTAACTGAAATCGGTATCTACCCAGCAGTAGATCCCTTGGCATCTAACTCTTCTGCCCTGGATCCTAAAATCGTCGGGAAGGAACACTATGAGGTTGCCAGAGATGTACAAAAGACACTTCAAAGGTATAAAGAGCTCCAGGATATCATTGCCATTCTAGGAATTGAAGAATTATCTGAAACAGATAGGAAAGTTGTAGATAGGGCTAGAAAGGTTCAGAAGTTTTTATCACAGCCATTCTTTGTTGCCGAAGCTTTTACCAACCAAGCTGGTAAATTTGTAAAACTTGAAGACACCATTAAAAGCTTTCGAGAGATTCTTGATGGCAAACATGACCAGCTGCCAGAAGACAACTTCTATATGAAAGGTGGAATCGAAGATGTTATTAATAATAAATAAAAATGAAGGTCTCAGTTTATTCACTTAAAAATATTCTCTTCCAAGAGGAAGCCCAATCCTTGAATTGCAATACCGATTCTGGAGAGCTTACTATACTTGATCATCACGAACCCTTAATAACAAATATTAAAGAGGGATTGATTAAGATAGTTGACAAAGAAGGCAAATTAAGGTATATTCAGGTCAAGGAGGGGTTCATTGAAATGAGGTCAAACAACGAACTTCGATGCATAATCGAGGAAGGGAAAAAGGAATGAGCATGGCAAGAACATACGTTTCACGACCAATCAGCAAGGAACATCACCACTCAGAAACATTGATTCTGTGGTGCTCTGATCCGCGTCTCCGAGGCAAGGTTCTGGAGGACTTCGTCGCCGCCGGCAAATTCGATCCGTACGATCTGATTTGTCTCCCAGGTGGCGCCAAGGTTCTCGCAACGCCGAGCATTGAGGGCACAATCGTAGGAGGATATGCACAAGTCCTGCGCGGACTGCACCACTTCAACGTGGTCGTGCTAACAATGCACGAGGACTGTGGCGCCTGCGGAGGAAGCAAGGCATTCGACGGCGATTGCCAGAAAGAACACGAATTCCTAAAGGGAACCCTGGAGAAGGCCAAGCAAGCCGTGCTTGCTCTTTCCCCCGAGGTTCGAGTCGTCCGGGCAGTCGTCAATTTCAACGGCTTTGACTTCCTGGACTAACCCCTTCAACAATCAACCATTGAGGCAACACATAGTGTTGCCTCTTTTCATGTACAAAAATTATTGTTGACAAGAACCTATAATGTGCTATACTATATCCGTAAGGTGCAAGTGGGTTGCCGTGCAATCAACAAGCACCTTGGTCCATTTCAGGGAAGGAGAGCGCACATGTGGATGGTAACCGTATACACGGCGTATGGCGGTGGGTGGAGGTTCGATTTCGGCCTCGTGGTCAAGCATGACAACATCGCTGACCTGGCCTCCGCGGACACCAACTGATCCGCCGGCGCCGGGGACTACACAAGGAGGATACGATGAACATCATCATCGTGTTCGGGCACGCGGTTCCGGTCCGCGCTAGCCAGACTGGCGCACGACTCATGATGTAAGGTGGCGGCCCACAACGTTGGACCAACCACCTGCGTGATCTTCTCCGAGAGCAAGAGCGGCTTCGGCAATCCATTAACATGTTGGATGCCCAAGTCGCTCCTTTTTTTACATTTATCCCCAATAAATCATTGACAGATATTTAACAGATTAATATAATAGGAATAATATCAGGTCTGTGTAAAGTGTAGCCGCACGAGTGCGGGCACTCACAGGCAAGGGTACTATGTAAGGAGACATGTCATGAAGAGGCGGATTCGCGCGCGCCACCGGATGATGCAGGAACACTACGGCGGCCGGACGATGAGTGCCATCGACACGAAGAAGATCGCCGACGGCGCCCAGGACATCGTGCCGAGCTGACGCGGAAGGGAAACCTCCCCATGAGGCCATTCAGCTAGTTCCCCAGCAGTACCACGTCGACAACCGCACAATAACTGTCCCCTACGGGACCCAACATAGCGGGGTTGGAACCTTCCAGCCCCGCACCTTTTTGCTTTTTTAATTAGCACTCTTGACAAGAGATTGCTAATCGAATATTATTTAATAATTCACATGGAATTAACAAAGCGCCAAGAGAAAATTCTAAACACGCTGATAGGGGAGTATACAAAAAATGCCGAACCTGTTAGCTCAAAGCTTCTTTCAAAAAAGAAAGGTTTTAATGTTTGTCCTGCAACCATAAGAAACGAGCTTCAGGAGTTAACGGACATGGGATATATTTATCAACCCCATACATCGGCTGGTAGGGCACCGACAACCAAAGCCTATAGATACTTTGTTGATAATCTATTCAGCCTAAACGAAAAATCCTTTTTAGAAACATTTTTTGATAATGAATTTAGTTTGTTAGAAAGAGCTGAGCAAAGTGAATTAAAATTCTTTGAAACTTTAACAAAAAATCTAGCCCGTTCATCCTCAAGCCTAGCGATGACATATTTGCCGGAGAGCGATTGTATATTAAAAGAGGGGTGGGAAGAGTTATTTGCCAATCCAGAGTTTAGAGAAAAATCATATTTAGACAGATTTCTCGATGAAGTTGAATCGCTGGAGAAGAATATTAAAAAGATAGCAAAGGAGTCTGAGGGAGAAAAAGTAAGTGTATATATCGGTCAGGAAAGACCGATAGCCAGCTCGGGAGATTTTAGTTTAATTGTTTCGCATAATAAGTTTCCCAATAGGGAAGAGGGGATTGTGGTAATTTTCGGACCATCAAGAATGGAATACGGGAAAAATATCGGGTTAATGCAATCATTAATTAAATTTCTAGAATAATATGTTTCATAAAAAAGACGACAAACCAAAAGAGCCAATTACCCAGGAAAACACAGAAACAGAGGCAACCAAAGACGAGGTTCCAAAAACTGATAGCCCCCATGACAAATTGGTAGAACTAGAAAAACAGAAGGAAGAATACCTAAACGGATGGAAAAGAGAAAGGGCAGATTTCCTTAATTATAAAAAGGAGGAGATGGAAAGAATGACAGCTTTAATCAAATATGCCAATGAAGAGCTAGTGTTAAAGATGTTGCCGATACTAGATAACTTCCTACTGGCAGAAAAGAATATTCCAGAAGAGTTGAAGAAGGATAATAACATTAAAGGATTATTGCTAATAAATCTGCAGTTAAAGGATTTTCTAAAGGCGCAAGGAATAGAGGAAATTAAAGCAGTGGGGGAGAAGTTCAACCCCAATTTTCACGAGGTAGTTCAGGAAACCCCCGAAGAGGGCAAAGAGTCGGGGATTATAACAGAAGAAGTCCAACGAGGATATTTAATGGAGGGCAAGGTGTTGCGCCCAGCAAAAGTAAAAGTAATAAAATAATATAAATTAATAATAAAAAAATGAGCAAAATAATAGGCATTGATCTAGGCACAACGTTTTCTGCAGTAGCTGTAAATGAACAAGGCGCTGCAAAGATATTAGAGAACAAAGAGGGGATTAGAACAACCCCTTCCATTGTTAGCATAACAAAGACCGGCGAAAGGTTAGTCGGTGTTTTAGCTAGACGTCAACAAATAACAAACCCAAAGAATACCATTTATTCTATAAAAAGGTTGATGGGAAGAAGATATTCGGACGCAGAAGTACAAAAAGATAAAAAACTATTGCCCTACGAAATAAGGGAGGCATCGGATGGGGGAGTAGAAGCTAAACTGGGTGAAAATTGGGTGAAACCACCAGAAATTTCTGCAATGATATTACAGAAACTAAAACAGGACGCCGAGGAAAAGTTAGGAGAGAAGATTACAGACGCAGTTATTACTTGTCCTGCATATTTCGACGACTCTCAGAGAAAGGCCACCAAGGTGGCTGGCGAGGTTGCCGGTTTTAATGTGAAAATGATTTTAAATGAACCCACTGCAGCTGCTCTGGCCTATGGGTTAACTAAAAATAAAGGGCAGCAAATCTTGGTTTACGATTTTGGTGGAGGGACCTTTGATGTTTCCATCCTTGATATTAGAAAAGACCCGGACACCGTTGAAGTAGTCGGAGTCGGAGGAGATACCCATTTAGGTGGTGACGACCTTGACCAAAGAATAATGGGTTGGATTATTAGCGAATTCAAAAAAAACGAGGGAATTGATTTATCAAAGGATATGCTTGCTCTTCAAAGGATAAAAGAGGCTGCCGAAAAGGCCAAGATTGAGTTATCTACTGCCATGGAAACAGAAATCAATCTTCCATTTGTTACCTCGGATGCCAATGGACCAAAACACCTATACTACAAAATGACCCGATCACAATTAGAAAACCTTGTAAAAGACTATATAGATAAATCTATACAGTTAGTTGATCAAGCCCTAAAGGATGCTAAACTGTCTGCGAAAGATATTGAGGAAGTTGTTTTAGTTGGTGGTCAAACAAGAATGCCAGCAATTCAAGAAGCCGTAAGAAAGTATTTTGGCAAAGAACCGAACAAATCAATTAATCCAGATGAAGTTGTGGCAATCGGTGCGGCGGTTCAAGGGGCGATAATGAGTGGCGAGACAAAAGAAGTATTGTTGCTTGATGCAACTCCATTGTCCTTTGGTATTGAGACGCTTGGAGGAGTAGATACAGTTTTAATTGCTAAAAACACAATCTATCCAGCTTCTAAAACCCAAATCTTCTCAACTGCAGCTGATGGACAAACATCTGTTGAGGTTCATGTACTTCAAGGCGAAAGACCAATGGCACAGGATAATAAAACACTGGGTAGGTTTATCTTAGATGGCATCCCGTCTGCACCAAGAGGAACTCCGCAAGTTGAGGTTACCTTTGATATTGACTCAAACGGTATTTTGAATGTTTCGGCCAAGGATAAGGCAACCGGGAAATCTCAATCAATTAGAATTGAGAGTTCCATCGGAATGTCCAAAGAAGAGATAGAAAAAATGAAAAAGGAAGCCGATCTTCATGCAGAGGAGGACAAGAAGAAAAAAGAATTAATCGAAGTCAAAAACCTAGCAGAAACCTTAATGTATTCCTCGGAGAAAACATTAAAGGATGCGGGAGAAAAAGTCCCAGCCGATAAAAAGAAAGAAGCTGAGGATAAAATGGATGCATTGAAAAAAGTAAAAGATAGTGATAATATCGAAGAAATAAAAACAAAAACTCAGGATTTATCCCAGACAATGCAACAAATCGGAACTGATCTGTATAAATCCCAGCCTCAACCTCAAGCCAATCCAGAAAACACAGAGGAGAAAAAGGGACCCGAGAATGCCGAGGAAGGAGAGTTTAAGGAAAAGAAATAATTTTTAACCAAATTAATGGCAAAGGATTATTACGGAATATTAGGAATCACCAAGGGTGCGTCCCAAGAGGAAGTAAAAAAAGCTTTCCATAGATTGGCGCACAAGCACCACCCCAATAAAGGCGGCGATGAAAAGAAGTTTAAAGAGATCAATGAAGCCTACCAGATACTTTCTAACCAGGAAAAAAGAGCCCAGTATGATCAATATGGACAAGTATTTGAAGGTGGTATGCCAGGTGGCGGACAAGGGTTTGATCCCAATTGGTTTTGGGCAAACAGCCGATCACAGCAAGGCGGTAATGTAGAATTTGATTTAGGAGATTTGGGAGATATATTTGGAGACTTCTTCGGCGGAAGCCAACGAAGAGGCGGGCGAACAACGAAAGATGTTAAAAGGGGGAGCGATATAAAGATAGAGATGGAGATTCCCTTGGAAGAAACACTAAATGAAATACGAAAAGTGTTTTCTTTAAAGAAGCAAATTATTTGTTCCCGCTGTGGAGGAGTCGGAGCTGAGCCGGGAACAAAAATCAATGAATGCGTTTCTTGTAGGGGATTGGGACAAGTCCAACAGATTAGACGGACAATATTGGGATCATTTACCCAAACAGCAGTTTGTCCTGAATGCGGAGGAGAGGGTCAAAGGCCTGAAAGACCCTGTAATGTTTGCAAGGGAGAAGGAAGGATAAAAGAAGAGGAAGATATTGAAGTGATTATCCCGGCTGGGATAGATGCGGGACAAGTACTTAAGGTTACCAATAAAGGAAACGCTGGCAGGAGGGGTGGTAAAGCAGGGGATTTGTATGTTAGAATCTCAATTATCCCAAATCGGGAATTTGAGAGGAAGGGAGACGATCTTTATACGAATGCCCAGATAAATATCACCCAAGCTATTCTGGGGGGACAAATAGATGTCCAAACATTGGCCAGAACAAAGATTGTACTAACAATACCCGCAGGAATAGAATCAGGAAAGGTTTTCAGAATTTCTGGAAAAGGTATTCCACATTTCAATGGGAATGGTACCGGAGATATGTATGTCGAAATCACCGTTAAGGTGCCACAAAAAATTAGCAGAAAGCAGAGAGAACTTTTAGAAGAATTAAAAAAAGAAGGATTATAGCCACATTTATTGTGGCTCATGCCCCCGTAACTCAATGGTAGAGTAGTTCCCTTTTAAGGAAAAAGTTCCGCGTTCGAGTCGCGGCGGGGGCACAA
>CAYRHW010000009.1:0-25236 GCA_964424305.1 uncultured Candidatus Saccharibacteria bacterium
TTTCTAGGGTTGAACAAATGCCCGTTCCGGTCAGATAGTTAGATGATTTGACACGGCTTATCTGATCTCAACTATCGTATTTACCTCTACCCAGTTGTATAGATATTGAGCATCGGCTTTATCTAGCCTTATACATCCCAAGGAAGCAAACTCCCCTAATTTAGCATATTCTGCCTCGAAATCCCCGCAGGTTGGAACCTCGTGGAAGCCGTACTTACCGTCTGAGGTAAAACCAACCCAATAGCCAAGATTGCACTTGGCTATCTTAGAATAGATTGATTCTGCTTTGTATACAATATTGAAGGTTCCCCTTGGGGTTGGGGTCTCGGGCTTACCACTAGATATGGTGAATTCCCTCACATTCTGGCCATTCTCGAATAGGAAAGCTTTCTGTTGGGTTAGATCTACGATGATTTGTTTTGATAACTTAGGGTCACCAACTGGGATGCTTGTAGGCTCATTTTTAGGCTCATCTACCACGTCTTTAACTGGGTTAGGAGTATTATCACCCCCCTTGGTGAAATAGCCCTGATTTAAGCCTAAAAATAGCCCGATGATGGCTACTCCTAAAATGACTAAAGTTATTAGTTTAATATTCATTAGCTTATAAGCCTTTCTCTTAGTGAGCTTAATGCCCTTGAAAGCAAGACCCTTGTTGCGTCCTCAGACCTATCTAAAAGCTTGGCAGTTTCTTTGATTGATAGGTCATCTAAATAGTGCCAGATGACAACGTTCTGGTAGTCGTCACTCAGCCCAGCTAGGGCAACCTTTACCTGGTCAACATCGGCGTTAATTACTGCCATGTCATGGAGATCTGTCCTAGGATCTACTATCTGGTTGGGCATATTGTCAGCAGATACGGTCTTTGTCCTACCTTTTTCACGGTAATGGTCGATGACCATGTTCCTAGCAACCTGGTATAGGAAGGCTTTGGGATTCTCAATCTTATCCACATCCCCCTTAAAGATTTCCCAGCCCTTCATAAAGACCCGAGAGGTTATGTCCTCGGCCACCTCTTTTGAGCTAACCTTAAGAAAGACAAAACGGTAAATTTTGCCTATGTATTGGTCGTAAATCTTGCTAAATTGTTTTTCAGGATTATTCATTATTTGTTAGGACATTTAGGACAACTGATGTAAGCATCCCCAATCACTGGGACATTTACGTTTGTCCTACCCACCACTACAAACGATTATGCTTCAAAACCCGCTTTTTGTGAAGGATCCTGACGATTTTCCATTTCTGCAACAACTGGCAACACCTCTTTGTTTATTTTGTAAAATACTTGATTAAACTCCCCAATTCTGTTAACTTTACCCCTTCTTAATAAGTCGTCTAAATCTCTCCGAATTGTTCTTTTGGTAACACTGGTTAAAGCTTTCTGGAAATCAGCAACCTGAGCTTTTTCCTGAACGTTCAATATCTCCAATATTTTGTCTTGTCTGGCGGTTAAAACCCCCTCCAAATTGACAATCCTAGTTGGAATACTCACAATGTTATCCACAGGGGTGAATTGTCTGCTTTTCTTAAATCCAAGGTCTGTTTCTTCTTTTAAAACTCCTTTTTGGGCTAATTCGGCTATTGGCCTCAACTCTTCCTTAATCTTGTCGTATTCTTTAAAGACAATCAGTAGGTTTATGCTTTCTACCCACCCCCTTGATTTTCCAAGGTCTAAATAGCTTTTCAAAACCTCTATATCCTTTATACTCTGCAAAGCCATTCTACCTTTCTGGCTGGACCCATCTGGCAAGCAAACCAAAACTAAATTCTCTAGGATCTGCAAGGCTTTTTCCTTGGCTTTTTGCCTGAGCAATTCTTGCTCTGGAAAAAACTCCAAAAGCCTGTAGACTGCATCAGTTAATTCTGTGTATTTTGATTGAGCCATAGATTAGATTTATAGCCCACTTTATCAGCAATGCGGTGTTTTGTCAACTCGAAACCCGTGCGGTAAATCATAAAAAATGCTCAACATCCGACTGTTAAACATTATATTATTATACTCTTAATTTTCGCTAAAACAATAAACAAAAAGCCCAAGGGATTTCCTTGAAGCCATAAAAAACAATACTCTATTTTGAAGCTGGGCTTTTCCGTCTCACTCTTTTGCTGACAGGCCTTCTTTCCAAACAAGTGTGGGATTAACCAACTCTCCGTGACCGTCAGTCATCGCATCCCACGTCCTGATAGCTCTTTCCCAAATCGCCCGAGCTTTTCGGGCGGCTTTATCTCGTCGCTGGAAAGAAGAGATGCCAAGATCCATCTCTTCGATGAAGTGCCAAAACTTTGGTTTCAAATTAACGAAAAGCGGTTGGCGCAATCTACCTTCATAGTGCAAATACCAAGACATGTTGGGATCCTTCCTCTGTTGGTTGGTGCTTCAAATTATTTTTTCAAAAAAGCTAGATAAAACTAATAAAATTATATTACAGCTTATTGTCTAATTGTCAATTCGCGAGCCACTGCCAGAATCGCTAGCCACCCTCGCCCCCCCCCGCAGAAGATAAACAAAAAATCGTCACCTCAGGACGATTTCTTAAAACGACGGAACCTTACGAATACAAGTCTACCCCCAATTTCTCCTTAATAATCTTTTTCATCCGACCGTAGCGAGTCTATCAAATTTTTGATCTATTCTTAACTCCATCTTTTCTAATTTCTTATCTAACCTTGCTTCTAAGTTTGACATCCCTATTTCTAGGTTTGATATTTTTTTATCAACACCGTCAAGCCTTATTTCTACTTTTGACATCTTCTTGTCGACAGCATCTAAAATAAACACCGTTTGTTGGCTTAAGAATTCTTTTATCCTTTTGATATTAACCTCTTGTGGTTTGCTGTTCTTCATATCCTTAATCTTGCCCCACCATAGATTTTTAAAAATCTATGCCAAATCTTGATATTTTTTAATCCTACTTAATAAGATTCGTGATTATCTTAATCATCGTGTCTTTTTCTTTTGGATCAGAGATCGCGACTAGTAGAGATAATGCAGTAAGGGCGTTATCATTTATCTTCTTTTCCCCATTTTCTTTATAAAGATACCTGTTCTTATCGAGAAAATATACAAACAAAAATGAACCAATCCTTTTATTGCCATCGGTAAACGGGTGATCTTTAATGATGAAGTATAAAAGATGAGATGCTTTTTCTTCTATACTTGGGTAAAGCTCCTTTTTATCAAAAGTTTGTAAAATATTGCCTAGTATCCCAGCTAATCTATCCTGCACATCTGTGCCGAATAGGTCGCCTGCCTCCTTTCTATTAATCAATTCTTTCTTAATTTCTTCTATGGCCTTCTTGGCTACTGCGTGATTTAAAACAAAACTCCCCTTGCCATTTTTGGATAATGTAACTTTTTCTTTATCATACTGCTCAAGCAGGGTAAGAGTTTTTGAATAATCAGCCAATAAATTTAAAATCTCTTGCTCTTGGCCGATTAACAATTCGTGTTTAGATTTTCGGCGTAAAAAATCAACCGTTGTCTGCAGTTCATTAAACTTATTCTCTGCCTCCAATAACCTCTTTTCATTTACTGCATAACCCTTAACTAAATAGTCTCTAAGGGTTTTAGTGGCCCAAATACGAAACTGAGTAGCATGACTGGAGTTCACTCTATAACCTACTGAAATCACTGCGTCGAGATTATAAAATTTTGTTTTATACTTTTTCCCATCACTGGCAGTATGTTCCAAAATGGAACTAACTGATTTTTCTTCAAGCTCTCCTTCCTTTAGTATGTTGTTTAAGTGCTTAGTAATAGCAGGTCTTTGCGTACCAAAAAGTAAAGCAATTTGTTCTTGCATTAACCAAATATTCTCCCCTTCAAGTCTAACCTCGATCTTCGGACCATCAGATGATCGATAGATAACTATTTCCCCTTTTTTAATTTCCTTCTCCATATATTTATTTTACCACACTAAACCAGCCTCGGCAGAACTCTATTTATATAATGGGCGGGTCTGGCCGGATCGGAATTAAACTCCAGAAAGGTCGAATTCCCTATCGGGAAAACGAAAGCCCACTTTTGCATGGGCTAATTTGTTGCGACTTCACTAATCTTTAATCGGATATTTTGAATTGCTTACCGCTTATAGCTTGCAATATCTCTAAAGTAGCCTTAACTGAAGGATTAATTGTTTTTCCTAAAACTAATCTATCCCCGTATGTATTTAATAACGGAGTTAAAAATTCATCACCCCACGCTGGGGAGAAAGTTAACACACCGTCGAAATCCACCTCAACTATCTCATTTTTCCTCACATCATTTAAGAAGGCCTGAAGCGCTAAAAATGCCTCCTTCCCTGTTTGACGAGAAATTAACGTTGTCCCAAATTTCTTTAATTCTATAATCATGGTCATAAAACGGGAAAGATATAAGGGATTGGTTCAATAAATCTTTCCATGAGTGACAAATAATTAAACTCTACTTGAATTAACATCATTAAGGGCAATCTCTATCACGTCATCCGATACGCCAAATATCTTCGAAATTGGTATAGCAATATAAGAATTTAATGTTTTACTATCCATTTTCCCAGAAATAATCATTTTTTCTATATTACTATGTTCTCGCGCAAGTTTTCCAATAAATTTACCCCTCGCAACGATTAGTTTTTCCCTTGGAACAAGCAAGTGGCTAGCGAACTTATTTGCTTGAGTCTCAAGATATCCGTATTGCTCTTGTGGTATTTTCTGCATTAATCTATAAAAGTCTTCGATGCTTTTTATGCCAAAACTTCTATAAACATCCTTATGCAAAGTAAAATGCCCCATCTCGTGAGCCAAGGAAAATCTTAAACGATTTTTGTATCGTTCGTCAGAAAACTTTCCGTTATCAACATACACTGATTCCCAATTTGAAGTGATAAGTGCATCTACGTCGCACTTCTCCATTAACTGCGGGACGGGGATTATGTTTAATTGCAACCCTATTTCTATAATATCCTCTACCTCAACTGGCAACGTATCGTCCCAGTATTCTTGCCTGAATGAATCCGCTTTATTCTTTATTTTCTGACTACTCAAGAAAGGAGCGTTAAATTCTACGTAATCCATACTTAAGCGTTCCTTATTAGCTCTATTAATTTATCGATTTCTTCCTTCGTCGGCTTCTTATTCCTTAACGTCCTGAAGAAGGCGGGTAAATATTCCACTGCATTTGCGCCCGCCAAAATATCGTCTGGTATTATTCCCTGAGCAATGCCTGCTTCGTCGGTAAAATTCTGAACATCTCTCTTTGTTTTAATCCCCAATATTTTTGCCCATTTTTTAAGCGTTTCTACATCAGGGGGCGGAGAACTTTTCCCTCGTTCTATTTTGCTCCAGTTGCTTGGGTCATAGCCAGTCAATTTGCAGATGTTCCTTAAACTCAGGCCCTTTTTAATTCTAAGATTTTTAAGTGTTCCCCCGAATTTTTGTAAATTTTTAGACATAAAAATAAAATATTTAATTTTTACTCCTGTGGTTTAATATTACCACAGCGATAGGTCGCGTCAATAGCTCGCACTAAATTATTTGAAATCTGGTAAAAATCGACCAAAACAGGCTCCATTTCCGTGAAGCCTGCCATATAACTCTTAATCACAACTCCACTGCTGTCACCGGCCAAATATTATTAGTATTGCCTTCGTAATAGTTATTTTCTAAATATGGTGTGGCTGGAATTAACGGCGAGCCATCCACGGGGAAATAATCCGCCATATTTATCCCATAATAATTTCTCAAAATATTTGAGTTAGTGATTGTCGGGCTTCCCCCTTCAATATATATACCAGATCCGCAAGCATAGACTGAACAATCCCCCATTTGATCAGATGTTGTTAGCCCATCAATAATTGACGCTGAATTAATTAACCGTAAACCATACCTCGCATTATTCCCTACCGAGGAATCCCTTAAATTGATGAACGACTGGTCAACTGTAATCCCAGCCTGCCCAAAACCGGCGTGGCTTTGTCCCGCATAAGATAAATTAACTTTTTCCAACTCTGAATTCTTGCTAGTACTCTCGAATCTAATACCCATCCAGTAACCAGGGTTAGGAACATCATAGAAAGTGGTGAGAATAATTGGCTCTTCCGTAGTCCCAATAGCTTTTAATGTACCTAGCACCTGTATGCCAGAGTACAAACTAAACTTTACTGTAACTCCCGGCTCAATTGTCAGTGTTCTGTTCTCAAAAACAGTGACAGCGTCTTGATGAAAATAGTACGGGCTTAAAGATTTAGTTAGAGTAACATCTTCGACAAAATCAACAGGTACGGGGGTATATAGTTGGTTAACGCTATTTTGTTGCCCAGGTGTTCCGTAAACTAAATTTCCATCCTTATCGTGACCATTAATGGTTATCCCATCATTCAATTGCCAATTCTTGGTATCGAAACCAAAACCATAAGCACTAATTCTTTCCATGGAATAATGATGGCCATCCTTTATATATCCCTCTTCGGGCACATCATTCATCCCAATGGGACCAGAATCTACCTTCCTGCTATTTGGTGTTAATAGATTGAAATACCCAGCCGATCCGACGTGGCCAGGATAGACCTGGTTAGCAGAAATATCTGAAAGCGATTGGTCATCAACTCTCTCTAAAATATAATACCCTTTGGCTGGTACTATGCCCTGCAAAGTAACGTCTAACGATTGAGAATAACCATAACCAGACAAAAGTTTCCAACCGGTTAAATCAACTGGGCTATCGCTCTTGTTATATAGCTCTATCCACTGGTTTTGGACCACTGGTCCAGCATCTGTGCCCCACAAGGCCAACTCATTGATTACAATAGAGCTAGAGAGATCAATATCAATTTGAGACCACTCCCCGAGATTGCCCATCGTGTCTTGTGCCCTTACTCTGAAAGAAATCATATTACTATTTATCAAAGGATTCTCTGGAAATTGATATGTTTTTTCTGTGTCCGTTGTATTTGAAACCCAATCCCGCCATCCCATATCATTTTTGTTATATTGCACCTGATAAAAAGCAACGCTACTGGCACTTTGCCATTTCAATTTCAGATAGCAATAAACGGTTCCTGGGCTGCTACTGCCACCGCATGTCGCATAGTCAGTAACATCTTCGATTAATATATCTGTCTTTGGGGTTGGCGTAATTGAAGTTTGAAAATCATTCACATTATTATTAGTATCAACCCCCGTTATTTTCCTTTCTATGCTTTTCCCTTCAGAAGGATTTGCTGTTGCAGATCCTTCTGGGAAACAAGCCCCTCCGAATCCAACCTTATCAATAATATCTGAGTCATCTCCACTTTCTATCCCCACCTGGTCTCTTACTAGATATACGGTGTTGTCATCAGACAAAGACCAACCTATGGTCATATCAGCAACAGCCAATAAAGGATCTTTGGCTTGGGTGTCGACAATTAGATAAAACCCGCGGGCAGGAATTACCGCATCATCACTAAAATTCTTTTTATAATAACCGCTTTCTATCCCACACGGATCTGATTTACTGTGTTTTTGGACCGACCAGCCCTGCATAGACACATCCACATCATTCGGATTATACAATTCAACCCAATCATCATCGGTGCCACCTGTACCTATTATACTGTCGGTTTGGATTTCGTTTATTAAAACTGTTTTTAGTGTCCTTACCCGAGTTGTAGCTGGGATTTCTGGTAACCAGTCACTTTCATTGCTATTTACATCCTTAGCCCTTACTTGGAAATAGTAAGTCTTCTCATCGGTCCCAATAAAGCTTCTTGTGCCATCATAGCTAGCTGGTGAACCCGGAACATTCACCGGCGCATCTTCCTGCCAATCCCCTGATTCTTCTTTCCACTTTAATTGGAAAGCCTGGAGCCCAGAAGGACTAACATTTTCTATTGATAAATCTGTGATATTAAAAGCAACGTCAAAAGTTAAATTTTGTTGCTCTGCTGGTAAATTGAATACAATTGTCGGTGCTTTTGTATCGGTTGGTGGTGGAACTGGAGTGTCACTAACTTCTACCGAACAGCTAGCCGAACCAGTTTGACTGCCAGCGATAACATTAATTGTCGCGCTATACGTCCCCCCGACAACGAAAGACTTATCACAACTCACTAACGAGCCGACGCAATCACCCGTCCAAGAATAAATATATGGACCACTGCCACCCGAAACCAGTGAAGTAAAGGCCACAGAATTATTAATCTCGACGGGATTGGGGAGAGCAGAGCAAGAAACAGTTAACTCTGGAAGTAATACATTTTTCCCTTTTGGAGTGGCCGACTGTTTTCCGAAATCACTAGAATTACTATCTGTATCAAAGTATGTTTGATTAGTTTCATCCCATCTTCTCCCAATGCTTTCTCCCTTAGCTGGATTCACCGTTGGCGCAGTCTCAAAATCCTGAGCCTGACCGAAGCCAACTTTATCGACAACCACATTATTTGGATCCCTTAGGACCAAAGAACTTCCCCCATCAGCCACAAAATCGCCTAAAGAATGAGTGGTTACCATATCAGCTACACTCTCAAAGCTTGAATCCTTACGAGCAATTAGAAAATACCCTTTTGCTGAAATCTTTTTCCCATTAAATTGCCCCTGCGGTGCGTAGGCTTCGTAATCTTTTCCAGTTTTAGTTTTCCTCTTTACTTCCCATTTGCTTAGATCCACCTCTTCATTATTTGGGTTATACAATTCCACAAACTCCTCCTTCTCATTGCTAGTACCCGAAATTTGTATTTCAGAAATCAGTATTTTCTGGTAAACAATGCTACTCCCGCCACCCCCTCCGCTACTAATAGTATTTTTAGAAGCTAAAACTATTAATGGTTTCGGCAAACTTTGTTGGTCTGCGTCTACGGGTATTTCTAATGATGGCAAACCCAATGAAGGTAACTCTAAATCAAGTCCAAGCTCGGGTTGATCTAATGATGGTGGTTCGATGGCTAACAGCGAAGGTAGCTCAAATGAAGGAGGGGTGAAAGGATTTACATCTTCCTTGCTACCATTTAGTAAATCTATTAGCTCTTGAAGATCGTCCATCCTCTCTTGGGCATTTTCTGGAGTTATCTCCAGATCTGTTAAAAGATTGGGAGATTGGGTATTGGGCTGATCGTCGCCTTGCTGATCATCATATCCCCACCCCTGGAATGGGTTTATGAAAGACAGGGATGCATACTTTGATAATCTGACTATCTCGCCATAGGGCGAAATAGTTTTAACTTTCTGCCAAAAACTTATTTTCTTCGGCCTCTCAAGTGTTATTTCTTTGTTCTCCGCTTTATTAACTTGATCATTGAAATACTTAACCACCTCAACTCCGGCTAAAATAGCTGCTGGGGAGAGACGATCCCAATAAGATTGGTTGATTTCATCAAAGTTTGTGGTTGTATCAAACAATCTATCTGTTCCATCCTCTATCTTCGCTTCAGCCAATAAAATATTCTCGTTATTATAAATATGAATATATTTATCTTTATAGATATACTTCGATACAACCGGGAGTTTATAGTTGCTATCCATGATCGAATCTTCGCTAAAAAAATTACCGTTGGAATACTTTGCCAAATAAGTTAAACAACTTTCCAGGGAGCCACAGATTGGTTGATAATTATTCTTAAGGTAGTCTATCGTGTCCTGACTTATTTCCCCATTCTCTTCTGCCCATTTCTCGTACGGTTCTCCTCCGTCAAACTTAACTCCTAAAAACGTACTAAAAAAATCTAACGAGCTAAGGTCAACGTGTGTATCCTGCCGCGTATGCGCTGGCACTGTCATATCTTCAACTAAATGCAAGACATAGCCCAAAGAATAATATGCCTCTACATCTTTGCCTTCTAGGGAATATAAAACCGCACTGTTTAGCGTGCGGTCTCCTTGGTAAAGAAAGTAATCGGTATTTTGTAATTCTTGGTCTTTTGCCCACGATACAGCAGATTCTGGCTCTTTACTGAATGCCGATATGGCTGCCGTTAAGACGTCTATTGATGACATACTGCCCAATCGCTCACCCGACCATCCCAATTCAGTAGTCGGATCATAGAAATGATTTATCCAGCGTGGGGGCGTATCCTCGTCTGTGCTCCCAGCCATCAACGATTGGATTTCATCCTCTGTTAAATCTGGATCGTAAATCGCATTATACAGCTCTGCTATCTTTTGGGTAAGCAAGGGATGAGTTACTGTGTTATTGTATGCTTCCGTCGTTGGTTTAAGGATAAACCCGCCTACTAAAAATACAGCGGATATTAAACAAATAATAAGAATATTTACTCCCTTCATAAACTTTCTATTTTCCAAATATTGTTAGTATTTTTTGTAAAAACAGGGGCATAATCAACATAATCTCCAATTGGCAAGGTTGTTTTAATATAACCCCCTGCTCCATCCGGCAAATTAACGATTTTTTGTTCGGAACGATAATATGTATGCTCCACCATGACCCTACTTTCCCAACCATTATCTTCGTCCTTAATCTGTTTAAATTCTTCCCACGTGGGCCAATTATCGCCATATTCCTTTAACTTCCCTTCTTGTTTCAAATCATCAAATTCCTCTTGATACTTTGCCCTCCTCTCCGAATCTAAAACAAAATATTTCACTGCCAAATCAACATTTTCGTCTTTTAGGGCCTGAACGAACATATTATATGTTTCTTCGGGGGTTTTCCCGCCATAAATGTCTTCCTGAAACATTTTCACAATCTCATTGTTAAAATTCTCCATGTTCCTCTTATCTCTCTGCTGTTCTAACCAATATTTTGTTTGGTAGCCACCCTCCCCACCTAAATAAAAAACAATTAAACCCAATACAAAAATCCCTATATATATTAAAGTTTTTAGATAGATATTTTTAGTCATTTTCAATAAAAAACGGCACTTGGCCGGTTAATTTAAAATGGAGAAAAAATCTGCCAGATACTTCTACCATCCCTCGATCCTAAAATCCCATCCTTAATATCAAGAGACATCACTATATACCCCACAACAAAACCCACTAGTAATATTAATAAAAACACCAGAATCAAAGATTTTTTGGTCATACTATTTCTTTAATTAAACAATATTATTAATTCGCCGTCAATAATAAAATAATGAAAAAGCGGAACGAGGTTATCGTGCCGCCATATATGAACTATTATTATCTCGCCTTCTGCTTGGCCAAGAAAGCGCTTATCTCCAACCTTCCCAAGAAGTTATCTTTCTTCTGTCTCTTGCGCCATCGCTGTATGAGCAAATGCCCACCGTACCGTATAACTTCATGGTACCAATGGTAATACCAACGCTCCCAACCCCGCGCCAGAAGATCAATCGGAAAGGCGATTGTCCTTAAAGGAATCCTGAAAAAACTAGCAAAGCTGTAGAACCATCGCATAAGTTCCGTAGGAATTTCCTGAAGTTGTCGCAATGACATATTATCAGGGATGAAACAGGCATAGCTCCCGTCATAACGACTCCAAGGAACCAGCTCCTGTGGGAACAACCTTCCCTCACTATCCAAACGTCTCCGCAATTCCGTTCCTACGATAGGAACCGGATGCAGTATCTGGATAGTATAAAAGCAAGCTTTTCTAATAAACCGCTTGAACCGTTTCACCATTTCTTTGAGCTCGATGCTTTTCTTGCCATCTCTTGATGGATAACCGAAAATGAACATTCCATGGATTCTGAACCCGAAGCTTCTATAGATCTTCGTCCACTTAAGCATATCAGCAGACGAGTACCCTTTTTTCATTGCTCTTAAGTCTTCGTCAATCGGCGATTCATATCCAATGCAGACGATATGAACCCCGGCTTTTCTCATGATTCTCAAAAGCTCTGTATTCTTGGCTGCCTCCAGCCTTACTTGCACAGTAAAGTGGAGACGCCTCCCGTAACGTTCCGCAATCAGTTGGAAAAACTCCATGGTGCCTTGTGGGTCTCCCTCCAGCCTGTCGTCCACAATGAAAAACGATTGAGCACCCCTGGTATCCACCAGCCAACTGACTGTTTCAAAAAGATGACGGGCGTTTGCCCAGCGGGGCTCTCCCTTCACACTGCAAAATTCACAATTCTTCTCGCACCCCTTGATTCTACCCGCGGGGTAGAGCTTTATCTTGTGGGCATGTCTTAGTAAACCAAAATCTGGAAGTGGAAGATTGTTCAGGTTTGAGATCTCGAGCATCTCGGGCCCATTAGTCACCATCCAGTTATTCTTCAAAAAAGAAATGCCAGGGATGCTCTCAAAGCTCCCGCCATCGGCGACAACTCGCAGTATCTGTTGAATTGCCTCTTCGCCGTCACCGTGAACAACAATGTCAATGTTATGTCTTAACATTTCTTCTGGGCAGTAGTGGGCGTGCCATCCGCCAGCGATAGTGATAACTCCTTGCTGGTGGTAAAACTCGGCTAACTGCCAAACACGCTCAATGGTGCTAGTAAGTCCGCAATAGAAACCAACGACTACGGCCTGGTTTTCTTTTTGCAGGGCTTGGTGGTCCGGCAACCCATCGCCGTTTCTCTTCCACCTGTAATTATTCTCATCGATTATTTCTGCTCGCCAACCCCAAAGCTTGCTGGCAGCTGTGGCAACCATAACCGGCCCCAGGGCCGTTGTCATGCTCGCATAGCTACTAAATATGTTCCAATTAGGAAAAGCCGGATCAACCATTCTAAACAATTCCCATTTTCTTTCTTCCGCCGCTGTATCGCTCATTGGCCATTATCCTTTCTGTTAAAGAACTACGTAAAAAATATTTTCTACGACATAAGTAAAAGTATAACGGAAATGATGTTGTGTCAAACAAAAGCCCCGCATCGGCGGGGCTTTTGCTTGAATGTTTTTAGACTCCGGCGAATTCCTTTACTTTCTGGATAGGTATTGCGATAACCTTCCCCTGCGAATCAATCGTGTTAAGGCCAACAAGATTTCCTTTGATATTAAACAAAGGGCTGCCCCTTAGAGAGCTGGCCTCAACTATGTTTGTTTTTATTGCCTCTTCATCGAAGCTCTTTATAATCCCCTCATTAGCAACCCATTCTAATTTTTCCGAGACAATGCCCAGCAGAAATACTCTTTCTCCTAATTTCACCTCTTCGGCATTGCAAAAACCACAAGTTTTTAAATTTGTTCCATCTACTTTTAATAGAACAAGGTTATTCTTAATGTCTCTTTTTAAAACTTCCGGTTTCCCGGCCAATAAGCTAACGACTCCATCTTCTCCTTGGGAAAAAATACTAACACTTGCACCCACCGGAACCAAACTCGAAAGAGTAATAATCATTCCATCGGAAGTAGCGATAACCCCAACGCCATAGATCGTTCCACTGCTTGTTTTTGATTGAACAGCCACCACGGATTTATCTACTTGCTCGATTGATTTCTCCAGAGCTGTTTCCTGGGTTATTAGATATTCTTCACGATTATTGATAATAATCTTCCCCTCTTTAAAATTCTTGATGAATTGAAATTGGGCAAAATATGAATTTTGCAGGATAGATGGGAAAACAAATAACTGAAAAAGCATACCACCCACAGCTCCACCGACAAGGATTACACAAACTGCTACAATTACTCTCTTAACTTTATTTTTAGAATTTGGCATTATTTTGAAGAAGTTTTAGTAAGCTTTCTCTTTGTTATCCCAACTGAATGGGTTGTTAATAGGGCTGGAATCTGAAACGTTATTTCCTTATTCTCCGCATCCACAATTACATTATTCCCCTCTTTTATCTCACCCGTAACTAATTTTAAAGATAACGGATCCAGAATTAACCTCTGGATTACTCTCTTTAGGGGCCTAGCACCCAGGGCTGGATCAAAGCCCTTATCTGCTAAAAGCTCCTTGGCCTTGTCTGATATCTTAATGGTAATATTCTTTACGGCTAAGCGCTTTTCAACCTTGGCTAGCTCTAAGTCTACAATCTTCTTAATCTCATCTTTTTTCAAGTAGTCAAAAATTACAATTTCATCTATCCTGTTTAGAAACTCTGGCTTAAATTGATCTTTTAAAGATGCCGTTATCTTTTCTTTCATTGATTCTCTTTCTGCCAAATCCTCTTGTGAGTCGAAGCCGATTGACGACATCTTGTTGATGTAATCAGAACCAGCGTTGGAAGTCATTATGATAATTGTGTTTTTGAAAGAGACTACTCTGCCCTTAGAATCCGTGAGCCTACCGTCTTCAAAAATCTGTAATAAAATATTGAAAACTTCTGGATGTGCCTTTTCTATTTCATCTAAAAGAATAACAGCGTAAGGTCTTCTCCTTACTTTTTCTGTTAGTTGGCCTCCTTCTTCGTAGCCAACGTATCCCGGAGGGGAACCAATGATCTTAGACACTGTGTGTTTTTCCATGTATTCTGACATATCTAAACGCACCAATGCTTTTTCGTCATTGAATAAAAACTCTGCTAAAGCTCTGGCAGTTTCTGTTTTGCCAACACCAGTAGGTCCAAGGAACATAAATGAGCCCATGGGCTTATTCTCCTCTGATATCCCTGCTCTGGCCCTCCTGATAGCCCTTGATATGGCTTCTATGCCCTCTGATTGGCCCACAACCTTCCTCTTTAAAGTATCTTCCATCTTCTCTAGCTTCTCAGCCTCCTCAGTAATTAATTTCATTACTGGTATTCCTGTCCAACGAGAAACGACTCCAGCAACTTCCTCTGCCGTTACTTCTTCTTTAACAAAGTGATGGCTTTGTTGGATTTTTACTAATTTCTTTTCTAAGTCCCTTTGTTCTTTCACTAGATTAGGAATCTTCCCATATTTAATTTCAGCCACTTGTTCTAGGTTGGCTTCTCTTTGAGCAATTTCTGCTTGATAGGAAAAATCGTTTAACTTCTGCCTAATATCTTTAATCTTAGTCACTATTTCTCTCTCAGCATCCCACTTAACTCTAATCTCCTTAGCTTTTTCTCTTAAGTTAGCCAAGGATCCCTCAATTGCTTTTAATCTTTTTTCGACACCCTTCTCTTTCTTTAGGGCCTGCTTCTCAATCTCTAATTTGTATATATCTTTATCATATTTTTCCAAATCAACTGGAGCTGATTCTATCTCTAGCCTTAAAGCTGAGGCTGCCTCGTCCATTAGGTCCACTGCCTTATCTGGCAAAAACCTATCTGAGATGTAGCGACTAGACAAATCAACGGCTGCGATAATGGCAGAATCCTGGATCCTAACTCCATGATGGACTTCATATTTTTCTTTAATACCTCGCAAAATCGCTATAGCATCATCAGTAGTTGGTTCTTGTACATAAATTGGTTGGAACCTTCTTTCCAGGGCTCCGTCTTTTTCAATATATTTTTGATATTCTTTTAAAGTTGTGGCGCCAACTGCTTTTAGCTCACCCCTGGCTAGGGCTGGTTTCAATAGGTTTGATGCATCTATTGCCCCCTCAGCGGCCCCTGCTCCGACTAGAGTATGTAGTTCATCGATGAATAGGATATACCTTCCATCTGCTCTATTAATCTCTTTTAAGAGGGCCTTAACTCGTGTTTCAAATTCACCCCTGTATTTTGTACCGGCAATTAAAGCACCCAAATCTAGAGAGATCACCTCTTTGTTTTTTAAAAACTCCGGAACATTACCTTGAGTAATTCTCTGAGCAAATCCCTCGACAATAGCTGTTTTGCCAACTCCAGCCTCTCCGATTAAAACCGGGTTATTCTTTGTTCTTCTGGAAATGACCTGCATTAGTCTGCGAATTTCATTTTCCCTGCCAATAATAGGGTCAATTTTTCCCGAAGCTGCTGAATCAGTTAAATTCCTAGTGTATTTTTCTATTACTTGATATTTCGATTCTGGTTCTGGATCAGTAATTCTAACGCCACCACGAAGTTGTGATAAAACCTTTAATACAGTTTCGTAATCCAACTTATTTGTTTTAATAGATTCCGAACCAATGGCCCCAGACTGGAAAAATGTAGTTTTTAATAAAATGTCTTTGGCGGCGGTGGGAGTGTCGAGTAGTCCTAAAAACAAATGCTCTACAGAAACAAACTCGTCACTCATCTTTACCGATTCTTGACGAGCACGCTCCAACACCTTGGCCATGTCTTGGGTTAAATAAAGTTGGCCCACGGCCATTGGGGTTGTATTTGCTGTAATTTTTAAAACCTGAGCCTCTACTTTCTTTTTTAAATTGTCTATATCCACCCCCAATTTCTGGAGAATAGTTAAAATGATACTTGCCTCTTGAGAAAGTAAAGATAAAAGTAGATGCAAAGCATCAACCTGAGACTGCCCGCGATCTTGAGCGATTGCCTGAGCAGTTAATATTGAATCTTGAGCTTTATTGGTAAAATTGGCTCCATTCATATGATTAAGTATTAAATATTCTTAACATATTTTACATGATAAATCAATAGCACTCTCCAGTCAAGAGTGACAAAAAAGCGGCCAAGATGACCGCCCCTGACTTAATTATAATTTGCTTAGATGATCTTAAGATCTGCGACCTTTACTCTTGAGACACAATTGTGTCCATCAAACATAACCAGAACTTCACCTTCCCCGCAAAGGCTGCACACATCCTCAAAAACAGTACCAGCCCGTGGTCGCCCATTAATATCTTTTTCCACCCTTGTCCCGGGAGGTACTTCAACTAATTCATTCTTTTTCATCTCTTTCTCCTTCCTGTTCATTTTACAGCCTACTCTTTAGAGCTAGGCGAATTTTCCCTACTGCTTCAATCTGAATTGTCCGAATCCTTTCTCTGCTAAGCCCGACCATATCCACCACCTGTCGAATTGTTTTTCCCTTTTCTTGGGTACCGATACCAAATCGCGCGATAACAATCCTCATTTCAATCTCACTTAGCACAGAATTATTCTCACCCAAAATATTCCCCAATTCTTCAAGGGCGTCTTCCAGCCACCATTCTCGAGGAAAATCACCGTCAACATTCCTCTCTATCTGCTTGGTATCGAGCCCGGAGGGAAAACGTTGATAGTGCCGCCCGACAATGGCAAACATTCTATTAAAACCTTTAAGTATTGCTCTGCAGGCATAGGTTGAAAATTTGAATCCTCTTGAAACATCAAACTTCTCAATTGCTCGCAATAGGGTAAGGTTGCCCTCTGAAACTAACTCTACAAATTCAACACCAGCAATCTTTGTCCTCTTGGCCATAGCCAGGACAAGTGCCAAATTTGCGTCGACGAGACCCGCCCGTAACTTCAATATTCGTCCGTACCATGCCAACATTTGTTTGGCTCGAGAAGGAGAAAAATGCTTTCGTTGAACTTCGATTAGTTGGTTAAGTCGGTAACGCGCGTAGTTATAGCGGAGAAAAAGCGCACTCTCTGCATCTCTGCTAAGAGGCTTCTTTTTAGTTCCAACTGCTACCCCCTCATCTTCAATCACTTGAGGCAAAACCCACCCTGGCGTCTCAACAATCTCTGCATGAGAACCGAAAAGTTCCTCTTCGGTATAGCCGAAGGAAAAACTAGGATGGGAAACATAGGAAATTGACGTTGGGATCTTCTCGTATAATCGTGCTTGCCCTTGATCCAGACAAGAAACCGCATCCTGCGGTTCTATCACTTCGCCCACTGGTTGTGTCATCAAGCATCTCCTTCTGTTGAGATATGAATCCCGTAGATCCTTCTAAACAAAAATAATCTATTAAATTTGAAGGTACTTCTTCTTATTCGATGCTTTATATTCTATACTCTAGGCCCTAATTGTCAATAAAAAAGCAGCCTGTTTTAATAGTTGCTTTTTTAAATTTTAAACGTATTTGTTAGCTTCTCTCTCCCAAGATAACATCGACATTAATCTCTCCTCCGGCTCTTAATATTTTAAAGATTACTTTATCTCCGGGATTCCGTTTTTCCATCATTTTGGCCAAAGAGTTATCTTGTGTAATCTTCTGTCCTTCTACTTCTAATATTATATCCCCCTCTTTTATGCCAGCCTTTTCAGCGGCAGAGCCCTTAGTAACAGCCGCCTCTCCGCTAGATCCGACCTTAACCCATGCGCCATAGTCAACTGACAATTTATTCTTTTGTTGGATTTCCTCAGTAATTATTACATAGCGAACTCCGATAAACGGATAGACTATTTTCTTATTCTTGCTAACCTGCTCTATATCCCTCTTAACCTTATTGATCGGAATCGCGAAGCCAATGCTTTGCCCCGACTGAGCTACCGCCGTGTTGATTCCAATAACTTCTCCCTTTAAGTTTAAAAGTGGCCCGCCAGAATTCCCTAAATTTATTGCTGCGTCTGTTTGGATGATATCATCCAATGTTTCTGAAAATCCTGATCCTCCAGAGGCAGTTAATGTTCTTTGTAGCCCAGAGACCACGCCGACGGAAACGGTATTGTTAAATTCTCCCAAAGCATTACCGATGGCAATTACGGTTTGACCAATTTGCAAACCATCGGAGTCGCCCAATTTAACCACTGGGAAAGTTTTAGGAGTTTTCCCTGTGTCAATTTTAATTACTGCCAAGTCTTGTACTGGATCTTTCGCTAAAACCGTAGCCGGATACTTTTTCCCATCTGTAGTGAAAACTGTATATTCTGCGGCGTCATCTAGAACAACGTGCTTATTTGTAATAACCAATCCATCTTCCGAGACTATGAAGCCGGACCCTCCGCCAACTTCTTGTTTTTCTGTCCCATTTTGACGCAACTGAGGAATTTGAATATTAAAATCGGGTCCCAATCCTTCGAAGGGGTTTGTGTAATACTGTTCCATTACTGGCACATCCTTCGAGATGATAATACTAACCACTGCGGGAGAATATTGATTGACGGCACTGATTATCGCCTGCTCCTGAGATGTTTGGGGGATATAGTCTTTAAGTTCTTGATTGTTCTTTTCGATTAAGGTTGGGAGAGAAATATTTAATCTACCCAATTCGTCTCTTAGTTTGTTGTAAAAGTATGAACCGGTGAAAGCCCCTGCCGAAAAACCAATTATGACAGAAATTAAAACCACTATGGCTATCAACCACAAAAACCGACTTTTTTTTATCTTCTTTAAATAATCTTTAATATTTTTAATCCCGACAGGGAATTTAATCGGATTCATTTCGTACATGTTCTTTTTAGCTAATTATTATACAAAATATTATATCAAATGTTATTTCTTTTTAGAATAATGGTCGAACTTGTATTCAAAGATATCTGATCTTACCGGCCCTATAAATATCATATGCAATTCGCAGAAAAAATATTTCACTATAGTCTTGGCCCACCCATCTTTTCGGAACCTTCTATCAGATACAAATATCTTATTTGACCTTAATATTCCATAATTTGCCACCTTTTTGGCTCTTCTAGCTAAATCGTGATCCTCGGCCAATGTTATTGTTTCGTCATATCCGTTAAGGCTAAGAAATAGGTTTTTCTTAGCTAAAATGCCCATCGCAGCATGTGGTAGGGCTTTCTCTAGAGCATAAATGTACCAGTTGTAGAACATATTAAAAGCAAACCTATGAACCTTCGTTCCCTCAATGGGCAATAGCCCGAAAGAGGCAAAATCAAGCCCTCTCTCCTCAAATTCTTCTAAAGATTTTTCAAAAAATTGGTCGGGTAGGATAGAATCGGCGTCGACAAAAAGTAACAGCTTCCCATTAGCGACCTTCGCCCCTTCATTTCTTGCCTTCGCGGGTAACCCACCGGGGATAATACGGCAGCCGTATTGCTTCGCTGCTTCTACAGTTTTATCTTTCGATCCAGCATCGGCCACAATTATTTCATAATTAGAAAAATTCTGCTTTTTTATCGACTCCAAAAGTAGTGGTAGATGTTTCTCCTCATTGAGAGTGGGGATTATGATACTTAGCATAAACTAATCGTTAATAAACAAAGTTTTTGCTTCGTCCCAGATACTTGGATCATTATACTTTTCTTTCATTTGATACCACCACTCGGCACCCCATAGATAAAAATCCTTCCACCCCGTCTCTTTCGCGAAAGTAATAACCTTTTTAAATTGATCTAAATCCATTGTCTTTTTCTGCTCGTCTAGCGGGAGATCATAGAGCAATACTGGGCCCCAGGGTTCTGCCTGTAGCTCAACGCATTCAACTTGTTTGTTATATAAAGCATTTATTAATCTTGCCCTCCAATAATAAATCAGCGGAGGGAAGGGGGTATTAAAGTAAAGGTGAAACTCTTTTGACCAAACCTTGCGATACATCGTAGTCCCGACAACATCTCCAATACTAGCTGGTTTCAACCATAAAGAAAACTCTCCGGTATCTGAAACTATCACCGGCCTATTTTTATTATCAAGAGATTTCACCAGGGCTACCTCTTTCCTTAAAAAATTTATGTCTGTTTTGGGGCACTCTCCAAACGGAAAAAAGGGTTCATTCTCTACCTGCCAGGAAACAATCGATTCAGAACCCTTATACCTTTCGACAACGGCTTCTAAATACTTCTCTATTGCCGCCTCTCTTTCACTTTTCGACAAACCCTTCGCCCAATCGGGAATATGGCACTCTGGCCAGCGCCCAGTCTTCATGCCGATAGACAACATAACATTCACGTTGCGTTTTTCAGCTTCTCCTATCTGCCAATCCACATCTTTAAAATAGTATTCTCCATCCTCGCCATTTATCCAATCCCAAGCGAGGATTAGTTTTAGATTTTTTACCTTTAAATCATCCAATATGGCCAAATATGTCTTTTCCCAATCAAGCCCAAGATTCTCAGTGTGCTTTTGCGAAAAATTAACACCCCAAAGAATGTTTTTTTGTATTGGAGCTTTGCCCAGAAATAGATACAAAATTAGCCCCACGATGATTAAAGCAAAAATTAGGAGAATCATTTTAAATATTTTGTTCATTATTTCCCTTGATGTTCCTTTATTAATTTTACTCTATTAATTGCTTTCTTCAATCACCTGGATATCCGCCCCAATCTTCTCGGCAAATTTAAAAGCACCATCTGCATACCAGGAAAACACTGGGTTGGTTGAGCCAGAAAAATATATCATTGCTGCATCCTTTTCTCCATCACGACTCTTTGAAGTTGCTCCAGAGTCTGCCAGATACAATCCCATGGCCAGAAAAGCATCTTGGGTGTCCCAAGGATTTGCCGTCTTGCCCGTGATCTTTTCTACTTTATCTTTGTACCGCATCCACGTAGAAGGAATAAAATCTGCTGGACCCATCGCTCCACCCCACCCAAAACTCATTGGACAGGTAACAAGGGTTTTTAAAGGGTCTTTCCCTAATTTCTTAGTGATTGTCAGAAAGTCGGCCATATCTCTGGCCGGGCTCATGGTTTTTAGCCGAATCTTCCCATCAATCGCCCTAATTCCCTCTCCGGTAATAATATTTGTGACATAGCACATATCCAATTTTTCCAAATCTAACTCTTCTTGCGAAACCGCAAGTAAAAATGCCGGCCTAACTCCCGTCACCCCCTCGACATATTTTGCGATATCCAAAGCCTCCCCGAAATTATAGGTGTCAGACAACCCCAATAATTCAAACTTCCTGGCCTTTATTTCATCAGCTGATAATTTCGCTATCCTAAATTGTTTTTTAAGGGCCAAAATACGGTTGTATGATTCTGTAATTCTTCCTTCCTCTATCCCATTATCTTTCACAGCATTAAATATTATATCCCTTACCTTATATGCTATTTCCCCATCATATCCGTTCGGACTATTATTAAACGTAAAGACTATATCGCAACCTGCGTTAACTGCTTTTATGATCGCCTCTTCGAAACTGTAATTACCATCGATTGCGCCCATTTGGAGATCATCGGAGATAATAACTCCCTTAAATCCTATTTGATCTCTTAAAATACCTTGTAAAAAATTTGCAGACAGAGTTGCGGGGTAGTTAATATCAATGTTCTTATCCATTATATGGGCAGTCATAACTGCGCTAAGCAGCCCCTCCTCATTCAGCTTCTGGTAAGGAAGAAGCTCTTCTTTATTATATGTATTTGTTACATCAACTACTCCGAGATGGCTATCTTTCTCAGCACTACCTTGCCCAGGGAAATGCTTCTCTACTGTAATAATATTATTTTTCAAATGACTTTCTATAAACACACTGGCCTGATTAACAACCTCTTCTGGATCTGAAGAAAATGAACGCCCCAGGGCTCCAATAATGGGATTTTCAGGATTAATATTTACATCAACAACTGGCGCAAAATTCATATTAAAACCCAAGTCTCCCAATTCTTTGGCAATCTTCGCAGATTCCTTCCTTGTGGTTTCCAGGGTTTTATCTTGCCCCATCTCCTCAGGAGAAATAATCGGTAAAAACCCGTATTGTTGCTTTAAACGATTAATATTCCCTCCCTCTGCGTCTACGGCTACAAACAGAGGATCCTCAGAATATTTCTGGAGATCGTTAATAAGTTTTTTTGTTTGTTCTGGGTTTATGATATTTCTAGGAAAGCTGCCAGAAGGCACATCGTAGTCAGAAAGCACTACACCCCCTATCTTCACGTCCTTAATCGCCTTATATATATCCGAGTCTTCTGATATCTCGGTCCCTCGGAATCCTACCATTATCATCTGTCCAATTTCTTTTTTAAGATCCTGGTCTGTTAGGGTTGTTTTTTTTGCCTGGGTAGAATCGCCAGCTCTGGGTGGAGCATATAAAAAGAAAATTGTGGCTGCTGTTAAAGCCACAACTACTAAAGCTATGAATATCTTAAGAATGTTTTTCATTATTTCCCGGAAACAATCTTCTCAATATTATATGCCCCCATTTTTTCAATTTCTATAAACCCCTGCATAGCAGCATCGGCCAATCTTCCGCCCTCTAATAAATCGTAGAGCCATTGATCTGTGTACTTGGGGTTTTCTTGCAGAATCCCTGCCCCTACCCGCAAAAGCCATTTTTTGTTAAAATCTTCCTGAGAGCCAATAGATGGTGCGATAATTATCGGCAGCCCAAGCCCGCCGTAGAAAGAGAGTTCCGATGGTTTTGTCCAAAGGATATCGGTTCTTCTCAGTTTTCTATTAAATTCGGCAAAATAATTATTGATGCCATTATTGAAAACTATTTCAATCCCCTTATTTAGTTCCTCTCCCAGGCCAATCTTTTCGATACTATCTACCAAGTAATCGTGTACTTCCTCTTTGGTGCCAGCAGAAAATATTAGTTTAATTTTTCCAGCCCTAATCTTTTCAGCTAAACTATTAGCAATTTTAATACCCATTTCCTTTTGGGCACCCGCACCACCTATGGAGAACATAATTGTTAATGGATGGTCGGGATTCTTAGGCAGATCCCCGATGTATTCTTTTACCAAAGAATGATACATCTTTTGGTAGTTGCCCAATGGGTCTAGATTCAAAAGACGGAATGCCATGTCACTTTTTACCAATTCTTTATTATTGCCAACATTTTCTTTCGGCAAGGGATAACCCGTTAGGTATATGCTTTCTGGCCTTATCCCATACTGCTGCAATCTATCCTGCACCCAATGACATGGTGCGAAATACTTAATTTTAGTTTTTCTTGGATCTATCGGCACCCAAGATCTAGCGATATCGGCATCGCAAATAATGCAATATATGTCGTTAGGATAATTGTGATACTCCGCCATGAAAGCCGGTACAAAAAAAGTGCTAACTATTGGCAAGGGGTTGCCGGATAATGTTTTGATCAAATTCTCTCCCCACCCTCTTTTTATTAATGAAAAAATGTTTTTAAGACCGATGTTCGGCCTAGACAAATCCCTTCTTGGGTAATAACTAAAAATCTCCTGGAACTTATCGAATATAGCAAAAACCCAAGATCCGATTATCGGAAACCTTTTAAATTTAGATACAAACTCGTAAAAACTCCTACTGCTTTCCCAGATTTTTTTATCTCCTAGAGAAATCCCCTCATAGGCGTTAGCATTGATAATGCTATTGGCACTTAAATCCTTAAGCGGGTAAGCGGTTCTCTGGTGCCCATATCCCATATTTACCGCTATTATCCAGGCCTTATTTTGTTGATTGACCATATTCAATCCATTATACCTTAGTTACCCATAATTATTAATATCTAATTGACAAAATTTTATTACAATGGTACTTTATTATCAGATGCTTAACATGTAACAACTGGAAAGGAGCAAAAAATGAAAGAGATTGCCTTTTTTGCTTTTCTTTTAGTCCTATCTACCGTTCTTGCACTTCTAGAGATCCAGATTGAAGGCAAAAATGGATGGGCTGCCAATCTTCCATGCTGGAGAATAAGACGAGGGTGGTTCGTCCGTTACCTTAATGGCGGAAGACCCCTAACTGGCTATCAGTTGTGGTATAACGCACTTGTGATACTGTTTCTTCACTTTCCATTATTCTTCACCTCCTGGAATTGGAGATTTGAATGCCTAATTATGGGATTTCTTCTCGCCCTATGGCAGATAGAAGATTTCCTATGGTTTGTTTTTAATCCTCATTATGGCCTTAAAAACTTCAAACCCGAAAAAATCCCGTGGCATCCAAAATGGTGGGGGCCAATGCCAGATTTTTACTGGTTCTTCCCAATAATTTGGATACCCCTAATATATCTTGGCCTACCCGCCTTGTTCCCGCGATAGCATCGTGGGCTTTTTTTTACTAAAAATCTAAAATCTTTAACCGAGCCCTTCTTTTCACCCACACGACCACACCAGCCAGGATGAGATATAGGAATACGAGCCACAGCCAGTGAACATTTTCGAATGACTTCATCGCCCATGGCTTGGAAAATATTTCAATCACCCTAATCACGTAGACAAGCAACAGCCAACATGGCCAAATGAATATCCAACCCAAAACCCACCAGATAGAACTTAATAACGCAAAGATAAAACCAAAAATCATTATTAGATCCACCATTGGCACAACTAGGATATTAGTTAATGTAGAAATTAAAGAAATCCTACCAAAATTATAGATTAATATTGGAAGTGTAAAAACTTGGGCAGCTAGAGTGGCCGAAATCACACTCCTTATGTTTATAAACTTCTCTTTAGGTATAAATTTTAAAATGTTTCCGATCGGCTCTGATAATAAAACAATCCCCAATATTGCTAAAAACGACAGTTGGAACCCAACGTCCCACACTAAAATCATTGGATTTATTAAAACCATGATAGTAGCTGTAAATACGATGATTCTAGTACTGTTCGGTAATCTACCAACTTTTTGAGCCAATAGCACGGCGGCCCCCATAATTCCCGCTCGAACAACCGACGCTTGGAAGCCAATCATTAGGACGAATAGGAATATGAAAAACAGGGTAAGATAAAAAGCTTGGCCCCGCCACAAGCCCAGACCCAAGAACAAACTCATTAACACACTACACAAGATTGCAACATTCATGC